>NZ_CP062253.1:5880000-6563527 GCF_014863585.1 Pseudomonas gozinkensis | reverse complement strand
GGATATCCCCTAAGTTGAAAGCCGGTGAGGCAAAAACAAGCGGCCATTGTAGCGGCCAGTCGTCCACTTATCCACATGCAGGTTGCCCGGTGGACATGATTTATCAATGCGTTAAACGCGAAAAAGGCGACCGACGGTGTGTGCATAAGCTCTGTGGATAACCCTATCTGAGCACACTGGACAACTGGGGGTGAAAGTCGGTGGATAACCAGCCTGTGGATAACTACCCATTCCACACACAGGTTATCCGACAGCGCAGCACAGGCTGAACACGGTTTTCCACTGTAGTTGTCATTCTCTGTACATCGCTTGAAACAAGGCCTTGAACCAGTTATCCACAGAGAAGGGCGTGCCTAGCTTTTACAAGCTTTACAGAAAAGCTTTAAATAATTCCCTTCTTTATTTTTATCTCTGGCAAACGGGTAATCAGGTCCTGGACGCTCCGAAGATCTATTTATAAGGAAACGTTGGTTGGAAATTGACCTATTGGCTTGCTTTCTCTAGAATCCCCGGTCTCTTAAAACGGGGGCCATTCCGGCCCGTTGTGGACGAACCAGGTAACACGACATGAAACGTACTTTCCAACCAAGCACTATCAAACGCGCTCGTACCCACGGTTTCCGTGCTCGCATGGCTACCAAGAACGGTCGTGCCGTACTGTCGCGTCGTCGCGCCAAAGGCCGCGCACGTCTGGCAGTTTGATAATCCGGCACTGGAGGTGAGTCAGGACTTCAGTCGGGAAAAGCGTCTGCTTACACCCCGGCATTTCAAGGCAGTCTTTGACTCCCCTACCGGCAAGGTTCCGGGGAAAAATCTCCTGCTCCTTGCGCGCAACAACGATCTCGATCACCCCCGTCTCGGGCTGGTTATCGGGAAAAAGAGCGTCAAGCTCTCCGTCGAGCGCAATCGCCTCAAACGTCTTATGCGCGAATCGTTTCGCCTGCACCAGGATTCACTGGTCGGCTGGGACATCGTTATCGTCGCGCGCAAAGGTTTGGGTGACGTAGAAAACCCCGAATTGATTCAGCATTTCGGCAAACTCTGGAAACGTCTGGCACGCAGCAAGCCGGTACCAGCAGTCAAAACCGAAACTGTAGGGGTAGACAGTCCAGATGCGTAAACTGGCACTCGTTCCGATCCAGTTTTATCGCTACGCCATTAGTCCCCTGATGGCCAGTCACTGTCGTTTCTACCCCAGTTGTTCTTGCTACGCGTATGAAGCCATCGAAAATCATGGCCTTCTGCGCGGTGGCTGGCTGGCCTTTCGTCGTTTAGGTCGCTGTCATCCGTGGAATCCCGGTGGTTATGACCCGGTTCCACCTATCCCTACCTCCCGTTCTTCTTCGATGGCCGAGTAATCATGGATATCAAACGCACGATCCTGATCGTCGCCCTGGCAATCGTGTCCTACGTCATGGTCCTTAAATGGAACCAGGACTATGGCCAGGCTGCCCTGCCGACTCAGAATGTTGCTTCCAGTACGACTACATCCGGTTTGCCGGACACCGCCACTGGCAATAATGCTGCCAGTGACGATATTCCGCGTGCCGCAAGCGATACCAGCGCACCTGCCGAAACGCCGGTCGCCGTCAGCAAGGATCTGATCCAGATCAAGACCGACGTGCTCGATCTCGCGATTGATCCACAAGGTGGCGATGTTGCTCAGCTGACCTTGCCGCTGTATCCACGTCGGCAGGATCGTCCGGACGTTCCGTTCCAGCTGTTCGACAACGGTGGCGAACGTACTTATCTGGCACAGAGCGGTCTGATTGGCACCAATGGTCCGGATGCAAACCCGGCCGGTCGTCCGATCTACTCCTCGGAGAAGAAGACTTATCAACTGGCTGAAGGTCAGGACCAACTGGTCGTCGACCTGAAGTTCAGCAAGGACGGCGTCAATTACATCAAGCGTTTCACTCTGAAACGTGGCCTGTATGACGTGACCGTGACCTATCTGATCGACAACCAGAGCGCTCAGCCCTGGTCCGGTTCGATGTTCGCCCAGCTGAAACGCGACGCCAGCGCCGATCCTTCGTCCACAACTGCTACCGGTACCGCGACTTACCTGGGCGCCGCCCTGTGGACAAGTTCCGAGCCGTACAAGAAAGTGTCCATGAAGGACATGGACAAGGCTTCCCTCAAGGAAACCGTCACCGGTGGCTGGGTAGCCTGGCTGCAACACTACTTTGTGACTGCATGGGTTGCTCCGAAGGGCGAAAACAACATCGTCCAGACCCGTAAAGACAGCAAAGGCAATTACATCATCGGTTACACCGGTCCTTCGCTGACCGCTGCGCCGGGTGCGAAAGTCGAGACCAGCGCTGTTCTTTACGCCGGTCCGAAAAGCCAGGCGGTGCTGAAAGAGTTGTCCCCAGGTCTGGAACTGACTGTCGACTACGGCATTCTGTGGTTCATTGCCCAGCCAATTTTCTGGCTGCTGCAACATATCCACAGCATCGTCGGCAACTGGGGCTGGTCGATCATCTTCCTGACCATGCTGATCAAAGGGATTTTCTTCCCTCTGTCGGCCGCCAGCTACAAGTCGATGGCTCGCATGCGCGCCGTGGCGCCGAAACTGGCCGCACTGAAAGAGCAACATGGCGATGACCGGCAGAAAATGTCGCAAGCCATGATGGAGCTGTACAAGAAAGAGAAGATCAATCCGCTGGGTGGCTGCTTGCCGATCCTGGTGCAGATGCCGGTTTTCCTTTCGCTGTACTGGGTTCTGCTGGAAAGCGTGGAAATGCGCCAGGCGCCGTTCATGCTGTGGATTACCGACCTGTCGATCAAGGATCCGTTCTTCATCCTGCCGATCATCATGGGCGCGACCATGTTCATCCAGCAGCGTCTGAACCCTACACCTCCGGATCCGATGCAGGCCAAGGTGATGAAAATGATGCCGATCATCTTCACCTTCTTCTTCCTGTGGTTCCCGGCGGGTCTGGTGCTGTACTGGGTTGTGAACAACTGCCTGTCGATTGCCCAACAGTGGTACATCACGCGTAAGATCGAAGCGGCGACGAAAAAAGCCGAGGCGTAACTTACTCTGTGGATAACACCACTCAAAACGCCCCCTAGTGGGGCGTTTTGCTATCTGCCATTTTTGTCTGGATACCGGTTTATGAGCGCACCTCGTGAAACCATCGCAGCCGTCGCCACTGCTCAGGGCCGTGGCGGCGTGGGCATCGTTCGAATTTCCGGGCCGCTGGCCAGCGTTGCGGCCAAAGCCATCAGCGGTCGTGAACTGAAACCACGGTTTGCCCACTACGGCCCGTTCTTCAGTGACGACCAACAGGTGCTGGATGAAGGTCTGGCGCTGTATTTCCCCGGGCCGAACTCGTTCACCGGCGAAGACGTGCTGGAACTGCAGGGCCATGGCGGCCCTATCGTCCTCGACATGTTGCTCAAGCGCTGTCTGGAATTGGGCTGCCGTCTGGCTCGCCCGGGTGAATTCAGCGAAAGAGCATTCCTCAATGACAAACTCGACCTGGCTCAGGCCGAGGCGATTGCCGACCTGATCGAGGCCAGTTCTGCACAGGCTGCGCGTAACGCCTTGCGTTCGTTGCAAGGAGCATTTTCCCAGCGTGTGCATAACCTCACCGAACAGCTGATCGGTTTGCGGATCTATGTCGAAGCGGCTATCGACTTCCCGGAAGAAGAAATCGACTTCCTTGCCGATGGCCACGTGCTGAGCATGCTCGACAAGGTTCGTCACGAGTTATCCACCGTATTGCGCGAAGCCGGGCAGGGCGCTTTGCTACGCGACGGCATGACCGTGGTGATTGCCGGTCGTCCGAATGCCGGAAAGTCCAGTCTGCTCAACGCACTGGCCGGTCGCGAAGCCGCGATCGTGACCGAAATCGCCGGCACCACCCGGGATATTCTGCGCGAACATATCCACATCGACGGCATGCCGCTGCATGTTGTGGATACTGCCGGCCTGCGTGATACCGATGACCATGTGGAAAAGATCGGCGTTGAACGAGCGTTGAAAGCGATCGGCGAGGCTGACCGAGTGCTGCTGGTAGTTGATGCGACTGCACCCGAGGCCGCCGATCCATTCGCCCTGTGGCCGGAATTCCTCGAAACCCGGCCCGATCCTGCGAAAGTCACGCTGATCCGTAACAAAGCGGATCTCACGGGCGAACCCATTGCTCTGGAAGTCAGTGACGATGGCCATGTGACGATCAGCCTGAGCGCCAAATCCGCCGGTGAGGGGCTGGATCTGCTGCGTGATCACCTCAAGGCCTGCATGGGCTATGAACAAACGTCGGAAAGCAGTTTCAGTGCACGTCGCCGGCATCTGGAGGCCTTGCGCCACGCCAGTGCGGCACTGGAACACGGTCGTGCCCAGCTGACGCTGGCAGGCGCCGGCGAATTGCTCGCAGAGGATTTACGTCAGGCCCAGCACTCTCTGGGTGAAATCACCGGGGCCTTCAGTTCCGACGATCTGCTGGGAAGGATTTTTTCCAGTTTCTGTATCGGCAAATGACAAAAGGGGCTGTGGACACTTTATCCACAGCCCCTTTTCCGTCTTACCAGTTATAGGAAACCGTACCGAGCAAGGTGCGATCCTCGCCCCAATAGCAGCGGCCGGCATCGTTGCATCCCGACACATATTCCTTGTCAAAAAGGTTCTTCGCATTCAGGTCGACGCTCCAGTGCGTATCGATCTGATAACCGATCGCCGCATCCACCAATGTCACATCACCGGCGTCCAGTTTTCCGTACAGGGAGGGCGAGGTATAGGCGAATGCACTGTCGAAGTAACGCACACCACCACCCAGGTACACCCCTTTCAGATCGCCATCAAGGAAGCGGTATTTCGCCCACACCGAGGCCTGATTACGCGGCACGCCGGTCATCTGGTGGCCTTTGACCAGGGACGTCGCTGCATCTTTGGTGATTCGCGCGTCGGTATAGGTATAGGCCGCGGTGACATTCAGGTTCTGCGTCAGATTGCTGTTGAGTTCAAGTTCCACGCCTTTGGAGCGGCTTTCGCCTACCTGACGGTAGCTCGACGTAGTGCCATCAAAGTAAGTGTCGTCCTTTTTGCGCAGGTCATACACCGACGCGGTGAACGCGGTGTCCCAGCCGATCGGTTCGTACTTGAGCCCCACTTCATACTGACTGCTGGTGATCGGATCGAGTGGCGCACCGGCGTTGGAAATCTGTTGCACCGGCACGAACGAGGTGGAATAGCTGACATAAGGCGTCATGCCGTTGTCGAACTGGTACATCACACCGCCCTGATAGGTGAACTTCTTGTCCTGCGAACTGATATCGCTGGATTTGGCCACCTTGTCGCGGAAATCACTGTCGACCCAGTCCTGACGGCCACCGAGCAGGAACAGCCAACGGTCGTATTTGCTCTGGAGCTGTGCATAAACGCCTTTCATCTGTTGCTCGAGCAGCGTGTTTTGCACCGCGATCGGCGTGGTTGGATCGCGCAGATAGACGGGGTTATACACATCAACCGACCCGACCAGCCCTGCATTCCAGTCTTGATTGAAGGAAGTACGGTCATAGCTGGCGCCGAACAGCACCGTATTTTCCAGACCACCGACCTGGAATTTTCCTTCCAGTTGGTTATCCAGCGAATACACCATCGACTTATTGAAGCGATCGTAGGCGGTCATGTTCAGACGCGTGCCGAACCCGGCATTGTTAAGGTTGCCCGGCCAGGTCTCATGTCGGGTAATGCGCGACTGCATGTAGCGAGAATTCTGACGGAACTGCCAGTCATCGTTGAACGAGTGGCTGAATTCGTAGCCAGTGCTCCAGGTTTCCCTTTCGAAGGTGTTCCAGTCAGGGTCGCCGAGCATGGTGCCTTTGGATAACTTTCCATTGGGGTTTGTCAGCAGGGTGCCGGCGGCAGGCAGTCCAAGTTCCATGTTGGTGTGATCCTTCTGGTAGTTGGCCAGAAGGGTCAGGGTGTTGAAATCATCAAAATTCAGGGTCAGGGATGGTGCGATGTAGATCCGGTCATCCGGGACATGATCGGTCTGGGTGTCCGACTTGCGCCCGAGCATCACCACCCGGCCGAGAATGTTGCCGCTGTCGTTGAGCGGGCCGGAGACATCGACGCCGATCTGTCGGCGATTGTTCGAGCCATAGCCCAGTTGCACTTCACCCTGGGGTACAGCGGTAGGACGTTTACTCACCAGATTCACCAGTCCGCCCGGTGCGTTTTCCCCATAGAGCAGCGAAGACGGACCGCGGAAAATCTCGACTCGCTCAAGTCCGTAAGGCTCGGTGCTGGTGTCATAACGGTTGCCCTGTACGCGCAGTCCATCACGCAACAGACCGTAGCCATAATCGGTGGCGTTGAAACCGCGAATATAGAACAGATCCCCGGCCAGACTGTCGCCGGCGGCAAACGGTGGCGCGAAGATCCCCGGGACGTAGCCAAGTACTTCGGTCAGTGTCTGAGATTTCTGGTCCTTCATGCGTTGGGCGGTCACGACTGACACCGAACGTGGTGTTTCCGACAAAGGTGTACTGGTTTTCGTACCGACTCGGCTGTTCTGCGCCTTGTAACCGACGTCGGTGGCGTAATCCAGGTTCATCGGGTTCGCCAACTGCCCATTGATATTGGTTGGTGCCAGCTCCAGTGAATCGCCGTCTGGCAGCGCCTGTAAAACATAACTGCCCGGTGCCTGCGACACGGCTTGCAAACCCGAACCCTGCAGGAGTTGGGCGAATCCTTGTTCCACGCTGAAATTGCCGTTCAGCCCGGGGCTGCGCAAACGGCTGGTCTGTTGCGGCGAGAACGACAGAATCACATTCGCGGCAGAGGCGAACTGGCTCAGGGCATTGTCCAGCGGGCCGGCAGCAATGGCGTAGCGTTGGGCCGTTGTCGCAGCGAAGGCGTCATGAGTGATGACCAGACAGGAAGTAACGCTGGTCATCAGTAAGCTGTAGGCAAAGCATTGGTAGGAAAAACGCTGACGGAACGCGGGAAGATGCATATGTGGATAAGCCCTGAAGGTGGCAAAGAGTCGCGTTTATCGCGATTTCTTGTAGGGCCGGGTCAGGGCAAAAAAAGATAACCTTGTTTGCATTTATTTTCCGCCCGAGCTTTTTTTGCTCAGGCGTCATGACTGATTGAAACCCAGTAACGAGTGAAGTACCGGACGTTGATCGGTAACGAGGCCTGGAGGTTGGCCAGCACTGCGTCGGTAGAATCGAGGCGAAAGGTGCCGGAAACCCGAAGATCCCCGGCACGGGACTCGCAATGCAGAACACCGCTGCGATAACGCCCCAACGCTTCGATCACCTCGCTCAACCGCGCATCGAGCACGATCAGCTGGCCGTTGGTCCACGCTACTTCCGAAAATGTGAAAGGGTGAATCAACCCGACGTGCCGACTGTCGAAGTCTGCGCCTTCGCCTGCATTCAGGATGATTGCGGCTTTCGACAGGTCTGCGGGCTGGACGCTGACCCGATCTTCCAGCACCCCCACGCGGGTAGAACCTGATAACTGATGTACGGAGAATCGGGTGCCCAGCGCTTGAATCCGTCCATCGCGGGTTTCGACGAAAAAAGGCCGCTGATCGCCGAGTCTGCCGGTTTGAATCAGGATCTCCCCCGAGCGCAAACGGATCGATCGCTGGGCTGCGTCAAAAGACACATCAATCGCTGTGCCAGTATTGAGTTGAATCTGGCTGCCATCGGCCAATGCAATGTTGCGGCGCTGGCCAACGCCGGTTTTATAGTCAGCCCAGACATTCCCAAGAGAAGTCCGCTGCTGGACATTCCAGCCAACGAAACCTGTCCCCGCGGCGAGCAACAACAGCTTCAACACCTGACGCCGTTGCTGACCGGTGTTCAGAGCTCGGCGCTTCAAATCCTGCGGCAGGGTGCCAAGTTGTCGCTGCAGTTGCACCATCTGGTTCCATGCCGCCAGATGCGTTGGATCGCTATCTATCCACAGCTGCCAGGCTTTCTGTTCGACGAGGGTCGGTGGGTCGGCCTGAAACTGCACGTACCAGCTGGCAGCGGTTTCGAAAACCTTGCGACTGGGTGCAATGGCCATCAACGCTGCGCCATGATCAGGGCACATTCCGTCAATGCGCGGATCATGTGCTTCTTCACTGTCGTCAGCGAAACCTTCAACTGTAGGGCGATCTGTTGATAAGTCAGGCCATCGATCTGCGAAAGCATGAAGATCCGTTGGGTACGCGCGCCCAGACCGGCCAGGGCTCTATCCACAGCGACCAGGGTTTCGATAATCAGTGCCCTGTCTTCTTCGCTGATGGCCGTGGCTTCAGGTCTGGCCGCGACGGTCTGCAAATAAGCGGCCTCGATCGCACGCCGTCTATAACGATCAATGACCAGACCACGTGCAACAGTTGCCAGGTAATCGCGCGGTTCGCGAATCTGTGCGGCATTGCGCGCGGCCAGAATCCGCACGAACGTGTCATGCGCGACATCGGCTGCATCGCAAGCGTCATTCAATTTGCCCTTGAGCCATCCATATAGCCACGAATGGTGTTGCTCGTAGATTTGCTCGATCGCAGCGTTATGGGCGGGTAGGGACATGGAAGCAACTGGCGAGTTAATGATAATAGCTATTATTAGCCTCTGTTACGTTCTCTCACAATAGCCCTGTCACTTCCCTTCATCGGCCTCTCCGCTGTCACCTGCCCCCAGAGGGGCGCTTTTATTGCGCCATGAAAAAGCCGTTTCGTCGATTTTCTGTGGATTAAGCCCTGTGAATAACTGCCGCTGAGGGCAGTTGATAACAGGGCCTGAAAACTGAACATAACTGCCTCTGTGGATAACCACCTCATTCATCCACAGGCTTACACCGGTTATCCAAGGGCCTCATGGCCACATGAGCACAGGGTTTTGAATCTCTGTACATATTGAAATTGAAGGTCTGCAGCAATCTATCCACAGAAATCATGGGCAGTAAGAATAAGCTTTAAAACAAAGGTTTTATAAATTTCTCTCTTTTTTATTCTTTTAACCGCGAGTTCTCCACAGCTGGTTAAATTTTGTGCAAAGGGTTCTTTAGGAAGGGCGAAGTCCCTATACTTGCCGACCAGGTCCAGAAACCTGATCTCAAACTATTCCTGAATTACCTACTTAAGCAGGCACGAGGTGCGTGGTGGATTTCCCTTCCCGTTTTGAAGTGATCGTCATCGGCGGCGGTCATGCCGGTACCGAGGCAGCACTGGCCTCAGCACGCATGGGTGCAAAAACCCTTCTGCTGACGCACAACGTGGAAACCCTCGGTGCCATGAGTTGCAACCCGGCCATCGGTGGCATCGGCAAAAGCCATCTGGTCAAGGAAATCGACGCCCTCGGCGGCGCGATGGCCATGGCCACCGATCTGGGCGGTATCCAGTTTCGCGTGTTGAACAGCCGCAAAGGCCCGGCCGTACGGGCGACCCGTGCGCAAGCCGACCGTATTCTTTACAAGGCCGCTGTCCGCGAAATTCTGGAAAACCAGCCGAACCTGTGGATATTTCAACAAGCCGCTGACGACCTGATCGTCGAGCAGGAACAAGTGCGCGGTGTCGTCACGCAAATGGGTCTGCGTTTCTTCGCCGATTCCGTGGTGCTGACCACCGGTACGTTCCTGGGCGGACTTATCCACATCGGTTTGCAGAATTTCTCCGGCGGTCGTGCCGGCGATCCACCGTCGATTGCCCTGGCGCATCGTCTGCGTGAGCTGCCGCTGCGCGTCGGCCGCCTGAAAACCGGTACGCCTCCGCGCATCGACGGCAAGTCTGTGGATTTCTCGGTGATGACCGAGCAGCCAGGCGATACGCCGATCCCGGTGATGTCGTTCATGGGCAACAAGGAACAACATCCACGGCAAGTCAGTTGCTGGATTACCCACACCAACGCCCGAACCCACGAAATCATTGCCGCGAACCTCGACCGTTCGCCGATGTATTCCGCAGCGGGTGAAATCGAAGGCGTCGGTCCGCGTTATTGCCCGTCGATCGAAGACAAGATCCACCGCTTTGCCGACAAGGAAAGCCATCAGGTGTTCATCGAGCCGGAAGGCCTGACCACCCATGAGCTGTATCCGAACGGGATATCCACAAGCCTGCCGTTCGACGTGCAATTGCAGATCGTGCAATCGATCCGCGGCATGGAAAACGCGCACATCGTGCGTCCGGGTTATGCAATCGAGTACGACTACTTCGACCCGCGCGACCTGAAGTACAGCCTGGAAACCAAAGTCATCGGCGGTTTGTTCTTCGCTGGCCAGATCAACGGCACCACCGGTTACGAAGAAGCCGGCGCCCAGGGTTTGCTGGCTGGCGCGAACGCTGCGCTGCGTGCGAAAGGCAAAGAAGCCTGGTGCCCGCGTCGCGATGAGGCGTACATCGGGGTATTGGTCGACGACCTGATCACCCTCGGTACCCAAGAGCCGTACCGCATGTTCACTTCCCGTGCCGAGTACCGCCTGATCCTGCGTGAGGACAACGCCGACCTGCGTCTGACCGAAAAAGGTCGCGAACTGGGTCTGGTCGATGACGCGCGCTGGGCGGCGTTCTGCAAGAAACGCGAAAGCATCGAACTCGAAGAGCAACGTCTGAAAAGCACCTGGGTTCGCCCGGGCACTCCGCAGGGCGATGCGATTGCGGAAAAATTCGGCACGCCGCTGACTCACGAATACAACTTGCTCAATCTCTTGAGCCGTCCGGAAATCGACTACGCTGGTCTGGTCGAAGTGACCGGGCAGGGCGCGGAAGACCCACAGGTCGCCGAACAGGTCGAGATCAAGACCAAATACGCCGGGTACATCGACCGTCAACAGGACGAAATCGCCCGTCTGCGTGCAAGCGAAGACACGAAACTGCCTGTGGATATCGATTACACCAACATTTCCGGTCTCTCCAAGGAGATCCAGAGCAAACTTGGCGCCACGCGTCCCGAGACGCTTGGCCAGGCTTCGCGGATCCCGGGCGTGACCCCGGCAGCGATTTCGCTGTTGATGATTCATTTGAAAAAACGCGGCGCGGGCCGTCAGTTGGAGCAAAGCGCTTGAGTTCTAAGGTCACTTCGCAACACGCCGAAGAGTTATCCACAGGAGCCCGCGCGCTCGGTGTCAATCTCACTGAAACCCAGCACGAATTGCTGCTGGGTTATCTGGCCCTGTTGATCAAATGGAACCAGGCCTACAACCTGACCGCCGTTCGCGATCCGGACGAAATGGTTTCCCGTCACTTGCTCGATAGTCTCAGCGTGATGTCGTTCATCGAAAACGGCTGCTGGCTGGATGTGGGCAGCGGCGGCGGCATGCCGGGGATCCCTTTGGCAATCCTGTACCCGGACTCGCAAGTGACCTGCCTGGACAGCAACGGCAAGAAAACCCGCTTCCTGACCCAGGTCAAACTCGAACTCAAACTGGATAACCTGCAAGTTATCCACAGTCGCGTCGAAGCGTTCCAGCCTGCACAGCCGTTCAACGGGATCATTTCCCGGGCGTTCAGCAGCATGGAGAATTTCACCAACTGGACTCGCCACCTCGGCGACGCCGATACGCGCTGGCTGGCAATGAAGGGCGTTCATCCGGCCGATGAGCTGGTAGCATTGCCGGCAGACTTCAAACTCGATAGCGAACACGCCCTGGCCGTACCCGGTTGCCAAGGCCAACGCCATCTGCTGATACTGCGCCGCACGGCATGATTGGGAACACAAGCAAGAATGGCTAAGGTATTCGCGATAGCGAACCAGAAGGGTGGTGTGGGCAAGACCACCACCTGCATCAACCTCGCAGCATCCCTGGTCGCGACCAAGCGCCGGGTGCTGTTGATCGATCTCGATCCACAGGGCAACGCCACCATGGGTAGCGGTGTGGATAAACATGGCCTGGAAAACTCGGTCTACGACCTGCTGATCGGCGAATGCGATCTGGCCCAGGCCATGCACTATTCGGAACACGGCGGTTATCAATTGCTGCCGGCTAACCGCGACCTGACGGCGGCCGAAGTGGTGCTGCTGGAAATGCAGATGAAGGAAAGCCGTCTGCGCAGCGCGCTGGCGCCGATCCGTGAAAACTACGATTACATCCTGATCGACTGCCCGCCGTCGCTGTCGATGCTCACGCTGAATGCACTGGTCGCCGCTGACGGAGTGATTATCCCCATGCAGTGCGAGTACTTCGCGCTTGAAGGCTTGAGCGACCTTGTGGATAACATCAAGCGCATAGCCGAACTGTTGAACCCGAACCTGAAAGTCGAAGGCCTGCTGCGGACCATGTACGACCCGCGTCTGAGCCTGATGAATGACGTTTCGGCCCAGCTCAAGGAGCACTTCGGCGATCAGCTGTACGACACGGTGATCCCGCGCAACATCCGCCTGGCCGAAGCCCCGAGCTACGGCATGCCGGCTCTGGCCTACGACAAGCAATCGCGTGGCGCGCTGGCCTATCTGGCCCTGGCGGGCGAGATGGTTCGCCGTCAGCGCAAAAATTCACGCATCGCCGCTGCCCAGCCAACTTAAGGAGTCCCCATGGCCGTCAAGAAACGAGGTCTCGGACGAGGACTGGATGCACTGCTGAGCGGTCCGACTGTCAGCTCGCTGGAAGAACAAGCAGCACAGGCCGACAGCCGTGAGTTGCAGCACTTGCCACTGGATCTGCTGCAACGCGGCAAGTATCAGCCACGCCGGGACATGGATCCGCAGGCGCTGGAAGAACTGGCGCAGTCGATCAAGGCCCAGGGCGTGATGCAGCCGATCGTGGTTCGCCCGATTGGTGGCGGTCGTTTCGAGATCATCGCTGGTGAACGTCGCTGGCGTGCAAGTCAGCAGGCCGGACAGGAAACCATTCCTGCGATGGTCCGCGACGTGCCGGATGAAACCGCGATCGCCATTGCGCTGATCGAGAACATCCAGCGCGAAGACCTGAACCCGATCGAA
This sequence comes from Pseudomonas gozinkensis, assembly GCF_014863585.1. NCBI lineage: Bacteria > Pseudomonadati > Pseudomonadota > Gammaproteobacteria > Pseudomonadales > Pseudomonadaceae > Pseudomonas > Pseudomonas gozinkensis. The sequence goes on along the minus strand of NZ_CP062253.1, from coordinate 6,550,639 downwards.
GAGGCGGTGGCCCTGCAGCGTTTGCAGCAGGAGTTCCAGCTCACCCAGCAACAGGTTGCCGAGGCTGTGGGTAAGTCCCGCGTCACCGTGGCCAACCTGTTGCGCCTGATCGCGCTGCCTGAGGTCATCAAGACCATGCTGTCCCACGGCGACCTGGAAATGGGTCATGCCCGTGCATTGCTCGGTCTGCCGGACAATCAGCAGGTGGAAGGGGCGCGACATGTTGTCGCACGCGGCCTCACCGTGCGCCAAACCGAGGCACTGGTTCGTCAGTGGTTGAGTGGCAAACCGGAGCCGGTCGAGCCTGCCAAACCCGACCCGGATATCGCCCGGCTCGAACAGCGTCTGGCCGAGCGCCTAGGCTCTGCGGTGCAGATCCGCCACGGCAAGAAGGGCAAAGGCCAGTTGGTGATTGGTTACAACTCCCTCGATGAGCTTCAAGGTGTGCTCGCACACATCCGCTGAAACAATTCCTCTTGTAGCGCGCAGTCGGAAATCACTACCTGACAGTTGAATAGGGGCAGAACCGCCCCTATACTCTGCGCGCATTTTGTCGGCACAAATTATGCCAAGTTATTGAATTTCGGCAGCCGACCATTGGAGAGCAATAGTGATGGAAACCCGCAAGCCAAACCGCCTGCCGTTCCATCGCCTGGCGGTTTTTCCGGTGTTGATGGCTCAATTTGTCATTTTGCTCATTGCCGCTTTGGCGCTCTGGCAATGGCACGGAGTCGTTGCCGGATACTCGGGACTTTGCGGAGGCCTGATAGCCTTGCTGCCCAATGTTTATTTCGCTCACAAGGCATTTCGGTTTTCCGGCGCCCGAGCAGCCCAGTCCATCGTCCGGTCTTTCTATGCCGGCGAGGCAGGCAAACTGATTTTGACGGCAGTGCTGTTTGCACTGGTGTTTGCAGGTGTGAAGCCACTGGCGCCGATCGCTGTATTCGGCGCCTTCGTGCTGACTCAGTCGGTCAGCTGGTTCGCTCCCCTGCTGATGAGAACAAGACTTTCGAGACCTTAGGGCGTTTGAGGCAACCATGGCAGAAACAACCGCTTCGGGCTATATCCAGCACCACTTGCAGAACCTGACCTTCGGTCAGCTACCCAACGGCGGCTGGGGCTTTGCCCACACCGCAGCAGAAGCCAAGGAAATGGGCTTCTGGGCTTTCCACGTCGATACCCTCGGCTGGTCGGTCGCGCTGGGTCTGATCTTCGTTCTTCTTTTCCGCATGGCGGCCAAGAAGGCGACTTCCGGTCAGCCGGGTGCACTGCAGAACTTCGTTGAAGTCCTGGTCGAATTCGTCGATGGCAGCGTGAAAGACAGCTTCCATGGCCGTAGCCCGGTGATCGCACCGCTGGCACTGACCATCTTCGTCTGGGTGTTCCTGATGAACGCCGTCGACCTGGTACCGGTCGACTGGATTCCTCAGCTGGCCATCCTGATCTCCGGCGATCACCACATCCCGTTCCGCGCCGTGTCGACTACCGACCCGAACGCGACGCTGGGCATGGCGTTCTCGGTTTTCGCACTGATCATTTTCTATAGCATCAAGGTCAAGGGCCTCGGCGGCTTCATCGGCGAGCTGACCCTGCACCCGTTCGGCAGCAAGAACATCTTCGTTCAGGCGCTGCTGATTCCGGTGAACTTCCTGCTGGAATTCGTGACTCTGATCGCCAAACCGATCTCTCTGGCTCTGCGTCTGTTCGGCAACATGTATGCCGGCGAGCTGGTGTTCATCCTGATCGCTGTGATGTTCGGCAGCGGTCTGCTCTGGCTGAGCGGCCTGGGCGTTGTCCTGCAGTGGGCGTGGGCTGTGTTCCACATCCTGATCATCACCCTGCAGGCGTTCATCTTCATGATGCTGACCATCGTCTACCTGTCGATGGCGCACGAAGAAAACCATTAAGACCAGTCTCGACTAGTCTGATGTCCTTCCCGGTCAAACGGGAAGGGGCTCCTCACGGGGCACCATGAAACGATTTGTTTTACCGCTTTAATCTAAAAAACCTAAACCATACGACGTAAAAGTCGGGAGGAAAGATGGAAACTGTAGTTGGTCTAACCGCTATCGCTGTTGCACTGTTGATCGGCCTGGGCGCACTGGGTACCGCAATTGGTTTCGGCCTGCTGGGCGGCAAGTTCCTGGAAGGCGCAGCGCGTCAGCCAGAAATGGTTCCAATGCTGCAAGTTAAAATGTTCATCGTTGCCGGTCTGCTCGACGCCGTAACCATGATCGGTGTTGGTATCGCTCTGTTCTTCACCTTTGCGAACCCGTTCGTTGGTCAAATCGCTGGCTAATCATTCGGATTTTCCGAGTGATTTGGTGTGATGGACAACGTAACTGCGAGGTGTTGGCGTGAACATTAATGCGACCCTGATTGGCCAGTCCGTTGCGTTCCTGATTTTTGTACTGTTCTGCATGAAGTTCGTATGGCCTCCGGTCATCGCCGCTCTGCACGAACGTCAAAAGAAGATCGCTGATGGTCTGGACGCTGCCAGCCGTGCAGCTCGCGACCTGGAGTTGGCCCAAGAAAAAGCGGGTCAGCAACTGCGCGAAGCGAAAGCTCAGGCAGCTGAAATCATCGAGCAAGCCAAGAAACGCGGTAACCAGATTGTCGAAGAGGCCGTTGAAAAGGCCCGCGTCGACGCTGACCGTGTGAAGGTTCAGGCTCAAGCCGAGATCGAACAGGAACTGAACAGTGTCAAAGACAAGCTGCGCGCCCAAGTGGGCTTGCTGGCTGTCGGCGGCGCCGAGAAGATCCTGGGTGCCACAATCGATCAAAACGCGCACGCAGAGCTGGTTAACCAACTGGCTGCTGAAATCTAAGCGAGGGCGATCATGGCAGAACTGACCACGTTGGCCCGACCTTACGCTAAGGCGGCCTTCGAGCACGCTCAGGCCCACCAGCAACTGGCCAATTGGTCAGCCATGCTCGGCCTGGCTGCAGCGGTGTCGCAAGACGACACCATGCAGCGCGTGCTCAAGGCCCCGCGACTGACGAGCGCAGAAAAGGCCGCCACGTTCATTGACGTGTGCGGCGACAAGTTTGATGCCAAGGCACAGAACTTCATCAATGTCGTTGCCGAAAACGACCGTCTCCCGCTTCTGCCGGAGATCGCCGCTCTTTTCGACCTGTACAAGGCCGAACAAGAGAAATCGGTAGACGTTGAAGTGACCAGTGCTTTTGCATTGAACCAAGAACAGCAAGACAAACTCGCCAAGGTTCTCAGTGCACGACTCAACCGGGAAGTGCGCCTGCAAGTTGCGGAGGATGCTGCCCTTATAGGTGGTGTCGTTATCCGCGCCGGCGACCTGGTTATCGATGGCTCGATTCGCGGCAAAATCGCGAAACTTGCCGAAGCATTGAAATCTTGAGTTTGAAGGGGCAGCAGAGCAATGCAGCAACTCAATCCTTCCGAAATAAGTGAAATTATCAAGGGCCGCATCGAAAAGCTCGATGTGACCTCCCAAGCCCGTAACGAAGGCACTGTCGTCAGCGTATCTGACGGTATCGTGCGGATTCACGGTCTGGCCGACGTCATGTACGGCGAGATGATCGAGTTTCCGGGCGGCGTCTACGGTATGGCCCTCAACCTGGAGCAAGACTCCGTAGGTGCCGTTGTACTGGGCGCGTACACCAGTCTGGCTGAAGGCATGAGCGCCAAGTGCACCGGCCGCATCCTCGAAGTTCCGGTTGGTAAGGAACTGCTGGGTCGCGTTGTCGACGCACTGGGTAACCCTGTTGACGGCAAAGGTCCACTGGGCAACACCGAGACCGACGCGGTCGAGAAAGTTGCTCCGGGCGTGATCTGGCGTAAGTCGGTAGACCAGCCTGTACAGACTGGCTACAAGGCTGTCGATGCCATGATCCCTGTCGGCCGTGGCCAGCGTGAGCTGATCATCGGTGACCGTCAGATCGGTAAAACCGCTCTGGCGATCGACGCGATCATCAATCAGAAAGACAGCGGCATTTTCTGCGTCTACGTGGCAATCGGTCAGAAGCAATCGACCATCGCCAACGTGGTTCGCAAGCTGGAAGAAAACGGTGCACTGGCTAACACCATCATCGTTGCAGCGAGCGCTTCGGAATCTGCAGCACTGCAATTCCTGGCTCCGTACTCCGGTTGCACCATGGGTGAATTCTTCCGCGACCGCGGTGAAGACGCGCTGATCGTTTATGACGATCTGTCCAAGCAAGCAGTGGCTTACCGCCAGATTTCCCTGCTGCTGCGCCGTCCACCAGGCCGTGAAGCTTACCCGGGCGACGTGTTCTATCTCCACTCCCGTCTGCTGGAGCGCGCATCCCGCGTTTCGGAAGAGTACGTAGAGAAGTTCACCAACGGCGCAGTGACCGGCAAAACCGGTTCCCTGACCGCACTGCCGATCATCGAAACCCAGGCTGGCGACGTTTCCGCGTTCGTTCCGACCAACGTGATTTCCATCACCGACGGTCAGATCTTCCTGGAATCGGCCATGTTCAACTCGGGCATCCGCCCTGCAGTGAACGCCGGTGTTTCGGTATCCCGTGTGGGTGGTGCCGCTCAGACCAAGATCATCAAGAAGCTGTCCGGTGGTATCCGTACCGCTCTGGCTCAGTACCGTGAACTGGCGGCATTCGCCCAGTTCGCTTCTGACCTGGACGAAGCGACCCGCAAGCAACTTGAGCATGGTCAGCGCGTTACCGAGCTGATGAAGCAGAAGCAATACGCACCTATGTCGATCGCTGACATGGCGCTGTCGCTGTATGCCGCTGAGCGTGGGTTCCTGACTGACATTGAAATCGCCAAGATCGGCAGCTTCGAACAAGCGCTGATTGCTTTCTTCAACCGCGATCACGCCGATTTGATGGCGAAGATCAACGTTAAAGGTGACTTCAATGACGAAATCGACGCTGGCCTGAAGGCTGGTATCGAGAAGTTCAAGGCCACCCAAACCTGGTAAGCCGCAGCGGGAGCCGCAAGGCTCCCGCTTGCTAACCTGATAGGTGTTACATGGCAGGCGCAAAAGAGATTCGCAGTAAGATTGCGAGCATCAAAAGCACGCAAAAAATTACCAGCGCCATGGAAAAAGTGGCGGTCAGCAAAATGCGCAAGGCACAAATGCGCATGGCTGCTAGCCGTCCTTATGCGGAGCGTATCCGCCAGGTAATTGGGCATCTGGCCAACGCCAACCCGGAATACCGCCACCCGTTCATGATCGATCGCGAAGTAAAGCGCGTCGGTTATGTCGTGGTGAGCAGTGACCGTGGTCTGTGCGGCGGCTTGAACACCAACCTGTTCAAGGCCCTGGTCAAGGACATGGCGGTAAACCGCGAAAACGGCGTCGAGATCGATCTGTGTGTCGTTGGTAGCAAGGGTGCGGCCTTTTTCCGCAACTTCGGCGGTAACGTCGTTGCAGCTATCAGCCACCTGGGTGAAGAGCCGTCGATCAATGATCTGATCGGCAGCGTCAAGGTGATGCTGGATGCCTACCTGGACGGCCGTATCGACCGCCTGTCCGTGGTATCCAACAAGTTCATCAACACCATGACACAACAGCCTACCGTGGAGCAGTTGATTCCACTGGTGGCAACCCCGGATCAGGAACTCAAGCACCACTGGGACTACCTCTACGAACCAGACGCCAAAGAGCTGCTTGACGGCTTGATGGTGCGTTACGTGGAGTCGCAGGTGTACCAGGCGGTGGTCGAGAACAACGCGGCTGAACAGGCTGCGCGGATGATCGCGATGAAGAACGCTACCGACAACGCCGGTGATTTGATCAGCGATTTGCAGCTGATCTACAACAAGGCGCGTCAGGCTGCGATCACCCAAGAGATCTCGGAAATCGTCGGCGGCGCTGCCGCGGTTTAACGGTTCAAATATTCAGAGGATCCAGCTATGAGTAGCGGACGTATCGTTCAAATCATCGGCGCCGTTATCGACGTGGAATTCCCACGCGACAGCGTACCGAGCATCTACGACGCCTTGAAGGTTCAAGGCGCCGAAACCACTCTGGAAGTTCAGCAGCAGCTGGGCGACGGCGTGGTTCGTACCATTGCGATGGGCTCCACCGAAGGCTTGAAGCGCGGTCTGGACGTCAACAACACTGGCGCAGCCATCTCCGTACCGGTCGGTAAAGCGACTCTGGGCCGGATCATGGACGTACTGGGCAACCCGATCGACGAAGCTGGTCCGATCGGCGAAGAAGAGCGCTGGGGTATCCACCGCGCCGCTCCTTCCTTCGCTGAACAAGCCGGTGGCAACGAGCTGCTGGAAACAGGCATCAAGGTTATCGACCTGGTTTGCCCGTTCGCCAAGGGCGGTAAAGTCGGTCTGTTCGGTGGTGCCGGTGTAGGCAAGACCGTAAACATGATGGAACTGATCCGTAACATCGCCATCGAGCACAGCGGTTATTCCGTGTTCGCCGGTGTGGGTGAGCGTACTCGTGAGGGTAACGACTTCTACCACGAGATGAAGGACTCCAACGTTCTCGACAAGGTAGCCCTGGTCTACGGTCAGATGAACGAGCCACCGGGAAACCGTCTGCGCGTAGCGCTGACCGGTCTGACCATGGCCGAGAAGTTCCGTGACGAAGGTAACGACGTTCTGCTGTTCGTCGACAACATCTATCGTTACACCCTGGCCGGTACCGAAGTATCCGCACTGCTGGGCCGTATGCCTTCGGCAGTAGGTTACCAGCCGACCCTGGCTGAAGAGATGGGCGTGCTGCAAGAGCGCATCACTTCGACCAAGCAAGGTTCGATTACTTCGATCCAGGCCGTATACGTACCAGCGGACGACTTGACTGACCCGTCGCCAGCGACCACGTTTGCTCACCTGGACGCCACCGTCGTTCTGTCCCGTGACATCGCTTCCCTGGGTATCTACCCGGCGGTAGACCCACTGGACTCGACTTCGCGTCAGCTGGACCCGAACGTGATCGGCAACGATCACTACGAGACCGCTCGTGGTGTTCAGTACGTGCTGCAGCGTTACAAAGAGCTGAAGGACATCATCGCGATCCTGGGTATGGACGAGCTGTCGGAAGCCGACAAGCAGTTGGTAAACCGTGCTCGTAAGATCCAGCGCTTCTTGTCGCAGCCGTTCTTCGTGGCTGAAGTCTTCACCGGTGCTTCGGGTAAATATGTTTCCCTGAAAGACACCATTGCTGGCTTCAAAGGCATCCTCAACGGTGACTACGACCACCTGCCAGAACAAGCGTTCTACATGGTCGGCGGCATCGAAGAAGCGATCGAGAAAGCCAAGAAACTGTAATCCCGGCGCCCGGCAACGGGCGCTAATTTAGGTTGAGGCAATCAGATGGCTATGACAGTCCATTGCGATATCGTCAGCGCGGAAGGAGAAATCTTTTCCGGCCTGGTCGAGATGGTGATTGCGCACGGTGCTCTGGGTGATCTTGGTATCGCTCTGGGCCACGCGCCGCTGATCACGAATCTCAAGCCGGGTCCGATCCGCCTGATCAAGCAAGGCGGGGAAGCCGAGGTGTTCTACATCTCCGGTGGTTTCCTCGAGGTTCAGCCGAACATGGTCAAGGTGCTTGCCGATACCGTGCAACGTGCCGCCGACCTGGATGAAGCTCAGGCTCAAGCAGCTCTCAAGGCTGCCGAAGCTGCTCTGCACGAGAAGAGCGCAGATTTCGACTACGGAGCTGCGTCCGCACGTCTGGCCGAGGCTGCAGCTCAGCTGCGCACCGTCCAGCAGATCCGCAAGAAGTTTGGCGGTTAATCCGTCAGTCACTTGTTGTGCGATTGATAAAAAAGGGTAGCCTCGGCTACCCTTTTTTCTTTTCAGAATTCTACAAACCCGGTCGCAGTTGCTGACCACCCAGGATTGGTAGCCAGTCATGTCTCTTGAAATCGTAATCCTCGCGGCCGGTCAAGGCACCCGCATGCGCTCCGCGCTGCCAAAAGTGCTTCACCCGATTGCCGGCGATTCCATGCTCGGTCATGTTATCCACAGCGCCCGTCAACTTGATCCGCAACGCATTCATGTCGTCATCGGCCACGGTGCCGATGTGGTGCGAGAGCGTCTGGCCGCTGACGACCTGAATTTCGTGCTGCAGGACAAGCAACTGGGCACCGGCCACGCCACCGCCCAGGCTGTTCCCTTCATCACCGCCGATACCGTACTGATTCTCTACGGCGATGTGCCGTTGATCGAAGTCGAGACCCTGCAGCGTCTGCTCAAGCACGTCGTGCCCGGGCAGATGGGTTTGCTCACCGTCGAGCTGGACGATCCGACCGGTTATGGCCGCATCGTTCGCGACGCCGATGGCAAGGTTGCCGCCATCGTCGAGCACAAGGACGCCAGCGAAGCGCAGCGGGCGATCACCGAAGGCAACACTGGCATTCTGGCAGTACCGGCCAACCGCCTGGCGGACTGGATGAGTCGCCTGTCGAACAACAATGTTCAGGGCGAGTATTACCTGACCGACGTCATCGAGATGGCGGTCAGCGATGGCCTGACCGTCGCTACCGAACAGCCGCACGATCCGATGGAAGTGCAGGGCGCCAACGATCGTAAACAGCTGTCCGAGCTGGAGCGTCATTACCAGTTGCGCGCCGGTCGTCGTCTGATGGCTCAGGGTGTCACCCTGCGTGACCCGGCGCGCTTTGATGTGCGTGGCGAAGTGACCGTGGGTCGCGATGTGCTGATCGATATCAACGTGATTCTCGAAGGCAAGGTCGTTATCGAGGATGACGTAGTCATCGGCCCGAACTGCGTGATCAAGGACAGTACCCTGCGCAAAGGCGTGGTAATCAAGGCCAACAGTCACATCGAAGGCGCGGAGTTGGGCGAAGGTAGCGATGCCGGTCCGTTTGCCCGTCTGCGTCCGGGGACCGTTCTGGAGGCCCGCGCCCATGTGGGTAACTTTGTCGAGCTGAAGAATGCCCGCATGGGCGAGGGCGCCAAGGCCGGCCACCTGACTTACCTGGGCGATGCCGAGATCGGTGCCCGCACCAACATCGGTGCCGGCACCATCACCTGCAACTACGACGGTGCCAACAAATGGAAAACCGTATTGGGTGAGGATGTGTTCATCGGCTCGAACAACTCGTTGGTGGCACCTGTGGATATCTCTGCCGGTGCGACCACCGCAGCCGGTTCGACCATCACCCAGAATGTGGATAACGCGCAGTTGGCAGTTGGCCGGGCGCGGCAAAAGAACATCGATGGCTGGAAGCGGCCGGAGAAGATCAAAAAGAGCTGAGTTATCCACAACGCTCGATTCAAAAAAAGACCGCCGCCAGCGGTCTTTTTTATGGGCGTCGGCTTGACGATTTGCACCTGATAGGTTTTGATTGCTTCTGTTATCTTTCGAATCGAAACTTAAACAGTCATGTCGAAACGCAACACACCTCAGCGCCGTCACAACATTCTGGCTTTGCTCAACGAGCAGGGCGAAGTGAGTGTGGATGAACTGGCCAAGCGCTTCGAAACTTCGGAAGTTACGATTCGCAAGGATCTCGCCGCCCTGGAAAGTCATGGCTTGTTGCTGCGTCGCTACGGCGGAGCCATCACCATGCCTCAGGAACTGGTGGCAGACACTAGCCTCAACGTTTCCAAATACAAGCAGGCGATCGCCCGCGCCGCGGTTACGCGCATCCGCGAGCATGCCCGCATCATCATCGACAGCGGCAGCACTACCGCCGCCATGATTCCCGAGCTCGGCCAACAGCCGGGGCTGGTGGTGATGACCAACTCGCTGCACGTGGCCAACGCCCTGAGCGAGCTCGAACACGAGCCTGTGCTGCTGATGACCGGCGGCACCTGGGATCCGCACTCGGAATCCTTTCAGGGCCAGGTCGCCGAGCAGGTACTACGCTCTTACGACTTCGACCAGTTGTTTATCGGTGCCGATGGCATCGACCTGGTGCGTGGCACCACCACGTTCAACGAATTACTGGGCCTGAGCCGGGTGATGGCGGAAGTGGCGCGGGAAGTGATCGTGATGGTCGAGGCCGACAAGATCGGCCGCAAGATTCCCAACCTGGAGCTGCCATGGAGCAGTGTCCATACCCTAATTACCGATGATCGCCTGCCTTTAGATGCACGGGATCAGATTCAGGCTCGCGGTATCAACTTGATTTGCGCGACTGTCAGTCAGGAGAAATAAGCATGTGTGGAATTGTCGGCGCCGTTGCTGAACGTAATATCACCGCCATCCTGCTCGAAGGCCTCAAGCGCCTGGAATACCGGGGCTATGACAGTGCGGGCGTGGCTGTCTTGACCAATGACGGAACCCTCGAGCGCACGCGCCGGGTGGGCAAGGTCAGTGAACTGGATGCTGCGCTCGCCGAGCACCCACTGGTCGGTCGTCTCGGTATCGCCCACACACGCTGGGCAACCCATGGTGCGCCGAACGAACGTAACGCCCACCCGCATTTCTCCGGCGACATCGCCGTGGTGCACAACGGCATCATCGAAAATCACGAAGCGCTGCGCGAACAACTCAAGGCGCTGGGTTACGTGTTCACCTCGGACACCGACACCGAAGTCATCGCCCACCTGCTCACCCACAAACTCAAGGATCTGCACGACCTGACCGTCGCTCTCAAGGCCACCGTCAAGGAACTGCACGGTGCTTACGGTCTGGCGGTGATTAACGCACAGCAGCCGGACCGTCTGGTCGCTGCCCGCAGCGGCAGCCCGCTGGTGATTGGTCTGGGCCTGGGCGAGAACTTTCTCGCCTCCGATCAGTTGGCTTTGCGTCAGGTCACCGACCGCTTCATGTACCTGGAAGAGGGCGATATCGCCGAGATCCGCCGTGACAGCGTGCAGATCTGGGACGTGAACGACCAGGCGGTCGAGCGCCAGACCGTGCAGTACAGCGATGGCGCCGAAGCCGCAGAGAAGGGCGAGTACCGCCACTACATGCTCAAGGAAATCCACGAGCAACCGGTCGTGGTGCAACGCACTCTGGAAGGTCGTCTGAGCGAGAATCAGGTTCTGGTACAAGCCTTCGGCCCGCAGGCCGCCGAGCTGTTCGCCAAGGTGCGCAACGTGCAGATCGTGGCGTGCGGCACCAGCTACCACGCCGGCATGGTTGCCCGTTACTGGCTCGAAGAGCTGGCCGGCATTCCGTGTCAGGTCGAAGTCGCCAGCGAGTTCCGCTACCGCAAGGTGGTGGTGCAGCCGGACACCCTGTTCGTCACCATCTCCCAGTCCGGCGAAACCGCCGACACCCTGGCCGCCCTGCGCAACGCCAAGGAACTGGGCTTCCTCGCCAGCCTGGCGATCTGCAACGTCGGCATCAGTTCGCTGGTGCGTGAATCCGACCTGACCCTGTTGACTCAGGCCGGTCGTGAAATCGGCGTGGCCTCGACCAAAGCGTTCACCACGCAACTGGTTGGCCTGCTGTTGCTGACGCTGTCCCTGGGCCAGGTACGTGGCTCGCTGGCCGAAGGTGTCGAAGCGAAGCTGGTCGAAGAATTGCGCCGTCTGCCAACCCGCCTCGGCGAAGCCCTGGCGATGGACGGCACCGTAGAGAAGATTGCCGAGCTGTTCGCCGAGAAAAACCACACACTGTTCCTGGGCCGTGGCGCGCAATTCCCGGTGGCGATGGAGGGTGCCTTGAAGCTCAAGGAAATCTCGTACATCCACGCCGAAGCCTACCCGGCCGGGGAACTGAAACACGGCCCGCTGGCGCTTGTGGATAACGACATGCCGGTGGTCACCGTTGCACCAAACAACGAACTGCTGGAGAAGCTCAAGTCCAACCTGCAGGAAGTCCGTGCCCGCGGCGGCGAACTGATCGTTTTCGCCGACGAAAAAGCCGGGATGACCAACGGCGAAGGCACCCACGTGGTGCAGATGCCGCACATCCACGACATCCTGTCGCCGATCCTCTACACCATTCCGCTGCAACTGCTGTCGTACTACGTCGCTGTGCTCAAAGGCACTGACGTGGATCAGCCGCGTAACCTGGCGAAGTCGGTGACGGTGGAATAAGTTATCCACAGTTGATCACCCCATGAAATCGCAGCTTCGGCTGCGATTTTTTTATCCGGATCGAGGGCACCATGGATCGCTTCCAGGAAATGCAGGTTTTCGCCATCGTCGCCCAGGAGCAGGGCTTTTCCGCTGCCGCGCGGCGCTTGGGTCTGTCGGCGGCCAGCGTGACCCGGGCGGTGGCGGCGCTGGAGCAGCGGATCGGCACGCAGTTGTTGATCCGCACCACTCGCAGCGTGCATTTGAGCGAAGCAGGTCTGCGCTACCTGGAAGACTGTCGGAGGATTCTCGCCGAAGTGCAGGAAGCGGAGGATTCCGCTGCCGGCAGTCATACCCAGCCCCGTGGGCAGTTGACGGTGACGGCCCCCGTGTTGTTCGGCGAATTGTTTGTCACGCCGGTAATGGCGCGTTATCTGACGCAATACCCGGACGTTTACATCAATGCCCTGCTGCTCGATCGAGTGGTGAGCATGGTCGAGGAGGGCGTCGACGTCGCGGTACGCATCGGCGAGTTGCCGGACAGCAATCAGCATGCGATCCGGGTCGGCGAGGTGCGGCGGGTGATTTGCGGTTCGCCCGGTTACTTTGCCGTTCATGGTCGGCCGAAGCATCCGCAGGCACTGGCGGGGGCGCCGGTGGTGGCGACTTCGGCCATCGGCCAGCAGCGCAGTTGGCCATTCATGGAACACGGTGAGCTCATTGGCGTAAAACCGGAGCCGCGTCTGGTGGTCACCGCCAATCAGGCTGCGATCACGGCGGCGTCGCTGGGCCTGGGGCTGACCCGGGTGCTGTCTTATCAGGTGGCCAGCAGAGTCGCTTCCGGGGAATTGGAAATTGTTCTCGCCGAATTTGAATTGCCTGCTTTGCCGATCCACGTGGTGTATCAGGGCGGGCGCAAGGCGCCAGCGCGGATACGCAGTTTTGTCGATTTCATCGTGCAGGCGTTGCGTGAACATCCGGCGCTGAAAAACGCTGCGTTATTTCATCAGGAGAAATAATGGATTGCGTTTGCTGGTGATTCTGTTGTTTTCGCGATGAGGGGAAGATGGCTGCCACGGCCGCCGTCCATCCTGAACGGCGCATTCGTTCAGCGGAGTCGACCATGCAAGCGATCAAACTCTACAACTTCCCGCGTTCCGGCCACGCCCATCGCGTCGAGCTGATGCTGTCCCTGCTGCAATTGCCGACCGAGCTGATATTTGTCGACCTTGCCAAGGGCGAGCACAAACAGCCCGGCTACCTGGCCATCAACAGCTTCGGGCAAGTGCCGGCCATCGATGACAACGGTGTGGTGCTGGCCGACTCCAACGCGATCCTCGTCTACCTGGCACAGAAATACGGCAATGGCCGTTGGCTGCCAAGCGATCCGGTCGGTGCCGCACATGTGCAGCGCTGGCTGTCGGCCGCTGCCGGGCCGATTGCTTTCGGTCCTGCCGCCGCCCGCCTGATCACGGTGTTCGGGGCGAAGTTCAACCCTGAGGAAGTCATCACCCGTGCGCACAATTTTCTCAAGGTGATGGATGTGGAACTGGGCAAAACCCCATATCTGGTGGGTAGCGAGCCGACCATTGCCGACGTCTCGGCCTACAGTTACATCGCCCATGCGCCGGAAGGCAATGTGTCGCTGGACGACTACGCTAACGTTCGCGCCTGGCTCTCACGCATCGAAGCGCTGCCCGGTTTTGTCGGTATGCCGCGCACCGTCGCCGGCCTGCAAACGACCGCCTGACATTGATCATCCACACTGCGCCGACGGTGCAGGGGAGAGGCTGAGATGGAACGTTCACCGTGGCACGCTGGCGAGCAACAATTGCAGGCCCATGTCGGCGTTGCCGAGCGCATGGAGGAATTCGGTCGCAAGGTGATTCGCACCTGGATGCCGGATCAGCACCGCCAGTTCTATCAGCAATTGCCCTTCATGCTGTACGGCGCGGTGGATGCCGAGGGGCGTCCCTGGGCCAGCATGCTGGAAGGCGAACCGGGGTTCGCCCACTCTCCCGAGCCGACGCAACTGCAATTCGCCAGTCTGCCGGCTGCCGATGATCCGGCGCAGTTGCAGGATGGTGCCGCGATCGGCCTGCTCGGCATCGAGTTGCATACCCGCCGGCGCAATCGTCTCAATGGCCATATTGGCAGCCTCGGGGCGGATGGCTTTGGGGTGACGGTGGATCAGTCGTTCGGCAACTGCCCGCAATACATTCAGTTGCGCCAGTTTCAGCGGGTGCCACTGACGGATCCGCACACCCGCAAGGCCGAACACCGTGACAGCCTCGATGACGCCGCCATTGCGCTGATCGAAAGCGCCGACACCTTCTTCGTCGCCAGTTATGTCGATGTCGATGGCGAGCGTTCGGTCGACGTTTCTCACCGGGGCGGTCAGCCAGGTTTTGTGCGGATCGAAGGCAATCGCCTGACGATTCCGGATTTCGCTGGCAACCTGCATTTCAATACGTTGGGCAATCTGCTCCTCAATCCGCTCGCTGGTTTGCTGTTCATCGACTTTTCCACAGGCGATGTGCTGCAGCTCAGCGGCCGTACCGAAGTCATTCTCGAGGCGCCGCAGATCGAGGCCTTTCAGGGCGCCGAACGGTTGTGGACGTTCGAGGTGGAAAAACTGGTCCGGCGACCTGCGGCATTGGCACTGCGCTGGCGTTTCGACGGGATGTCTCCCACCAGTCTGCTGACCGGTAACTGGGCCCAGGCCGATGCACGTTTGCAGGCCAAGGCATTGGGTGACAGCTGGCGGCCATTGCGCGTGGCAAGGATTGAAATGGAAAGCCGCCACATCCGCTCGATCTATCTGGAACCGGACGACGGTGCGGGACTGCCGGTGTTTCTCGCCGGGCAGCATCTGCCGCTGCGGTTCAACCTCGATGGCGAGGTGCACATTCGCACTTACAGCCTGTCGGGCGCGCCGTCGGATGATTTCTTCCGGATCAGCGTGAAGCGCGAAGGTCGGGTATCGACGCACCTGCACGAACAGATTCGTGTCGGCGATGTGCTGGAAGCGCGTTTGCCTCAGGGGCATTTCACTGTAGCGGCACTGGAGCGTCGTCCACTGGTGCTGCTGGCGGCCGGAGTCGGCATCACGCCGTTGCTGTCGATGCTGCGTGAGGTGGTCTATCAGGGCCTGCGGACGCGGCGGATTCGTCCGACCCTGTTTGTCCAGAGTTCCCGCAGCCTCGCCGATCAGCCGTTTCGTGCGGAGCTGGACCGGTTACTGGAGGATGCCGGTGACGCCGTGAAGGTGTTGCGAGTGCTCAGCCAGCCGGAGGACGATCTGGTCGAAGGAAAAGATTTCGACCTGCGCGGCCGCATTGATGGCGATCTGTTGCGCAATCTGCTGACCGACGAGGACTTCGATCAGGTCGACTTCGTGCTCTGCGGTCCCGGTGGTTTTACCCAGGGTCTCTACGACACTCTGCGGGAAATGGATGTGCGGGACGCCCAGATCCACGCGGAAACCTTCGGCCCTTCGACTCTCAAGCGCCAACCCGATCCGGATGCGATCGTGATGGAACAACCGCCGGCTGCGACCACGTCGGTGCCGGTGGTGTTCGACCGTTCGGCCAAGGAAGCGCGCTGGCAGCCCGATGGCGGCAGCCTGCTGGAGCTGGCGGAAAGCCGTGGGCTGCGTCCGGAATTCAGTTGCCGCGGTGGTTCATGCGGCACCTGCAAGACACGATTGATCAGTGGCGCGGTGAATTATCCACAGCCTCCGGCCGAAGTGCCGGAGGAAGGGCAGGTGCTGATTTGCTGCGCAGTGCCGGCGCAGAGTGCCCAGCCGCTGGTGCTGGATTTGTAGGGGATCAGGCGTAGGACAACGCCTTTTCCTCCAGCAGCTCCTGATACAGCTCGGTCCATTTGCGGCCCATTTCATCGGCTGTGAATAACTGCCGATAGCGGGCCTCCGCCTTGAGGCCCATTTCGGCGGCGCGGGCCGGGTTTTCCCACAGGGTGCGCATCGCTTCGCGAAACGCCTGTGGATGACTCGGCGGCACCACCAGTCCGGTTTCGTTGTGGATATTGATGAAGCTGGTGCCGGTGCCGATCTCGCTGGAGATCATCGGTTTGCCATACATCGCGCCTTCGAGCAGCGAAATGCCGAACGCCTCCGAGCGCAGGTGCGACGGGAAGACAATGGCGTAGCTCAGTTGCAGCAGGGCGACCTTGTCCTCATCGCTCAGACGGCCGAGGAAATGGATGTTGCGCAGGCCCAGCGCAGCGGCCTGGGCGTGCAGTTCCTGTTCCAGCGGACCCGCGCCAACGATCACCACCGGGTAGTCCACGTCTTTCAAGGCATCGAGCAGGATGTGCAGGCCCTTGTAGTAGCGCATCACCCCGACGAACAGGAAAAACTTATCCCCAAGCTGCTGGCGCCAGCGGTTCATGCGCTCGACGTCGGGCTGTGGATAACCCGCCTTGTTCAAGCCATAAGGGATGACGCGGGTCTTTTCCTGGAACTGCTGCAACACATCGCTGGTGTGCAGGTAGTTCGGCGAGGCCGCGACAATCCGGTCGGCGCTGGCGAGGAAACGGTTCATCAACGGACGATAGAGTTTGAGCAGGTGCTTCTGGCGAATGATGTCCGAGTGGTACGTCACCACCGTCGGTTTGTTCACGCCGCTGGCGAAATGCACCAGGTCCATGAACGGCCACGGGAAGTGATAGTTGATCACGTCGGCTTCGGCGGCCAGTTCGCGAAACTGCTTGAACACGCTCCAGGAAAAACCGGTGGAGGCGAACTGGATATCCAGTCTGGCCCGATGCACTTCGTGCTGGCCGAGACGCACCACCGCCGGCTCTGGATTGGCGCTGAGGGTCAGCACCTGGCCGTCGATGCCGTGCTGGGCGCCGCTCTCGCAGAGTTGAAAGATGACTTGCTCGATACCGCCGACCGAGTCAGGCAGGTAAGTCTTGAAAAAATGGAGAACTCGCATTCAACCTCCCATGGCCTGGTGGTAGGCGCCGGCCGTGGCCTGCGCGCAACGCTTCCAGGAAAAAAGCCGTGCCTGCTGCAATCCGGCTTCCCGGCATGCCTGCCAGTGCGCTCGATCATCGATCAGTCGGCTCATCGCATCACGCAAGCCGTCTGCATCGTCAGCTTCAATATAGTTGCCGGCGTCCCCCGCGACTTCCGGCATGGCCGATGAGCGCGTGAGCACCACTGGCGTGCCGCTGGCCATCGCTTCCAGCACTGGCAGGCCGAAACCTTCATACAGCGAAGGAAAAATCAGTGCCCGGGCGCCGGCCAGCAGTTGGGCCACGTGCTCATCGGGCAAGTAACCGAGCAGGCAAACGTGCCCGCAGGCCAGCGCCTGCTGCAGTTCCTCACTGAACTGGTCGCGCTGCCAGCCGGCCATGCCGACGATCAACAGCGGAAAACGCTGACGCACCAGGTCCGGCAACAGCGCGTGGGCGCGCAGGGCCAGGTTCAGGTTCTTGCGCGGCTCCAGGGTGCCGACGCAGAGGAAATACTCCCGGTACTCGACCGCATGGGCCTTGAGCACCCCATCGATGTCTTGCGGCTCGCGCGGATGGAAACGCTCGGCGACACCCAGCGGCGCGACCACGAAGCGCTCGGCGGGCAGTCCGAAATGATCCCGGGCCTCGTCAGCGATGGCTTGTGAGTCGGTCAGAATGATCTGCGCCTGGCGTACGCCGTCGGCGAGTCGTCGCTCGATTTCCCGCAGCCGCGCCGGTGGCTGGGTCTCGGGGAAATGCAGATGCGTAAGATCGTGCAGGGTAATCACGGTCGGGCCATCGAAGGCCAGCGGCCACAGGCTCGGTTCGTGATACAGATCGACCGGCTGCGCGGGGCCCTGATCGAAGCGCTTCTGCTCCAGCCAGCGGCGTGCCTGATAGGCGCCGGGGATCTGCCGCAGCAGCGGCGTCAGGCGCGAATAGCCGGGCATCGCTGCTTCCGGCAGTTGCGAACTCCAGCCCCAGCCGTGAAACAGCGCCACTTCGATATCAGTTTCAGCGTGCAAGGCGCTCACCAGTTCGGCGACGTAATGGCCGATGCCGGTGCGCGGCGCCTGAAGGATGCGGGCGTTAAGGGCTATGCGCATGTTGCCTCGCTGGCACCTGAGGTGCCTCCAGCACATGGCGTGCGGTACGCTCGGCCAGTTGCGCGCTGGCTTCACGCCAGCCGATCCATTGCCAGTCGCTGACGTCACGTTCGGCCGGGAAGCGGCCGCTGCGCTCAAAGGTCTGCACCAGCTCTGCGAGGCTTTGCGGCGATTGCAGATCGAAATACGTCATGAACTCACCGCCGATCTCGCGAAACACCGGAATGTCGCTGCCCATCGCTGGCAGCCCGCGCTGCATGGCTTCCACCAGCGGCAGGCCAAAACCTTCGACGAACGACGGAAACACCAGCGCGCTGGCATGGGCGTAGGCGTATTCGAGGCTTGTGTCGCTCAAGTCGTTGAACATGAACAGGCGCCGGTTCAGCTCGGGATGATTGCGGATCCGGGCAAGCAGTGCGTCGCACTTCCAGCCGATGCGGCCGGCGATGCATAACCGGGCTTTCGAGCCCTTCGCCCAGGCATGGTCGAAGGCATCCAGCAAGTAGTCGTGGTTCTTGCGCGGCTCGATGGTGCTGACCATCAGGAACACTGGCTCCGGTGTGGCGAACAGCCGTTCCAGACGCGGTTCGACGGACGCTTCGACGCTCTGCAGATCCAGCTCCGAACCGAGGTGAAAGTAGTCGAACCAGCGTTTGCCGAGTTGTGCCGAACCAAGGCGACGTTGCAGTTCTGTCCGCACCTGATCGCGCACCGTCGCGGATATGGCCATGAAGCCGTCGGCGTTGCGGGCGATCCAGTCGAACCACTCGCTGTAAACTTCCACCAGCCGCGTGTCGTAGAACTGCGGGTGGGACAGGGGAATCAGATCGTAGATCACCGCAACGATGCCCAGACCTTCCTGTTTGAGGCGCTCGGCATCGAGGAAAAAGTCCGAGTGCCAGGATGAATCCAGCAGCACAAGGTGATCGCCCGCTTGGTGTTGCAGCGGTTCACAGCGTTGAGGCAATTGATAGCGATTGACCTGCCCGACCAGCCGCAGCGGTATCCCGAATGCACCGAACGAGGTCAGGCGATAGCCGACATACAAAAGGCGTCGTGCCATTTTTGTGTGGCAATGCGTGTCCAGCCGCTGATGCAGTTGCCAGAAGCGATGGGCCAGCCGTTCCAGGCGCTCGCCAAACGTGACGATGGCATTGAACAGCGGCGAATCCAGCGGCGCCAGACGCTTCACACGGTATAGCTGGCCCTTGAGCAGGACCACCGGTACGCATTCGACGCCTTCGGCACTCGCCGGCAACTGTTTGATGACGTTGCGCACCACCCGCTGGATCCCCGAATTGACCTTCGGGTGTTTGAACACGTGGGTGCATTCGACCAGCAGGCGGGTCATGGCGCACGCTCCGCGAGGCTGTCCGCATGGCGGGTGATCGAGGTGCTGGCGCCCAGCCAGGAACAGCCGACGAAATCTTCCTCACGGTTGTTGATCACGTGGAACACCAGGCCGTAGTCACGCCATTCGAAGTTGCGGTCCAGGTGTGAATCCAGCCGCGACAGGCTCAGGGCCACGGAGTAATTGCCCTTGCCCAGGCCCATGACGAAAGCGAAGCGATAGGTGATGTGCTCGCCCGCACGCAGGTCTTCCAGCGCCTGGTTCTGGCGATGGGTGTTGATGCCGTACATGGCCTGGCCGAGGCGATCCTTGATCATGAAGCCCAGCACCAGCCGTTCGATGTCCTGGCGGATTTCCACCTCGACTTCCAGCGTCACCGGCTGACCGACTTCGGCGGCTTCGATAGAGCGTTCGCGTTCATCGAGCAGACGCACGCTGAGGATGCCGGCCTCGCCGGTGCCGGACACGGTACGCACCTGGCCGCCGTCGAGCAGTTCCTGGCGCACGGTCTGGCCTTCGCGTTCGGCGAGCAGGGCGTTGTAGTAATCCATGACCGCTTCGGGCTTGTCGTGCATGGCCATGTGGCCGCCTTCGAGCAGGATCGCCGAGTCGCAGATCGACTGGATCGCCGAGCGGTCATGGGACACGATCAGCAGCGTAGTACCGGCCTTGCGGAAGCTGCGGATGCGGTCGAAGCTCTTGTGCTGGAAGTAGGCATCGCCCACCGACAGTGCTTCGTCGACGATCAGGATGTCGGGGCGGCGCGCGGTGGCGACGCTGAAGGCCAGGCGCATCTGCATGCCGCTGGAGTAAGTGCGCACCGGGTGATCGATGGCCTCGCCGATTTCCGCGAAGCGTTCGATGTCCGGCATCAGCGCTTCGATTTCCTCGACCGGCATGCCCAGCAGTTGCCCGGCCATCACCGCGTTCTGCCGGCCGGTAAAGTCCGGGTGAAAGCCCATGCCCAGTTCCAGCAGCGCCGCGACCCGGCCTTCGAGCTGAATCTGGCCGCAGGTCGGTTGAGTGGTGCCGGTGATCATTTTCAGCAGGGTGCTTTTGCCGGCGCCGTTGACCCCGACAATGCCCACCGCTTCACCGGGGGCGATTTCGAAATTGATGTCCTGCAGCACCCAGTGCTGGCGATGGCGCATCGGCGAAAACGGGATCAGCCATTCGGCCAAGCGACTCCAGCGGGTGGGGTACTGCTTGTAGGCCTTGCCCAGGCCCGTAACGCGTATGTGCCCCATCAGAGTTCATCCACCATTTCGCCGACCCGCCGGCGGAACAGGCGCAGACCGACCGCGCACAACAGCAGACCGATCACGAAGATCGGCAGCAGCGAACTCCACACCGGCCACTGCCCGTAGAGAAACAGGTTCTGGTAACTGCCGATCAGGTTGGTCAGCGGATTGAGCTGCAACAGGCGCTGCACCCACTCGGGCAGGATGCTCAACGGGTACACGATCGGCGTCAGCCAGAACCAGAATTGCAGGCAGATGGCGAACAACTGTCCGACATCACGAAAAAAGACGTTGAGCACGCCGAGGATCATGCCCAGCCCGGCGCAGAACAGCACTTGCAGCGCCAGCAGCGGCACCAGGGCCAGCAGGGCCATGCCCGGCCAGCGCCCGGTGATCAGCAGGAACCCGAGGAACAGGCCGATGATGATCGAGAAGTTGATGCCGGCATTGAGCAGCACGATCACCGGCAGGCAGAGGCGCGGGAAGCTGATTTTCTTCAGCAGGTTGGCGTTCTCCAGAAACATGTTCTGGCTGCGCAGGGTGATTTCCGAGAACAGGCCCCAGGTCAGCAGCCCGGCGCACAGGTAGACGCTGTAGGCCATGCCGTCGTCCACGCCGGGCAGACGGGCGCGCATGATGTGAGAAAAGATCACCGTGTACACGATGATCATCGACAGCGGGTTGAGTACCGTCCACAGCGCGCCGAACAGCGAATTGCGATACCGCGCTTGAAACTCCCGCTTGACGCTACCGAGGATGAAACCCCGATAGTCGTGCAGCGAGCGGTACAGGGAAAGCAGCATTCACACCGTCCTGCCGTATTGGTCTTCGAAGCGGACGATGTCGTCCTCTCCCAGGTATTCGCCACTTTGCACTTCGATGATCACCAGGTCGATCACGCCGGGGTTTTCCAGCCGGTGCTTGTGACCGGCGGCGATGAACGTCGATTCGTTCTTCGCCACCAGGGTCGTGCCGCTGCCGTTGTTGGTGACCTTGGCCATGCCTTCGACCACCACCCAGTGTTCATTGCGGTGATGGTGCATCTGCAACGACAGCTTGCCGCCGGGTTTGACCACGATGCGCTTGATCTTGAAGCGCGGGCCTTCCTCGAGCACGGTGTAGGTGCCCCACGGACGGCTGACCGTACGGTGCAGGCGATAGGCTTCGTGGGATTTGTCCTTGAGCTGCTTGGCCACGCGCCGCACATCCTGCGCACGGTCGGCGTGGGCCACCAGCACGGCGTCGGCGGTGTCGATGACGATCAGGTCTTCCACACCGACAGCGGCCACCAGCCGGCCTTCGCTTTGAACGAAATTGTTGCGGCTGTCGATGAAGATCGCCTCGCCGCTGGCGCGGTTGTTATCGGCGTCGGCCGGCACCAGCGCGGCGACCGCGCCCCACGAACCGATATCGCTCCAGTCGAAACCGGCGGGCACCACCACGACTTTCTCCGAGCGTTCCATCAACGCGTAGTCGATGGAAATGTCGGTGATTTCGGCGAACAACTGCGCGGACAGTTCCTGTTGCAGACAGCCGACGGTTTCCACCGGTTCGCTGGCGGCCATGCAGGCGCGGGTCTGTTCCAGCAACTCGGGAGCGTGCAGCTCCAGCTCGGCGATCAGGGTCGCGGTGGTGAAACAGAACATCCCCGAGTTCCACAGGAAGTTGCCGCTCTCCAGATAATGGGTGGCGGTCTGCAGGTCGGGTTTTTCCACGAAACGCTGCACCTTGGCCGCGCCTCGGGCATCCAGCGGGGCGCCGGTCTCGATGTAGCCGAAGCCGGTTTCCGGTGCGGTCGGCACTACGCCGAAAGTCACCAGATAACCGTCCTTCGCCAGATTGACCGCATGCTCGACCGCGCTTTTGAGCGCTTCTTCGTTGACGATCAAATGGTCGGCGGGCATTACCACCATGATCGCTGCATCACCGTGCAGGGCTTGCAGCGACAGCGCCGCCGCCGCGATGGCTGGCGCGGTGTTGCGCCCGGTAGGTTCGAGCAGGAAGTGCCCACGATGCCGGGAAAGGCGCGCGGCCTGATAGTGATCCTTGCTCTGGAAGTAGTACTCGCGGTTGGTCACCGTGACGATGTCGCCCCAGCCGTCCAGCAGGCCGGCGGCGCGCCGGTACGTCTTGCCCAGCAACGACTGGCCGTCGGGCAGGGTCATGAACGGCTTGGGGTGGCCCTCGCGGGACACCGGCCACAAACGGGTGCCGGCACCGCCGGACAGAATCACGGGGATCAGCATGGCCTACTCCTTGGCGACGCGTTTCATGTCCGCATCCATCATCATGCGGATCAGGGTGTCCAGGTCGGTTTTCGGTTTCCAGCCCAGCACACGCTGGGCCTTGGCCGGGTTGCCGAGCAGCACTTCGACTTCGGCCGGGCGGAAGAAGGCCGGGTCGATCTTCACGTAGTCTCGATAGTTGAGGCCGACGTGATCGAAGGCGATACGGCACATCTCGCGCACGGTGGTGGTGACGCCGGTGGCGACCACGAAGTCGTCGGGCTTGTCCTGTTGCAGCATCAGCCACATGGCCTCGACGTAGTCACCGGCAAAGCCCCAGTCGCGCTTGGCGTCGATGTTGCCCAGGGCCAGCTCCTGCTGTTTGCCCTGTTTGATCCGGGCTGCCGCATCGGTGACCTTGCGGGTCACGAATTCGATGCCGCGCAGTGGCGATTCATGGTTGAACAGAATGCCGCTGCTGGCGTGCAGGTTGAAGCTTTCGCGGTAGTTGACGGTGATCCAGTGGCCATAGAGCTTGGCCACGCCGTAAGGGCTGCGCGGGTAGAACGGGGTGTTCTCGTCCTGCTGCTCGGCCTGGATCAGGCCGAACATTTCGCTGGTGGATGCCTGATAGAAACGTGTGTGCGGGCTGAACTGACGGATCGCTTCGAGCAGGTGGGTCACGCCCAGGCCATCAACGATGCCGGTGGTCACCGGTTGATCCCAGGACGCGGCGACGAAGCTTTGTGCGGCGAGGTTATAGACTTCGTCCGGCGCCGACTTGATGACCGCGCGCTGCACCGAGCAGGCGTCGGCCATGTCGCCGTCCAGATAAACGATGTCAGCCTCGACGCCCATCTCGCGCAGGCGCCAGCGTGAATCGCTGCTGCGTCGCGCCACCAGGCCGTGAACCTTGTAACCCTTGTCGAGCAGCAGTTTTGCCAGATACGCGCCGTCCTGGCCGGTGATCCCTGTGATCAATGCACTTTTTGTCATTCTTGTCGTACTCGAGTCTCCCAGTCGGACAGGATCGCCCGCAGGGATTGTTGTGTAGTGATTTGCGGCGTCCATCCTGTGGTTCGGGCCAGCCGTTGATGGCTGCCGCAGACGCGACGCTGATCAGCGCGGCGCATGCGCGCCGGATCCTGAACCAGTTGCAGCTCGACCTCGGCCAGGTCGCCCATCTGTTCGATGAGGCTGCGGATGCTTTGCTCACGACCTGAGCAAATGTTGTAGACCTGCCCCGGCGTGCCTTTTTCCAGCAGCGCGAAATAGGCTGAGACCACATCGCCGACATCGAGAAAATCACGGGTGACATCAATGTCGCCGACTTCCAGTTGTGGCGCTTGCAGCCCTTGCTTGATGCGATTGATCTGCCGAGCGGCGCTCGCAATGACGAAGCTTTCCTTCTGCCCGGTGCCGATGTGGTTGAACGGTCGCGCCACCAGCACTGGCCAGCCTTCGCTGAGCCCCCATTGCAGGCTGAGGAATTCCGCCGACAGCTTGCTCACCGCATAGGGATTGCGCGGGCAGGGTGGTTGTTGTTCGGTGATCGGCAGCGCGGGTTCTTCGACCTGGCCGTAGACATCGCCTGAGCTGACATACAGGAACGTGCCTTTGAAACCGCGAGCCTTGAGCGCCTGCAACAGGTTCAAGGTGCCGAGCAGGTTGATGTCGAAGGTGCGTGCCGGATCACGGAAAGCTTCGGGGACAAAGGTCTGGCCAGCCAGGTGAATGACTGCATCAGGCAGTTGCGGCCATAGATCGATGAGGCTGTCCGGGTTTGTCAGGTCGTAGGCGGAGGCGGCAGGCAGCAGGTGCCACGACGCGTCTTCCCCTTGCAGACGTGACTGGATGTGTTGTCCTACGAACCCACTGAGGCCCGTGATGAACAGACTTTTTTTCAAACAGCGACCCCTTGGTCTTTAACTTTCACCTCTTCCCACAGGCTTTAAGGGAATATCTGTCAAACCACTGGAAAAACCGGGCAGAACGGCAGGTGAAGTCATTGTTGTAGTTGTTTGGCTGCCAATCTGTGCCAATTGCGTGACAATTTCAACAGGGCAAATCGTGACTGGTCAGTTCTCGTCAGAGTAGTCGGTTTTTTCTCGCCGGGCGGTTCCCGAATCCTTGGCGGATGTGTTTAGAATGCCCCTCGTCGCGATCCCTGGCAGTTTTTCTTGAGGGTCGTGCGACAGGGTAAAACCGACCATTAAAACAAGAACAGAAACGTGCCCGATGACGCAGGACGAACACCGCTGATACCGGTTCGATCCGACGCCCGGCCGTCATAGCGTGAAGCTGCCGGGATGGCGGTTTCACCGTGGGATGCCATGAATTTCATTCTCTACTCGGACGTCAACGACCGCTCCATCAGCCAGAGTCTCGGGCGTCCCGAATACAGCTACTACTTCGTGCTCAAGGCCTATCGCCCGGTCCTGGAAAGCCTGGGACGAGTGCATGTGGTGTCCACCAGCGCCGAGGTCGACCCACTTTATCGACAACTGCTCGCCGCCGGTGAAAGCAGCGTTTTCCTGTCCTTCACGCCACCACAGAATACCCCGACCGACCTTGAATGCCCGACGATCTGCGTGATCGCATGGGAGTTCGATTCGATCCCCGACGAGTCGTGGGACGGCGATCTGCGCCACGACTGGACGCAGATGCTCGCACGGCAAGGACGGGTCATCACGTTGTCGAGCCACACCGCCCGCGCGATTCGCCGCGCCATGGGCGAGGACTTTCCGGTACTCGTGCTGCCGACGCCCTTGTGGGAAAACTTCGCCG
Source organism: Pseudomonas gozinkensis (assembly GCF_014863585.1). Lineage (NCBI taxonomy): Bacteria > Pseudomonadati > Pseudomonadota > Gammaproteobacteria > Pseudomonadales > Pseudomonadaceae > Pseudomonas > Pseudomonas gozinkensis. Next base: position 6,525,008 of record NZ_CP062253.1, on the reverse strand, counting down.
CCATTCGTGAGCAGCACGTCAGTGCACCGATCAATCCAGGCGCGACCCTGGCGATCAAGGGCTGCATTTTCGACAGCCGCACGCTGGGACTGTCTGCCGATGACTTGCTGCCAAAACCGCTGACTGCCGAGCAACTGGCTGAAATCGAGGCGCTGCGCCCGCCACCGCTGACGGTCAAACGACGCCTGGTCATTGCCCGCCATTATCTGCGTCTGTGGATGCTGGGCGCGGGTGAAGAACGGGTGAAATACCTGCACCACTGGTACTGGGAAGGTCTGCAGGATCTGCTTTCGGACCGCGCGCACGCCTGGCTCGAGAAACGCCTGCCGGCCATTGCCGCTCCGCATGCGATTGTCGTCGCCGAGCCACCACCGCTGGATCTGCCGGACACTTCCTCGGTGGTCGAGGCCACGGTGGAAGGCGTGGTCTACGTGACCGTTTTCAATCCCAGGGATGGTCGCAAGAACTGGCACCACCTGGTCACCGCGTTCTGCTGGGCCTTTCGCGAAACACCCGACGCCACGCTGGTGCTGAAGATTACCCAGAACGATCTGGCGTCCTACTACAGCGAACTGATGACCCTGCTCGCGCAACTGTCACCGTTCGCCTGCCGGGTGCTGGTGATGCACGGTTATCTGGACGATGCGCAATATGCGCGGCTTTACCAGGCCGCCAGTTTTTACGTCAATGCTTCACGCTGCGAAGGCTTGTGCCTGCCGCTGATGGAGTTCATGTCCAGCGGCAAACCGGTGATCGCCCCGGACCACACGGCGATGGAAGACTACATCGATGACTCGGTGGCCTTCGTCGTCCAGTCCAGCGAAGAGCTGACGATCTGGCCCCAGGACACCCGCATCATTTACCGCACCCTGCGCTATCGGCCGGACTGGGCTTCGCTCAAAAGCGCCTACGAGAACAGCTACCGCATGGCCAAGGCACAGCCGCAGGAGTACGCGCGCATGTCTGCCGCGGCTGTCGAACGCATGCACGATTACTGCGCGTTTGCCCCGGTGCAGCGGCGCATGGCGGACTTTTTCGGCCTGATTCCGCTGGTTGCCGATGCTGCCCCCGTGACGGACAACGCCTCATGCTGATCATCATTCACTCGGAAACCAACCAGCACACCATCGCGCAGAACCTCGGTCGTTCGGAGTACAGCTATTACTTCGTGCTCAAGGAATACCGGCCGGTGCTCGAACGCCTCGGGCGCGTGGTGGAAGTCGTCGACCCGGCGCGCGAAGTCGATGCGCTGTATCTGGAGTGCCTGTCCCGTGGCGAGCCGTGCGTGTTTCTGTCGTTCTCGCCGCCGCACCGTACGCCGGTCCATCTGGCGTGCCCGACGCTGCCGGTGTTCGCCTGGGAATTCAGCACCATCCCCAACGAACCTTTCGACAATGAGCCGCGCAATGACTGGCGCACCGTGCTCCGGGCCTGCGGCGCGGCGATCACCCATTCCAGTTACACGGTCAACGCCGTGCGCGAGGCCATGGGCGCCGATTACCCGATTGTCGCGGTGCCGGCGCCGGTGTGGGATCGCTTTGCAGAACGAGGCGCACAGCTTCAGGGCCAACCCTCGACAGGGCCGGTGCGCCTGACGATCAAGGGGCTGGTCGCCGACAGTCGTCAACTCGATCTCGACGCATTCGGCCCGAAACACCTGCGCCGTGGCAAGGGCATCGATTTCCAGGCACCGGTGCGCGAGCAAGAGCTGCTGCTGGACGGTGTTGTCTACACCTCGGTGTTCAATCCCGGTGACGGCCGCAAGAACTGGGAAGACATGCTCAGCGCTTTTTGCGTGACGTTCCGCGAGGTCGAAGACGCGACGCTGGTGCTCAAACTCACGCATCACGATGCAGAAGAAGCGCTCGGCGACATTCTCCATCACCTGTACAAGAACCAGTCCTACCGCTGCCGCATCGTGCTGATCTACGGCTACCTCACGGACGCGGACTACGAGCGTCTGGTGCAGGCCACCCGTTACGTGGTGAACACTTCCTACGGCGAGGGCCAGTGCCTGCCGCTGATGGAATTCATGTCCTGCGGCAAACCGGCCGTGGCGCCGCGCACCACGGCGATGATCGATTACCTGAGTACCGATAACGCATTCGTGGTGGAGTCCACCGATGAACTCACGGCCTGGCCTCACGATCCGCGCAAGGCGTTCCGCACATTGCGCTACATGACCAACTGGGCGTCGGTCTGTGTGGCCTATCGCGACAGCTATGAGGTGGCGAAGAACGACCCCCGGCGATATGCGCAGATGTCGGCGCAAGCCGTTGCCAGTCTGCAGGCGTTCTGCAGTCAGGCGGTGGCCGGGCAGCGGTTGCGCGATTTTCTCGCTCAAGTGCATGAGCTTCGCGCTGTCGCTGCAACGGAAGCCACGGGCATATGATCCGCGCATTGCTGCGGCGTTTGCGTCCGGTTGCGCCATCGGTGCCGGCCTCCTTGCCGGTTTCTGTGCCTGAACCGCTGGCTGCCAGCGTATCGCCACGGGACGTCGGCCTGCACGATGCCATGCTCGACGGCTGGTTTCACGGCGACAGTGGCGAGTTGCTCAAGGGCTTTGCCATTGATGCGGACGACACCTTGCTCGACGTGGGTTGCGGTGAGGGTGTGGCGACGTTGTTCGCCGTGCGCCAGGGCGCCTCGGTGATCTTCACCGACAGCGAACACGACAAGGTCCGTGATCTTGCCCGGCAAGTCGAAGCGCAGAGCCGCAAGGCCAGTCTCGGTCTGGTCAGCAACAGCCTGCCACTGCCGTTGAGCGACGGCTGTGCGAGCAAGGTCGTGTGCATGGAAGTGCTGGAACACATCGACCAGCCCGAGCCGTTCATGGCCGAGCTGGTGCGCATGGGCCGTCCCGGTGCGTTGTACCTGCTCAGCGTGCCGGCACCGGTGGGCGAGCATTTGCAGCAGGGCATTGCCCCGGCGGGTTATTACCAGTCACCCAATCATGTGCAGATTTTTACCCCGGAACGCTTCGCAGCATTGGTGGAAGATGCCGGTCTGGTGATCGAGCATCGTCAGGCCACAGGGTTCTTCTGGGTCATGGGCATGATCTTTTTCTGGGCCAGCGAGCGTGCAGCCGGACGTGATCTCGGCGGTGCCGTGCGCGACCGGATCCAGGCGCCGTATCCACCGTTGATGGAGAGCTGGGCCAGAACCTGGCAGGACTTGCTGGCGCAGCCCGATGGAATGGCGATCAAGCAGATGCTCGACCGGTTCATGCCCAAGAGCCAGGTGATCATCGCCCGCAAACCGCTCGATGCAGGAGATGTGTCATGAGCGGCAAGCGGATCATGGACATTGAAGTCTTGCGAGCTGTCGCGGTACTCGGCGTGCTGTTTCATCACTTGCAGGGCAGCCTGTTCACCGACCCGGTGCCGCTGCTTGAAAGGATCCATGCCTTTGCGCAGCCGTGGTGGGGCGTCGACCTGTTTTTTGCCATCTCGGGGTTTGTCATCGCCCGCAGTCTGATTCCGGCGCTGCGCGGTTGCAGCAATCGCCAGGAGTGCTGGGAGCAGACGCGCAATTTCTGGCTGCGCCGGGTCTTTCGTCTTTTGCCGTCGGCCTGGCTGTGGCTGGCGCTGATGCTGCTGGCGTGTGTGTTTCTGAATCGATCAGGTGCGTTCGGTACGTGGTCAGCCAACGTCCAGGCCACTTTGGCGGGGGTGTTGCAGTACGCCAATTTCCGCTTTGCCGATGCGTTCTTTCATTACGAATACGGCAGCAGTTTCGTTTACTGGAGTCTGGCGCTGGAAGAGCAGTTCTACCTGTTGTTCCCGCTGGTGATCCTGCTATGCCGCAAGCATCTGGTGTGGGCATTGCTGGCGCTGGTGGCGGTGCAGTTGTTTACGGTGCGCACGCCGCTGCTGATGGTGATTCGCACCGATGCGCTGGCGCTGGGCGTGCTGTTGGCCATGTGGAGCGTGCAGCCGGGTTATCGCCGTTGGGAGCCTGTATTCCTGCGTCGGCCATGGACCGGATTGCTCGCGCTGGTCGGCCTCGGAGCGCTGCTGAGCTTCATGGCCACCGACCGCTTCACCTTTGCCGGTTACCGCATCGGGTCTATCGCCGTGCTCAGCGCCGTGCTGGTGTGGATCGCTTCGTACGACCGCAATTACCTGCTGCCGGCCGGTGGTCTGCAACGGCTGATGGCATGGATCGGCAGCCGTTCCTACGGCATTTACCTGATACACATCCCGGCCTATCAACTGGTGCGGGAACTGACCTTCCGTTTACAGGACGCCGGCCTGCCGAGCCCGGCGGGGCATCCGATCGTGACGCTGCTGATTGCCGGTGGCCTGATCGTGCTGCTCAGTGAACTCAATTACCGCTTGATCGAAATGCCCATGCGCAATCGAGGCGCCACGCTGGTGAAACGCCTCGCAAGCTCGCGAACTGCCGTCTCGTCCTCTGGAGCCACCTCATGCTGAGCCTTTTGAAAAAACTCACGGCGGCTCCGGCCCCCGCACAAGCTGTCGCACCGGTCGCCGACAAGGTGGACCCTTACATGCTCGGCCTGCACGACGCGATGCTCAGCGGCTGGTTCAATCAGGAAACCGGTGAGCTGTTCAAAGGCTTCCCGGTGACCGCCGACGACACTCTGCTGGACGTTGGCTGTGGCGACGGTGGCAACGTGCATTTCTGCGGTATGCGCGGGGCAAAGATCATCATTGCCGACATCGACGGCGCCAAGGTCGAAGCGACTCGCCAGCGCCTGAGCGACACGCCGGCGCGCAGCGTCGAATGCCATGTGACCGACTGCAATCCGCTGCCGATCGCCGATGGCACCGCCACTCGCGTGGTGTCCACTGAAGTCATCGAGCACGTCGACGATCCGGCGCAGTTTCTTGCCGAACTGGTACGCGTCGGCCAGTCCGGCGCGCTGTACTTGCTGAGCGTGCCGCACCCCAGCTCCGAAGACCTGCAAAAGGACATTGCCGCGCCGGAGTATTTCCAGAAGCCCAACCACATTCGCATCATCAGCGAAGAGCAGTTCAAGGCGATGGTCAGCGAGGCGGGACTCGAGATCATCAGCCATAGTCAGTACGGCTTTTACTGGTCCATGTGGATGATGTTGTTCTGGGAAGCGAAGGTCGAATTCAGCAACCCGGATCATCCGCTGCTCAACCATTGGGCCGATACCTGGCAAGCGGTGCTCGACTCGCCACGCGGCGCGCAGATCAAGCAGGCGCTGGACGCGGTGGTGGCGAAAAGTCAGGTCATCATTGCCCGCAAGCCCTGAGCGCTTTTGTGTAACCTTGCAGCCTGATGTCTCAGGGATCTGCAAGGTATGCGCTTTATCATCGGGTGGTCAGCCCTGGTGGCTGTGGTGTTGCTGTGTGCTTGTGAACGACAGGACACAGTGCCGCTCGATCAGCAGCTCTACGTCTGGCAACGGCAATGGACGCCGGCCCATGAACCTGCCCTGAACGACAGTCGCAGCGACTTTTCGACGTTGCGGGTATTGGCGTTGCAGGCTTTCCCGAATGCCGGCTGGAGTCGGGCACGCGTCGATTCTGCGCTGCTGAAACGCGATGCCCGGCCGTTGATCGCGGTGATTCGCCTCGACGGCCAGCTCAAGGCGCTCGACCCGCAAGCGGTTACGGCGCAAATCCATCAAGTGCTCGCTGACTGGCAAGGTCAGGGACTTACCCTGGCCGGGGTCGAGATCGATCATGATGCCGGCAGTGCCCGACTGTCGGCCTATACCGAATTCCTCGTTCACTTGCGCGGCGCATTGCCGGCCAACCTGCCTCTGAGCATCACCGCGTTGCCTGCCTGGCTCGACAGCCCGCAATTGCCGGCGCTGCTGGCGACCGTCGACAGCAGTGTGTTGCAGGTGCACGCCGTCAGCGATCCGCGTCGCGGTCTGTTCGATCCCGAGCAGGCGCAGCGCTGGGCCAAGGCCTGGGGGCGGGTGACCGACAAACCGTTTTATCTGGCGCTGCCGGCCTACGGCGTGGCGTTGTTGGCGGACGCCGGCGGCGCCCCGGTGGTGGAAAGCGAAGTGCCGCTCGAACGGGGTGGCCAGCGACGCGAATTGCTTGCCGATCCACAACAACTGGGCCGACTGGCCAATGAATTGCGCGAGGATCGCCCGGCGCATCTGGCCGGTCTGATCTGGTTTCGGCTGCCGTTGGCCAACGACCGCAGAGCCTGGAGTCTGAGCACGCTGCGTGCGGTCGCCCGAGGCGATGCATTGAGCAGCCAGCTCGGCCTGACGTTCACCGAACAGAACGGCCTGCAAGATATCGCCTTGCGTAACGTCGGCAACCTCGACAGCGCCTGGCCTGCCCGCATCACCCTCAAGGCCCGGGGCTGCGAAGGCGCCGATGCGCTCGCCGGTTATGCGTTGCAACAGACGGCGGATCTGCTTACCTTCACCCGCCTGCGCGACGGCCGATTGCCGGCGGGCGGGCAGCGTGCGATCGGTTGGGCACGCTGCGCAAATATTGATCAAGGAGGTTCGCATGTTGACCCGTAACTGGCCCCGCCATCTGCTTTGCCTGAGCCTCAGCCTGCCGCTGGGCTCGGCGTTGGCCTGCGGCCCGGATTTCCCGATGCGTCTGCTCGACGATCGCGGGCAATCGCTGGCGGAACTGCCGGAGGGCAACTTCAGGTTCGAGATCAGTCGCCTCGGCAAAACCATTGCCGGGCTGAAAAACGTTACTGCGGTCACGTATAACCCGGATGACATCTATGGCGAACCTGATGAGCCGGCCGATCTGCGCAACAAGGCCGAACAGATCGGCCTGACGCCTGAACAGCAAGCGCTGGTCAAACAACTGCGCAGCCTGACCGACGCGCGTCAGGTCGACGTGCAGGGTGCGAGCCTGCCGGCGGAACTGCGTCTGTATGTGGCGGGGGCCGTGGCGTTCGGCGCCGGTGACAATCAACTGGCTGTCGAGTATTTCCGTCAGTTGCTGGCGCTGCCGGCCGATCAGCGTGCATTGCGCAGCACGTGGGCGGCTTATTCCCTGGGCCGCGCTTTCTTTGCCATGAGCAGCGAAGCGGGCGATGCGCTTGAAGCGTTGGAAAATGCCATCGAAGCCTTCCGGCAAGCCCGGCAACTGAGCATCGACGGTTTCAGCGATCCGCTGGAGCTGGGCGTCGCCAGTCTTGGCGAAGAGGCGCGGGCGCTGCGTGCGGCGGGTGACTGGAACAGCGCAATCAAACTCTATGCCGCGCAGGACCTGCACGGCTCGGACGTCGGTTACTCCTCGCTGAAGCAGTTGATGAACGAACTGGCAGAAGAGCCCGAAGACCGGCTGGCGAAATTGCTGCGAGGCGAAGCGGTGCAGCAACTGGTGACCGCCTCGCTGATCAGCCGGATCGGCTGGTCGTTCGGCGATGAGCCGCCGAACGAGAAAAAACTGATCAAGGCCCTGCAAGCGAGCACGCGCGGCAGCCTCGACAACGCCGATCGTCTGGCGGCAATGAATTATCAACAGGGTGATTACGCCAGCGCCAAGGCGTTCCTCGAACACGCCGGCGACAGTGGCCTGGCGTGGTGGCTGCGGGCGAAACTGGCCGTGCGCGATGGCGACAGGAATGCAGCAGCGGCGGCCTATGCGAAAGCTGCGCAAGCGTTCCCGCAGGGCGAATCCTGGGGCGAGCGGCGCACCGCCGACTGGAATCTCGAAAGCGTGCAGCCCAAATGCCGGGTCGAGGGTGAAAGTGCGATTCTGGCGCTGCAACGTGGCGAGTATCTGCAGGCCTTCGACCAGTTGTATCGCAGCAAAAACATTTATTGGTTCGACGCCGCGACTGTGGCCGAGCGAGTGCTGACGGTCGAGGAATTGAAAAACTATGTCGATACCAACGTGCCGGCACCGCCCGCGCTGAGCCAGCAGGATCGCGACAATTATGTGCCGCTGCCGGTGGCCGCGAGCCTGCGCAATCTGCTGGGTCGGCGCTTGTTGCGTGAGGGGCATTACGAAGAAGGGGTCGGTTATTTCGACAGCGCCGATCTGCAGAACAAGGCCCGGCTCTATGGTGAGCAACGCCTGAAGGCCGATTCGGCGTGGTGGCCGACCAAGCGTGCCAGCGCGCTGTTCAATGCGGCGTGGACGGCGCGCGAGTGGGGCATGGACATTCTGGGCTACGAAATGGCCCCGGATTACGCGACCTTCGGCGGCAACTACAGCCTGGAAAACACCGAGCTGAAAGTCGGGCCGCTGGTCAGCGAAGCCGAGGTGAAACGTCAGAAGGCCAGCGAAGCGCAGCCGGACGAGCGTTATCACTACCGTTTTGTTGCTACGGCGCTGGCTAGCCGTGCGGCGGATAATCTGCCGCACACCAGTCAGGCGTTTGCTGCGGTGTTGTGCTCGGCGGCGGGCTGGAACAGCAGCCTGCAAGAGCAGAGCGCCTTGTACAAACGCTATGTCGATGAAGGGCCGTACGTACTGTGGGCCGTGGATTTCGGCCATCAATGCCCTTATCCGGACTTCGAAAATGCCGACAAGCGCTACGTCACTCAGGTGACCGATTCGGTGCGTTCGACACTGCGGCCGTACAAGTGGCCGGTGCAGATCGGTGCGATCGTGGCCTTCACCGCGGTGGCGTTGTTGCTGATTACCCGCCGCCAGCGCAAGGCCCGCAAAACCTAAGCCTGCTGGACGAAGGTCAGGCGCACCGCAAAGCCGATCAACAGGCTGCCGAATAGCCACTGTTGCACTCGCTGGGCCGTCGGGCTGTGTTTCAGCCAGCGGCCCAGCGCGGCGCCGGTCAGGGCGTAGGCGCTGTCGAACAGCAGACCTGCGCCCACCAGAATCGCGCCGAGCAGCGCAAACTGTGTCAGCACCGGTGCGCCATCCGCCACGATGAACTGCGGCAGCAGCACCGAGCAGAACAGCAAGGCTTTCGGATTGAGCAGGTTGGTCAGCAGGCCGCGACGGATGGCTGCGTACCACTGCGCATGACTGTCCGTTACGGTGTCGGCGTTCAGATCCGGCAGCAGCGTGGTGCGCAGGCATTGAATGCCGATCCACAGCAAGTACGCCGCACCGGCAATCCGCACGGCATCGAACGTCCACGGCGCCGCCTTGAACAGCGCCGCCAGCCCCAATGCCGCGAGCGCTACATGACAGCCTCGGGCAATCGCCAGGCCCACCGCTGTAGCGAGCGCTGCGCCGCGACCCTGGCGGGCGCCGGTCTGCAACAGCAGGATCATGTCCGGACCGGGCAGCAGATAGACCACCGCCAAGGCCAGGAAAAACAGCCAGAGACTCGCCATGTCGCACCCCTTTCGTTGTCGATTCGGTCCCCTCAGTCTAGGGCCGAAGGGCAGGGCAGGTGGTTGCGTAGTCAGCTTCTAAAGGTCATTTAATTGGCATAATCTGCGCTCTTTGACCATGCAAGCCATCAGGATCTGCCAACCATGAAACTGGATGCCTTTGACCGCAAGATTCTCGCCGCGCTGCAACGGGACGGGCGCCTGAGCAATGTGCAGTTGGCCGACGAAATCGGTCTGTCGGCATCGCCCTGTCTGCGCCGGGTGCGGATGCTCGAAGAAGCCGGGGTGATTCGCGGTTATCAGGCCAATCTGGATCGTGATGAGGTGGGATTGGGGCTGACGGTGTTTGTCGGGGTCAAGGTCGAGCGGCACAACGACGAACAGGCCGAGGCATTTCACCGGGCGGTGACGGCGTTGCCGGAGGTGATTTCAGCGTTTCTGGTGTCCGGGGAGTCGGACTTTCTGCTGCAGGTGGTGGTGCCGGATCTGCGCGCCTATGACCGTTTTCTCACCGGGTGCCTGTTGAAGTTGCCGGGTGTGAGCGATATCCGCAGCAATTTTGCGATTCACACGGTGAAGACGCCCGGCGCGCTGCCGCTGGGGCATCTGCCGTCCTGATACTTCCCGCATTGCGCGGGAAGTATTCGCACAGTGCTTACATCTGCGTCGCCATCCCCTCGACATTCATCGCCGCCTGACGCAACGCTTCGGAGCGGGTTGGATGCGGGTGGCAGGTCAGGGCGATGTCTTCGGCCGAGGCGCTGAATTCCATGGCCACGCAGAACTCGCCGATCATTTCACTGACGCTCGGGCCGACCAAGTGCACGCCGAGGACTTCGTCGGTGCGCTCATCGGCGATGACCTTGGCAAAACCTTCGGTCTCGTGATTGATCTTCGCCCGGCTGTTGGCGGTGAACGGGAATTTGCCCACTTTGTACGTCCGGCCTTCGGCCTTCAGCTGCTCTTCAGTCTTGCCGACGCTGGCCAGCTCCGGACGGGTGTAGATCACGTTGGGAATCAGCTCGTAATTGACCTCACCGGCCTTGCCGACGATCTGCTCGATACACGCCATGGCTTCGTCTTCAGCCTTGTGCGCGAGCATCGGCCCGGACGTCACGTCGCCGATCACCCACACACCGGGCGCTTCGGTGCGATGCTGTTTATTGGCGAGCATGCCGCGTTTGTCGGTGCTCAGGCCGACGTTTTCCAGGCCCAGACCCTGGGTGTACGGACGACGACCGATGGCCACCAGCACGTAATCGGCTTCAAGGATTTCTGCGCTGCCGCCAGCGGCGGGCTCGACGCTGAGCTGTACGCCATTGGCCGAGGAGGTGGCGCTGGTCACTTTCGAGCTCAACTTGAAGCTGATGCCCTGTTTGCTCAGCGAGCGTTGCAGGGTCTTGCCGGCTTCGCCGTCGACACCGGGGCAGATGCGGTCGAGGTATTCCACCACGGTTACCTGCGCGCCGAGGCGCCGCCAGACCGAGCCGAGTTCGAGACCAATGACGCCCGCACCGATCACCACCAGATGTTTGGGCACTTCACTCAATGACAGCGCACCGGTCGAGTCGAGGATGCGCTTGTTGTCGATCTCCACGCCGGGCAGGGGAGTGGGCTCGGAGCCGGTGGCGATGACGATGTCTTTGGCAGTCAGCTCAATCCGGCTACCCTGATCACCGGTCACGCTGACTTTTCCGGGGCCGTCGATGTGGCCCCAGCCCTTGATCCAGTCGACCTTGTTTTTGCGAAACAGGAATTCGATGCCTTTGGTCAGGCCGCTCACGCTTTCGTCTTTCTGCTTCATCATCTGCGCAAGGTTGAGCGTGGGTTTGACCTCGATGCCCAGATTTGCGAACTCCGCGCCCAGCGCCGCTTCGTAGAGCTCTGACGCATGCAAAAGCGCCTTGGACGGCATGCAGCCGACGTTCAGGCAGGTGCCACCCAGCGTGGCGCGGCCCTCGACGCACGCGGCCTTGAGGCCCAGCTGGCCGGCGCGGATCGCTGCGTTATAACCGCCGGGGCCACCGCCCAGAATCACCACGTCATAGTTGCTCATGCTCTTACTCCTGGCTGAAGGATGCGGATCGGTAAAAGTAGTTGGCACTGAAAATTACGAACGTAATATGTGCGTTTCCAGACATTTCGGTCAAGGCTTCAGGCAAGCGACAGGTTGCGCATCTTTGAATGATGCAAATGAGTACAAATATTTCACGACTTTCGTTATATCGTAACGATATGTGCAGTGAGCCAAGGGTTTTGGGGGGATATGCAAGTCGATCTGGATGAAGGCACGCCGGTGACCGGGTTGCCGCGCTTTCAGCAAGCGGCAACGCAGGGCCGGCGTTTACGTCGCCTGGCGATCGGCCTGGGCGCGTTGGCCGGGGCAGGGTGGGTGCTGGCATTTTTCGTCGGCCTGTTTGCGCCGCAATCGCTGTGGCCCGCGCTGCTGGTCAATCAGAGCGCGGCGTTGCTGGTGCTGGTGGCCGGGCTGCAATCGGCGTGGTGGGTGACGCAGTGGCGGGCGCGGGTGATCCATCCCGTCGTGCCGGTGACGGTTGCTGAAGAACCTGCGCCAGAAGGCTGGTACGAGCGGCTACTGGATCGCATGAGTCAGCGCAGTCTGCATCTGCTCGGGCAGATCGGCGCGGCCACATTGTGGCTCGGCGGGTGGTCGGTGCTGGTGCTGTCAAGCATCGAGCAAATGTGGAATCTGACGCTGCCGGCGGCGGGTGTGGGGTTGTCCGCCACGGTCGGCGCGGCCATCGCGTTGCTGGTGGCGTTCGCTCTGCTGGTACTGGAGCGGCAACTGGCGCAGGAAAACCCGGCGCAATGGCCCGAGGCCGGGGCGCTGGCGCAACTGACGCGGGTGGCAATCATCAGTCTGGTGCTGGGCGCGTTGTGTCTGCTGTTCGCCAGTGATACCGCAATCTGGCCGGTGCGTCTGGCGGTGTTGATCGGCATTCTGCCGGGTCTGGTCGCTCTGGAATTGCTGTTGCGTGCGCTGCTGTCGCTGTTCAGCCCGCGCCGCGAACAACTCGAACCGGTGTTGCTGGCGCGCAGTTTCGTCGCCGATCTGCTGCGCTGGCCGCCACAACCTCTGCTCGCGTTGCAGCACGAATTGCACAACCGCTTCGGCATCGATCTGCGTCAGATCTGGGCCTTCAGTTACATGCGCCGCGCGTTCTTGCCGGTGTTGTTGCTGGTGGCGGCGGTGGGCTGGTTGCTTACCGGCCTTCACGAAATTCCGATGCAAAGCCGTGGCATCTACGAGCGCTTCGGCAAACCGGTGCAGGTGTTCGGCCCGGGGTTGCACGCCGGTTTGCCCTGGCCGCTGGGGCGTGTGCTGAACGTTGAAAATGGCGTGGTGCATGAACTGGCAACCAGCGTCGGCGAGAACCCGGCACCCGTGCAGTTGGACCCGGCAGAAGGCCCGGCGCCATTCACCGCGAATCGTTTGTGGGACGCCAGCCACGTCAACGACAAGTCCCAGGTGATCGCCAGCAGCCGGGGCGAGCAGCAGAGCTTTCAGATCGTCAACATGGACGTGCGCTTCGTCTATCGCATCGGCCTCAGCGATCAGGCCGCGTTGGCCGCCACTTATCACAGTGCCGATGTGCCCACGCTGATCCGCAGCACCGCCATCCGGATTCTGGTGCATGACTTTGCCTCGCGTACTCTCGACGGATTGCTCGGTGAGGACAGGACCGGGCTCGCCGAAGAAATCGGCCGCGCCGTGCAAAGCGATCTGCAGAAACTCGACAGCGGCGTGGAAATTCTCGCCACAGTCGTCGAAGCGATACACCCGCCGGCAGGGGCGGCCAATGCCTATCACAGTGTGCAAGCCGCGCAGATCGGTGCTCAGGCGTTGATCTCCCGTGAGCGCGGCGCCGCTGCCGAAGCGAGTAACCAGGCGCAGTTGCAGGCCAGTCTCGCTCGGGATCAGGCCAGTGCCAACGCCCATGAAATCAACGCCACCGCCCGGGCGGCGGATCTGAAATTCAGCGCCGAACAAAAGGCTTACGCCAGCGCCGGCCAGGCCTTCGTGCTGGAGCAATACCTCAGCCAACTCAGCCAGGGTTTGAGCAAAGCCAAACTGTTGGTACTCGACCATCGCCTGGGCGGAAGCAGTAATGCACCGACCATCGACCTGCGTACGTTCACGCTGCCGGCAGATCCGGCGCGCACCACCGCTCAGCCAGGAGCCACCCATTGAGCCAGTCGCACACTCACGATCACCATGACCACAGCGGCCACGATCATGCTCATGGCGGCGGTCATCACCATCACGGGCATCATCACCATCACCACGGTGCGCCGGAAGAGGCGGGACCTTTTCCGTGGAAACGCATGGGCTGGGCAGCGTTGCTGGTGGCGTTCGCCATCGCGGCGGCGAGCCTGGTGCAAGTGCGCTCCGGTGAAGCCACGGTCATCACGCGGTTCGGCAATCCGTCCCGCGTGTTGCTGGAACCGGGCCTGAGCTGGCGCTGGCCGGCGCCGTTCGAAGCAGCCATTCCGGTGGACCTGCGTTTGCGTACGACTTCCAGCGGCTTGCAGGACGTCGGCACTCGCGACGGGTTGCGCATCATCGTTCAGGCATACGTGGCCTGGCAGGTGCAGGGTGATCCCGACAACGTGCAGCGCTTCATGCGCGCTGTGCAGAACCAGCCGGACGAAGCGGCGCGGCAGATTCGGACGTTTGTCGGTTCGGCACTGGAAACCACGGCCAGCAGTTTCGATCTGGCGAATCTGGTGAACACCGATGCCAGCCAGGTTCGCATCGCCGATTTTGAAGCGCAGTTACGCCAGCAAATCGATCAGCAACTGCTCGCGACTTACGGCGTGCGGGTGGTGCAGGTGGGCATCGAACGGCTGACATTGCCATCAGTGACCCTGACAGCAACGGTCGACCGGATGCGCGCCGAGCGTGAAACCATCGCCACCGAACGCACCGCCATCGGCAAGCGTGAAGCGGCGCAAATCCGCTCCGCCGCCGAACGCGATGCGCGCATCGTGCAAGCCGACGCCACGGTGAAAGCCGCCGATATCGAAGCCCAATCGCGGGTGGAAGCGGCGCAGATTTACGGACGCGCTTACGCCGGTTCACCGCAGCTGTACAACTTGCTGCGTTCGCTGGATACCCTCGGCACCATCGTGTCGCCAGCCACCAAACTGATCCTGCGCACTGACGCCGCGCCATTCCGGGTGTTGGTCGACGGTCCGCCGAATCTCGACAGCAAGAGCGGAACGCAGCCATGAATGAAGTTCCACGTGGAACACATTCGCTGAACAGTCCGTGGATTCAAGCGGGACGTTTGGCGTTTTTCGCGCTGTACGCGGTGACGGTGCTGGCGGCATTGGCTTGGGCATTTTCCAATGTCCGGCAGATCGACCCGCAAAATCGCGCCGTGGTTTTGCATTTCGGAGCACTGGATCGCATTCAAAATGCCGGGTTGTTACTGGCGTGGCCGCAGCCGTTCGAGCAGGTAGTTTTGTTGCCGGCGGCGGATCGGGTCATCGAGCGACGGGTGGAAAATCTGCTGCGCAGTGATCAGGCCTTGCAGGCGGATCGCGTTGCAACCTTCGCCACGCCGCTGAGTGACGCGCTGGCCGGCTCTGGTTATCTGCTGACCGGTGATGCCGGTGTGGTGCAACTGGATGTGCGGGTGTTCTACAAGGTCACCGATCCCTATGACTTCGTACTGCAAGGCGAACATGTGCTGCCGGCGCTGGATCGAGTGGTGACGCGCAGCGCGGTGGCGCTTACCGCGGCGCGAGATCTGGACACGATTCTGGTGGCGCGGCCGGAGTTGATCGGTGCTGATAATCAGGCCGCCGAACGTCGCGAGCGGCTGCGGGGCGATCTGGTGCAAGGCATCAACCGACGTCTCGCCCAGTTGAAGGCGAGCGGTCAGGGCATCGGCATAGAAGTGGCGCGGGTCGATGTGCAATCGAGTTTGCCGGAGCCGGCGGTCAGCTCTTTCAACGCTGTCCTCACTGCCAGCCAGCAAGCCGACAAAGCGGTCGCCAATGCCCGCACGGACGCTGAAAAACTTACCCAGTCCGCCAACGAGCAGGCTGACCGCACGCTGCAAGTCGCCCACGCCCAGGCCGGTGAGCGGCTGGCCAAAGCCTCTGCCGACACTGCGACGGTGTTGAGCCTGGCCAAGGCGCAACAGCAGGGCACGGACCCGCAAATGCTGTTGCGTCTGTACCGCGAGCGGATGCCGAAGATTCTCGGACAAGCCGGTTCGGTCACCACGGTCGACCCGAAAGACGATTCACGCCTGATCATTCAGGGAGCCAGCAAATGACTGCCACCACCTCATCTCCGAGCCTGTTGTCCTCGGCCGAACAACGCCGCGCCGCGCGCCAGTTGACCCTGGCGATGCTCGCCCTCGGCTTGCTCGGTCTGGGGCTGATCTGGCGCTGGCTGATGCCCGAGCAAAGCGGGGTCAGTCAGTTGCTGCTCGGATTCGCTTCTTTATTAGTTGCGGTGCCGGTGATGCGTTCGGCGTGGTTCAGCCTGCGTTATCCGAGCCTGCACGGCATCACCGATCAGTTGATCGCCCTGTCGATGATCGGGGCCTGGGCCACGGGCGATCTGCTCACCGCCGCGCTGCTGCCGATCATCATGATCTTCGGCCACGTGCTGGAAGAGCGCAGTGTGATCGGTTCCCAGGAAGCGATTCATGCCCTCGGCCAACTGACCCGCAGTCATGCGCGCAAGGTGCAGGCGGACGGTTCGATCATCGAGGTCGACAACGGCACGCTCAAGGCCGGCGACAAAGTCGAAGTGCGCGCTGGCGATCGGGTGCCGGCGGACGGTCGGGTGTTGTCCGGCCAGGCCAGCCTCGATACGGCATCGATCACCGGTGAGTCGGTGCCGGTGGAAGCGGGCGTCGGCATGGCGGTGTTCGGCGGCGCGATCAACCTCGACGGGTTGCTGCGAATTGAAGTGACCCGTACCGGGGATGAATCCACCCTCGGCAAAGTTATCGCGCTGATGCAGAACGCCGAACGCTCGAAGCCGCCGATCACTCGTTTGCTCGAACGCTATGCCGGCAGTTACATGGTGCTGGTGTTGTTGCTCGCGGCGGTGACCTGGTTCATCACCAACGACGCACAGGCGATGCTCGCGGTGCTGGTGGCGGCATGCCCATGCGCTCTGGTGTTGTCGGCACCGGCCACGGCGATCGCCGGGGTGGCGGTGGCGGCGCGGCACGGGATCCTGATCCGCAGTTCGGCGTTCCTTGAGGAACTGGCCGATCTCACTTCGCTGGTCGTCGACAAGACCGGCACCCTGACTTACGGCACGCTGCGCTTGCAGTCGATCAACAGCCCACGAGCGGATCACGGTTCGGTGATGGCGCTGGCTGCAAGCCTGGGGGCGGCGAGCAGTCATCCGGTCAGCCGCGCGCTGGCCGGACTGGTCAGCGCGGAAGAGGTGCTGGTGCTGACCGATATTCATGAGCGGCAGGGGTTGGGCGTAGTGGCCAAAACCGCGCAAGGCGAGGCCGCGCTCGGGCGCCCGGAGCTGTTTGCGCAGTTGGGCATCCTGACCACGGCGATCCCCGAACACGATGGCCCGATTGCCGGGTTGGCACTGAACGGCGAATTCCTCGCCTGGCTGTTGCTGGCCGACACCGTCAAACCGGAAGCGCGATTTGCGCTAAGTGAACTGCGTGACCTCGGATTGGGACGACAGCTGTTGCTGACTGGCGACCGGCAAAGCGTCGCGCAAACCTTGGCCAAGGATGTCGGCCTGCACGAAGTCGAAGCCCAGGCGTTGCCCGAAGACAAGCTCAATCGAGTGCTCAAGGAAATCGACAACGGCTTCCGGCCGATGGTGGTCGGCGACGGGATCAACGATTCGCTGGCGCTCAAGGCGGGCGTCGTCGGTGTGGCGATGGGAGCGGGCGGCGCGGACATTGCGCTGGCGTCTGCCGACATCGTGCTGATCGGCAGTGACCTGCGTCGGCTCGGCACCTGTGTGCGCCTGAGCCGTCAGTGCCGACGCACCTTGCAGGTGAACGTGATCATCGGTCTGGGCTGGACGCTGGCCATTGTGGTGTTCGCAGCCTTCGGCTGGCTCGGTGCGGCGGGCGCGATGATCGCTGCATTGCTGCACAACCTGAGCACGCTGCTGGTGCTGGGCAATGCCGGGCGCCTGCTGCGGTTTCAGGAACCGTTGCTGAAGCTGAAAGCGTCGGACTGATCATTTTTCGAACTGTGCGCCGCTCTCGCAGTCATTGGATAAGGCGCACTGAAACAAGGATGACAGCGCGGTGACAGCCGCTGTGGCTGATAGTCGGCAACTATCAAATCGATAGCCTGCTAATTTTCAAGGATGGTCTACCCTCAGATCAGACGTCTGAAACCAGGGGGATATTCCATGCTCGCGCAACTTCCACCGGCCTTACAGAATCTGCAGCTTCCGCTTCGCCTGCGACTCTGGGACGGCCATGAATTCAATCTGGGCCCGACGCCCAGCGTCACCATCGTGGTCAAGGACCCGCAGATGGTCACCCAGTTCACCCATCCCAGTCTGGACGCATTGGGTGCGGCTTTCGTCGAGGGCAAACTCGAACTGGAGGGCTCGATCAGCGAGGTCATCCGGGTCTGCGATGAGTTGAGCACAGCGTTGCTTGGGGACGAGGACACTCAGCCGGTACGCACGCTCCACGACAAGGAAACCGATGCCAAGGCCATCTCCTATCATTACGACCTGTCCAACGCGTTCTACCAGCTGTGGCTGGACAGCGACATGGCGTATTCCTGCGCGTATTTCGAAACCGGCAGCGAATCCCTGGAGCAAGCCCAGCAAGCAAAATTCCGGCACCTGTGCCGCAAGCTGCGCCTGCAGCCCGGCGACTATCTGCTGGACGTCGGTTGCGGTTGGGGCGGGCTGGCGCGTTATGCCGCCCGTGAGTTTGGCGCCAAGGTCTTCGGTATCACCCTGAGTAAAGAGCAACTGGCCCTGGCCCGCGAGCGAGTCAAAGCGGAAGGGCTGGAAGATCAGATCGAACTGCAACTGCTCGACTACCGCGATCTGCCCCAGGACGGGCGTTTCGACAAAGTGGTCAGTGTCGGCATGTTCGAACACGTCGGCCACGCCAACCTCGCCGAATACTGCAGAACCTTGTTCGGCGCGGTGAAAGAGGGCGGCCTGGTGATGAACCACGGCATCACCGCCAAGCACACCGACGGCCGTCCGGTAGGGCGCGGCGCCGGGGATTTCATCGAGAAGTACGTGTTCCCCAACGGCGAGCTGCCGCATTTGGCGATGATCTCGGCCGAGATCAGCGAAGCAGGTCTGGAGATCGTCGACGTCGAGAGTCTGCGCCTGCATTACGCGCGCACCCTGGATCACTGGAGCGAACGGCTGGAGGACAACCTTGAGGCCGCCGCGAAACTGGTGCCGGATCAGGCGCTGCGCATCTGGCGTCTGTACCTGGCGGGTTGCGCTTACGCATTCGCGCGCGGCTGGATCAATCTGCACCAGATCCTCGCCGTGAAGGCCCATGCCGACGGCAGCCATGAACTGCCGTGGACGAGGGACGACATCTACAACCCTTGAGCCTAGAGAATCGGTGAAATCAGCCGGGCGATCCGCATGCCGACCTGTTGCAGGCGGTGGATCTCCCGGCTTTCTTCTTTGGCGACCTCGTAGGCTTGGGCGAAGTCATCGTTGAGCATCTGTTCCACGCTGGCGGCGAATTCGCTGTCGACGGTCAGCAGCATCACTTCGAAATTCAACCGGAACGAACGGTTGTCCAGATTGGCGCTGCCGATGGCGCTGATTTCGCTGTCGATCAACACCACTTTCTGATGCAGGAAACCCGGCTCGTAGCGGAATACCCGCACGCCGGCGCGCACCGCTTCGAAGGCGTAAAGGCTGGAGGCGGCGTAGACAATGCGATGGTCAGGACGCGAAGGCAGCAGCAGACGCACGTCGACCCCGCGCAACACCGCGAGGCGTAATGCTGCGAACACGGCTTCGTCTGGAATGAAGTAAGGGCTGGTGATCCACACGCGCTCGGTCGCCGCGTGGATGGCTTCGACGAAGAACAACGAGCAGGTTTCGTAGGCATCCGCCGGGCCGCTGGCGAGCAATTGGCAAAGCACGCCGTCCTCCGGGTACGCGTCCGGCAGGATCAGCGGCGGCAATGACCGCGCGGCCCAGAACCAGTCTTCGGCAAATGACTCCTGCATGCACGCCACCACCGGGCCGCGCACCTGGACGTGAGTGTCGCGCCAGGGTGCCAGCGGCGGTTTTTCACCCATGTATTCGTCGCCGACGTTATGGCCGCCGACAAACCCGATCAGCCCGTCGACCACCACGATCTTGCGGTGGTTGCGAAAATTCACCTGGAAACGATTGAGCCAGCCGCTGCGGGTGGCAAACGCTTTGACCTCGACGCCGCCGTCGCGCAACGCCTGCACATAGCTGTGGGGCAGGGCGTGACTGCCGATGCGGTCGTAGAGCAAATGAATCACCACGCCTTCGGCCGCTTTCTTCAGCAGCAGGTCACGCAGGCGCTGGCCGAGACGATCGTCGTGAATGATGAAAAACTGGATCAGTACCGCTTCCCGTGCCTGATCGATTGCGTGGAAAATCGCCTCAAAGGTGGCGGCACCGTTGATCAGCAATCGCACTTCATTGTTGGCCAGACACGGCATGCGTCCCAGTTTCGGCATCGCCCGCAACGAGTCGTAAGCATTCGAGGCGCGGGCGGTCAGGGCTTCTTCCACCCACGGCCGCCAGTTGAGTTCGGAAATCGCCTGGCGCATCTGTTCGTTGGCCTGGCGGCGGGCCTTGATGTAGCCATCGAAGGTGCTGCGGCCGAACACCAGATACGGGATGAGGGTGAGGTAGGGAATGAAGATCAGCGACAGCGCCCAGGCGATCGATCCTTGGGCGGTGCGTACAGTCAATACGGCATGGATCGCGGCGATCGAGCCGAGGGTGTGTATCAGGGCGATCAGATAACCGAAGATGTGCGGGCCGAAATAATCCATGGGGCAACCTTGCTCCTGAAGATTCAATGCTTAACAGACCATGTTCCATGGCGATTGTCGCTATTTGTTTTCAAGCCGCCGGCGCCCGCCATGAACCGAAACAGGCGGCCGGCGTCTAACGGCCACTACTGATCAGGAGTTTTTCAATGAACGTTCGTCTGCTGGGTTTGGCGCTGGGCCTGGGTTTGGCCTTGCCGGTGGTTGCTCAGGCGCAAATGCTGCAGCCGGGGTTGTGGGAAATGACGTCGAGCAATGTGAAGGTCGATGATCAGGTCATGGATGTGCAATCGATCCTCGGCCAGTTGCAGGGGCAGATGACCCCGCAGCAGCGGGCGGAACTGGAGAAGCAGGGGATCAACATCGGCGGCAAGGGCATCCGCGCCTGCCTGACGCCGCAGCAAGTGGCGACCAACGATATTCCTCTGGCGGACCCGCAGTCGGGCTGCAAACAGCAGATCACCGAGCGTGTCGGCAACCAGTGGAAATTCCGCTTCAGTTGCCCGAAAGCCCAAGGCACCGGTGTTGCGACGTTCCTCAGTGACCGCGAGTTCACCACCGTCGCCAATGGCACTTTCAACGCCATCGGGATCAACCAGAAGGGCAGTCTGGAAACCCGGGCAGTCTGGCTGGGTCAGGATTGCGGCACAGTCAAACCGAGAGCGTAACGTCACTATCGAAACCGCCTCCACATCAAGTGGAGGCGGTTTTTTTCAGCGCATGAACCGCAGGGGTAATCCCTGACAGTTGTCATGGATCCGTTGGTCATGCCATGCAATCTGCCCCGATACCATCGTCGTGCTGACCCGATGCCGAAAGCTGCGCTGAGCGAAGGGCGTCCAGCCGCATTGCGACAGAACCGGCTGGCGTGACACCGCGACACCCTTGGGCTCCGGTTGAATCAACACCAGATCCGCCCAATACCCCTCACGCAAGTAACCGCGATCCGGAATGGCAAACAGATCCGCCACCCGGTGGCTGGTCTTCGCCACCAGCGTGGTGATCGGCAACACGCCATCGGCCACCAGTTCCAATAACGCCGGCAGTGCGTGCTGCACCAGTGGCAGTCCCGACGGTGCCTGTTCATACGCTTGCTGTTTTTCCGCCCAGGTGTGCGGCGCGTGATCGCTGCCGATCACGTCCAGTCGATTGCTCAGCAGCGCCTGGCGGAGGGCGTCACGATCGGCCTGGGACTTGATCGCCGGATTGCATTTGATCAGGTTGCCGAGGTTCGGATAGTCACGGTCATCGAACAGTAAGTGGTGCAGGCAGACTTCGGCGGTGATGCGTTTTTGCGTCAGTGGTTTGTCTTCGAACAGGGCCAGCTCGCGGGCCGTGGTCAGGTGCAGTACGTGCAGGCGAGTGCCGTGATGCCTGGCCAGATCCACCGCCAGGGACGATGAGCGAAAGCAGCTGTCGGCATTGCGGATCAGCGCGTGGGCATTGGGTGGCAGTTGGTTACCGAACCGCTCGCGCAGGTTCGCGGCATTCTTTTCGATGCTCGGTGTGTGTTCACAGTGAGCCAGCAGAATCGTCGGCACTTCAGCGAACAGGCGCTCGAGGGTGTTGGGGTCGTCCACCAGCATGTTGCCGGTGGACGCGCCCATGAATACTTTGACCCCGGCCACTTCGCAGGGATTGAGCGCTGCGACCGTGTCCAGATTGTCGTGACTGACGCCAAAGTGAAAACCGTAGTTGGCCACCGAACTGATCGCTGCCCGGCGCTTTTTGTCGGCCAGCGCGTCAAGGGTCAGAGTGGCTGGGTTGGTATTGGGCATGTCCATGAAACTGGTGATGCCACCGGCCACGGCTGCACGGGATTCGGTGTAGATGCTGCCCTTGGCCGGCGCACCCGGCTCACGGAAATGCACCTGGTCGTCAATCATTCCCGGCAGCAGCCATTGGCCGTTGGCGTCGATTTCCCGGGTCGCGTTTTCACCTTCGATACTGCCGGCGATCTTGACGATACGCCCGTTGCTGACCAACAGATCGGCGTCGAATTCACGACCCTCGTTCACCAGCCGCGCATTGCGAATCAGCACACTGCTCATGATTCAAAACTCGTTCTGCAGGGCTTTGTAGCCGCGCACCAGGTCGACGTTGGTGCGCGCCACGTCTTCGGAAAACTCCGAAGCGCTTACGCTCACCGGCGGGAATTGCGAGAGGTCGGTGCCCGGGCCGATGCGGGTGGTGGAGGGCACGTAGAACGCGTCCGGCAGATCCCGGCCGTCGACCACCGAGTTGTGCCGCACCACGCAACCGTTCCCTACAACGCAGTTGAACAGCACGCTGTTGAAGCCGATGAACACCCGGTCGCCGACCGTGCACGGGCCATGCACGATCGAACGGTGGGCGATGGAGCTGAATTCGCCGATGGTCACCGCCGCGCCGGATTTGGAGTGGATGACCACGCCGTCCTGGATGTTCGAATTGGCGCCGATGGTGATCGGTTCCATCTCGCCGGCGGCGTCCACTTCATCGGCGCGGATCACCGCGTACGGGCCGACGAACACGTTTTCGCCGATCACCACTTTGCCGCAGATGATCGCGGTTTTATCGACGTAGGCAGACTCGGCAATCTGCGGCAAATCACCGGAAGGATTTTTACGGATCATGGTTGGCTCAGGGCTTGGTAAAGAGTGTTGAGGTTGTATTCGAACAGCCCGGTGAAGGTGCTGGCCGGACCGCTGGCGGCGAGTGCGTCGGAGTACAGCGTGCCGCCGATGTGTGCGCCGCTTTCGTCGGCGATCTGTTTCAGCAGGCGCGCGTCCTTGATGTTTTCCATGAACACCGCTTTGACCTTGGCCTGGCGAATCTGGGTGATCAGCGCGGCGACTTCGGCAGCGGAGGGTTCGCGTTCGGTGGACAGACCTTGTGGCGCCATGAAGTCGATACCGTAGGCCTGACCGAGATAACCGAAGGCATCGTGGCTGGTGACGATCTTGCGGTTGCCCGGCGGCAGTGAACCGAGCTTGGCTTTCGCTTGGGCGAGGAGGGCGTAGATCTGTTTCAGGTAAGCCTGGCTGTTGCGCTCGTAGTCGGCTTTGTTCGCCGGGTCGGCAGCGATCAACGCCTTGGTAATGTTGGCGACGTACAGCTCGGCGTTCGCCAGGTTGTGCCAGGCGTGAGGGTCGGGAACGGTTTCGCCATCTTCATCCAGCGAACGTGGAATCACGCCGCGACTGGCGCTGATCACCGGGGCCTTTGTGTCGGTGCTGGCGACCAGCCGATCCAGCCAGGGCTCGAAACCCAGCCCGTTCTTGACGATCAATTTCGCCTTGAGCAGGGCCTTGGCGTCATCCGGAGTGGGCTCGTAAGTGTGGGCATCGGCGTCAGGACCGACCATGTTGGTGATTTGGATGTGCTCGCCGCCGACCTGATGCACCATGTCGGCGAGGATGCTGAAGCTGGTGACCACCGGCAGTTTTTCCGCCGCCGATAACGACATCGACAGCATCAGGCTGAACAGCACGAGTAGAGCGCGCATCGGGAAACACCTCATTGGGATGTGAGCAAAGGCGGGCGGCGCAACAGACCGTGAACCGGTCCGAACACCACGGACAACAGGTAACCGCCACCGGCGACCAGCACGATGGCCGGGCCGCTGGGCAGCGAGTAGTAGAACGACAGCAACAGTCCAAGCCATACCGATGCGCAACCGATGAGCGCGGCGATGGCAATCAGGACCGGCAGGCGTCGGCTCCAGAAGCGTGAGGCGGCGGCGGGCAGCATCATCAGGCCGACCACCATCAAGGCGCCGATGGCCTGGAAACCGATCACCAGATTGAGCACCACCAGCGTCAGGAACACGCCGTGGGCGACGGGGCCGAGTCGGCTGACCGTGCGCAGGAAAAACGGATCGAGCGTGTCGAGTAGCAACGGTTTGTAGATCAACGCCATGGCCATCAGGCTGAGTGCCGATACCCACAACATGCCGTTGAGGGTCGGTCCGTCCACCGCCAGTGCGGAGCCGAACAGCAGGTGCAGCAAATCCAGTCGCTTGCCGGCGATCCCCAGAATCAGCACGCCGCTGGCCAGCGAGATGGGATAGATCGCGGCGAGGCTGGCGTCTTCACGCAGGCCGGTGCGTCGGGTGATCCACGCGGCGAGTCCGGCCATGCTCAGGCCGGCACCAAGGCCGCCGAGGGTCAGCGCTGGCAGGCTCAGCCCGGCGAACCAGAATCCCAACGCGGCACCGGGGAGGATGCCGTGGGCGACGGCGTCGCCGATGAGGCTCATCCGGCGCAGGATCAGAAACACGCCCAGTGGTGCGGTGCTGCATGCCAGTACCAGACCGCCGAGCAGGGCCCGACGCATGAAAACGAACTCGTGGAACGGTTGCCATAAATGACTGAGCGTCAGCATCAGGCCACCTGTGTGTGCGGTGTTTGCTGAATGAGGTCGGCGCTGCTACCGAATGCGCAGCCGCTCTGTTTGATCAGCAAGGTTTGTGGAATGTGTTGGCGCACGGCGGCAAGGTCATGGCAAACCACGACCAGGGTTCGTCCTTGTTCGTGCCAGGCGTGCAGGTGTTGCCACAACAATGTCTGACCCAGTTCGTCGAGCGCGGCATGGGGTTCGTCGAGCAACAGCAACGGTGTGTCGGCCAGACTCAATCGAGCGAGAAGGGCGCGTTGCAGTTCGCCGCCGGAGAGGGCCATCAGGGGACGATGTTCCAGTCCGCTCAGGTGCCAGTCTTCCAGTGCGGATTCGAGACGTTGGGCCCTCAGTTGCGATGACAGTCGGCGTCCCCAGAAACCGGCCGCCACCAGTTCCTGAAGGCTGATCGGAAACTGTCGATCCAGATGCTGTTGCTGAGGCAGGAAGGACAAGCCGCTTTGGCGTGGAACACCCAGTTCGACTCTGCCGGCCAGCGGTCGCTGTAACCCGGCGATGACTTTGAGCAGGCTGCTTTTGCCGCTGCCGTTGACGCCGATAATTGCCGTCAGGCTGCCGCTTTCCAACCTCAGGTCGAGCGGTACAGTAAGCGGTTGACCAGTTATTCCCCAGCTCAGATTGTGGCAGCGAATCATGGCTGCCCCCGGCGCCAATGACTCTCGGCGACGGCGTCGTGAGCATGAAGGCTTTCGGCGTGGATGACTCGTATATGAAACTCGCTGACGCCGGGTGAACGACGCAGTGCCAGGTTCAGGCGTCGGGCAGCGTCTTCGCAGAACATCAGGTTCTGGCCATTGGCGAGGGCGAAGGCTTGTTCATCGGCGCGTTTCACCGCGGTTTGCACGGCGGTGCCCAGGGCTGCTTCGGCGTCGTTGATGATGGACGTCAGCGGTAGCTCGTCGACGAACTCGTCCAGGTGTAGATGCAGTTGTGCAGTACTGCGTTGGCTGTGAGGTGTGGCCACGATGCCTTGGGTCGAGCCCAACCATGCCAACACATCGGCGTGTTGCAGCGGTTTGTTGGCGAAGTCGTCGACGAATTGTTGCTGGATCAACTGTCTCGCCAATGCTGCAGAACATGGGCAGGTTGAGGAATACGCGACGTCAATTTTCAGTTCCACGTGGAACACTTTGTTGTTCAGCCGGGCTGAAAGGGTAACTGGATAGGTTTTCCATCCTGCCAAAGGACTGACCAGTGCCGGCCTTCTCAGCAGCAAATCAGTGTGGATGTTCAGATAAGCGGCTTCGGACAGTTCTTCGTGGCTGTCGAGAAAACGCTGCAGAACTTGACGCAAAAGGGCGGGGGAAAGGTTCTGCTGCTCCAGTGCTTCCAGCCCCAGATAGAGCCGTGACATGTGGATGCCGCGTGCGTCTCCATCATCAAGACTGACGCCTGCATCCGCTTTGGCAGCCAGGCGTTGGCCTTCGATAAACACAGGTAATGCGATGCCGCACATCCCCACCCATTCGAGAGGCAGGGCCTGGCGGGCGGCTTGAGCCGCGACATCCGGCAAAGTCAGCGCGTTCATGAGCAGTTCCATCATGGTGATTGAATTTGATGTTACATTATAACAATTCAAACCACGATGCCTTTTTCATGAACAGGCTTTCATATGCACAGACGCCACTTGCTCAACCTGATGCTGGCCAGCGCGGCCTTTGTTTTGCCTTTTTCGGTGTCCGCCACGCAGATACGCAATGCGCGGCTTTGGCGTTCGGATGACAAGCTGAGGCTGGTGTTCGATCTGAGTGGTCCCGTGAGCTACAAGACGTTCACCTTGAGCACGCCTGAACGGTTGATCATCGATTTGAGTGGGGCCAGTCTGAATGGGGATTTCAGTCAATTGGTGTTATCCGGCACCCCGATTCGCACGATTCGCTCCGGCCCGTTTGGCAAGGGAAACACCCGAATCGTGCTGGATCTAAGCAGTCCGGTTGAGCTCAATTCATTCTTGTTGGCGCCTCAGGATGGGCAAGGACATCGCCTGGTTTTGGACTTGATGAGTGCATCATCAGGACTGCCTGCGAGCGTTCCACGTGAAACACCCAACGAAAAATCTCACCCCAAGCGCGACATCATGGTGGTGGTCGACCCTGGACATGGCGGAAAAGATCCGGGTGCAATTGGCGCCAAGGGCGAGCGCGAAAAGGATGTGGTGTTGTCCATAGCACAACTGCTCGCACGTCGGCTCAAACGAGAGAAGGGTTTCGATGTGAAGCTGGTGCGTAACGACGATTTCTTCGTCCCGTTACGCAAGCGTGTGGAGATCGCGCGTCAGTACAAGGCCGATATGTTCATCTCGGTGCACGCCGATGCTGCGCCGCGTCTGACGGCCTCTGGAGCGTCGGTGTATTGCTTGTCCGAAGGCGGCGCGACGTCCGCCACCGCACGGTTCATGGCGCAGCGGGAAAACGGTGTGGACCTGCTTGGCGCGACCAGCCTGCTCAATCTCAAGGACAAAGATCCAATGCTCGCTGGCGTGATTCTCGACATGTCGATGAACGCGACAATCGCCGCCAGTCTACAGCTCGGAAGTACGGTGCTGGGCAGCCTGGCCGGCATCACCACGCTGCATCAAAAGCGCGTGGAGCAGGCTGGATTTGCCGTTTTGAAATCGCCGGATGTGCCATCGATCCTGGTGGAAACCGGGTTCATTTCTAACGCGAGAGACCGTCAGCGCTTGGTGACTGCGCGTCATCAGCAGGCTGTGGCAGACGGTTTGTTTGAGGGCTTGCAGCGCTATTTCCAGAAAAATCCACCTGTCGACAGCTATATGGCATGGCAACAGGAGCAGAAAGGATCGCGGGTTTAGCAGCCCGAGATCCGGCTGCAGGTGAACTTCGCACTGCTGCCGCCTGAGCTGGAGAATCGATTGATCGTCGTCCAGCCCACTCGCCGGTTGTAGCCAACCCAGGCTTCTCCATCAGATGCGATGCCGGTGAAGAACGTCAGTTGTCCGTAGCGGCTGTTGGTTTGTGCCCAGTAGCGGTTGCCTGCTTTCTCGAATCCGCGCAGGTAAATCGTGCTGCCGACGGTGTTGACGCTATAGGCGTTGCCGTTGCCATCGATGCACGCCAAAAGGTTTGCGCTGCGCGTGCAATTGGCGACCCCCGGCACTTGTGCTTCGGCGTTCAGCGTCAGCAATGCCAAGCAGATAAACGAGTATTTCAGCGCGGTTTTCATGACGTAACTCGGCGACGACCTGATTGCAGCTTCCGGCCCTTTGTCACTTTGGGCAAGAAGAGAGTGGATTGATTTTGTTGTTATACTATAACATTAATCAGGCAAGGCTTTCCGTGGCTTCCTTTTCAAGCGTCCGCTTCCCTGGTGATCTCATCGAAGCCCAAGAACGCGCGCCCCCGAGAGCCTCCAGCGCTGTTTAGCGACCGTCTGATGAGGTTTATCCAATGTCTTCCCGACTTCCCGTGACCGTTTTGTCCGGCTTTCTCGGTGCCGGAAAAAGTACACTTTTGAATTACGTACTACGTAACAGAGACGATCTGCGCGTCGCCGTTATCGTCAACGATATGAGCGAGATCAATATCGATGGCAGCGAAGTCCAGCGTGATGTCAGCCTGAACCGTGCCGAAGAGAAGCTCGTGGAAATGAGCAACGGCTGTATCTGCTGTACGTTACGCGAGGACCTGCTGGAAGAGGTCAGCCAGTTGGCCCGTGAAGGCCGCTTCGATTACTTGCTGATCGAATCCACGGGAATCTCCGAGCCGTTACCCGTGGCAGAAACATTCACTTTCCGTGATGAGCAGGGGCAAAGCCTCGCTGACGTCGCTCGCCTCGACACCATGGTCACTGTAGTCGACGGTATGAACTTCCTCCCGGACTACCAGGCCGCTGAAAACCTTGCGTCCCGTGGTGAATTCCTCGGTGAAGAAGATGAGCGCTCGATCACCGATCTGCTGATCGAGCAGATCGAGTTCGCCGACGTCCTGTTGATCAGCAAGATCGACCTGATCAGCAGCCGCGAGCGGGAAGAGTTGATGGCCATTCTCAGACGCCTTAACGCTCAGGCCGAAATCATCCCGATGGTCATGGGTGAAGTACCGCTGGAGAAAATTCTCAATACCGGTCGTTTCGACTTCGAAAAAGCCGCCCAGGCCCCGGGCTGGTTGAAGGAACTGCGTGGGGAACATGTGCCGGAGACCGAGGAGTACGGCATCGCATCCACGGCCTATCGGGCACGCCGGCCCTTTCATCCGCAGCGCTTCTTCGACTTCATCGATCGCCCTTGGGTAAACGGCAAACTGCTGCGCTCGAAGGGCTTCTTCTGGCTGGCTAGCAAACCCACCGACGCCGGTAGCTGGTCCCAGGCAGGTGGCCTGATGCGCCACGGTTTCGCCGGGCGCTGGTGGCGCTTCGTGCCAAAAGAGCAGTGGCCGCAGGATCAGGAAAGTACCGCCGCGATCATGGAAAACTGGATCGCCAGCGTAGGCGACTGTCGCCAGGAGCTGGTGTTTATCGGGCAGAACATCGATTTCGCACAGCTGTCGTCGGAACTCGATGATTGCCTGCTGACCGATGACGAAATGGCGCTCGGTACTCAAGGCTGGCTACAACTGCGCGATCCGTTTGGCTCCTGGCACGACGAGGTCGCCTGATGCTCGCCCTGAAACCGCTGCCAGGCAGCACGCGTCATCAGTCTTTCGGTCAGACCCCGCAGGCGCTGGCGGACATTCTTGACGATGAGACCAACCTCGCGGTCTGGCAACGCCAACTTCCGCTGCACATTGCCGAATTTGCGGATTTGTTGCTGTCTCTGAACGAACCTTACGCCGAGGCGCTGTGCCTGGAATTGCCGGACGAAGGCGCAGAACCGGATCTCACCGGGCTGGCCAGCGGCTTTCGCGATCTGGAAGGCTACGAAGGGTTTATCGCCGATCTGAAATGGTTGGTAGGTGCCTTCGCCTGCCTGCTGGGCGCGCGGCGGATCGGCTTGCGCCTGCGAGTGCTGGACAAGGCCATGTGTCCGCGTTTTCACGTCGATCATGTGCCGGTGCGGTTGATCACCACGTACGCCGGTGTCGGCAGTGAATGGCTAAGGGAAGGGCAGATGGATCGTCGGCAACTGGGCCAGCCGCAAGCCGAGCCGCAGGAAGCGTCACGGATTCAGCAATTGAGTCGGGGCGAGGTGGCATTGCTCAAGGGCGAAAAATGGCACGGCAACGAAGGTTTCGGCCTGATCCACCGTTCGCCGCAACCATCGCCGGGTGAGCGGCGGCTGATGCTGACCCTCGACTGGCTCGGCTAGCGCCTCAGGGCTTGAGCCATTTCCCCTGGCTCTGGGCCTCGCAATAGGGCTGCAAATACGTGGCGTCGGTGGCCACGCCGTAATAGTGGATATCCTGGCGATAAGGCATATTGGCGACTTGCGCGTTGATGCACACGCCGAATGCGCCGGCGGGGCACTGGTCGACGTATTGAACCTCGACTTTCTGCCCGGCCAGGGTCGGCTGGCAGAAGCCGTCGTTGAACAGTTTTTCCGGGATGTTGCGGTTCTGCTGGCAGACTTTCACGTCGAGCCGCTCTGCCTGACTGTGTACCACGCAGGCCTGTGCCAATGCCTCGCCCGACAACAGCGTCAGCAGCAACGACCATCCCATCCACCGCATCTTCGACCTCCAGAAAACCTTGATCATGTTGCAGAACATTCCTACCCACGTCATCGCCGGCCCCTTGGGCGCGGGCAAGACCAGCCTGATCCGCCAGCTCATGGCCCAGCGCCCGGCGGGCGAGCGGTGGGCGGTGCTGATCAACGAGTTCGGCCAGATCGGGCTCGACGCTGCGCTGTTGACCCGCGACGCCGATGGTATCGCACTGGGCGAAGTAGCCGGGGGCTGTTTATGTTGCGTGAACGGTGCGCCGTTCCAGATTGGTCTGGGGCGTTTGTTGCGCAAGGCGCGGCCGGATCGTCTGTTCATCGAGCCCTCGGGGCTCGGGCATCCGGCGCAGTTGCTGAAGCAACTGAACGAGGCGCCGTGGCAAGGCGTACTCGCCGTACAATCTTGCGTGCTGGTGCTGGATGCCCAGGCCCTCGCCGCAGGAAAACCGCTGCCGGACTCGCAGCACGAGGCCTCGGCCAGTGCGGGCCTGCTGCTATTGAACAAGACAGAAAACCTCGACGAGCCCACGCGTGAGCGAATCACCCGACAGTTGCCGCCTGTCCGACTGATCTGGACGCAACAGGCAATGTTGTCGCTGAGCGAATTGCCGGGTTTGACGGCACAGGCGCAAGCCAGTGTGGATAAGTTGATCGTGCCTCAGGGGCTGGCGCAGAAGCCGGCCATCTGGAGCGATCCGGCGCTGCCGATCTGCCTGAGTCAGGCCCAGGAGGGTGGCTGGAGCATCGGTTGGCGATGGCATCCGAGCCAGTTGTTCGACGTATCGGGGATTACCCAATGGCTGAAAAGCCTGAACTGGCGCCGGGCCAAACTGGTGATTCACAGCCCGGACGGCTGGCAGTCAGCCAATGCGCTGGATAATGCCGGGCTCAGCTGGCTGCCCAGTGAATGGCGCAAGGATTCCCGGATCGAGCTGATTTTCGACGAACCGCAAGCGGTCGGTGAATTACAGGCCGGACTGGCCCGGTGTCGGCTTCAGGCAAGCTGATTCAAGGCTTCCACTTGGTGTGTTCCTGACGCCACTGGCTCAGCTCGATCACTTCACCACGCGGCTTGGTCACTTCCACCACGGGCGGCGTGTCATCGAACGGCGCCGGGTAGGGCGCCAGCTCAATCTGGGCGCTGTGCGCGCCAAACTGGGTGATGGTGCCGTTGTGCCGGGTCTCACCGGTCACGGTAAATTCGAAATTGTAGACCCGGGCCAGGCGTCGCCGACCGCTGGCGTCCTTGATCAGGCCGATCTTCTTCAGCGCCACGTTACCGTCGAGCAACTCGACGCCGACATTCACGCAATGCTGTTTGACCCGCTCCAGCGCCCGCTCGCGCAGGCCATGGTTGTGCCAGAGCCACGCACCGGCGACGGCGAACAGCATCAGCACGAAAATGTTTTCCAGGGTGAGCATCAACACGAAACTCCAAATGATGGCGTCAGCTTAACTGCGTCGCCGGTCTGTCGTACAGGCTGTGTTTCGTCGCATACTGCGCGGCTTGAATTTCAATCGTTTTACGGAAAAACCCGAATGAAACGTACGCCTCATCTGCTCGCCATCCAGTCCCATGTGGTGTTCGGCCACGCCGGTAACAGCGCTGCGGTTTTTCCGATGCAGCGGGTCGGGGTGAATGTCTGGCCGCTCAATACGGTGCAGTTCTCCAACCACACGCAGTATGGCCAGTGGGCCGGAGAAGTGCTGGCGCCGCACCGGATCCCCGAACTGGTCGAAGGCATCGCCGCCATCGGTGAGCTGGGCAATTGCGATGCGGTACTGTCCGGCTATCTCGGCAGCGCAGCGCAGGGCCGGGCGATTCTCAGTGGCATCGAGCGGATCAAGGCGGTCAACCCGAAAGCCCTTTATCTGTGCGATCCGGTGATGGGGCATCCGGAAAAGGGTTGCAGCGTTCCCGCCGAGGTCAGTGATTTCTTGCTGGAAGAAGCCGCCGCCGTTGCGGATTTCATGTGCCCGAACCAACTGGAGCTGGACAGCTTCTCCGGGCGCAAGCCGCAGTCGCTGTTCGATTGCCTGGCGATGGCGCGGGCGCTGCTGGCACGTGGGCCGAAAGCGGTGCTGGTCAAGCATCTGGATTATCCGGGCAAACCGGCGGACGGCTTTGAGATGTTGCTGGTGACGGCCGAGGGCAGCTGGCATCTGCGCCGTCCGCTGCTGGCGTTTCCCCGTCAGCCGGTTGGAGTGGGCGATCTGACGTCCGGCCTGTTCCTGGCGCGCGTGCTGCTCGGTGACAGCCTGGTGGCGGCGTTCGAATTCACCGCCGCGGCAGTGCATGAGGTACTGCTGGAAACCCAGGCCTGCGCCAGTTACGAGCTGCAACTGGTGCGGGCGCAGGACCGGATTGCGCATCCTCGGGTGAAGTTCGAAGCCACGCCGATCAGCCTGTAAGACCGAGTTGCCCCCATTCGCGAGCAAGCCCGCTCCCACAGGAGGAACGCATTCCAAATGTGGGAGCGGGCTTGCTCGCGAAAGCTATCTACAGTGCGCCGTAGATCGAAGGGCTGATCAGGCGTCGCCCTTGATTTCCTGATAGCGCTTTTCCAGCTCCTGACGAATCTGCCGGCGTTGTTGCGCCTGCATGTAGCGGCGTTTGTCTTCGCTGTTCTGCGGTTGCAGCGGCGGTACGGCGGCGGGTTTGCGCTGATCGTCCACTGCGACCATGGTGAAAAAGCAGCTGTTGGTGTGACGCACCGAGCGCTCGCGGATGTTTTCGGTTACCACTTTGATGCCGACTTCCATCGACGTGTTGCCGGTGTAGTTCACTGACGCAAGAAAGGTCACCAGTTCGCCGACATGGATCGGCTCGCGGAAAATCACCTGATCCACCGACAGGGTTACCACGTAGCGGCCGGCATAACGGCTGGCGCAGGCGTAGGCCACTTCGTCGAGGTATTTGAGCAGGGTGCCGCCGTGGACATTGCCAGAGAAGTTGGCCATGTCGGGGGTCATCAGTACCGTCATCGACAGCTGGGCGTTTCCGGGTTCCATAACGTTCTCACGGGTCAAGGCAGGGTTGCTGGAAGAAACACCTCTGCGGGTGCCTGGTCGCTTTTCAAAAGCACCGTTATCGGGACGCCAGGCAACTGGCCGCCGTCACGCCCGAATCGATCTGTTTCCATATATTGCACCGCCTTTCAGCCGGAAGTCGCGGTGTTACCCTGCAAAAGCCCACCCCAAGGGCGATTCCTACACCTAAAGCGGATTTTTACCCAGCTCGCCCAGACATTTCCCATGCCTGCGTGAGCCTCGTCATTCAAGGAGCCCACACCATGCATGCCATCAGCTTTATTCAGGATCTGGCGGTGATCATGTTGGTCGCAGGTGTGGTGACCGTGCTGTTCCACCGCTTCAAGCAGCCGGTGGTGCTCGGCTACATCGTCGCCGGCTTCATTATCGGCCCGCACACACCGCCGTTCGGCCTGATCCACGACGAAGAAACCATCAAGACCCTCGCCGAGCTGGGGGTGATTTTCCTGATGTTCTGCCTGGGCCTGGAGTTCAGCCTGCGCAAGCTGTTCAAGGTCGGTGCCACGGCATTCATCGCGGCGTTCCTCGAAATTGTCCTGATGATCTGGATCGGCTACGAAATCGGCCGCTGGTTCGACTGGAACACCATGGATTCGCTGTTCCTCGGCGCGATCCTGGCGATTTCCTCGACCACCATCATCGTCAAGGCGCTCAACGACCTGAAGATGAAAAACGAGCGCTTTGCGCAGCTGATTTTCGGCGTGCTGATCGTCGAGGACATTCTCGGCATCGGCATCATCGCCTTGCTGTCGAGCATCGCCGTCAGCGGCACGGTGAGTTCCGGCGAAGTGTTTTCCACCGTCGGCAAGCTTTCGCTGTTCATGATCGTCGCGCTGGTGATTGGCATTCTGCTGGTGCCGCGACTGTTGGCCTACGTGGCGAAATTCGAAAGCAACGAGATGCTGCTGATCACCGTCCTGGGCCTGTGTTTCGGCTTCTGCTTGCTGGTGGTCAAACTCGAATACAGCATGGTGCTGGGGGCGTTCCTGATCGGCGCGATCATGGCCGAGTCGCGGCAACTGCTGAAAATCGAGCGCCTGATCGAGCCGGTTCGCGACCTGTTCAGCGCGATCTTCTTTGTCGCCATTGGCCTGATGCTTGATCCTATGATCCTTCTGCAATACGCGTGGCCGATTGCGGTGATTACCGTCGCCGTGGTGCTGGGCAAGATGTTGTCCTGCGGCCTCGGTGCCTTTATCGCCGGCAATGACGGACGCACCTCACTGCGGGTCGGGATGGGGCTTTCGCAGATTGGCGAGTTCTCCTTCATCATCGCGGCGCTGGGGATGACCCTCCAGGTCACCAGCAACTTCCTGTATCCGGTGGCCGTGGCGGTTTCGGTGATTACCACGTTGCTGACGCCGTACCTCATCCGGGCTGCCGATCCGCTGTCGATCAAGTTGTCCGCTGCCATGCCGCAGCGCCTCGGTCGAGTGTTCGGAATGTACGGCGAATGGCTGCGCAGCATTCAGCCGCAGGGTGAGGGCGCGATGCTGGCGTCGATGATCCGGCGAATCCTGCTGCAGGTCGGGGTCAATCTGGCGCTGGTGATCGCAATTTTCTTTGCCGGCGCTTTCTTTGCCGGACGTCTCTCGATCTGGATGCAGGACTGGATCAGTGATCCGAGCTGGCAGAAGGCGTTGATCTGGGGCGGGGCGTTGCTGGTGTCGTTGCCGTTCCTCATCGCGGCCTATCGCAAGCTCAAGGCGCTGTCGATGCTGCTGGCGGAGATGGGCGTGAAGCCGGAGATGGCCGGTCGTCACACACAGCGAGTGCGCCGGGTGATCGCCGAAGTGATCCCGATCATCTCGCTGCTGGTGATTTTCCTGCTGCTGGCAGCCTTGTCGGCCAGTATCTTGCCGACCAACAAGTTGCTGGTGCTGATCGCCGTGGTCGCGGCCGCCGTGGCGGCGCTGCTCTGGCGCTGGTTCATCCGGGTGCACACGCGGATGCAGGTGGCCTTGCTGGAGACCCTCGACAACCACAAGGAGCCGTCGGGGCACTGAGCACCCATGGTGTGGGGCGTTTCAGCTTTCCAGCCAGACGTCCCGCGCCCAGTGCCAGACCGACTCCCAGGACTCTTCGGTGATCAGTTCTTCTTCGCCCGACCACAGCACCACGGTGCCGTCTTCTTCGACGCAGTAGTAGTCGTCACCGTCCTGGCAGATCGGGATCAGGTCACGCGGTACACCGGCATCCCAGGCGTTGGCGGCGACGTCCGGCAGGTAGGTGTGGGATTGCGGGTCGGTGACGGTCACCGGCTCCAGGCTGCCGTAAACCACGTCACTGACGGTCAGCAGAAACTCCTTGAAGACGAACGGGATGTTGATGAAGAGTTCTTCTTCGACTTCCACCAACTGGTCTTCGTCGGGCAACTCCAAAGGAACCGGTACGGGTTCGTTGGCTTCACGCAGTTGTTCGATGATTTCTTCCACGTCCGGGATCCTCTTGCTTGAATGGCGCGGTTTATATGGGCCGGTTTATACAGTAGCTCGCTATAGATGCAACCGCGAAATAGAAAACCCCGGCCGAGGCCGGGGTTTTCATTACTGCGCGTAAAACGTCGGAGGTGATCAGCCGTTCTGGCGGATACCGGCGACCAGCCAAGGCTGGTTGTCGCCCTGTGGACGTTCCATGTTCCAGCTTTCGCTGAACACTTCGCCCTGCTGGTCGAAACGCGAGGTCTTCGACACGCCGTTGAAGGTCAGGGTGGCGATGGTCTTGTCTGCACGGTCATCCACGCCATCCAGTTGTACCTGGAGGTTGTCGATGAAGGTGGACTGGAAGGCATCACCCAGTTCCGCGCGCTCGCGTTTGAGGAACTCGAACATCTGCGGGGTCACGAACTCGGCGATCTTGTCCATTTCGTTGGCGTCCCAGTGCTGCTGCAGCGCCTGGAAGTGGCTGCGGGCAGCTTCGAGGAAGCGCTGTTCGTTGAACCAGGCCGGCGCGTTGATCACCGGACGGGCGGCAGCAGGTGCGGCCGAACCACCGAAAATCGAACCCATGGCTGCCGGCTTCTGTTCGAACACTTCACGCTGCATCGGCGCGCCGGCCGGAGCGAACTGCTCCTGCTGCTTGCGGCGACGGGCGGCGATGAAGCGGAAGATCACGAACGCGATCACGGCCATGATCAGGATGTCGAAGAACTGCATGCCTTCGAAGCCGCCGCCCATGAACATGGAAGCGAGCAGGCCACCGGCCGCGATGCCGGCCAGAGGGCCGAGCCATTTCGAAGCACCGCCGGCCTTGGCCGCAGCGCCCGCGGCACCGGCAGCACCAGCGGTCGCCGCAGCGCCGCCCATGCCTGGGGAAGAAGGAGCCATCTGGCTGGTCTGGTGCGTCGGCGCAGCGCCGGCGCTTTTGCCACCACCAAAGCGCTTGGCGTTGGCGTCGAGGCTCATCGTCAGGCCGATGCACAACGCCATGGCGATGCTAAGAAAACGTTTCATAAAGGGAATTCCCGTTTGTGGAGACACGCGCGCCATGTTGCACAGCTGAAGTGTTACTGGCTAGCGAGAGAGTGTTTCGGGCTTTTGCCTGACAGGTTACGTTCAGCTCGGTCGGGGCAATAAGGCCATGTACTTTTGTCTGTAGGAAAAGGAGATAGGTTCAGCAGGAAATAGATCAGCGCCGCAAGGCCAGCATCACCACGCCGGCAGTGATCAGGCCGATTCCACCCCACTGGCGCAGGTCAAGTTTTTCGCCCAGCAGGATCACACCGAGCACCGCCACGAAGACCACACTGAGCTTGTCCACCGGCGCGACCAGCGATGCCGGCCCGACTTTCAACGCCCGGAAGTAGCACAGCCACGAAGCACCGGTGCCCAGGCCCGACAACAGCAGGAACAGGTAGCTCTTGGCGGAGATCGATCCCAAGGACTGATATTGGCCCGTGGCGTACAAAATCAAGGCCAGACTGACCAATACGACGATTGTGCGCAGCAGGGTGGCGAAGTCGGAGTTGACGTTTTCGATGCCGATCTTGGCGAAGATGGCCGTCAGCGCGGCGAAAGTAGCCGAGAGCAGGGCCCAGAACGTCCAGGAAGAAAAGAAGCCCGAGCCCATGGATGTTGCCTCCTGTGTTCGTGTCCGATCGTTCCCACGCTCTGCGTGCTAACGCCGCCATGGACGCTCCGCGTCCACAGTGACGCAGAGCGTCACGGGATGCATTCCCACGCAGAGCGTGGGAACGATGAGCAACGACGGGCTGCCCTTAAATAGCTTCCAGCTTCGCGTACCCGAGCATCAGCCACTTGCTGCCTTCGGCGAAGTTCACCTGGACCCGGGCCTGGGCGCCGGCGCCCTCGAAGTTGAGGATCACACCGTCGCCGAAGATCGAGTGCCGCACGGCCTGACCGAGGTTGAGGCCGGTTTCCGGGATCTCGGCGCCGCTGAACAGGTTACTGCCGCTCATCGACTGGTTACCGCCGAACGGTCGGCTGACGCTGTTCGACAGGCGCACTTCCTGAATCAGGCCTTTCGGTACTTCCCGTACGAAACGCGACACCTTGTTGTAGGTTTCGCTGCCGTACAAACGTCGGGTTTCAGCATAGGTCATCACCAGATTCTGCATCGCCCGGGTAATGCCGACGTAGGCCAGACGCCGTTCTTCCTCAAGGCGTCCTGGCTCTTCCAGGCTCATCTTGTGCGGGAACAGGCCTTCTTCCATGCCCACCAGGAACACGTAAGGGAATTCCAGGCCCTTGGCGCTGTGCAGTGTCATCAGTTGAATGCTGTCTTCGTGTTCGTCGGCCTGGGTGTCGCCGGCCTCCAGCGAAGCGTGGCCGAGGAATGCCGCCAGTGGCGTCAGCTCTTCGTCTTCTTCGGTGTTCTCGAAGTTGCGCGCGGCGCTGACCAGTTCCTCAAGGTTTTCCACCCGGGCCTGGCCTTTCTCGCCTTTTTCCGCTTCGTGGTAGGCGATCAGCCCGGATTGCTCGATGACGGTCTGGGTCATCAGGTGCAACGGCATCTCGGCGCACTTGGCGGCGAGGTTTTCGATCAGTTCGATAAACGCGCCCAGCGCACCGGCGGCGCGACCGGTCAGGCCTTTGTTGGCCACCAGCTGGCGCATGGCTTCCCACATCGACACATCGCTGTGACGGGCATGGTCGCGGATCGCTTCGACGGTTTTCTCGCCGATGCCGCGCGCCGGGACGTTGATCACCCGTTCCAGCGCCGCATCGTTGCCGCGACCTTCCAGCAAACGCAGGTAGGCCATGGCGTTCTTGATTTCCGCCCGCTCGAAGAAGCGCTGGCCGCCGTAGATGCGGTACGGAATGCGTTCGCGCAACAAGGCTTCTTCCAGAACGCGCGATTGGGCGTTGGAGCGGTAGAGAATCGCGATATCGCTGCGAGCAAGGCCGGTTTTCAGCGCGCTTTCGATGGTTTCGACAACGTAGCGCGCTTCATCGTGTTCGTTGAAGGCGGCGTAAAGGTTGATCGCGTCGCCATCGCCGCCATCCGTCCACAGTTCTTTGCCCAGACGCCCGGTGTTGTTGGCGATCAGGGCGTTGGCGGCCTTGAGGATGCCGGCCGTGGAGCGGTAGTTCTGCTCCAGACGGATGGTCACCGAGTCCGGGAAGTCGGAGGAGTACTGGTGGATGTTCTCGATTTTCGCGCCGCGCCAGCCGTAGATCGACTGGTCGTCGTCGCCGACCACCATCAGGCTGTCGCCGCCCTTGCCCAGCAGACGCAACCAGGCGTACTGCACGGCGTTGGTGTCCTGGAATTCGTCCACCAGAATGTGTCGGAAACGCTTCTGGTAGTGCGCCAGCAGGCCCGGGTGGTCGCGCCACAGGTCGAGGGCGCGCAGCAGCAGTTCGGAGAAATCGATGACGCCGGCACGCTGGCACGCCGCCTCGTACGCCTCATAAATGCCGCGCATGGTGGCCAGGAACAGATCACCGCTGGCCTGAATGTGTTGCGGACGCAGACCTTCGTCTTTCTGCCCGTTGATGAACCACTGAGCCTGACGGGCCGGCCAGCGTTGCTCGTCCAGCCCCAGCTCGCGGATCACCCGCTTGACCAGCCGTTGCTGGTCGTCGCTGTCGAGAATCTGGAAGGTCTGGCTCAGCCCGGCTTCCTGCCAGTGCGCCCGCAAAAGGCGGTGCGCCAGGCCGTGGAAGGTGCCGACCCACATGCCGGCCGGGTTGATGCCCAGCAATTGCTCGATGCGGTGACGCATCTCTGCAGCAGCCTTATTGGTGAAGGTCACCGACAGAATCGAGTGGGGCGAGGCGTTTTCGACCTGGATCAACCAGGCGATACGGTGCACCAGCACTCGGGTTTTGCCGGAGCCGGCACCGGCCAGGACCAATTGACGACCAACGGGGGCTGCTACGGCCTGGCGTTGGGCATCGTTGAGGGAGTTCAGCAGAAGGGAGAGATCATCGCGCATCGGGGCATTCTAGGGTGCGCCGCAGGCCCGGGCAAACCGAGCTTTGCATTAGCCGATGAAAGTGCTGCCCGTGACGACCGGTCGGTCACCCGCTACAGGCGTTGGCCCGCCTGGCGTGGGGGCTTTGGAGGGTGACGGGCGGTTGAAAAGTTTCGGTGAAATTATGATCTGGGGCAGTTTGGCAAGTGGTTCGGCTTGTGTATGCTCCGTCCACGTTTCCGGGCGCATGCTCACACTTATAAGAACAAGAACGTTGCCTATGACCCTCAGCTTCGACCTGTCGGGCCCCTCTGTGGAACCCCGGGTGATCCGCAAGCATTACGCCACCCAGATGGCGGTCGAGCGCACGCGCCTTCTTTATCAGGGTTCGCTGTTGCCCACCCTGTTCATGTTGATCAATGGTCTGGTCTGCGCCGGTCTGCTCTGGAGTCCGCAGCGTTACTTCGTGGTCAGCGTCTGGCTGGTGTGGCTGTTGTCGCTGGTGGCGTTGCGGGTGATTCAGGTCGCCGCGTTCGACTCGGCGATTCCCGATCGCCAGGCCCAGCCGATCTGGGGGCGAATGTTCCTGCTCGGCTCCACCATGACCGGCCTGACTCTGGCCGGCGCCGGCATCGCCTTGGTCCCCGCCGACAATTTCATGCAGCAGGCCTGGGTGTTCGGCCTCATCGGCGCCGCGACCCTGTCGGCCAGCGTGGCCTACGCCGTGAGTATTCCGGCTTTTCTTTCCTTTACCTTGCCGTGTCTGCTGCCGGCCATCGGCTATCTGTTCTGGGGTGGTGACGAACTGGCACGCGGCTGGGGCTGGCTCGGGCTGATCCTGCTCGGCTCCCTGAGCGTGGTGGCGTGGCAGGTCAATCGGTTGATCGATCGCGGTTTGCTGCGGCGTTTTCAGAACCAGCATCTGATCGAGCACCTGCAACAAACGCAAACCCGCAGCGAACAGCTCAATCAGGAGCTGGCGAAGGAAATCGAGCACCGGCGTTGCGCCGAGGGCAAGCTGCGTGAAGCCCAGGTCGAGCTGGAGGACCGGGTCGCCCAGCGCAGCCGGGAACTGGACGTCGCCAACCAGGCCCTGAGCAAGAGCGAGGCGCGCCTGGCGCTGGCGTTGAAGGCCAGTGAGCTGGGGCTGTGGGACTGGAACCTGCAGACCGACGAAGTTCACCACACGCAGATTCAGGAACTGTTCGGCATTGACCCGGAATACGTCACCGGGCTGCTCAGGCATCTACGACCGCGCTTGCACCCGGAAGATGTGCCGCCGCTCAAACGGGCGTTGATCGAGCACTTGAAGGGGCGCACCGAGGATTATCAGATCGAATACCGCGTGCGCCACGGCGATGGCCACTGGGTCTGGATCGAAGACCGTGGGCGAGCGGTGGAGCGCGACGAAAACGGCCGGGTCATCCGCATGGTCGGCACCCGCCGCGACATCAGCGTCAGCAAAAGCCTGGAAGCCCAGCAGCAATTGGCGGCGACGGTGTTCGAGGCTGCCAGCGAAGGCATCGTGATCCTCGACCCGAATTATTCGCTGATCGCCATCAACCAGGCCTTCAGCCGGGTCACCGGGTATGACATCGACGACATGCTCGGGCGCAACGTCGTCGAATTGCCGTGCAGCCGCGATGCCCGCCGGCACTACGTCGCGATCCGCCACGCGCTGGAGCAGCACGGCAGTTGGCAGGGTGAACTGGTGGAAACCCGCAAGAACGGCGAGCTGTACCCGCAATGGCTGCAATTGAATGCCGTGCGTGATAGTCGGGGAAATGTGAGTCATATCGTCGGTTTCTTCGCCGATCTGTCGGCGCGCCGCGAATCCGAAGAGCGCATGCGCTACCTGACCCACTACGACGAGCTCACCGGTCTGGCCAATCGCTCGCTGTTCCGCGAACGCCTGCACGAAGCGCATCAACGCGTGCGGCAGGGCGGGCGCCGGAGT
Source organism: Pseudomonas gozinkensis (assembly GCF_014863585.1). Lineage (NCBI taxonomy): Bacteria > Pseudomonadati > Pseudomonadota > Gammaproteobacteria > Pseudomonadales > Pseudomonadaceae > Pseudomonas > Pseudomonas gozinkensis. The sequence continues at coordinate 6,483,352 of NZ_CP062253.1, read as the reverse complement.
CTGGCACTGCTGCACATCAATCTGGATCGCTTCAAGCTGCTCAACGACAGCCTCGGCCACGAGATCGCCGATCAGTTGCTGCAAAAGATGTCCCGGCGGCTGGTCAACGCCTTGCCGGAGGCCGACACCATTGCCCGGCTGTCCGGCGATGAGTTCGCGGTGTTGTTCGACGCCTACGGCAACTTGTCGAGCCTGGCGCGGGTCGCCACGCGACTGTCGACCAAGCTGCGACTGCCGTTGACCGTGGAAGGGCATGAACTGGTGGTCAGCGCCTCGATGGGCATCAGCATGCTGCCGGACAACGCCCGGGAGATTTCCGCGCTGGTCAGTCAGTCGAACATGGCCATGCAACATGCCAAGCACTTGGGCGGCAACAACTTCCAGTTTTACACCGACAGCCTGCAGGCCAGCACGCTGGAGCGCCTGCAACTGGAAAACCAGCTGCGCAAAGCCATCGAGGAAAAGCAGCTCAACGTCTTCTATCAACCGAAACTGTGCCTGGCGACCGGCCGTCTCAACGCGGCGGAGGCGCTGGTGCGCTGGGATCACCCGACCATGGGCCGTGTGCCTCCGGGAGATTTCATCGGCCTGGCCGAAGAGACGGGGCTGATTGGGCCGATCGGCGAATTCGTGCTGCGTCAGGCCTGCTGGCAGGCGTGTGAATGGCAGCGGCAGGGACTGGCACCGATCCGGGTTTCCGTGAACCTGTCGGTGCATCAGCTGCGTCAGGGAAAACTGGTCAGTCTGGTGCGCCAGGTGCTGGAGGAAACCGGCCTGGCGCCGCACTACCTCGAACTGGAACTGACCGAAAGCCAGCTGCTCGACAGCGTCGAACACATCATCGCCACGTTCCAGCAGTTGCGGGATCTGGGGGTGAAACTGGCCATCGATGACTTCGGCACCGGGTATTCGTCTTTGAGCTATCTGAAGCGGATTCCGGTGGACTACGTGAAGATCGATCAGGCCTTTATTCGCGGGTTGGGCGAGGGTAGCGAAGACGCGGCGATCACCAGGGCGATCATTGCGATGGCTCATGGGCTGTCACTGAAAGTTGTCGCCGAAGGTGTCGAGCGATCCGAGCAACTGGCGTTTCTGAAAGCTGAAGGTTGCGATGAAGTGCAGGGCTATCTGATCAGCCGTCCGGTGGAGGCGGTCGGCCTTGCCGCGTTGCTGCGTGAACAGGAAAAACCGCTGTAAAGGGCTACATGCAGCGCATGTCGCCTGATCCGGGGGGATCGAGTTACGCATTGAGCAGGCAAAAAGCCGATTCATGTAGTATAACTACAAGCTTGCTACATCCCCGGCATCTGGCCAAAGCACATCTTTCCATAACAAGAGTCCAGCCCCTTGAATCTGCTGCAACACATCGCCCAGTCACGTCACCTGTTACGCAAGTCGGAGCTCAAGGTCGCCGACCACGTGCTGCTTGACCCTGCGGCAGTGATGCACAGTTCCATGGCCGACCTGGCCCACAGCGTCGGCATCAGCGAGCCGACCATCGTGCGCTTCTGCCGGGCCATCGGTTGTTCCGGTTTCCAGGATCTGAAACTCAAGCTCGCGCAAAGCCTCGCGGCCGGCGCCAGCTTCGGTCAGTTCGCGATCCATGAAGATGATTCCGTCGCCGACTACAGCCTGAAGATTTTCGACACCACGTTGCACACGCTGATGGAGGTTCGCGAGAAGCTCGACCCTCTGGAGCTGCAACGGGCGGTGACGCTGATGTCCCAGGCCCAGCGCGTCGAGTTCTACGGTTTTGGTGCGTCGGGCGCGGTGGCGGCGGATGCGCAGCACAAATTCTTCCGTCTGCTGCTGACGGCGGCGGCGTATTCCGACCCGCACATGCAGGCGATGTCGGCGGTGACGCTGAAGCCCACCGACGTGGCGATCTGCATTTCCCAGTCCGGCCGTTCCAAAGATTTGCTGATCACCGCCAACCTCGTTCGCGAGAGCGGTGCGTCGCTGATCACCTTGTGCCCGAGCCAGACACCGCTGGCCGAGCTGTCGACCGTCAACCTGGCGATCGACGTTCACGAAGACACCGAAATTTACACGCCGCTGACTTCGCGTATCGCTCACCTGGTGGTGATCGACGTACTGGCGATGGGCGTGGCGATGGCGCGCGGGCCGAGCCTGGTCAACCACCTCAAGAGCGTCAAGCGCAGCCTGCGCAGCTTGCGGCTGTCGCCAAAATCGGTGAAAGCGCTGGATGACTGAAGTCATCGCAAGCTCGCTCCCACAGGGGATCTTTTACGTACATAAACTCTGTGTCATATCGAGATCAAATGTGGGAGCGAGCTTGCTCGCGATGGCGGCTTCAAAAACGCCATCGCCATTTGCAAGTTCATCGCACTGTCATCCCCCCGCAGCCAAACCGTCATCCCCCGCGCCTATCGTGAAACTCCCGTAATCGCCTTGGGAGACTCGAAATGGCTCAGCCTTACGAAGAACGCAACAGCGCCGCGAAAACCCGTCGTCAGCAGGAAGACCAGCGCCGCATGGAATTTCGCCGCGCCATCGAAGATCGCTTCGAACTTCGCCAGCTTCAGGCTGAAATCGGTGATTTTCCCGAGGACATCAATCACTGGCAGGCAGCTCCGGCAGCTTCCCGTCGAAGCGCTCAACCAGCGCGCTGATCTGCACCCGTTCGCTGCGGATAAACGCCAGGAAGGCGTGCGCCACCGGTGACAGCCGTTTGGCTTTGGCTTGCACCAGGCACCAGCTGCGAAACAGCGGCAACTCTTCGACCGGCAGCTCCACCAGGCCGCCGGTCGCCAGCTCCAGGTTCAGGGCGTGGCGCGTCAACAGCGCCAGGCCCAGACCCGCGACTACACACTCACGCTGGGCTTCGGCCGATGCCACTTCCTGAGTCTGGGTGAAGTGCACGCGCTTCTCTTTGAAATACTCCTCGCAGGCCATTCGGGTTCCTGAGCCGGGTTCGCGGATCAGCAAGGTGTAAGGTTCCAGATCCTGCAAACGCAGCGGGCCCATGTGCGCCAGCGGATGATCCGGGCGCGCCACGGCAACGATCGGGTTATTGAGGAACGGCAGGAATTCGAGGCCCATGTCCTGCGGCACCATCGACATGATCACCAGATCGTCGCGGTTGTCGGAGAGCCGGCGAATCACCTGGCCACGGTTGACCACCGTCAATTGCAGGTTCACTTCCGGATGCTGGCGCTTGAATGCTGCGAACAGGTGCGGCACGAAGTATTTGGCGCTGGATTCCACCGCCAGCTTCAGCTGGCCCTGCAGCGAGCCCTGCATGTCCGACAGCTGCATGTCGAGGTTTTCCAGGCGGCCAAAGATGTCCCGGCTGGCGCGCTGAAGTGCTTCGGCGGCCTCGGTCATGTAAAGTTTCTTGCCCACATAGTCGAACAGCGGCTGCCCGATCAGCTCCTCTAGCTGACGAATCTGTAGGCTGACGGCCGGTTGTGTGAGCGACATTTCCTCGGCTGCGCGGCTGTAGGAACGTAAATCACACACTTCGTTGAAGATCTGCAATTGACGCAATGTCATACGCATCAAGGACTTACGCATTTTCTAACGACTCTGGCCGCGGGCTGATGCTTTGACTATAAGTCTTTACTTATGCCTGACCCAATTTTTATTCATTTTTGTTAATCCTTTGTCAGCGCTAGTGTGGAGCCGAGACCAGATTGAAACATTTGGTCACGTGCCGACCTGGGTCTAGCAGGTCGTGGTGCCACCGGCTCAAGGGAACCTCCAAGTGATAACAAAGATCCTGATCGCCAACCGTGGTGAGATTGCCGTACGAATCGTGCGTGCCTGCGCCGAGATGGGCATCCGCTCGGTCGCGATCTATTCCGACGCCGACCGGCATGCCCTGCATGTGAAGCGTGCGGACGAGGCCCACAGCATTGGTGCCGAGCCGCTGGCCGGTTACCTGAACCCGCGCAAGTTGGTGAACCTGGCCGTGGAAACCGGCTGCGATGCGCTGCACCCTGGCTACGGTTTCCTCTCGGAAAACGCCGAGCTGGCAGACATCTGCGCCGAACGCGGTATCAAATTCATTGGCCCGTCGGCGGAAGTCATCCGCCGCATGGGCGACAAGACCGAAGCGCGCCGCAGCATGATCAAGGCCGGCGTGCCGGTCACGCCGGGCACCGAAGGCAACGTCTCGGGCATCGAGGAAGCATTGAGCGAGGGCGACCGCATCGGTTACCCGGTGATGCTCAAGGCGACTTCCGGTGGTGGCGGTCGCGGTATCCGTCGCTGCAACAGCCGCGAAGAACTCGAACAGAACTTCCCCCGGGTCATTTCCGAAGCCACCAAGGCCTTCGGTTCGGCGGAAGTGTTCCTGGAAAAATGCATCGTCAATCCGAAACACATCGAAGCGCAGATCCTCGGCGACAGCTTCGGCAACGTCGTGCACCTGTTCGAGCGTGACTGCTCGATCCAGCGCCGCAACCAGAAGCTGATCGAAATCGCCCCGAGCCCGCAACTGACCCCGGAACAGCGCGCCTACATCGGCGACCTGTCGGTGCGCGCGGCCAAGGCCGTGGGCTACGAGAACGCCGGCACCGTGGAGTTCCTGCTCGCCGAAGGCGAGGTGTACTTCATGGAGATGAACACCCGGGTGCAGGTGGAACACACCATCACCGAAGAAATCACCGGGATCGACATCGTCCGTGAACAGATCCGCATCGCCTCCGGCCTGCCGCTGTCGGTGAAGCAGGAAGACATTCAGCATCGCGGTTTTGCCCTGCAATTCCGGATCAACGCCGAAGACCCGAAAAACAACTTCCTGCCGAGCTTCGGCAAGATCACGCGCTACTACGCCCCCGGCGGCCCGGGCGTGCGCACCGACACGGCGATCTACACCGGCTACACCATTCCGCCGTTCTACGACTCGATGTGCCTGAAACTGGTGGTCTGGGCGCTGACCTGGGAAGAGGCGATGGACCGTGGCCTGCGCGCCCTCGACGACATGCGTCTGCAAGGCGTGAAGACCACCGCCGCGTACTACCAGGAAATCCTGCGCAACCCGGAATTCCGTAGCGGCCAGTTCAATACCAGCTTCGTTGAAAGCCATCCGGAACTGACCAACTACTCGATCAAGCGCAAACCCGAAGAGCTGGCCCTGGCCATCGCCGCCGCCATCGCCGCCCACGCAGGCCTGTGAGGAATAGAACAATGACTAAAAAGATTTTCGTAACCGACACCATCCTGCGCGACGCTCACCAATCGCTGCTCGCCACCCGCATGCGCACCGAAGACATGCTGCCGATCTGCGACAAGCTCGACAAGGTCGGCTACTGGTCGCTGGAGTGCTGGGGCGGCGCGACCTTCGACGCCTGCGTGCGTTTCCTCAAAGAAGACCCGTGGGAGCGCCTGCGCCAACTGCGCGCCGCGCTGCCCAACACGCGTCTGCAAATGCTCCTGCGTGGCCAGAATCTGCTGGGCTACCGCCACTACAGCGATGACGTGGTCAAGGCGTTCGTCGCCAAGGCCGCAGTCAACGGCATCGACGTGTTCCGTATCTTCGACGCAATGAACGACGTGCGTAACCTGCGCGTGGCGATCGAAGCGGTGAAGGCTGCCGGCAAACACGCCCAGGGCACCATTGCCTACACCACCAGCCCGGTGCACACCATCGACGCTTTCGTCGCCCAGGCCAAGCAAATGGAAGCCATGGGTTGCGACTCGGTGGCGATCAAGGACATGGCTGGTCTGCTGACTCCGTACGCCACCGGTGAACTGGTGCGTGCACTGAAAGCCGAACAGTCGCTGCCTGTGTTCATCCACTCCCACGACACCGCCGGCCTGGCAGCCATGTGCCAGCTCAAGGCCATTGAAAATGGCGCCGACCACATCGACACCGCGATCTCCAGCTTCGCTTCAGGTACCAGTCACCCGGGCACCGAGTCGATGGTTGCTGCGCTCAAAGGCACCGAGTTCGATACCGGCCTGAATCTGGAACTGTTGCAGGAAATCGGCCTGTACTTCTACGCCGTGCGCAAGAAATACCACCAGTTCGAAAGCGAATTCACTGCCGTCGATACCCGTGTTCAAGTCAACCAGGTGCCGGGCGGGATGATTTCCAACCTGGCCAACCAGTTGAAAGAGCAGGGCGCTCTGAACCGCATGGGTGAAGTGCTGGCAGAGATTCCGCGAGTGCGCGAAGACCTCGGCTTCCCGCCGCTGGTGACCCCGACTTCGCAGATCGTCGGCACCCAGGCGTTCTTCAACGTGCTGGCCGGCGAGCGCTACAAGACCATCACCAACGAGGTGAAGCTCTACCTGCAAGGCGGCTACGGCAAGGCGCCGGGCACCGTGAACGAGAAACTGCGTCGTCAGGCCATCGGTAGCGAGGAGGTGATCGACGTACGTCCAGCCGACCTGCTCAAGCCGGAAATGACCAAGCTGCGTGCCGATATCGGCGCACTGGCCAAATCCGAAGAGGACGTGCTGACTTTTGCCATGTTCCCGGATATCGGTCGCAAGTTCCTCGAAGAGCGTGCCGCCGGCACCCTCACCCCGGAAGTGCTGCTGCCGATCCCCGAAGCGGGCAAGGTGGCTTCGGCCGGCGGCGAAGGTGTACCGACCGAGTTCGTCATCGACGTGCACGGTGAAACCTACCGCGTGGACATCACCGGTGTCGGCGTCAAGGCTGAGGGCAAGCGTCATTTCTATCTGTCCATCGACGGCATGCCGGAAGAAGTGGTGTTCGAGCCGCTCAACGAATTTGTCGGAGGCGGCAGCAGCAAGCGCAAGCAGGCTTCGGCACCGGGCCACGTCAGCACCACCATGCCGGGCAACATCGTCGATGTGCTGGTCAAGGAAGGCGACACCGTCAAGGCGGGCCAGGCTGTGCTGATCACCGAAGCGATGAAGATGGAAACCGAAGTCCAGGCCGCGATTGCCGGTAAGGTCACGGCCATCCACGTCGCCAAGGGCGACCGGGTGAACCCGGGCGAAATCCTGATCGAGATCGAAGGCTGAGATAACGGCCTCGATACAACGCTTTAAACCTCGGGGGGGCATGTGCTCCCCTTTTTTTTGCTTTTCAGGCGCTGCCGCAAGGTTCGGCAGCGCCCGACCTGAACTCAGAACGCCATTCGCCACTGACCCGATACGCCGTGGTTTCGGCTGTCGGTACCGATCTCACCCGACAAGCCAACACCGAGGGTGTGACTGGCCGAGACGGCCAGATCAAGCCCTGTGTCGAGCGTCAGGCTGTTGCGATCCAGCTCTGCGCCGTAAACGGTGTAGTCATGGCCGCCGGTGACCAGGCGTTGCGAGGTGCTGGTGTAGGTCTCGCCGTAAACATGTTTCCATCCCGCGCTGAATCGTGGCGTGAGTCGCATGCCGTTATCCAGCGTGCTGACGTTCGTCATGCGCAGGCCGACGGTGGTGTTGAAGTTGCCTTGGGATTGATCATCCACCTTGAGCGCCGCGGCTCCGCCTGTCTCGGTGTAGCCGTCGCGCTGGTAGCGTTGGTAGCCGATACCGGCAAACGGTTCGATGCTGACGTTGGCTCGACCCAGGTTGTATCCCGACTCGATGAACGTTTGCTGGGTACTGGCGCGGTAGTTGCCCTTGAGTCGATCGTGGAAGCGACCGAACGCGACTTCGCGGCGGGTATTGCCTTCATGACGGCTCCAGGCTGCGCCGAACCGAAGTGACAACGGACCGGTCTGGCGCAAGGCGTAGGCGCCGAGGTGCCAGCTGTCGAGATCGCCGTCCAGCGCTTTGCTGTCGATGCGCGTGTCGGAGGAGCCGCCCATCAAGCCCAGTCGCCATTCTTCGTCGAGGCGCCAGTCCGCACCGAGCAGCAGTCCTTTGGTGAAATGCTGCATGGGCTCCACATCGCGATCCAGTTTCCCGCTATGGCCGAGGGCCTGCAGCCAGACCCTTCCGCTCTCGGCGTTTCCGGCTGCGTGGCGGGGTGCGTTTCGTTGGCTGTCATGCAGGTTATCGAGCTGGTGCATGGCCGACAGCAGGCTGGCGCTGACCGGTGTGACGCTGCTCAAGGTGGCCTTGGCGAGGTTGGCGTTACTGCCGCCGGCCAGTTGATCGAGGGCCACGGCGGCTGTGACTTTGTCGCTGGTGAGCAGGGCCGCCACGGCTCTGTTGTGCGATGTGGTCGAAGCCGCCGGTTTCGGAGGCGTGGCCGGTGATTGCGGAGCTTGCACTTGCAGGGGGCGTTCGGGAGGCTGTGACAGTTGGGGTTGGGGCTCCCGAGCCGCATCGGGGCCCGGCGTTTCAGCTGACGCCTGGGTTTGAGCCGGGGAAGGGTCTGGCGACACCTGAGGCTCATCAAGGCTTTTACCAAACTCGCGGCTGTTGTCGCTGATCGCGACTTTTTCGAAGGGCACATCATTACGCGCATAGGTGAGACCGACGCGTTTGGGATCGCCGTAATCCAGCGTCGGCGTCATGAAGGCCAGATCGTTTTCAACGTTGCCGAATCGACCCTCAACCTTGCTGGCTTCGAGGATGGTGTGCTGGCTGCTTTGTGGATAGTCGCCGCTGGTAACCAGTCTCAGGGTCGCATCACCGAGGTGGGCAGTGCCTTCGACGACGATCGTCGGGCTGTTGCCGGAGGCATCCACCGAATAGGCCAATACCGCCGGGGGCGACAGGTTCAGATCGCCTCTGACCCTGGGCGCGCCATACACCTCGTCAACGGAGAAACGCCCCAGCACACTCAGGTGACCGACGATCCCGCTGCCTGCAAAATGGCCGCTCTCTCGTACGTCGACGTTGCCTGCTATTTGTCCCGAGTTGGTAAGGTCACCACCGGACAGCACGGTGACGTCGCGACTGATCAGGCCTTTGTTGATGAGGATGCCTTCGATCAATGCGCCGCCGTTTATGGTTCCCTCGTTCGTGAGTGATGCCTGGGTGCGGACCACGACGCCACTGGTGAAGTCCCCCGGGCCATTGCGATCCCAGTTACCTCGCTTGACGTCCAGTCCGTCGAAATTGCGCGATTCACCCAGTTTCCCTCCCTCGGTGGCACTGAGTTGCAGGACGTTTTTGCCCCCGCCACCGTCAACAACCCCGGTAAAACTGCCTTGAGACTCCATGATCACCAAATTATTCTCATCGCGAAGCTTCAGTGAAATGCCTTTCTTCCCCTTGATCTCTTTATTGATCTTTTTCTCGAGCGTGGCCGGATCGCTGATGAAGGCGTCGAGCGCCGATATCACTTGCTCCGGGGTTTGGCTCGGTTGCGGATCAGAATCCAGGGCAAGTTGCTGCGCCAGCGTGAATTCGGCGTAGCCAAGGGTCAATGCAATGGCAATGGCCAATTGATGAAGTCGGTGTTTGTTTCGAACAGGCATCGGGTCAACCTCCGTTGTTGAGAGGTCGAACTCTAAAATGCGGGCCATGGAGGCCGATGTCGGGTAGTTCTGATGAGGGTGCGGCGTTTGTGGATTGGCTCAGGAGGAAAGAAGCCCGTTACGTGCAACGGGCTTCATTTACCTCTGGACCGTGATGCCTTTGCCTACAGTCAATGCTGACTTATCGAATGGCGAAATCCAGGAAGCTCATCTTTCTCCTCGGTACGCTGGTGCATATCGAGCACGGCGAGGGTAATCAGACACTGAAATCGCTGAACGCCGTTTTCCGCCCTTTCGGGATGAAAACGGGCGTGGTGCGGGTTTCGGCGAAACAACAGCTGAACCCGCAACCCGCTTAGTGTCGAGCGAGTTTCAAGCGCGGCACTCGACCAACCCCTTCACCTGCCCCTCAGCTGTCTGATTCTCATCACTCAACCAGCGCTCGAACCCCGCCGCAATCGCCGGCCATTCCGAATCCAGAATCGAGTACCACGCGGTGTCGCGGTTCTGGCCCTTGACCACCATGTGCTGGCGGAACACGCCTTCGAAACTGAAACCCAAACGCTCTGCCGCGTATTTGGAGCGGGCATTGCCGTTATTGCATTTCCATTCGAGGCGGCGGTAGCCGAGGGCGAAGGATTCCTTGGCCAGCAGGTAGACCGCCTCGGTGCTTTTCGGCGAGCGCTGCATCGGCGCGCCGAAGGTGACGTGGCCGATTTCGATGCGGCCCTGGGCCGGGACAATCGACATCAGGCTGAGGATGCCTTGCACCTGGCCGCTGGCGCGGTCGATGACGCTGAAGAAATACGGATCGCTGTGGGCGGCGTGGTTGTTCAGCCAGTCATTGAAGGCGCTGCGCTCCGGAAACGGGCCGTAGGGCAAGTAATCCCAGAGTTTCGGATCTGCGCCGGGGCCTTGCAGGGCGTTGAACAGGTCATCGCCGTGGCGCGCCGGGTCGAGTTTTTCCAGGCGGATGAAGCGGCCTTCGATCAGGGTGGTCGAGGGCGGCGGCACGCCTTTCCAGTCAGCGAGAGAAATCGTCATGCACGTGGCTCCTTAAATGGCTTTGCGAAACTGGATGAAACCCGGGCGTTCGGCAATGCGCTCGTAGAGCTGGATCGCCGTGGCGTTGGTTTCGTGGGTCAGCCAGTGCACCTTGCAGCAACCGTCGGCCTTGGCCGTGGCGTAAACGTGTTCGATCAGCAGACGGCCGACGCCGGTGCCACGGGTTTGCGGCTCCACCAGCAGGTCTTGCAGGTAGCAGGAGTTCTCGATGCTCCAGTTCGAACGGTGGTAGATGAAATGCACCATGCCCACCGCTTTGCCGTCGGCCCAGGCGAGGGCAGCGTGGGTCGGTTCGTTCGGGTCGAGAAAACGCTGCCAGGTGCTTTGGCTGACGGCGTCCGGCAACTCGGTGTTGTAGAAGCGCAGGTAGGCCTGCCACAGCGGCAGCCACGCTGCGTGATCGGCGGCGCTGACCGGACGGATGTCGATCTGACTCATGGTGGTTTCCTTAACGCATCAAGTGAGCGAGGGTTTGATCGTTGATGTCGGGGCTGGCGGCCAGCCCTTCGCGTACGCCGGCGATATCTTCGGCGCTGCGGTTCTGGCTGAGCTTGCGCTTGCCTTCGAGGCGGTCGATCGGAATGGCGAACCCGACGATGGCCTTGAGCATGCCGTCGATGTATTCGGCCGGGGCATCGTCGACCGACCAGGGCTGGGCGCGGCCCGCTTCATGGCGGTCGGTGAGGGTGCTGACGATGTCCAGCAGGCGGCCGCCATCGCTGAACGTTTCAGCGTGACCGTAGGCATGCACGGCGACGTAGTTCCAGGTCGGCACGACTTTGCCGTGCTCGGCCTTGCTCGGGTAAAAGCCCGGGCTGACGTAAGCATCGGCACCGGGAAAAATCAGCATCGCTTCGGCGCCGTCGCGCAGGTCTTTCCACTGCGGATTGGCCTTGGCCAGATGCCCGTAAAGCGTACCGTTCGGACCTTGTTCGCGATGCAGCAGCACCGGCACATGACTGGCCTGCAAGCCTTGTTCACCATGGGTCACCAGAATGGCGAGGCGAGTGGCGAGGATCAGTTCGTGCAGTTGGGACAAGTCGTCGATGGCAAAGGCGCGGGGCGTGTACATGGAGAAAATTTCCTTGGCGAATGGCTGCATCGTAGGCAGGCTATTGGTCTGTTGTAAGAGCCATTGATGACCAATTTCATAGGTCCATTGTCATGCCCGATTCGACCACGCTGTCGCTGCCGTTCAACCCTGCCGGAATCGAACTCGACCGCCGCAAAGGCCTCAGCCGTCAGCTCTACCAGGCCTTGCGCCTGCGTGTGCTCGACGGGCGACTGGCCAGCGGCACGCGTCTGCCGGCCAGCCGCGATCTGGCGGCAGCGTTGGGAATTTCCCGCAACAGCGTGGTGCGTGCCTACGATCAGCTGTATGCCGAAGGTTTCATCGAAGGGCGGGTCGGGGACGGCACTTACGTGGCGCAGTTACCGCAATCGGGGACGCCGGCGAAAAAATTATCCACAAAAGTATCCACAGGGTTTTCAACAGGCTTACCCACAGCCTTATCCACAATTTCAGACAATTCCACTGGACATTTATCCAGAAAAACTATCCACAGCGGTGCGTTGCAGCGGCTTGAGCAGAACCATTTATCGACGCCACCGAGCGGACCGCCACGAGCATTCCGGGTCGGTGTTCCGGCGTTCGATCTGTTCCCGTTCGACGTCTGGGCCAAGCTGAACGCGGCTTTCTGGCGCAAACCCGATTTGCAGCAACTGTGTTACGGCGACCCGGCGGGCGATGCGCGTCTGCGCGGACTGATCGCTGCGTATTTGCGCAGTTCGCGCGGGATGCAGTGTTCTGCTGAACAAATTGTGATCACCAGTGGCGCGCAACAGGGAATCAGCCTTTGTGCACAGTTGCTGGTGGAGCCGGGCGCCGGGGTGGGCATCGAGAATCCCGGCTATCGCGCAGCGGGTCATGCGTTCGCGCTGGCCGGTGGTCGATTGCATGGCATTGCCGTGGATGAAGAGGGTATCGACTGCGCGGCACTGGCGGCCGCCGAAGATTGCCGGGTGGCGTATGTCACGCCGTCTCATCAATACCCGACCGGAGTGGTGATGAGCCTGGCGCGACGCCTGGAACTGCTGGCCTGGGCCGAGCGTACTGGCGGCTGGATCGTCGAGGACGACTACGACGGCGAGTATCGCTACACCGGCGCCCCGCTGGCCCCGCTGGCCGCGCTCGATCGCCAGGGCCGTGTGCTGTACGTCGGCACCTTCGGCAAAGTCGCGTTCCCGGCGCTGCGCCTGGGTTATCTGGTCCTGCCGCCGGGGCTGGTGGAGGCCTTTGCGCAGCGGCGGGCGGTGGACGTCCGGCACTCGGAAGTGAGCACCCAAGCGGTGATGGCTGAGTTCATGGCGGCCGGGCACTTCCAGCGCCACATCCGGCGGATGCGCCGGGCAGCGCTGAGCCGGCGCAATACGCTGATCACCGGTTGGCCCCAAGGCCTGCCGGGTATCGGCGAACTGCCAGCAGTGTCCGCTGGACTGCATCTGACGGTGGCGGTCGACAGCGTGGCCCGCGAACAACAATTGATCGAGCAGGCCGCCAGCGTGGAGGTGGAGATCCATGGCTTGAGTAGATACTGGCTGCCGGACTCGACAACGCCGCTCGACCAGCGCGCCGGTCTGGTGCTGGGTTTTGCGGCGGTGCCGGAGCCGGCGATCGAGTCGGCCCTGGCCCGTCTGCGTACGGTCTGGCGCTAATCTTTATCCCGTGGTGCCGGCTTGAGGAACAGGTCGCGCACCGTCGGGTTGACGATCCGGCGCAACGCGTTATCGACTGCATCAAAGGTGTTCAGCGTCTGGCGGGTTTTCTCATCGAGTGTTTGCAGAAATGCGTCGGCGAATTTCAGGTGAGCGATGGTGTATGACTCGTCCGCATCCTTGAGATGGTCGTAATGGAAATGCGCCACCCACAGCGGCGCGTGGGCGTTGGTCTTGTCGAGAATCCGGTACTCCTGAAAGTAGTCCCCGCGATGTCGGGTCCGGATACGTCCGCGTATGTCCTTGATGACTTCGACCTGTGCATTGTCGTGCAACCAGTGGAAATAGGTTTCCCGGGGTTTACGTTGTTTGAGCATGGCCGCGTAGGTCGTAATTCCGTCGGCGTGGGTCAGGGTTGCACCTGCCTGCAGGTTTGGGCTCAGAGATGTAATGGGCCACGGATTCTTGCGGAGGTTTTTTCTTCGGGCGATCACGCTGTCGACGTCGATGGCCATTTGTTTGAGGCGTTCGACCTGTTGTTCGAACATGTCGAGGATATCCGCGGGAATACGCCCCGGTCGCATGGCATCCTCACGGTTTTTTTTGTTGAAGCTGTCGATGTTTGCTTCAAGCTCCATTGCCGCTGAAACAAGAGCCTCGTCATCGGAAGGCGCTGCCGGTCCGGGTCTTTGCCCGGTGAGTTTGACAAACGCTGTCTCTGACTCGTCGCTCTGGACGACAGAGGTTTGTTCACCGGTTTCGGGGCGTGGACGACTTTTGCTCACCTTCACTTTCGGCTGTGACGTAGACGGCTGCGGCCGGGACTTGGCGGGCGCCTGTCGCTCTTCCGGTTCGGGCAATTCGGCGGTCAGGCGTTCTCGAACCACGTCGTGGAACTCGCCGATCAGCTCGCGAACCCTGTCGAGCCGAGGCTGGACGAACAGGCCGGGATGATCGGCGGGCAAATGATCAACACGTTCGCCGAGACTGGCGAAGAGGTCGTTCCACTGCGATAAACGTTCGATCCGTGCGGGTTGTCCGTCTGCGTTCACCGCTGTTTTGCTCAGCAGGATCAGCTCATGACTGGCATCGGCAGCGGCGGTCGTGATGATCCCGATAGCCACTCGGGCGGCGTCCATGGCGGCTCCCGGCTGCTCCTTCACACAGCGCTCATAGGACATGCCGATTTCATTGGCCTTGAGATCCAGCGTGCTGAAGTCTGGCAGCAGCATTTCCAGGCGGGTGGCCACTTCTCTGGCCTTGGCTGAATGGCTTTTCAGTGCCTGTAGCGAGCGGTCGAGAATCTGCAAGGTGACCACCATTTCGTCGCTCAGCGCGGTGGCGACGGTGGCCGTTTCGATCTGTTGCTTGCGCGGCACCAGTGTCTGATGAGTCGCGCTGTCGACGAAAATCCGGGTGGTCTTGGCGTACATCCGCATTTTCACCCGCAGCCACGAGCCGAAACAGCGGTGCTGACCCAGGGTCAGGCTCATCAGCTTGGCCTGGTGTACCGAGCCACCGCCCCCGGCCTCGCGCCAGCTTTCGAGTTGGGCCAGGGCCTGGGTGTAGTCGTTGCCCAACTTCGTGGCCCTGTCCAGGTAAGTGGCTGCGGAGCGCTCGAATCCCGCTTCGCTGGTGTCCCGTGGAAGGGCCAGCAGCGCTTGCAGCAGTTGTTTTTTTGCCTCGGTTTCGTGTGTTTCGAATCGCTCCAGCTCCGTCCAGGCCGCGTCCATTGCCTGTTTTTTGGAGCGGCGGAAGGCCTCGATCCGGCTTTTCGGCATGCCGCCGCGCAAACGCAGTTTCGGGTCCCAGTGCCATTGCCCGGTAGCCTCGTCGTATTTGAGCGCCATGCCGATTCGCAGTGGATCGGAGGGATCGACGATGTGCACAGGCTCGTCTTCTTTGACGATCACCTGGAACCAGCGCGTGCCGACCTTGGCGCAGGTCTTGCCGTCGAGGGTGTAAAGGTGAGTGACCGGTGAGGGGTGTTTACCACTCAAGTCTGGTGTGGAAATCCTGAAACGCTCGAGCATCGCAATGAAGTGTGCGCTGGTGCCTGGTCGCAGTGTTCCCTGTTCGAGTTGAGTGAGATGCGCGGCAGGCACCTCACTGGTGATGGCAACCGGATCAAGCGTGACTGAAGGCGTGACTTCCGGTGCGGGTTCTTCTTTCCCGGACGACAGTCGGGCAGATTCGCGGAACTCTTTCAGGCGTGGCAGCCACGAGCGGGTGCGTCGCGCCACGACGCGCTGGGTCAGGATGATGCCGAGCGTCAGCAGAACATCGGCGGTGGATTTCCAGGCCACCAGATTGTCTTCGCGTTCATGGGCCTCGATCGCTTGCTGGATCTGGGTCATGGTCTGCCAGACCCAGACGGCGGTGCCTGCCGCGCCGCTCATGAAGTTCGCGGCGACGCTGAAGATCGCCCAGCCACTGTCCGCCAGCAGCGCCCAGCGTCGCTCACTGTTGGACTGCGACTGACGGTTCGCAAGCTCGACCATGGCCTGACTGTTGGCCGCGTACAGCGAAGCGAGGATGTCGCCGTCCAGAGGCGCGTTCTCCAGTTCGATCGGCCCCGTCAGATCCAGGTGCATGAACGGTTCGGTGGCCAGTTGGGTGATGATCCACGGCGAGGGCAGACCAACCGGGAAGGCGTACTGCGAGTACTCGAAACTCAATGCGGCGCTGCCCAGCCAGGCCAATACCGAGTTGCGCAACTCCCCATCCTGATACAGCGCGTACATCAGGTTTTGCAAAGAGGCGAACTGCATCAAAGGAGTGTTCAGCAGCGGCCGGTACAACAGGCAAGGACCCTGGTTATGGTCTCGCGGGCAGATGATGAACATATTGGCGATAACGTCCGGGCGCCGACTCAGGCGGCGGCGAGGGACGAACGCCAGCGGTCGGATGGTCACCGGATGTTCGCCTGCCGGCAGTTTGCGGGTGATGGCATCCATCAACTGGCAAACGTAGGCATATCCGCGTTCATCGACGCTACCCAGACCTTTGAGTTTGCACTCCAGCGCCAGCATCGGCAGAAGCGTCGGCAGTTGGCGCATGTAACGGGTCTTTTGCCTGGCCGCACGGATCGGGTCATCGATCAGCAAGCGTTTGATCAGTTGCGGGTAGTGACCGCCAATGTCGACCTTTTCCGCGATGGCGGTCAGAAAATCCACGGTCAGCCATGCTGGTACGGCCCGGCCATTGTTGAAGGTGAGCCTGGCCAGGTACGGCGGGTCGTTTCGCAGGGCGAATTCGCCCAGGGTTTCCTGTACTTGATCAAACGGATTGGGCAGGGTGAACGCGCCGCTTTCGAAGCTGTTGGTCACGGTGATCCGCAGATGTTCCAGAGGCAGTGCAGCGCCCCCCACGGCACTTTTGTCGGCGATGATTGCT
This sequence comes from Pseudomonas gozinkensis, assembly GCF_014863585.1. Lineage (NCBI taxonomy): Bacteria > Pseudomonadati > Pseudomonadota > Gammaproteobacteria > Pseudomonadales > Pseudomonadaceae > Pseudomonas > Pseudomonas gozinkensis. The sequence continues at coordinate 6,466,865 of NZ_CP062253.1, read as the reverse complement.
TCGCGCATGCGGCGTTCGGCGTAGGGTTTGATCAGGGGGATGTCGTCATCTTTGAAAACACCTTTCTCGGCATCGTCGCGCGAGGTACCGAGTTCGGCAATGTAGCGGCTGTAGTCTTGAAGGTCCTGGGCGGAGCCCGCTTCCAGCCAGTCGGGAATGGCCTCTTCCAGCTGTTCGAGCCGGGCTCGCTCAAGCGAGTTGAAACGGCCCAGACTCCGTCGCCCGGACCCTGCGTGAGCACTGATCGACTGACTGGCAGGGTCCAGCGCCTCGATCGCGCCGAGCTGATTGCTGATCAGCGCCTGTGCAACGGCATCGAAGATGTTTCCTTCTGGTTCAATCAGGCGCCATTTCAAAGAGCGGTCGAACAGCTCGGGGTTGAGTCGCAACGGTAAGGTTTCTCCCAGCTCGGTCAGTGAGTTGAATGACTCATAGCCATCGGAAACGGTGTACATCAGGATTCGCTCGCGCTGTTTGACGGTGGCGGTCAGTACCAGTGCGCCGGCGATCAGCAGGTGTGTGCTGTCCTCGCCTTCGACCAGGTCGATGTCCATCAGGCAGGCCTTGAGCCCGACGTAGTTGCTCTGCACTTTCGAGCGTTCGATCCGGTCCGGATGCTGCACGACAAATCGCGCCAGTGCGCACTCGTCTGCGTCCCATCCACTGGCCGTCTGCACATTCGCGGCCGAACACAACAGGTCGGACAGCCCTTCCCAGCGCGGCTGGGTGCCGACCGACTCGTTCCAGTAATCGACTTGGCGCTGCTGGTATTCCAGGAACAGAAAAGGTGCGAGGTCGTTCACCAGCGAGGTGATGTCATCCATGCTCACCGGAAGGATGATCGGTGGAATCGCCTCGGGTGTACGGGTCAGGAAGTGCTCGCCATCAATGTAGTCGGCGGTGGTCTTGTGCAGGCAGTGCCGGATGAAGGCGTGGGTCAGCGTTTCGAAGAAAAAGGTTCCGGTGGTGTTCTGTGCGGCGTCGGTTTCGCGCAGGGGCGTTGCGAGCATCGTGCGATCCGGATCAATGGGTTGGTCGGGATGGCTTTTGAGCAACGCTTCGCGCAACAGCATCGAGGCGACCTGATGTATCGAAAAGCCCTGACCGATCAGGTCGAACAGTCGGCTCTGTTTCAGCAGGAGAGGGGAGGCGCTGGGCGTATTGGCTTCTGCAGGTTCAGTCATGGTCGTGTCCGGGGGATAAAACCGGCACGGTAAAGCTCGGGCCATCGCACGCTGCGGTACATAGATCTCGCAGGCAAAAAAAAGACCCGCGGATACGGGCCTTGGTGAGGCGGAACATTTCAGGTTCCGGATTTGATCCTGGTCCACGCCCGGGTGCGCGCCCGTTCCGCATCGCGCGGCAGCGGTTGCAGGGTGTAGAGCGTATTCATCGCCGCATCGGTCGGATACAGGTTCGGGTTGTTGCGAATCGCCGGGTCAACCTGCGCGGTGGCGTCCTTGTTCGGGTTCGGATACCCGACAAAATCGCTGACCGGCGCAATCACCTGCGGTTGCAGCAGGTAGTTGACGAAGGTGTAGGCGTCCTGCGGATTCTTCGCGCCTTTGGGGATCGCGAGCATGTCGAACCAGATCGGTGCGCCTTCCTTCGGCAGGCGCATGTCGACCACCACGCCGTTCTTCGCTTCCCTGGCGCGGTTGGCCGCTTGCGAGAAGCTGCCGGAATAACCGACCGCGACGCAGATGTCGCCGTTGGCGATGTCGGCCATGTACTTGGACGAATGGAAGTAGGTCACGTACGGGCGAATCTTCAGCAGCAACGCTTCAGCCTTGGCGTAGTCCGCCGGGTTCTTGCTGTTGGGGTCGAGGCCAAGGTGTTGCAGGGCCAGCGGCAGGATCTCCGATGGCGAATCGAGCAGGGCCACGCCGCACTGCTTGAGCTTGCTGATGTTCTCTTCCTTGAAGATAAGGTCCCAGCTGTCCACCGGCGCATTGTCGCCCAGCGCCGCCTTGACCTTGGCCGGGTTGAAACCGATCAGGATGGTGCCGTACATGTACGGCACGGCGAACTTGTTGCCCGGATCGTTGGCCTCGATCAGCTTCATCAGTTTTGGGTCGAGGTGGTTCCAGTTCGGCAACTGGCTGCGATCCAGCGGCTGGAACACCCCGGCCTCGATCTGCTTGGCGAGGAACACGTTGGACGGCACCACCACGTCATAGCCGGAGTTGCCGGTCAGCAGCTTGGCCTCCAGCGCTTCGTTGGTGTCGAAGATGTCGTAGACCAATTTGGTCTGGCTGTTCTGCGCCTTGAAGTCTTCCAGTGCCTTGGGGGTGATGTAGTCGAACCAGTTGTAGACGCGCAGGGTGCGTTCTTCGGCGTGGGCGCCGCCGCTCAGCAGCGCCGCGCACAACGCTGGCGCGATGAGGTGCTTGAGTCTGCTCATTGTTCGAAACCTTCAAGCACGTTCACCGCGTTGATGCCGATTTCTTCCACCGCGTAGCCACCTTCCATGACGAACAGGGTCGGTTTACCGAGGGCCGCTATGCGTTTGCCCATCGCCAGGTAATCCGGACTGTCGAGCTTGAACTGCGAGATCGGATCGTCCTTGAAGGTGTCGACGCCCAGCGACACGACGATGATGTCGGCACCGTAGTTGTCGATCTCCTGGCAGGCCTGATCCAGCGCCGCGCTCCAGACATCCCAGCCGGAACCGGCCGGCAGCGGATAGTTGAAGTTGAAGCCTTCACCGGCGCCTTCGCCGCGCTCGTCTTCGTAGCCGAGGAAGAACGGGAATTCCGCTTCCGGGTGGCCGTGGATCGAGGTGAACAGCACGTCGCTGCGCTCGTAGAAAATCGATTGGGTGCCGTTGCCGTGGTGGTAGTCGACGTCGAGAATCGCGACCTTCTTGTGGCCCTGATCAAGGAATGCCTGAGCGGCGATGGCGGCGTTGTTGAGGTAGCAATAACCGCCCATCAAATCACCGGCAGCGTGGTGTCCCGGCGGACGGCAGAGGGCGAAGGCCCCACGGGCGCCGCGCTGGATTTCCGCTTGTGCGGTCAGCGCCACTTGCGCCGCGCTGTACGCCGCTTGCCAGGTGCCGGCGGTGATCGGTGCGCCGCCGTCGAAGCTGTAATAGCCGAGCTGGCCGTGCAGGCTGGTTGGTTTGACCTGACGCAGGGTGCGCGCCGGCCAGGTGTAAGGGAGCAAATCGCCGTCGGTGTTGAATTCGGTCCAGCGCGCCCAGGCGCCTTTGAAGAAGTCGAGGTAGTCGCGGCTGTGGATGCGCTCGATCGGCCCGAGGCCGAAATCCTGCGGCGCCTGGACCGGGCCGAGGTTTTGGTTTTGCACCCGTTGCAGCACGTGATCGGCGCGCGACGGCATCTCGAAGCAAGGCTTGAGTTGCCCGTCGATCAATTCGCAGCGGCCATGGTGCAGGTGGTGATCGTCAGAGTAGATCGTCAGCATTTGTTGTTCTCCGCAGGGGCTGATTCGGTTGGCTCCAGTGTTGCGGCGCGGGGCGAATCGGAGAACGTCAGGAGCGGCCAAAAGGGGATCGATATGGCCAAAACAACTGACCGGAATTCGCCCCTCTTTTGGTCCTTTGATTTGAAACGCGGAACATGTAGGAGCTGGCTTGCCAGCGATAGCGGAGTGTCAGGCGACTTCAATGCCGAGTGTGCCGACGCCATCGCTGGCAAGCCAGCTCCCACAGGGAAAGTGTCAGTGCGGCCGGAACTGACTCGGCGCTACGCCGCTCCAGCGCACGAAGGCATGGCGGAAGCTCGCGGTCTCGCTGAAGCCCAGGGTTTCGGCGATGCGGTAGATCGGCAACTGATCCTCGCAAAGCATCTGCTTGGCCCGCTCGAAGCGCAGTTCGTCGAGCAGCTCCTGATAGCTGCAACCCATGTCCTTCAGATGCCGACGCAAGGTACGTGGTGAGCAGTTCATCTGCTGCGCCAGACCTTCCAGCCCCGGTGCGGCGTTGAGTTGCGCGCTGAGCAACTGGCGGATCCGCCCCAGCCACGCCTGGCGGCCGGTGAACTCGGTGTTTTGCTTGCGGCAGCGTTCGGCCATGGCCTGGTGGGTGATGATGTCGGCCAGCGGCAGCGGCTGGTCGAGCCAGCGCCGGTCGAAGGCGAAAGCGTTGTCCTTGGCGCCGAAGTGCAGCGGCGCCTTGAAGTGGTCGGCGTAGCTGTCGCGATAGTCTGGCGCGGTGTGTTCGAAGCGGGCGGCCAGCAGTGGCAGCGGATGGCCGAGCAGGTCGTCGCAGATGACTTTCAGCGACACCAGACAGAACTCGGCGTTGAACACCGCCATCGCCGGGCTCTCGCGGTAATCGGCGGCGACAAACCAGACACGCTCGCCGTCGTCCTCCAGGCTCAGTTCGAAAAGTGTTCCCAGCAGCGCCGGATACCGGATCGCCAGGCGCAAAGCGTCACCGAAGGTGGCACAGGTCAGCAGCGCGTAACCGAGGATGCCGTAGCAGGAAACATGCATGCGCCGACCCAGTTCCAGGCCGATGTCGTGCTTGAGCGCGACCGCGTTGGCGCAGACCTGCATTTCCTGATTGGTGGTGATGCGCGTATCGGCCCGGCTCAGATCCGCCGCGCTGATGCCGCTGCCGGCCAGCAGTGCTTCGCTGGACAGGCCTTGATCCCTGAAGGTGTTGAGCACCAGGGAGACGGCGTTGAGGGTGGTGAGGTGGGAGTGGAGCATAAGATCTTCCAGCCTTGAGGTGGCTGGAGCGCAGCAAGTTGTATGCCGTACAAGGATCCCCTTGTGGGAGCGAGCCTGCTCGCGAAAGCGGAGTGTCAGCTACACAAGTGCTGAATGTGCCACAGCCTTCGCGAGCAGGCTCGCTCCCACAGGGAATTATGTTGTGTCAGATGAGTTCGCCGCAAAGGTCCAGCTCGATCAGTCGGCGAACCTCGGCTGTTTCAAGCCCGGCACCCAGCAAAGCATTCAACTTGCCGAACGCCGCCTCACGGGTCATTCCACCACCGGACAACACGCCCACGCCACGCAAGCGGCTGCCCGCTTCGTAGATATCCAGTTCCACACCGCCTTCATGGCACTGGGTAACTGCAACCACCACAACCCCTCTATCCCGCGCCCGGCCAAGGCTGGCGAGGAACTCAGGATTGTCGCTCGGCCCGGTACCGCTGCCGTAGCACTCCAGCACCAGACCCTGAATGCCGCTGTCGAGCAGGCCGTCGATGATCTCGGCGCCGATGCCCGGGAACAGCGGCAGCACGGCAACCCTGGCCAGTTGCTTCGGTTGGTTGTAGTTCAGCGCTGTCGGCAGGGAAGTGGCTTTCACGCCGCCGCCCTGACGCTCCAGGCGTTTGAACGGATGACGACCGAAGCTGCGCACTTTTGCGCAACGGGTCGGCGCCAGCAGTTCGCCGTGGAAATACAGATGCACGCCCGGCGCCAGGCCGTGGCCAAGGGCAACCAGCGCACCGCTGAGGTTTTCCCAGGCGTCGCTGTCGGTGACGCCGGCCGGCAGCATCGAGCCGGTGAAGCACACGCGGGCATGCAGGCCGAGCAACTGGAAGCTCATGGCGGCGGCGCTGTAGGCCAGGGTGTCGGTGCCGTGCAGGATCAGCACGCTGTCGCAGCCTTGCACATCAACGGCGTCGACCACCGCTTCACGCAGTTGCTGCCAATAGGCCGGGGTCATGTTGGCGCTGTCGATCAGCGGCGACATCTCGCGAAAGCGCCACTGCGGCACCACCAGCTCAGGCTGGCTGTGCAGGTAATCGCGCATCCGCGCTTCGAAACCGGACGCCGGAGCCAGGCCACTGGCGCTGGCCTGCATGCCGATGGTGCCACCGGTGTAGAGCACCATGACGTGCTGGGCGGCAGGGTAGGTCGAGGAATTCATGGGGATTCTCCGAAACGATGAGGTCCTGTGGGAGCGAGCTTGCTCGCGAAAGCGGTGTGTCAGTCAGCATATTTATCAACTGAACGACTGCATTCGCGAGCAAGCTCGCTCCCACAGTTTTTCGAACTGTAACTGACGGGCGCGGGGATGCGCCCGTCATTCATCCATCAGCGTTGCGCTGCGGGGATGCCTTGCGGCTGAGCGTCAGCCTGGGTGTCGGCCGACGGATTGGTCGGCCAGGCCTTCAGGTCCAGGTCCAGGTCGCTGAACTTGCTGGAGTCAAACACTGGCTGGCTGACGCCGGCGCGGCGTTGCTCGTCGTAGTCGCGCATCACACGCATGCCGACCTTGAACAGCAGGGCCAGGGCCATCAGGTTGACGAAGGCCAGGCAGGTCATGGTGATGTCGGCAAAGGCGAATACGGTCGACAGGTCCTGCATCGAACCCCAGACCACCAGCGCCAGCACCAGACCGCGGAACGTCATCAACGCCGCGCGGTTGCGGGTGAGGAACTGCAGGCTGTTTTCGCCCAGGTAGTAGTTGTAGAGGATGCAGGTGAAGACGAACAGCGACAGCGCGACGCTGACGAACATGCGGCCCCAGTCACCGACCACCGCGGCCAGCGAGTTCTGGGTCAGGACGATGCCGTCACCTTCGAAGCCCGGGGTGTAGAAGCCCGACAGCAGGATCAGCAGCGCGGTGCAGGTGCAGATCACGAAGGTGTCGAGGAACACGCTGAACGCCTGAACCACGCCCTGAGCGCCAGGGTGCTTCACAGCGGCCACGGCGGCGACGTTCGGCGCACTGCCCAGGCCTGCTTCGTTGGCAAACACGCCACGCTTCACGCCCATGACAATTGCGCTGCCGAGCAGGCCGCCGAAGGCCGGGTCGAGACCGAAGGCGCTTTTGAAGATGGTGACCAGCATCGCTGGCACGTGTTCGATCTGGGTGCCGATCACGTACAGGGTTACGGCGATGTAGGCCAGGGTCTTGATCGGCACCAGCAGGTCGGACACCGAAGCAATACGCTTGATGCCACCGATGAAGGTGATGGCCAGCAGCACTGCCAGGACGATACCGGTGTGTTGCGGGTCAAAGGCAAAGGCGTTCTGCAGCGAGTGGGTCACGGTGTAGGACTGCAGGCCGATGAAGGCGAAGCCGTAGGTGACCAGCAGCAGGATCGAGAACACCACTGCCATGCCTTTGAGTTTCAGGCCGTGCTGGATGTAGTAAGCCGGACCGCCACGGTACAGGCCGTCACCGTCGGCACGCTTGTAGACCTGGGCCAGCGTACATTCGAAGAAGCTGCTGGACATGCCGACCAGAGCGGTCACCCACATCCAGAACACTGCACCTGGACCACCGAGGGTCACAGCGATGCCGACACCGGCGATGTTACCTGCACCGACGCGGCCGGCGAGGCTGAGCATCAGGGCCTGGAACGAGCTGAGTTGCCCGGCGCTGCCTTTGAGGCTGTCGCGGAACACCGCGAACATGTGGAAGAAGTGGCGCAATTGAACGAAACGCGAGCGAATCGTGAAGTAGCTACCGAGCCCGACAATGAGCACGATCAGTACTTTCCCTGAGAGGAAGTCGTTGATGACTTCGAGCATGGATTTTTCCTCGCTGTTTATTGTGTAAGCAAATGCTGGATGGTCGGAAACATCGCGTTACACCGGTGTGCGCGCGGCACAACAGGCGAGGCGAGGGTTTCGTCCCGGATCCATATCGCGGGTTTGTTATTAGTTCGGGTTTCGCATGGGTTATGGCCTCGTTACCGACGACCGCTCACGCGAAGAGGGGCGGCACTATACCGATCAGTGCGGCGCCCGTCTGCACGGTTGTGGTGCAAGCGACGAAACGAGGCTTTGAAACACCCGACGTTACCGGCGTCGGGTTTGTCTGGGAGCTGGTTCGTGGCCAGCTTCCATACATACGGTTCTCAGGTTCAAACAGTTAAAAAAAAGGGCTTGGGGAATCATCCCCAAGCCCTCAAAAGGTGAGAGGTGTCTAGTCCCTCGACCTGGTGAGCGGTGCTACAAGTAACGCGTCGGATCAGGCCTTCAGAGGCACCAGACGCGGAGCAATCATGTTTTCCGGGCGCAGGATGTCGGCGAGCATGGCTTCGTCGAGCAGACCTTCTTCGCGCACCAGTTCCAGCACGCCGCGGCCGCTTTCAAGGGCGATACGGGCGATGCGGGTGGCGTTTTTGTAGCCGATGTACGGGTTCAGTGCGGTGACCAGACCGATCGAGTGTTCGACCAGTTCGCGGCAGCGCGCTTCGTTGGCGGTGATGCCGACGATGCAGTGCTCGCGCAGCATGTCCATGGCGCGTTGCAGCAGGCGAATCGAGTCGAGGATCTTGAAGGCGATCAGCGGCTCCATCACGTTCAGTTGCAGCTGGCCGCCTTCGGCTGCCATGGTCAGCGCCAGATCGTTACCGATGACCTGGAATGCCACCTGGTTCACGGCTTCCGGGATAACCGGGTTGACCTTGCCTGGCATGATCGAGCTGCCTGGCTGACGCGCCGGCAGGTTGATCTCGTTGATGCCGGTGCGCGGGCCGCTGGACAGCAGGCGCAGGTCGTTGCAGATCTTCGACAGCTTGACCGCGGTGCGCTTGAGCATGCCGGAGAACAGCACGAAGGCGCCCATGTCAGAGGTGGCCTCGATCAGGTCGGCGGCTGGAACCAGCGGTTGACCGCTGATCAGCGCCAGACGCTGTACGGCCAGGGCCTGATAGCGCGGGTCGGCGTTGATGCCGGTACCGATCGCGGTGCCGCCCAGGTTCACTTCGGTCAGCAGTTCCGGGGCCAGCGTCTTCAGACGGGCCAGGTCTTCGCCCATGGTGGTGGCGAAAGCACGGAACTCTTGACCCAGAGTCATCGGCACGGCGTCTTGCAGCTGGGTACGACCCATCTTCAGGACGTGGTTGAATTCTTCACCCTTGGCCGCGAACGCCTGAATCAGGCTGTCGAGGCTGGCCAGCAGCGCGTCGTGACCCAGCAGCAGACCCAGACGGATCGCGGTCGGGTAGGCGTCGTTGGTCGACTGCGCCATGTTCACGTCGTCGTTCGGGTGCAGGTACTGGTACTCGCCTTTCTGGTGACCCATCGCTTCAAGAGCAATGTTGGCGATCACTTCGTTGGCGTTCATGTTGGTGGAGGTACCGGCGCCACCTTGAATCATGTCGACCACGAACTCTTCGTGGAAATCGCCGCGGATCAGACGTGCACAGGCTTCGCTGATGGCAGCGTGCTTGGCTTCGCTCAGGTGACCCAGCTCGCGGTTGGCGTCAGCGGCGGCCTGTTTGACCATCGCCAGACCGACAACCAGCTTCGGGTAGTGCGAAATCGGAACGCCCGAGAGGCGGAAGTTGTTCACCGCTCGCAGGGTCTGGATGCCGTAATACGCTTGAGCAGGGACTTCGAGGGCGCCAAGCAGGTCGTTTTCTGTGCGGAATGATGCAGCGGAGGACATGATAGAAATCATCTCGATATGGACCCGGTCTATGCCGGAACGCTGCGAATGCTAGGCTTGTGGGAATTTTTGGGCCAATGCTGTTAAACACTGCCCTATGCACATTCGGCATAATGCCCGTGTGACGCCGCGTGCGCGGCAGACGTGTGACCTGTTTTGGTGCGTGTCCGGGAGGACGTGATGAATCTGGAAAGCAAATGGCTCGAGGACTTCAGTGCTCTGGCCGCCACTCGCAGTTTCTCGCAGGCAGCCGAACGGCGCTTCGTGACCCAGCCGGCGTTCAGTCGGCGGATCCGCAGCCTGGAAGCGGCGCTGGGCCTGACGCTGGTCAACCGCTCGCGCACGCCGATCGAGCTGACGGCGGCGGGGCAACTGTTCCTAGTGACCGCGCGCACGGTGGTCGAACAGCTCGGCGAAGTACTGCGTCATCTTCACCATCTGGAAGGCGGGCAGGGCGAAGTGATCCAGGTTGCGGCGGCGCACTCGCTGGCCCTTGGTTTCTTCCCGCGCTGGATCGCGCAACTGCGCAACGAAGGTCTGAACATCGCCACCCGGCTGGTGGCGACCAACGTTGGCGACGCGGTGCACGCGCTGCGTGAAGGTGGCTGCGATCTGATGCTGGCGTTCTACGACCCGGACGCGGCGATGCAGATGGACCCGGAAATCTTCCCGTCGCTGCATCTGGGCCAGACAGAAATGTTGCCGGTGTGCGCGGCGGATGCGGACGGCAAGCCGCTGTTCGATCTCGAAGGCGAGGGCAGTGTGCCGTTGCTGGCCTATAGCGCCGGGGCGTTTCTCGGGCGTTCGGTGAACGGCTTGCTGCGCCAGCGCCAGCTGCGCTTCACCACGATCTATGAAACCGCCATGGCCGACAGCCTGAAAAGCATGGCCCTGGAAGGACTTGGCATTGCCTGGGTGCCGCAGTTGAGTGTGCGCGCCGAACTGGCTCGCGGTGAACTGGTGGTCTGCGGCGGCCCGCAATGGCATGTGCCGCTGGAGATTCGCCTGTACCGCTGCGCGCTGGTGCGCAAGGCCAACGTGCGGTTGTTGTGGCGCAAGCTCGAAGGTGGCGCCGCCCAAAACTCTTGAACCTACCCAATTACCCTGTGGGAGCTGGCTTGCCAGCGATAGCGGTGGGTCAGCCACCTATCTGTTTACTGGTACGACGCCATCGCTGGCAAGCCAGCTCCCACAGGGACCAAAGTGATGTTCAGGCGCTGACCTTTGAGTCAATAAAACCGGGCTTTTGCGGCAGATGACAGATGGTCGCGACAGGGGCTGTTTATTGCTTTCTTTGCGGTATACTGCGCGGCCTTCGGCCGGTTCGTCCGGCCATTTTTCCTACAACAAGCCACGCATCCTGCGTGGCTTGTTGTTTTTGACGCGCCTGCGGGCGCCCAGAGAGAAGAGGCGCGACGATGAGTGCACTGGTTGGCGTGATCATGGGCTCCAAGTCCGATTGGTCCACCCTTAGCCACACCGCCGATATGCTGGAAAAGCTCGGCATCCCTTACGAGGTCAAGGTGGTTTCCGCCCACCGCACCCCGGATCTGCTGTTCCAGTACGCCGAAGAGGCTGAAGGCCGCGGCATCGAGGTAATCATCGCCGGTGCCGGTGGCGCAGCCCACCTGCCAGGCATGTGTGCGGCCAAGACCCACTTGCCGGTGCTGGGCGTACCGGTGCAGTCGGCGATGCTCTCGGGCGTCGACTCGCTGCTGTCGATCGTGCAGATGCCGGCCGGTATTCCGGTTGCCACTCTGGCCATCGGCAAGGCCGGTGCGATCAACGCCGCCCTGCTGTCGGCGAGCATCCTGGGCGCCAAGCATCCACAATTCCACGCGGTACTGAAAACCTTCCGTGCCGAGCAGACAGACAGCGTCCTGGACAATCCAGACCCACGTATTGCCTGAGGTTGTTGAGATGAAGATCGGTGTAATCGGTGGCGGCCAGTTGGGTCGCATGTTGGCCCTGGCGGGCACCCCGCTGGGCATGAACTTCGCTTTCCTCGACCCTGCGCCGGACGCTTGCGCCGCTGCGCTGGGCGAACACCTGCGGGCCGATTACGGCGATCAGGATCATCTGCGCCAGTTGGCCGATGAAGTCGATCTGGTGACCTTTGAGTTCGAAAGCGTTCCGGCGGAAACCGTGGCGTTCCTTTCGCAATTCGTGCCGGTCTACCCGAGCGCCGAAGCCCTGCGCATCGCTCGCGACCGCTGGTTCGAGAAGAGCATGTTCAAGGACCTGGGGATTCCGACCCCGGCGTTCGCCGATATCCAGTCGCAAGCCGACCTGGACGCCGCCGTCGCTTCGATCGGCCTGCCGGCCGTGCTGAAAACCCGCACTCTGGGTTACGACGGCAAGGGTCAGAAAGTCCTGCGCAAGCCGGAAGATGTGGTCGGTACGTTCGCCGAGCTGGGCAGCGTGGCCTGCCTGCTGGAAGGCTTCGTGCCGTTCACCGGCGAAGTGTCGCTGATCGCCGTGCGTGCCCGTGATGGCGAAACCAAGTTCTATCCACTGGTACACAACACCCACGACAGCGGCATTCTCAAGCTGTCGGTCGCCAGCACCGATCACCCGTTGCAGGCCCTGGCCGAAGACTATTCCGGCCGCGTGCTCAAGCAGCTGGATTACGTCGGCGTGATGGCGTTCGAGTTCTTTGAAGTCGACGGCGGCCTCAAGGCCAACGAAATCGCCCCGCGCGTACACAACTCCGGCCACTGGACCACCGAAGGCGCCGAGTGCAGCCAGTTCGAAAACCACCTGCGGGCCGTTGCCGGTCTGCCGCTGGGTTCGACGGCCAAGGTCGGCGAGAGCGCGATGCTCAACTTCATCGGCGTTGTTCCGCCGGTCGAGAAGGTCATCGCCATCGACGATTGCCATCTGCATCACTACGGCAAGGCCTTCAAGGCCGGGCGCAAGGTCGGTCACGCCAACCTGCGCTGCAAGGACAAGGCGACCCTCGAGCAGCAGATCCTCAAGGTCGAAGCGCTGATCGCCGAGTAACGACAGTTTCATCTGGCAGCGGCGGAACCATTAAGGGGCCGCCGTTCTCTGATGGCAGGATGCCAAAGTCTGACTAGGCTTTCGCATATCCAAATCATTCAGAGGGAAATGCCATGGGAATTATCGGAACCATCTTTATCGGCCTGATCGTCGGCCTGCTGGCGCGGTTCCTGAAACCGGGCGATGACAGCATGGGCTGGATCATGACCATCCTGCTCGGTATCGGCGGTTCGCTGGCAGCCACTTACGGCGGCCAGGCCCTGGGCATCTATCAGGCGGGTCAGGGCGCAGGTTTCATCGGCGCGCTGGTCGGCGCGATCGTGTTGCTGGTGATCTACGGCCTGATCAAAAAGAACTGATCCAAAGCGACAAAGCCCTCTCTGCCAATCCGGTGGAGAGGGCTAGAATGCTCGGCGATTCAGCGTTCCCTCCTTATTCGAGCATCCTTTACCGAGCACCTTCATGCGCCGTTTTCTGTTGACTCTCCTTTTGCTGGGCAGCGGTCTGGCCCTCGCCGGCGAACTGCCGGAAACCGACTGGCTGGAACTGATGCCCAAGTCGGATCAGAAAGCCCTCGAGGCCATGCCTGAAATCGATCACAACTCCCCGGAAGCCACCGGCACCTTCACCCAGAAAGGCGGGATGAAGCAGGCCAAGGGTTTGCCGGCGGTGATGTATTCGACCAAGACCGTGGCGTCGATGAACGACAAGCACATCCGCATCGGGGGTTATCCGGTGCCGCTGGAATCCGACGCCAAGGGTCGCAGCACGCTGTTCTTCCTCGTGCCGTACCCGGGCGCGTGTATCCATGTGCCGCCACCGCCGCCGAATCAACTGGTGTTGGTGCGCTATCCGAAGGGTTTGAAGCTGGATGACATCTACACGCCGCTGTGGGTGACCGGCACGCTGAAGATCGAGAAGGTCAGCAATGACCTCGCCGATGCGGCGTACGCACTGGAAGCGGACAAGGTGCGGGTGGTGCAGGAATCTGATCTGTAGGACCTATACAAAACAATTGTGGGAGCGAGCTTGCTCGCGAATGCTGTCTCTCAGTCACATTGATGTTGACTGATATGACGCTTTCGCGAGCAAGCTCGCTCCCACAGTTTTATCGGGTGTTGCTTAGAGCGGCTTGCTGCTGACGCTGACACCCATGGTGTGGCTGGCATCCGGTGCCAGGTTCATCACATCACTCATCACGTTCGCCGTCTCGATGCACAGCATGCGCTGCCAGCCGTCGTTGTCCATGTCGCTGAGCGCGGCAGCGCGGTCGATCCATGGGTTCCAGATCACCGCCGTGCGTGAACCCGTAGTGGTCAGCACGATGCGCCGTTCCCAGGCCGGATCGACGATGCTCAGTTGCGGCGGGGCGTCGAGGTAGATGCGGTCGGTTTCGCCGGCAAAACGCAGATCGCCTTGCTGGGTGCAGGTTTTCCAGTCGTCCAGGGTCTCGATGTAATCCAGGCCATCGACGCCTTCGACGCGCACGTTGCGCACATCGCTGACCGCGAAATAGCTGTGCAGCGCCTGGCTGATGCTGACGGTGTCGGCGCCACGGTTGTGGCTGGTCAGGCTGATGTGCAGTTGATCGTCGAGGCGCAGGGTCAGGGTCAGATCGACCTGGTGTGGCCATTCTGCGAAACCGCCCTCGGGGTAGGGCAGGGTGAACTCGACCTTGAGGCTTTCACCTTCAGTTTCGATGCCGCCCAGCTCCCAATCCATCGCCCGGACAAACCCGTGAGCGCCGGCCGGTTCTTCGCTCGTGCGCATCGCCTGCACGTTCTGCGGGTTGCGTTCGAACTTGCCGAACCACGGCCAGCACACCGGCACGCCGGCGCGGATGCTCTGGCCGGTCTTGAACACGGCCTTGTCGTTCAGCCAGATCAGCGGCGGCTGGCCGTCCACCTGATAACTGAGGATGTGCGCGCCTTGCTGGGCCACCAGCACTTCGGCCTGACCGTGGCGGATGCGCCAGCAGTTCAGTTCATCCAGTTTCACGGCTTCAACGTTGGGCGTGTTCATGGGACAACTCTCGATCAGCAACTTGGACGACTATCGACCGTGAAACGGCCGCGAGGTTTAACGTGCGCGTGGCGGAACCGAGCGGGTGCGACCGCTGCCATCGATGGCAACGAACACGAACACCGCTTCGGTCACTTTACGCCACTCGCTGGACAGTGGATCGTCGCTCCACACCTCGACCATCATCTGGATCGAGCTGCGGCCGATTTCCAGGGTCTGGGTATAAAAGGACAATTGCGCGCCGACAGCCACCGGCACCAGAAACGCCATGCGATCGATGGCCACGGTTGCGACACGGCCGCCGGCAACACGGCTGGCCATGGCAGTGCCGGCCAGGTCCATCTGCGCCACCAGCCAGCCGCCGAAAATATCGCCGAAGCCGTTGGTTTCGCGGGGAAGCGCGGTGATTTGCAGGGCCAGGTCGCCTTGCGGGATCGGATCTTCTTGTTCGAGCTCTATCATGCCGGGGGTGCCTCTAACCCGTGACTCTTCGTTGGGTATTGCTGGTGGTAGCCGTCTTCGGGAAAAACGATTCAGCACCGAACATACTACGTTCGTCACGTTTTCCATAAGGCGCCTAAAGGGGAAACTCTGCGAAACCGGCTGGAACTACGCGCCAAGGCGACCAACGACGTTTTCGCACAGCAACCCCCTACAAATCGGAGCAAGGTTGCGAGTATATCGGTCGGTAGACTCCGCGACGACCGTCCGGTTCTCATTTCGACCGGCAAATACGCGCCTCTATGTGCTTTTTCGAACAATTTGCTATGGTGCCGAACCTGCCCGAGCCACAGCCAGCGTTGT
This sequence comes from Pseudomonas gozinkensis, assembly GCF_014863585.1. Lineage (NCBI taxonomy): Bacteria > Pseudomonadati > Pseudomonadota > Gammaproteobacteria > Pseudomonadales > Pseudomonadaceae > Pseudomonas > Pseudomonas gozinkensis. Next base: position 6,451,708 of record NZ_CP062253.1, on the reverse strand, counting down.
TGTGGCGGCAGATCCGACTATAAGAGAAGACCTTGCCATGACCACAGCGCCCTCGAGCCTCGCGCAGCCCGACCAACCCGCACGACCGTTGACCCGCAATGACTACAAGACTCTGTCGCTATCGGCCCTGGGGGGCGCGCTGGAGTTCTACGATTTCATCATCTTCGTGTTCTTTGCCACCGTGGTCGGCAAATTGTTCTTCCCGGCCGACATGCCCGAGTGGCTGCGCCTGATGCAGACCTTCGGCATCTTCGCCGCCGGTTACCTGGCGCGGCCACTGGGCGGGATCGTAATGGCGCACTTCGGCGACCTGCTGGGGCGCAAGAAGATGTTCACCCTGAGCATTTTCATGATGGCCGTGCCGACCCTGATCATGGGCCTGCTGCCGACCTACGCGCAGATCGGCATGTGGGCGCCGATCCTGCTGCTTTTGATGCGCGTCATTCAGGGCGCAGCGATTGGCGGTGAGGTTCCGGGAGCGTGGGTCTTCGTTTCCGAACACGTACCCGGCAAGCACATCGGCTACGCCTGCGGCACCCTGACCAGCGGCCTGACGGCGGGCATCCTGCTCGGTTCGCTGGTCGCCACCGCGATCAACAGCATCTATACGCCAACGGAAGTTTCGGATTACGCCTGGCGTATCCCGTTCCTGCTCGGCGGCGTGTTCGGACTGTTCTCGGTCTACCTGCGCCGCTGGCTGCACGAAACCCCGGTATTCGCCGAACTGCAACAGCGCAAGGCGCTGGCCGAAGAAGTGCCGCTGCGCGCCGTGCTGCGTGACCATCGCGGGGCCATTGCAGTGTCAATGCTGCTGACCTGGCTGCTGTCCGCCGGCATCGTCGTGGTGATCCTGATGACCCCGACCGTGCTGCAGACGGTCTATCACTTCTCGCCGACCACCGCGCTGCAATCCAACAGCCTGGCGATCGTATTCCTGAGTTTCGGTTGCATCATTTCCGGCGCGTTGGCCGATCGTTTCGGCGCCGGCCGGGTGTTCGTGTTCGGCTGCCTGGGCTTGCTGGCCAGTTCCTGGACCTTCTATCACAGTCTTGCCGATCACCCGAACTGGCTGTTCCCGCTCTATGCGCTGACCGGTTTCCTGGTCGGCACCATCGGTGCGGTGCCGTACGTGATGGTCAAGGCATTCCCGCCGGTGGTGCGCTTCAGCGGTCTGTCCTTCTCTTATAACGTCGCTTACGCGATTTTCGGCGGCCTGACCCCGATGGTCGTCAGCCTGCTGCTGAAAGAAAGCGCGATGGGGCCTGCCTATTACGTGGCAGTGCTGTGCGGGATGGGGATCCTGGTCGGCGCGTGGTTGTGGAGCAAGGGTCGTTAAATCCCCCTCCCTTTGATCGTTCCCACGCTCCCGCGTGGGAATGCATCCTGTGACGCTCCGCGTCACGTCTCGAAGCGGACGCGGAGCGTCCATGGCGGCGTTCCCACGCTGAGCGTGGGAACGATCTGTCACGACATGCTGGCCTTTCATCCAATTGTCATATTTCAGCCATAGAGTGTTCACACGGCCTGCTGATACTTGGCCCCGACTTAACACACCCTATCTGCTAGGAGTAAGGCATGAAACTGAAGCGTTTGATGGCGGCAATGACTTTTGTCGCTGCTGGCGTTGCGACTGCCAACGCGGTTGCCGCTGTTGACCCTGCTATCCCGAGCTACACCAAGACCACTGGTGTGTCGGGCAACCTGTCCAGCGTCGGCTCCGATACCCTGGCCAACCTCATGACCCTCTGGGCTGAGAACTACAAAAAAGAATACCCGAACGTAAACATCCAGATTCAGGCCGCTGGCTCCGCCACCGCGCCACCTGCGCTGACTGAAGGCACCTCCAACCTGGGCCCGATGAGCCGCAAGATGAAGGACACCGAACTGGCGGCCTTCGAACAGAAATACGGCTACAAGCCAACCGCTATCCCGGTTGCCGTGGACGCCCTGGCTGTGTTCGTACACAAGGACAACCCGATCCAGCACCTGACCATGGAACAGGTTGACGCGATCTTCTCGTCCACCCGTCTGTGCGGCGCCAAGACCGACGTGAAAACCTGGGGTGACCTGGGCGTGACCGGCGACCTGGCCAACAAGCCGGTTCAGCTGTTCGGCCGCAACTCGGTATCCGGCACCTACGGCTACTTCAAGGAAGAAGCCCTGTGCAAAGGCGACTACAAGCCTAACGTCAACGAACAACCAGGTTCGGCTTCGGTCGTGCAGTCGATCAGCTCCTCGCTGAACGGCATCGGTTACTCGGGCATCGGCTACAAGACCGCCAGCGTGAAAACCGTTGCTCTGTCGAAGAAAGGCAGCACTGACTTCATCGAAGACACCGAAGAAAACGCCCTGAACGGCAAGTACCCGCTGTCGCGTTTCCTGTACGTGTACGTCAACAAAGCCCCGAACAAGCCTCTGGCCCCGCTGGAAGCCGAGTTCGTGAAACTGGTTCTGTCGAAACAGGGCCAGGAAGTGGTAGTGAAAGACGGCTACATCCCGCTGCCAGCCAAGGTTGCTGCAAAAGCACTGGCTGACCTGGGTCTGCAGGAAGGCGGCGCTGAAGTCGCAAAAAAGTAACAAACTGAGTCAGGGGTGAACCCCGCCTGACTCACGTGTGGGGCCCGGCCCGCAAGCGGCCCGGCCCCCACACTCCCCGAATTCTTCTATCCACTGCCAGTGCCCTGCTGGCGGCGGATTTGGTGCGTCACTGCATTGTCATCTTTCTGTCATACAGGATCGCTAGGGTGTGCGCATGAATGATCTGGCCAATTCCAAAATGACTACGAACCCTCCCAAGCGCATTGACTTCAATACGCCTGAGTTGCAACGCAAGCGCCGCATTCGCGCGCTCAAGGATCGCTTCACCCGCTGGTACGTCCTCGTCGGCGGTCTGGCGGTGCTGGCAGCCATCACCCTGATCTTCTTCTTCCTCGCCTACGTGGTCGCGCCGCTGTTCAAAGGTGCTGACCTGAGCGCGAAAGATGCAATCACCCCGGCCTGGATGCAGGACGCCGGCAAGCCGCTGATGATTTCGCTCGAAGAGCAGAATCAGGTGGCCATGCGCGTTTCCGACAAGGGCCAGGCGCTGTTCTTCGACATCGACAGTGGCGCTGAATTGAAGCGCGTCGATCTGCCTTTGCCGGCAGGCGCCAGTGTGACCTCCATCGGCGAAGACCAGCCGGGCCATCCGCTGGTGGCCGTGGGCCTGTCCAACGGTCAGGCGCTGGTGTTCCGTCACACTTATAAAGTCAGCTACCCGGACGGCAAGAAAACCATCACCCCGGCCATCGAGTATCCGTATGGCGATGCACCGATCGCGCTGAACGAAAACGGCGGCGCACTGGAGCACGTCAGCCTCAACGCTACCGATTCGACCCTGATGCTGGTCGGCTCCACCGGTTCGCAACTCAATGTGCTGTCGCTGACCAGCGAAGAAAACATGATGACCGGCGAAGTCACCAACGAGCAGAAGCGTATCGATCTGCCGCAGATGACCGAGCCGGTGAAAAACATCTTCGTCGACCCGCGCCAGCAGTGGCTGTACGTGGTCAACGGGCGTGCCCAGGCCGACGTGTTCAGCCTGCGCGACAAGAGCCTCAACGGTCGCTACAAGCTGCTGGAAAACGGCGAAGCCGAAGTCACCGCCGCCACGCAACTGGTCGGTGGCATCTCGCTGATCGTCGGTGACTCCAAAGGTGGCCTGGCCCAGTGGTTCATGGCCCGCGACACCGATGGCGAGCTGCGCCTGAAGCAGATCCGCACGTTCCAGATGGGCACCACGCCAATCGTTGAAATTTCCGCCGAAGAACGTCGCAAGGGCTTCCTGGCCCTGGATGCCAGCGGCAAGCTCGGCGTGTTCCACAGCACCGCGCACCGCACCTTGCTGGTCGATCAGGTGGTCGAAGGCCAGGGTCTGTTCGGTCTGTCGCCACGGGCCAACCGCGTGATCGTCGAAGCCGGCGGCAAGCTGCAACCGCTGCTGCTCGACAACCCGCACCCGGAAGTCTCGTGGAGCGCACTGTGGAGCAAGGTCTGGTACGAGAACTACGACGAGCCTAAATACGTCTGGCAATCGACCGCCGCCAACACCGATTTCGAACCGAAACTGAGCCTGTCGCCACTGACCTTCGGCACCCTGAAAGCCGCGTTCTACGCAATGCTGCTGGCTGCACCGCTGGCCGTCGCCGCTGCGATCTACACAGCGTACTTCATGGCCCCGGGCATGCGCCGCAAGGTCAAACCGGTGATCGAGCTGATGGAGGCGATGCCGACGGTGATCCTCGGTTTCTTCGCCGGCCTGTTCCTCGCGCCGTATGTGGAAGGGCATCTGCCGGGCATCTTCAGCCTGCTGATGTTGCTGCCGATCGGCATCCTGATCGCCGGTTTCACCTTCAGCCGCCTGCCTGAGTCGATCCGCCTGAAAGTCCCGGACGGCTGGGAAAGTGCACTGCTGATCCCGGTGATCCTGTTCGTGGGCTGGCTGTCGCTGTACATGAGCCCGTTCATGGAGAACTGGTTCTTCGGCGGCGACATGCGCATGTGGATTTCCCACGACCTGGGCATCACCTACGACCAGCGCAACGCTCTGGTGGTCGGTCTGGCCATGGGCTTTGCGGTGATCCCGAACATCTACTCGATCGCCGAAGACGCTGTGTTCAGCGTGCCGCGCGGCCTGACCCTGGGCTCGCTGGCCCTCGGTGCCACGCCATGGCAGACCATGACTCGCGTGGTGATCCTGACCGCCAGCCCGGGCATCTTCTCGGCGCTGATGATCGGCATGGGCCGTGCGGTCGGCGAAACCATGATCGTGCTGATGGCCACCGGCAACACCCCGGTCATGGAAATGAACCTGTTCGAAGGCCTGCGCACCCTGGCCGCCAACGTCGCGGTGGAAATGCCGGAGTCGGAAGTCGGCGGCAGCCACTACCGCGTGCTGTTCCTCTCGGCGCTGGTGCTGCTGTTGTTCACCTTCGTCATGAACACCCTCGCGGAACTGATTCGTCAGCGTCTGCGCAAGAAATACTCGTCGCTTTAAGCAAAGGTAGAAGTCTGTGAAACAGAACTCCCTGAAAGGATGGTTCAAGAGCGGCGCCCCCGGCGTCTGGATCAGCGGCGGCGCGGTGTCCATCGCGGTCATCATGACCATTGGCCTGCTGGCGGTGATCGCCGTGCGCGGTCTGGGTCACTTCTGGCCGGCGGATCTGATCCACGCCAGCTATGACGTACCGGGCCAGGGCCAGCATCTGGTCGTGGGCGAAGTGGTGCAGAAAGAAGAAGTGCCGCGCGCCCGTCTGAAGAGCGCCGGCCTGCCGGTGCCGGACGAAGGTCCGGAATTCATGACCCGCGAGCTGATCAAGGTCGGCAACCGTGACTTGAACGGCAACGACTTCACCTGGATCGTCGGCGAGTGGCTGACCAACCAGACCACGCCGGTGGAACTGATGGCGCTGGAGCGTCGTGAGTGGGGCAACTTCTACGGCTACCTGGTCAACGTCAAACAGGACGGCAAGGTGATCGCCGAAGGCGAAGCCGCATGGCCTGAGCTGCAAGCGCGGATCAACCGCGTGAACGGCCTCGCCGCGCAGCTCAAGTCGCTGGAAAAGACCGACATCGGCGCGATCAACGCCGGCCTCGAGCGCATCCGTCTGCATGGTCGCAAGCTGGAGCTGGAAGGCAAGCTCGACGCCACCGCGCAAGCGGACATGGAATCCGAGCGTGCCGAGCTGAACGCCCGCTATCAGGACATCGAAGCCCGTCTGGCGGATCTGCACGCGCAGTTCAACCGTGACGCGCTGACAGCCCGCGATGCCAACGGCAAGGAAATCGAAATCGGTCTGGGCAAAGTGGTTCATGCCTACCAGCCGAACGCCATGGGCACGATGACCAAGATCGGTTTCTACTTCAGCAAGGTCTGGGAGTTCCTGTCCGACGACCCGCGTGAAGCGAACACCGAAGGCGGGATTTTCCCGGCGATCTTCGGCACCGTGATGATGACCCTGATCATGGCGATGATCGTGACCCCGTTCGGCGTGCTGGCGGCGGTGTACCTGCGTGAATACGCCAAGCAGAACACCCTGACCCGGGTCATCCGGATCGCGGTGAACAACCTGGCGGGTGTTCCGGCGATTGTTTACGGCGTGTTCGGCCTGGGCTTCTTCGTCTACGTGCTGGGTGGTTCGCTCGACCGTCTGTTCTTCCCTGAAGCGCTGCCGGCACCGACCTTCGGTACGCCGGGTCTGCTCTGGGCTTCGTTGACCCTGGCGCTGCTGGCGGTACCGGTGGTGATCGTGGCCACTGAAGAAGGTCTGGCGCGTATCCCGCGTACCGTGCGTGAAGGCTCGCTGGCTCTGGGCGCAACCAAGGCTGAAACCCTGTGGAAGATCGTTCTGCCGATGGCCAGTCCGGCCATGATGACCGGCATGATCCTCGCCGTGGCTCGCGCCGCCGGTGAAGTGGCGCCGCTGATGCTGGTGGGTGTGGTGAAACTGGCGCCGTCGCTGCCGGTGGACGGCAACTACCCGTACCTGCACCTGGATCAGAAGATCATGCACCTGGGCTTCCACATCTACGACGTCGGCTTCCAGAGCCCGAACGTCGAGGCCGCGCGGCCGTTGGTCTATGCCACGGCGCTGTTGCTGGTGCTGGTGATCGCCACCCTGAACCTGTCGGCGGTGTACATCCGTAACCACCTGCGCGAGAAGTACAAGGCGCTGGATAGTTAATACAGACCCTGTGGGAGCTGGCTTGCCAGCGATGGCATCACCGCGGTGCTACTGGCAGACCGATTCGCCTGCATCGCTGGCAAGCCAGCTCCCACAAGGATCGGCACAGCCACAGATTTTCAGTAACCCATTGGCTAGGCCAGTGGTTCAAAGAACCGAATTTGTTAGCACAGGGGATCTCCCATGCAGCACGAAACACATACCCACGGCATCAACATGTCTGCCCTGGGCCGCGACAAGCAGAGCCTGAATCTCGAACAGGAAACCGTGGCCATCGAAGTGCCGGGTCTGAGCCTGTTCTACGGCGAGAAACAAGCGCTGTACGACGTCAGCATGAACATACCGAAACAGCGCGTGACCGCCTTCATCGGCCCGTCCGGCTGCGGCAAGTCCACGCTGCTGCGTACCTTCAACCGTATGAACGACCTGGTGGACGGCTGCCGCGTCGAAGGTGCGATCAACCTGTACGGCAACAACATCTACCGCAAGGGCGAAGACGTGGCCGAGCTGCGTCGCCGGGTCGGCATGGTGTTCCAGAAGCCTAACCCGTTCCCGAAGACCATCTACGAAAACGTGGTCTACGGCTTGCGCATCCAGGGCATCAACAAAAAGCGCATCCTCGACGAAGCCGTCGAGTGGGCACTGAAAGGCGCGGCCCTGTGGGACGAAGTGAAAGACCGTCTGCATGACTCGGCCCTCGGCCTGTCCGGTGGTCAGCAACAGCGTCTGGTGATCGCCCGTACTATCGCCGTGGAGCCGGAAGTGCTGCTGCTAGACGAACCGTGCTCGGCCCTCGACCCGATCTCGACCCTGAAAGTCGAAGAGCTGATCTACGAGCTCAAATCCAAGTTCACCATCGTCATCGTGACCCACAACATGCAGCAGGCGGCGCGGGTGTCCGACTACACGGCGTTCATGTACATGGGCAAACTGGTGGAATTCGGCGACACCGATACCCTGTTCACCAATCCGGCCAAGAAGCAGACCGAAGACTACATCACCGGTCGTTACGGCTGACAGACACAGGTTGTCGCTCACTGAATTGATGCTGCGGCCCGCCGCACCTTACCGGACGCTCCAAGGACGCCAACATGATTAGTAAAGAAGGCCTTACCCATCACATTTCCGCGCAGTTCAACGCCGAACTGGAAGAAGTGCGCAGCCACCTGCTGGCCATGGGCGGGCTGGTCGAGAAGCAGGTCAACGACGCGGTCACCGCGCTGATCGAGGCCGACTCGGGCCTGGCCCAGCAGGTGCGCGAGATCGACGACCAGATCAACCAGATGGAACGCAACATCGACGAAGAATGCCTGCGCATTCTGGCCCGTCGTCAGCCGGCGGCTTCCGATCTGCGTCTGATCATCAGCATCTCCAAGTCGGTGATCGACCTGGAGCGCATCGGCGACGAAGCGACCAAGATCGCCCGTCGTGCAATCCAGCTGTGCGAAGAAGGCGAAGCGCCGCGTGGTTACGTCGAGGTGCGCCATATCGGCGACCAGGTGCGCAACATGGTGCGTGATGCGCTGGACGCCTTTGCCCGTTTCGACGCCGATCTGGCGCTGTCGGTGGCGCAGTACGACAAGATCATCGACCGCGAATACAAGACCGCCCTGCGCGAGCTGGCGACCTACATGATGGAAGACCCACGCTCTATCTCGCGGGTCTTGAGCATTATCTGGGTCCTGCGTTCGCTGGAGCGGATCGGCGACCACGCGCGCAACATCTCCGAGCTGGTGATTTACCTGGTGCGCGGCACTGACGTGCGCCACATGGGCCTCAAGCGCATGAAGGAAGAAGTTGAAGGGACAAGTGGCGAAACCGCTAATGTTCCGGGCGATGCTGACGATAAGTAAGATTGCCTGAGAAAAGCGCCCGGCCCTTTGGCCGGGCGTTTTTGTTTCTGCTTTTCATAGGCAGAACCGAATTAAAAAGCAGCACCCGCGAACGAAAAGTCCCGGCGTGACTGAAGAGTTTTGGCAATGTGCCATCAGCCAGCGTTATGCTTGCCGGGATTTTAATAGGGGTGTTGGATGAGCAAGATCAGTGTGTTGGTCGTGGACGATGCATCGTTCATTCGTGACCTGGTGAAAAAGTGCCTGCGTAATTACTTCCCGGGGATCCGCACCGAGGACGCCGTCAACGGTAAAAAAGCCCAGGCCATGCTGGCCAAGGAAGCTTTCGACCTGGTGCTGTGCGACTGGGAAATGCCGGAAATGTCCGGCCTCGAACTGCTGACCTGGTGCCGTGAGCAGGACAATCTCAAGACCATGCCGTTCGTCATGGTTACCAGCCGTGGCGACAAGGAAAACGTGGTTCAGGCGATTCAGGCCGGCGTTTCCGGCTACGTCAGCAAGCCGTTCACCAACGAGCAACTGCTGACCAAGGTCAAGCAGGCCCTGAACAAGGTCGGCAAGCTCGACACCCTGATGAACAGCGCGCCGACCAAGATGAACTCGGCGTTCGGCAACGACTCCCTGAGCGCGTTGACCGGTGGCAAAGCTGCCGTCGTCGGTTCCGCACCGGCTGCTGCGGCCAACCCGTTTGCCAAGCCTGCCGCTGCGGCCCCGGCACCTGCCGCCGCGCCACAGCGTGGCCTGCTCAACAGCCCGCCCGTGAAAGCCCCGGCAGCTTCCAGCGCTCCGGCCGGTGGTCGCGGTCAGGGCCAACTGCGCCTGCCAAGCGGCACCCAGCAATGCGTGATCAAGGCCCTGAGCATCAAGGAAGCGCTGTTGGTGGTGAAACGCACCGACACCCTGCCGCAGATCCTCGACAGCGCCGTGCTGGACCTCGAGCAGGGCGACAACGCCGAAATCGCCCGCCTCAACGGCTACCTGCACGCCGTCGTCGCCCACGAGCCGAAACCCGACAGCGACTGGCTGCAACTGACCTTCCGCTTCGTCGACCAGGACGCGCAGAAACTCGACTACATCTCCCGCCTGATCGCTCGCGGCACGGCGCAGAAGCACTTCGTTCCGGGCGCGTGATCTTCTTCGCCTGACAGTCCGCCTTCGCGGGCAAGCCCGCTCCCACAGGGATCACACCGAACCTGTGGGAGCGGGCTTGCCCGCGAAGGAGCCACCAAAAGCACCACCCATCTCCCGCGCTGGCAAATTTGAAACATCTGTCGACTAGCCTGGTCTGCTTCAGCTGCTAGGCTCATTCCCAGGCCTTACTCGACAGAACTTTTGCCCATGCCCCTGCGCCTGCTGTTTTTCTGTGGTCTGTTCATGGCCTCCACCTCGACTGTGGCCATGACGATCTACAAATCCACCGATGCCAACGGAGTGGTTTCGTACAGCGACCGTCCGAGCAAAGGCTCCCAGGTGTTCGTGTTTCAGGACCGGATGGTCGAGCGCCTGGAGCGCCAGGTGTATCTGGACATCAAGAAGCAGAAGGGCGCGGACGTGGTGTTCGTGCGCAATGACCTGTACGCGCCGGTCGAGGTCGCGCTGGCGTTTACCGGGATGAGCAATGTGCGTGGTGCGCCAGCGCAAACGATCCGTCGGGTGCTGCCGGCGCGCAGCAATACGCGGCTGGCGCTGCTGACGGCGGTGTCCGGTGGCAAGCCGCTGGTGTACACGCCGATGTTCCAGTATTCCCTCGGTGACCCCGCTGGCGCGGCTCAGGGCTATCGCTATCCGTTTCCGTGGCGGGGCGGGCCGTTCCGCCTCAGCCAGGGCGCCAATGGCGACTACAGCCACTTCGGGCCGAAGAACAAGTACGCGATGGACATCGCCATGCCGGTCGGCACACCGATCATCGCGGCGCGCGCTGGCGTGGTGGTGAAGACCGAGAATTCCCAGAACGGGCGCGGCACCGATCCGTCCGGCAATTTCGTGCGGATACTGCACGACGACGGCACGATGGGCGTGTACCTGCATCTCAAGCAAGGGTCGGTGAGTGTCCGGGAGGGGCAGCGCGTGACGGTGGGCAGCCCGCTGGCGCTGTCCGGCAACACCGGCAACAGCAGCGGCCCGCACTTGCACTTTGTGGTGCAGCGCAATACCGGGATGGGGCTGGTGTCGATTCCGTATCAGTTCAACCAGCCGCTGGGGGCGTTGCCCAACTTTGCGTTGGGCAAGCAGTGATGGGGTGTCTGATCTGACGCCTTCGCGAGCAAGCTCGCTCCCACAGGTCTTGCATCGTACTAGTGGGAGCGAGCTTGCTCGCGAAGGGATCGACTGGGTCTTTGATCAGCCAATCAATCCAGCATCAGCACCTTGGCCAGAATGATCTTCGGACCTTTCATCTTCTTGATGATGATCCGCAGGCCTTCGACTTCCAGCACTTCTTCCTCTTCCGGCACCCGTTTCAGGGTTTCGTAGATCAGCCCGGCGAGGGTTTCGGCTTCGATGTGATCCAGGTCGATCCCCAGCAGGCGCTCGACCTTGAACAGCGGCGTATCGCCCCGCACCAGCAACTTGCCCGGCTGATAGGCAAGGATGCCGCGTTCGGCCTTGCGGTGTTCGTCCTGGATGTCGCCGACCAGCACTTCCAGCACGTCTTCCATGGTCAGGTAGCCGATGATGTTGCCGTCGGCTTCTTCAACCACAGCGAAGTGCGAGCCGCCCTTGCGGAACTGCTCCAGCAACTGCGACAGCGGCATGTGCCGCGACACGCGCTCCAGCGGGCGGGTCAGTTCGGCAAGGTTGAACGACTCGGGGATGTGATCCAGCGCCGCCAGTTCAAGCAGCAAGTCCTTGATGTGCAGCAGGCCGACGAATTCCTTGCGCTCGCTGTCGTACACCGGATAACGGCTGAATTTGTGGCGACGGAACATCGCCAGGATCTCTTTCAGCGGGGCGTTGAATTCAAGGGTGATCAGGTCTTCCCGGGAGTTGGCCCAGTCGACCACTTCCAGCTCGCCCATTTCCACTGCCGAGGCCAGCACGCGCATGCCCTGGTCGCTCGGGTCCTGGCCACGGCTGGAGTGCAGGATCAGTTTCAGTTCTTCGCGGCTGTAATGGTGCTCGTGATGCGGACCGGGTTCACCTTGACCCGCGATGCGCAGGATGGTGTTGGCGCTGGCGTTGAGCAGATAGATCGCCGGGTACATGGCCCAGTAGAACAGGTACAGCGGCACCGCCGTCCACAGCGACAGCAATTCGGGTTTGCGGATCGCCCAGGATTTGGGTGCGAGTTCGCCAACCACGATGTGCAGGTAGGAAATGATGAAGAACGCGGTGAAGAACGAAATACCTTTGACGACTTCGGCCGATTGCACGCCGACCGCGCTCAGCAGCGGTTCGAGAATGTGCGCGAACGCCGGCTCGCCGACCCAGCCGAGGCCCAGGGAGGCGAGGGTGATACCGAGCTGGCACGCCGAGAGATAAGCATCGAGCTGACTGTGCACCGTGCGCAGGATGTGCCCACGCCAGCCGTGCTGCTCCGCGATGGCTTCGACCCGGGTCGAGCGCAGTTTGACCATGGCGAATTCCGCCGCAACGAAGAAGCCGTTGAGCAAAACCAGGATCAGAGCGAAAAGAATCATGCCGAAATCGGCGAATATTGTTGCGAGGGACAAGCCAGGGGAAGGGTCCATGATGGAGTTTTGCGGGTTCCGTGTGATTCGAAAGAAAGAAAAATCCGCACCTGAAAGGCAGGCGCAAGTCAGCCAATGTAGCGGCTGACCTGGCGATTGCCTAGTCCGGCATTACTCAGCGGCGCTGATGACCCGTGCCTGAGCGACCTGGGCCGGGGCGAAATGGCAGGTAAACGTGCTGCCGTGACCGGGCACGCTGCTGATCTCCATCCGGGCGCGGTGGCGCAGCAGCACGTGTTTGACGATGGCCAGGCCCAGGCCCGTGCCGCCGGTATTGGAGTTGCGGCTGGAGTCGACGCGGTAGAAGCGTTCGGTCAGGCGCGGCAGGTGTTTGCTGTCGATGCCGATCCCGGAATCCTGCACGCTGAGGTGCGCGCCTTGATCGTCGCCCCACCAGCGGATGCGGATATTGCCTTCGGCCGGGGTGTACTTGACGGCGTTGAACACCAGGTTGGAAAACGCACTGCGCAGTTCCGCCTCGCTGCCCTTGAGCAGAATGCTGGTGTCGGCTTCCAGAGTGATGCGCTGATTCTTCGAACCGGACAACTGCTGCGCATCGCTCTTGATCGACTGCAGCAGGGTGTCGATGTGCACCGGCTGGTTGTCCGACGGATAATCGGTGGCTTCCAGTTTGGCCAGCAGCAGCAAATCGTTGAGCAGGGTCTGCATGCGCCCGCCCTGTTGCTGCATCTGCTGCAGGGCACGGCTCCAGCGCGGGTTCACTTCCTCGACGTTGTCGAGCAGGGTTTCCAGGTAGCCACAGATCACCGTCAGCGGGGTGCGCAGCTCATGGGAGACGTTGGCGATGAAGTCTTTGCGCATCTGTTCCAGCTGATGGATGCGCGTGACGTCGCGCACCAGCATCAAGTGTTCGTTGTTGCCGTAGCGCGTGAGGTACAACTGGATGCGCACGCGGTCGTTGGTCGGCGACGGGATTTCCAGCGGTTCGGCGTAGCTTTCCTGCTCGAAGTATTCCTTGAAGCGCGGATGGCGAACCAGATTGGTCACCGGTTGGCCGCTGTCCTGCGGGGTTTTCAGGCCAAGCAGGGTTTCGGCGGCGCGGTTCCACCACTCCAGGTTGCCGTCGCTGTCGAGCATGATCACCGCGTCTTTCAGCGCGGCGGTGGACTCCTGAACGCGGTCGATCACCGCTTGCAGGCGCCCGCGTACCCGTTGGTCGCGGCGTTGCAGGTGGTAGATGCTGTCGAACACCTCGCCCCACAGGCCGTAGCCATCGGGCGGTGCTTCATCGGGTTGGTGCAGGCGCAGCCATTCGTGCAGGCGCAGCAGTTGCTTGAGCGTCCAGGCCAGGTACAGGCCCAGGCCCGCCGCCAGACTCCAGCCGTAGTAGCCGGTGATCAGGCCGATCACCAGGCAGCCGGTGACCAGCAACAGCATGTGGCGAATCAGGGTGCCATGCCAGTTTTGGTTCACGGAAAATGCGGTCCTTGTCTACGGTGAGGGCGCTCGGCTCAGGCCTTGGTGGAGAACCGGTAGCCGGTGCCGCGCACGGTTTGTACCAGATTTTCGTAGGCGTCGCCGAGCGCCTTGCGCAGGCGCCGGATGTGCACGTCGACGGTGCGCTCTTCAACATAGACGTTGCCGCCCCAGACCTGGTCCAGCAACTGGCCACGGGTGTAGGCGCGTTCCTGGTGGGTCATGAAGAATTGCAGCAGACGGTATTCGGTCGGGCCCATCTCGGCAGGACGGCCGTCGATGGTCACGCGGTGGCTGATCGGGTCGAGCAGCAGGCCGCCGACTTCGATTGGCGCTTCGCCATCGGTCGGGCCGGCGCGACGCAGCACGGCCTTGAGGCGTGCCACCAGTTCGCGTGGGGAAAACGGTTTGGTGATGTAGTCGTCGGCGCCGACTTCCAGACCCTGGATCTTGTTGTCCTCTTCACCCTTGGCGGTGAGCATGATGATCGGGATGTCCCCGGTCAGTTCGTCACGCTTGAGGCGGCGGGCCAACTCGATGCCGGAAGTGCCGGGCAGCATCCAGTCGAGCAGGATCAGGTCCGGCTTGCGGTCGACGATGATGGCGTGCGCCTGCTGCGAGTTCTCTGCCTCGAGGCAGTCATAGCCGGCCATTTCCAACGCAACGGCGATCATTTCGCGAATGGGCGCTTCGTCGTCGACGATCAGAATGCTCCTGCCAACCATGCCTTAATCCTCTTGTCATTTAACTGTCTTGCGCCGCATTAGATAACGGAATTATTGCAGTCGTGTGACAGTATTTTAGTCCGGCGGCGATTGTGCAAATCCTGAACTAAGCTCTAAGTCCGAATCCTGACAACCACAAGAGAAGGTTTCCATGACTCAAATGACTGCTTCCTTTAAGGCTTTGCTGATGGCTGCCGCCCTGACTCTGCCCGGACTGGCGATGGCGGCCGAACCGGCCATGATGAAAGACGGCATGATGGTCGATCACAAAGGCATGACCGTTTATACGTTCGACAAGGACGCTGGCGGCAAGTCGATGTGCAACGGCGATTGCGCCAAGAACTGGCCGCCGCTGATGGCACCGGCAGGCGCCAAGGCCGAAGGCAAATGGACGGTGATCAAGCGCGATGACGGCATGATGCAGTACGCCTACGACGGCAAGCCGCTGTATACGTTCATGAAGGACGAGAAGCCTGGAGAAATGAAGGGCGATGGCATGAAGGACGTGTGGCACGTGGTGCACGAGCACAAATAAACGCAAATCCCTTGTGGGAGCGAGCTTGCTCGCGAAGGCGTCTTTTCAGTCAGCCTATGTGGCAACTGACCCAACGCTTTCGCGAGCAAGCTCGCTCCCACAGGTTCTATGGATCAGCGCAACGCGTAATCCAGCACGATCCCGACAAAAATCGCCAGTCCGGCCCAGTGGTTGTGCAGAAACGCCTTGAAGCAGCGCATCCGGTCGCGGTCGCGGGTGTACCAGAACTCCCAGGCGTAGCACCCGGCGGCCACCAGCAGGCCGAGGTGGAACCACATCCCCAGCTCGAATTTCGACCCCGCCAGCACCAGACAGCCCAGCGACAGTACCTGCAAGGTCAGGATGATCACCCGGTCCGCTTCACCGAACAGGATTGCCGTGGATTTCACGCCGATCTTCAGGTCATCGTCGCGGTCGGTCATTGCGTAATAAGTGTCGTAGCCCACCGTCCACAGCAGGTTGGCGATCCACAGCAGCCAGGCGGTCGCCGGCAGCTCTCCGGTTTCGGCGGTGAACGCCATCGGCATCCCCCAGGAGAACGCCGCGCCCAGCACCACCTGCGGGTAATAGGTGTAGCGCTTCATGAACGGATAGGTGAACGCCAGCGCCAGACCGCCCAGCGACAGCCAGATCGTCGCGGCGTTGGTGCACAGCACCAGCAGGAAACTCACGCCCATCAACAGGGCGAAGAACACCAGTGCTTCTTTCGAGCTGATCTTGCCGGCAGCAATAGGTCGCTGCGCGGTGCGTTTGACGTGGCCGTCGACCTTGCGGTCGGCCCAGTCGTTGATCACGCAGCCGCCGGCACGGGTCAGCACCACGCCGAGGACGAAAATCACGATATTGGCCAGCGATGGC
This sequence comes from Pseudomonas gozinkensis, assembly GCF_014863585.1. NCBI lineage: Bacteria > Pseudomonadati > Pseudomonadota > Gammaproteobacteria > Pseudomonadales > Pseudomonadaceae > Pseudomonas > Pseudomonas gozinkensis. Next base: position 6,435,889 of record NZ_CP062253.1, on the reverse strand, counting down.
GAGCCTTTGCCGGCAATCCAGAGGGCCCAGAGCGTCGGCCACAGCAGCAGGTAAATGCCGATCGGCTTGTCCATCCGGGTCAGCTGGATGAAGTCCCAGGCGCGCGGGTTCAAGCGATTCAGGGATTTGAGCAGGCTTTGGTACATCAGCAGTTCTCCGGACGGGCGCGGACGGCCTCCCACAGCGTAGGCAGGAAAATCTCCGCCACCAGTACGCTCAATGCACCACGGTCGAAACGCGAACGGCGCCCCCACAGTCCGGTGGCCCGGGAACCCTCGGGCAGCCAGTGTTCCGGGTAATGGCAGACTTCGATGGCGCGCCGCTGGAAGGCGTGATCGCAGAACAGCAGTTCGCCCAGCGAGCGGCTGCCCAGTTCATCCATGTGCAAGCCGTCGCCCTGCAAGGCACTGCGCGACGCCACGCTGCGGGCGAACACCCAGGCCTCGCCATGCCCGCGCAGATACACCTCGCGTACCCAGCCTTCGCTGCCTTCGGCCAGGTCCAGCGCGGCGCATTCGTCGTCGCGCAGGGTTTGCCAGCCTTCGAACAGCGGCGTCACGCTGAAGCCGTCATCGGACAGGTGCGTCAGCCGGCGGGTCAGGGAGCCTTCGTCGAACAGCCAGTCGAGCGTGGATGTGTCGGGGAGGGGTGTCAGTTCGCTTTGCGGGCGCCACAGCGGAGCGTTTGTGTGTTGCACAATGAGTCATTATTGGCAGCAAATGAGGCGGCGAGCTTACCATGGCGAGCCGCGTGTTTGATTGATCCGGGTCGCCGCTGCGCCGAACAGGCTTGCATCTGCCCGGCCCGATCAGTACAAAACGCCCTGAGCCGGACGGCAGCGCTGCGCCATCGACCGTCCGCGCCGGCTAAAGCCTGAACCCTGAGGAAGTACCTGAATGAAAAAGTGGCAATGTGTGGTCTGCGGCCTGATTTACAACGAAGCCGACGGCTGGCCGGATGACGGCATTGCGCCGGGCACCCTGTGGCAGGACGTGCCGGAAGACTGGCTGTGCCCGGACTGCGGCGTCGGCAAGATGGACTTCGAAATGATCGAAATCAACTGAGAAAACACTGAGGAGTAGGGCATGAGCGCACCTGTCGTAATCATTGGCACCGGGCTTGCGGGTTACAACCTGGCCCGCGAGTTTCGCAAACTCGATGGCGAAACCCCGCTGCTGCTGATTACCGCCGATGACGGTCGTTCCTACTCCAAGCCGATGCTGTCTACCGGCTTTGGCAAGAACAAGGACGCCGACGGCCTGAGCATGGCCGAACCGGGTGCGATGGCCGAGCAGTTGAAGGCCGAGATCCGCACCCATACCCGCATCAGCGGCATCGATCCGGGCCACAAGCGACTGTGGATCGGCGAGGAAGCGGTGAACTATCGCGACCTGATCCTCGCTTGGGGCGCCGAAACCGTGCGCGTGCCGATCGAAGGCGATGGCGCGGATCTGGTGTTCCCGATCAATGATCTCGAAGACTACGCGCGTTTCCGCGCCGCAGCGGCCGGCAAGCGTCGAGTATTGCTGCTAGGTGCCGGCCTGATCGGCTGCGAGTTTGCCAACGATCTGATTCTCGGCGGCTACCAGGTGCAACTGGTTGCACCGTGCGAACAGGTAATGCCGACCCTGCTGCACCCCGCTGCGGCGGCTGCGGTGCAGGCCGGGCTGGAGAGCCTTGGTGCGCGTTTCCACCTCGGCCCGGTGCTGACCCGCCTGCAAAAAGTCGCGGATGGGCTGGAAGCACACCTGTCCGACGGCCAGGTTGTCCCATGCGATGTGGTGGTTTCGGCCATCGGCCTGCGCCCGCGGATCGATCTGGCGGCGGCTGCCGGCATCCAGACCAATCGCGGCGTGGTGGTCGACCGTCATCTGCAAACCTCTCACGCCAACATTTACGCCCTGGGTGACTGCGCCGAGGTCGACGGGCTGAATCTTCTGTACGTCATGCCCCTCATGAGTTGTGCGCGAGCGCTGGCACAGACCCTGGCCGGCAACCCGACCGTGGTGAACTACGGACCGATGCCGATCACCGTGAAAACCCCGGTCTGCCCGTTGGTGGTTTCCCCGCCGCCACGGGGCCGCGAGGGTGTCTGGACGGTCGAAGGGCAGGGCGCCGACGTCAAGGTGCTGTGCCACGACGCCGAAGGGCAATTGCTCGGTTACGCCCTGACCGGCGCGGCGGTGATCGAAAAACTCGCGCTGAACAAACAGCTTCCGGCCTTGCTGGCGTAAATACCGGTCGTTCTGTCGGAATCACCCCGCTTTTGCCCCCACAAAGGTCGCGGGGAGACTGGCGCCGCCCTTAACCGCGTGCCATCCTCACTCCCGTCTGCCGCAGAGTAGAGCCTGCGGCGCCTTGGGCGCTGTTCCAACGAGAACAGCACGGACATAACAACAAAAAACCGTCAAAGGGGCTTCACTAATGCGTAAACCAGAACTCGCCGCTGCAATCGCTGAAAAAGCGGATCTGACCAAAGAGCAGGCCAACCGCGTTCTCAACGCCGTTCTCGAAGAAATCACCGGCGCCCTGCACCGCAAGGACAGCGTCACGCTGGTGGGCTTCGGCACCTTCCTGCAACGCCACCGCGGTGCCCGCACCGGCAAAAACCCGCAAACCGGTGAACCGGTGAAGATCAAGGCCAGCAACACCGTTGCGTTCAAGCCAGGCAAATCGTTGAAAGACAGCGTCAATCCATAATCGCGGCGAACCCCCGGTCAGCCGGGCGCGCTGCATGAAAAATGGGCATGCCGATTGCGGTCGGATGCCCATTTTTTGTGCCCGATGATTTCGTCCGGGTCAGGCCGAGAAGAAGTACCGGGTCAGGTGAAAGAAGATCGGCGCGGCGAAGCAGATCGAATCCATCCGGTCGAGCATCCCGCCGTGGCCCTTGATCATCGTGCCCCAGTCCTTTGCGCTCAGGCTGCGTTTGATCGCCGACATGACCAGGCCGCCGAGGAAACCCATCACCACAATGACCAGCGACATCAGCAACGACTGCCAGAAGCTGAACGGTGTCATCCAGAACATGCAGCCACCGATCAGCGTTGCAGACAGCCCGCCGCCAACCAGCCCTTCCACGGTTTTCGACGGGCTCACCAGCGGCGCGACCTTGCGTTTGCCGAAGAGCTTGCCGAACACGTACTGCAACACGTCGCTCATCTGCACCACGAACACCAGGTAGAACAGCAGCAGGGCGTTTTGACCCTGGAAACCCTTCAGATCGAGCAACAACAGCGCCGGTGCGTGGCTGATGCAGTAGATACAGATCATCACGCCCCACTGAATCTTCGCCGTGCGCTCCAGAAAGCCTTCGGTGTCCTGGCTCAGCACGGCAATCGCCGGCAGCAGCAGGAACGCATACACCGGCACCAACAGCGTGAACATCGAATACCAATGGGTGCCGATCAGCAGGTATTGCAGCGGGATCAGAATGAAAAACGCCGAAAACAGCGCGTTATGGTCACCGCGCGCGGTGGGCGTCAGAGTGATGAACTCGCGCAACGCAAACAGCGAAATGAAACCGAACAGCACCACCGTCGCATTGGGGCCCAGCAGCCAGGAGACGAAGAAAATAATGACCATTCCCCACCACGCGTTCACGCGCTGGTTGAGGTTTTCGATGGTCGCGATCGAGCTTTCGCTCTTTGCGCGTCTGGCCAGTACGCCGCCAATCAGCGAAGCCACAGCCAGCAGAGCGGCGATGGCCGCGAAGAACCACAGGAACTTGGTTTCCAGACTCATTTCGACAACCTCACGATGGCGTCACGCGCCCGCTCCAGAAACGCCTGTTTCTCCTCACCAGCAATTCTCTGCAGCGGATCACCGATTCGGATTGTGCAGATGATCGGTAGCGGAACATGTTTGCCTTTTGGCATCGAGCGATGCAGGTTTTCCAGGTAGATCGGCACCAGGTCGACGTCGGGGAAGGTCTCGGCCAGGCGGAAGATTCCGGACTTGAACTCCCCCGGCAGTGCCTGGGTGGAGCGGGTGCCTTCGGGGAAAATGACGATCGAATGACCGGCTCGCACCACGTCGAAGATCGGCTCCAGCACATTGGTGCCCGGTGCCGGATTGCGCTCGATCAGCACCGCGTTCAGGCCTTTCTGCGAGATGTACGACAGAAAGCGGTTCTTGCCCCAGTAGTCGGCGGCTGCCACTGGTTTTACGTTCAAACGCGCTTCCGGCGGCAGTGCGGCGATGATCGCCAGCGTGTCCATGTGGCTGGTGTGGTTGGCGTAGTAGATGCGCTGGCGCGTGAGGTCCGGCGGGCTTTCCCAGCGGGCGGTCACGCCGATCAAGAAACGCAGCACCGAAATCAGCGCATTACTGATCCACATGAGCATTCCCCTTCAGTTGTCTGGCAATGGCCAGGGTGCGCGTTACGCAGGTGGCGACGGAGCCAAGGGCAATGATCGCCAGCGCGATCAGCAAAGCGTAGTGGGTCGCGTAGTAAATGGTTTCGAACACGTTCAACAGCAGCGCCACGGTCATCACCGCCATCCGGTGCTGCTTGGCCATCGGCCCCATGAAACTCTGGGTGAGCCCTAGAGCGCCGCCGAACACCCGGACATACGCCGTCAGCGCAGCGGCCAGTGCGGCAAACCAGCCGAGGTCGGACTGGCCGATGGCAAAACCGAGCCCGACGATCAGCAGGCTGTCGGCAACCCGGTCCGGAAACTCGTTGTACAGACTGCCAACGGCCGATTGCTTGCCGCCTTCGATTGCCACCATCCCGTCGAACAGATTGCACAGCAACCGCAACTGAATGCCGACGATGCAGCAGATCGAACCGGCCACGCCGTTGTCGATGTTCAGCGTCACCGCGCCGAACAGCGCGAAGAGCATGCTGATGACGGAGATCTGGTTGGGGGAGATGTCCCGCTTGACCAGTTCATCCGTGAAGTGTCTCGCCCAGCCCGCGGAGCGGGTCTTGATGGGCCGTCTGTTTTCATCCATTTGCCAATGTCCGTATCAGTGGTAAGCCGTCAATTGATGACTGAGGCTGGCCATATAAAGGCACGTTCGCAGCATGAAATAATTTGATGTAAGAACAGTCCACGACATTTGTCAGAACAATCCACATCAAAAGTGTGTGCTTAAGCAGGGCGAGGGCTTGATGGATTGACGGCGACTTGCGTGAAGTCCTGCAATTGTGCGGGTAAAGAAGTCTTATGAAGTATGCAAAGTGTGCGATGCCATCAAATTGATGGCACTTTTATTGTTGCCTGTTGTCCTCCGGGATTTGTTTAAAGATGCACGTCCGTTTTCGGAAGATTCCTACTTTATTTTCTTTGTAGTGTTGTCATGCTTTCGTTCGTGTTTTGGAACGTGCGTTCAAGGAGGTGTTGGCGGGTTTCAGCCAGCCGCTCTGGGACGCAGGTTACGCCGGGGTTTGAAAGGCTTGGTTGATATAAGCCGATATCAGGGAAACCCCTGACACATATAGGGCGATCTCCTACAGCGCCCAATGAACAGTTCGTCTTGTTGTTTAATCAGATGCTTGCTAGTGGCCATCATAGTGATTACGATGCGCCCACTTGAAAGAGCACACACTCAATTGGATGAGTCTTCTCACTGCTCTTCGATACTGTCCCGCGCCGCTGCAACTCCAATAGGCGCACGACCGTAATCCAAACAAAGGCCATGGATGTCCTACTCAAGCAAACTTTCCGCCCATTACCTCGAACTCGCTAAAGTCTCTGTTTCCAAAGAGAATTTTGCGGGCGAGGACGTTCGTTTCTCGAGCGAATTCGAGGCCCTGGAAAGCGAGCTGGCCAAAGCCTCTTCGATGCACGAAAGCGGGCAGATCGACTGGCTGAAAATTCGCGAAAACAGCGAAAATCTCCTGCGTACCCAATCCAAGGATTTGCGTGTCGGCGCCTGGCTGACGTGGTCGCTGTACCAGCGTGAATCCTTCCCCGGCCTGCTGGCCGGCCTCGGTTTGCTGCACCACTTGTCGGAAAACAACTGGGCCGAGGTACACCCGCTCAAACCCCGCACCCGTGCCGCCGCCATCGGCTGGCTGGTTCCGCGTCTGGAGCAGGTGATCACCGAGAACATCGCGATCAAGGAACAGCTGCCGATGTTCCGGCAGTTGTCCGAGCACCTGTCCGGTCTCGACGCGGCCTGCACCGAGCACCTGGGCGATGACGCGCCGCTGCTGCTGCCGCTTTCCCGCCGCCTGAAAACCATGATCCAGCGCGCCGCCGACAACCAGCCGGCACCTGGCGTGGTGGGCGCGGCGGTGGCGCAGGTCAAGCAGGCCGCCAGCCAGTTGCTGGCGCCCGGTGCACCGATCGACAACGAGAAAGAAGCCCACAAGGCACTGCGCGCGCAGCAGGAAAGCGCCCGTCCGTTATGCGCCTGGTGGCTCAAGCAGAAAGCCACCGACCTGCGCGCGCTGCGCCTCAACCGCACCTTGCTGTGGATGACGATCGACGCGGTGCCCGAGCGCAACGCCGAGCAGATCACCGTGCTGCGCGGGTTGCCGGTCGACAAGCTCAAGCAGTATCAGGACCGTTTCGATCAGGGCAAATACGCCGACCTGCTTGTGGAACTGGAGGCGAGCCTGGCGAAGGCGCCGTTCTGGTTCGATGGCCAGAGGATGGTCTGGGAATGTCTCCAGAACCTCAACGCCGAGCTGGCCATGCGCGAAGTGGAAATCCACTTCGCGCTTTTGATTCAACGCCTGCCCGGCATCGTCGAGCTGCGTTTCCATGACGGCGCGCCGTTCGCCGATCCGTCCACCCGGGCGTGGATCGCCGGCAACGTCATGCCGCACCTGCAAAGCGCCAGCGCGCCACGCAAGGTCGAAAACGAGAACGTCGAAACCCAGCCGGCCTGGGAAAAGGCCCTGGAAGAAGTCCAGCCGATCCTGCGCAAGGAAGGCCTCAAGCCTGCCGTGCAGATCCTCAAGCAGGGTCTGCAATCGGCGCACGGCGGGCGCGAACGCTTCTTCTGGCAGTTCGCCCTCGCGCGACTGTGCTTTCTGGCCAAGAAATACGAACTCGCCAAGAACCAGCTCGAAACCCTCGATCAGACATTACAGGACTCAGGCCTGCACGCCTGGGAGCCCGATCTTGCATTGGAAGTGCTGCACCTGCTGCACAGTTGCTGCGAGTTGTTACCGCAGAACCATGCCGTACGTGAACGCAAGGAAGAGATTTATCGCAGGCTGTGCCACCTCGACCTCGAAGTGGTACTCGAATAGGCCCCAGGGCCACAACCGCAAGGAGAAAAGCCATGGCCAAAGAAGGCTCGGTAGCCCCCAAGGAACGCATCAACGTCACCTTCAAACCCGCCACCGGCGGTGCTCAGGAAGAGATTGAACTGCCGCTGAAGCTGCTGGCAATCGGTGACTACACCCACCGCAAGGACGATCGCAAGATCGAGGATCGCAAGCCGATCAGCATCGACAAGATGACCTTCGACGAAGTGCTGGCCAAGCAAGAGCTGCAGCTGACACTGAGCGTACCGAACCGTCTGCAGGAAGATGGCGAAGCTGACGAACTGGCCGTGCAACTGCGCGTCAATTCGATGAAGGACTTCAACCCGGCCAGCCTGGTCGAGCAAGTGCCTGAGCTGAAAAAGCTGATGGAACTGCGCGACGCGCTGGTGGCCCTCAAAGGCCCGCTGGGTAACGCTCCTGCGTTCCGTAAAGCCATCGAAGGCGTGCTCGCCGACGATGAATCCCGCGGTCGCGTACTCGGTGAGCTGGGCCTGAACGCCGCAGCCCCGGACGCCTGAGACTCCAGCAGCCAAGGAAGCCAACACAATGAGCACTAGCGCAGCACAACAGAACGCCGCAGAAAACGGCGAGTACAGCATCCTCGACAGCATCATCGCCGAAACCCGCCTGACGCCGGACGACGAAGCCTACGACATCGCCAAGCGCGGTGTGTCGGCGTTCATCGAAGAGCTGCTCAAGCCGCAGAACAACGGTGAGCCGGTCAAAAAAGCCATGGTTGACCGCATGATCGCCGAGATCGATGCCAAGCTCAGCCGTCAGATGGACGAAATCCTGCACCACCCGGACTTCCAGTCTCTGGAATCGTCGTGGCGTGGCCTGCAACTGCTGGTCGACCGCACCAACTTCCGCGAAAACATCAAGATCGAAATCCTCAACGTCTCCAAGGACGACCTGCTGGACGACTTCGAAGATTCGCCGGAAGTGATGCAGTCGGGCCTGTACAAGCACATCTACACCGCTGAATACGGCCAGTTCGGTGGTCAGCCGGTTGGCGCGATCATCGCCAACTACTACCTGTCCCCAAGCTCGCCGGACGTGAAACTGATGCAGTACGTGGCCAGCGTATCCTGCATGTCCCACGCGCCGTTCATCGCCGCTGCCGGCCCGAAATTCTTCGGCCTGGAAAGCTTCACCGGTCTGCCGGACCTGAAGGATCTGAAAGATCACTTCGAAGGCCCGCAATTCACCAAATGGCAGAGCTTCCGTACCTCGGAAGACTCCCGCTACGTTGGCCTGACCGTTCCGCGTTTCCTGCTGCGTAACCCGTACGATCCGGAAGAGAACCCGGTCAAATCGTTCGTGTACAAGGAAAACGTTGCCAACAGCCACGAGCACTACCTGTGGGGCAACACCGCTTACGCGTTCGGTACCAAACTGACCGACAGCTTCGCCAAGTTCCGCTGGTGCCCGAACATCATCGGCCCGCAGAGCGGCGGCGCGGTTGAAGACCTGCCTCTGCACCACTTCGAAAGCATGGGCGAAATCGAAACCAAGATTCCTACCGAGGTTCTGGTTTCCGACCGTCGTGAATACGAACTGGCCGAGGAAGGCTTCATCTCCCTGACCATGCGTAAAGGCTCCGACAACGCGGCGTTCTTCTCCGCAAGCTCGGTGCAGAAGCCGAAGTTCTTCGGCATCAGCGCAGAAGGCAAGGCTGCAGAGCTGAACTACAAGCTCGGCACCCAACTGCCGTACATGATGATCGTCAACCGCCTGGCTCACTACCTGAAAGTGCTGCAGCGCGAGCAACTCGGTTCTTGGAAAGAGCGTACCGACCTCGAGCTGGAACTGAACAAGTGGATCCGCCAGTACGTGGCCGACCAGGAAAACCCGAGCGCCGAAGTACGTGGCCGTCGTCCGCTGCGCGCTGCGCAAGTGATCGTCAGCGACGTTGAAGGCGAGCCGGGCTGGTACCGCGTCAGCCTGAACGTGCGCCCGCACTTCAAGTACATGGGTGCCGATTTCACCCTGTCGCTGGTTGGCAAGCTGGACAAAGAGTAAGAGCGACTCATGGACGGATACGGCAGCCTTTTCGAACGCCTCAACGGCGACGCGGAACTACGCAAGGGCAGGAGCCTCGAGGCTTCTGCCATGGCGTCGGTGGCTGCCCATCTGGCCAAAATGCTCAGCACCCGGGCCGGCAGCGTGCAAACGCTGTCCGACTACGGGTTGCCCGATCTCAATGACATGCGCCTGAGCCTGCACGACTCCCTGAGTCAGGCCCGCCTGGCCATCGAAAGCTTCATCGAAGCCTACGAGCCGCGTCTGAGCAACGTGCGTGTCATTTCCCTGCCGCGTGACCACGACCAGCTTCGCCTGGCCTTCAGCATCGAAGGCCTGCTGGAAGTCGAGGGTTTCAAGCGTCAGGTCAGTTTCGCCGCGCGCCTGGATGGCAGCGGTCAAGTCAAGGTCACCTAAGGAGAACCCCGATGTCTGGCAAACCAGCAGCACGCGTATCCGACCCCACTGCTTGCTCGCTCCCCGGCCACGGTACCAACCCGATTGCCGCCGGTTCCGGCGACGTGTTCTTCGACGGCCTCGCGGCCGCCCGCGAAGGCGATGCCTCCGCGTGTGGTGGTGCGATGGTCGGCGGTTTGGCCACGACGGTGAAAATCAACGGCAAGTCTGCTGTCACTGTTGATTCCGTGGGCTCCCACGGCAACAAGGTTACGGCTGGGTCTTCGACGGTGATTATTGGCAATTCGCATTCCCCGGCGCCGTTTGTGCCGCCTTTGCCGGTAGAGATTCAGTGGCCGTTCAACGAGCACTTCGTGATCAATTGTCAGGACACTGGAGAGCCATTGGCTGGCGTGGAATACACGCTGAAAACCGCTTCAGGAAAGATCATCAATGGAGTCACCGATAAGGATGGGAAGACACAGCGCGTCTTCTCTGCGACAGCGGAAACCATCGAGTTGGTGATCGAGAAGCAGACAAAGGTCGCAATTGCGTAATCAGCACATTGTTTCTCAGGTAAACGCCATGCCTGAGGGTTGTCGAATCTATTTTGCAAGGATGTTGATATGACGGGTGCCACAGTGACCGCAAGCATGACTCCGGCTAGTAACAAGGCTGGCCAGTGTGCAATTGCAAAGCGCAAATTTGGTATCACCGACATTCCTGCAGCTATGGACAAGATGAAGTGGCCGACCTCTGCCGCACTGATGCGTCGATGGTTTGCTGGTATGCCTTGGTCTACCTCCGATGGAGGGATGGATGAGCTCACCAAGAATCACCTTAAAGAAGCACCGCAGGAGTACATCGACGACGCAATAGTCAAGATGAGCTGGCTCTTGAGTTTTGAGCGCGCCAGTAAAGAGTACGAATATTTAAAGTCAGTGTGGAATAGCCCTAATGGGCAGAAGCAAATACGTGCAGCAATACTTAAAAAATTTAAAGATAAGCCCGATGGGAAATATCCATTGGCATTTGGAAGTGCTCGGGAAGCTGAGGACTTTGGGTACAGTAATACAGTGTCCGTCAAGATGGCGCAGTGGCGGATAGATGTATTGGATGATTTAAGAGGGGCGCTCGCAAACTTTAACTTGAGAGTGATAGCGGAAGGTGATGTTGTCATTGTTTCAAAGAAAATTGAATTTCTGGTAAGCAAGCTGGGATTCTATGTTGAAGACAGCTATGACTTTGGAGATGGCTCCGATTTCATCAGTCAGCCTCTTGGCTTCTGGAATTTTGACGGAACTGTAATTCCGCCTGAGGCAATTGCACGCAATATCAGTATCAATTCCAACCAGACAGCAATGATGGAAACTGGTGCCTTGAGCCCTGCCGACGTGGCAGAGGTTTTCAAAGATCTGGAAGGCGCTCGTTTGTACCTGATTCAAAACAGTGACTTTGTAGAGTATCGGCAGTGCCATGGTAAAGGCGGGGATTTCAGGGTGCTGTCTGACATCAAGTACGAAACCATCTCGCCCACAACTATTGCGATATCGAGCTGATCATGCGTTCGAAATGGATTTGTCTTGGTATTTTTACATTTTTACTTTCGGCGGTAATAGTGCCGTACATTTTCGTGGACGGACTCTCCCAACGTTCACCCGATATAATTGAGTTAAGCGCTACGCGCCAGTATGTTTTGGAGAGAGTTCCGCTTCGGCTGTTTCCTTTCGATGATAACCTGGCGTTTCTACGCGTGACCGATTTGAATGAACCAAGAAAAATATATCGAAGTCCTCTATTTGAAATAAAGGAAATTGATATGGGGCAGGCCTTTGGTTCACGCAGGATTGGAACGCCTTTCCTTGAGTTCAGTGTCGAAAAAAAGATTTTTATTATTCATTCGGTCTACCGGGGGGAGCATTGGCTGAATCGATTTGTTGCTAATGCACCTTATAGTGTTGAGCCAGTTGTCGAGAGTGGAAAGTAAGCTATGTTTTTGAGTGGTGTAGGACTTTCAACGCACAAGAACGCAATATTTCGTGGTGCGTTGGTATTGGTTTTGCTGGTGGCCTTGTTAATCGTCGTTGTCAATAAAATCTGCAATTTCCCCGCTAACGTTACGAATATCGATACTTCTGGCCGTTACATTTTACAGAATGTGCCCGTTGGCGGGATATTAGGCCTGGGTGGAATGGCTTATCTTCGGGTTGTTGATAAGGAACATCCAGAGAAAGCTTATAGAACTCCGCTGTATTCCACCCAGTCGCTGGATATGCGCTTGTTTGAAGATGATAAATCTGTGGGTGTCTATTGGCTGTATTTCAATAAAAAAGAAAAAACATTTGATATAGCAATGCCGCAATGGGAGTGGCATTGGTTAAATCTTTTTATCAGCAATACGCCATATGTACATCTGGAAAATTGATGGGCAGTCGTGATGCACAGTGAATCCACTACCAGGCAGGTAACCCGTGTCCTTTAACCACTACTACCAAAGCGAACTCACCGCACTGCGCCAATTGGGCCGTCGTTTCGCCGAGCGTAGTCCGGCGTTGGCGCCGTTCCTGGGGCAGGCCGGGCGGGATCCGGATGTGGAGCGGTTGCTGGAAGGCTTTGCGTTTCTAACCGGACGGCTGCGCCAGAAGCTCGATGACGAGTTGCCGGAGCTCAGCCATTCCCTGATGCAGCTGCTGTGGCCGAACTACATGCGCCCGCTGCCGGCGTTCAGCATTCTGCAGTTCGATCCGCTCAAGCGTTCCGGGCCGGCGCTGAAGGTCGAGCGTGATACGCCGATCGAGAGCGTGCCGATCGAAGACGTGCGTTGCCGTTTCCGCACCTGCTACCCGACCGAAGTCATGGCGCTGGATCTGGCCGCGCTCAACTACTCGGTTAAGGGCGACGGTTCGCTGCTCAGCCTGCGCCTGGAGATGAGTGCCGACGGCCATCTCGGCGAGCTGGAGCTGAGCAAACTGCGCCTGCACTTTGCGGGCGAGCGCTACATCAGCCAGATGCTCTACCTGAGCCTGCTGCGCAATCTCGACGGCATCGAACTGATCCCGCTCGACGGCGCCGGCAAGCCTATCGATGGTGTGAGCGGCAAGCCGATGGCGTTCAAGATTCCGGGCGACCGCGTAAAGCCAGTGGGTTTTGCCGAAGAAGAAGCGCTGATCCCGTATCCGCTGAACACCTTCCGCGGCTATCGCTACCTGCAGGAATACTTCGCCTTCCAGGACAAGTTTCTGTTCGTTGATGTCCACGGTCTGGACATCCTCAAGGCGCTGCCGGAGGACACCCTCAAGCAGATGCGCGGCCTGGAATTGCGCTTCGATATCCGCAAGAGCGGCATCATGCGCATGCGTCCGACGACGGATAACGTGAAGCTGTTCTGCACGCCGATCGTCAACCTGTTCAAGCACGACGCACTGCCGATCCGTCTCGACGGCAAACAGGACGAATACCTGTTGCTGCCGGCCGAATACGATCTGGAAAACTGCGGCGTGTTTTCGGTGGAAACCGTGACCGGCTGGAAGCCTGGCGGCCTCGGTTATCAGGAGTACGTGCCGTTCGAATCCTTCGAGCACGACCCGAGTTTCGACGTGCCCAATAGCCGTCCGCATTACAGCATCCGCCAGCGTTCGTCGCTGCTGCACGACGGCCTCGACACTTACCTGAGCTTCGGCATCCGCCACACCGAAGCTCACGAAACCCTGTCGATCGAGCTGGTCTGCACCAACCAGAACCTGCCGCGCAAACTCAAGCTCGGGCAGATCTGCATGGCCTGCGAAGAGACCCCGGAGTTCCTGAGTTTCCGCAACATCACCCCGGCCACTTCCAGTTTCGCGCCGCCGCTGAACCGTGACTTCCTGTGGAAGCTGATCAGCAACATGTCGCTCAACTATCTGTCGTTGGCCGACGTCAACGCACTGAAGGTGATTCTCGAAACCTACGACTTGCCGCGCTACTACGACCAGCACGCGGAGAAGGTCAGCAAGCGCCTGCTCGGCGGCCTCAAGCACATCAAGCATCACCACGTGGACCGGTTGCACCGTGGTCTGCCGGTGCGCGGTTTGCGCACCGAACTGACCATCGACCCCGAAGGGTATATCGGTGAGGGCGACCTGTTCGTCTTCGCCTCGGTTCTCAACGAGTTTTTCGCGCTTTACGCCAGTCTCAATTCATTCCACGAGCTGCGGGTAAAAAGCACACAGGGAGAGGTGTACCAATGGACACCACGTATGGGCCTGCAGCCCCTGCTTTAAGCGGGCTGACGAAGGTAATACGCGAGTACTCGCTGTTTCAGGCCGTGCTGCTGGTGATCGACCGGCTGCGCGATGCGCACCCGTACCTGAGCGAAGACGACCTCTACGATCAGCTGGAATTCCAGGCCAATCCGAGCCTCGGATTTCCGCGCAGCGATGTCGATCGTGTGGAGTTTTTCGAAGAGCACGGGCAGATGCGCGCGCGCCTGCGCTTCAACCTGATCGGCCTGGTCGGTTCCGGCTCGCCGCTGCCGGCGTTCTATGGCGAGCAAGCCCTGGGCGACAGCGAAGACGGCAACCCGACGCGCAACTTCCTCGACCTGTTCCACCATCGCCTGCAACGGCTGATGCTGCCGATCTGGCGCAAGTATCGCTATCGCGCGAGCTTCCAGAGTGGCGCAGTCGACCCGTTCTCGTCGCAGCTGTTCGCCCTGATCGGCCTCGGCGGCGACGAGATCCGCAAGGCCAAGGAACTGAACTGGAAACGCCTGCTGCCGTACCTCGGCCTGCTCAGTCTGCGGGCGCACTCGGCGGCGCTGATCGAAGCGGTGCTGCGTTACTACTTCAAGCACGAAGACCTGGTCATCGAGCAGTGCATCGAGCGCCGCGTAGAAATCCTCGAAGAACAGCGCAACCGCCTCGGCTTCGCCAACAGCGTTCTGGGTGAGGACCTGGTGCTGGGTGAACACGTGCGCGACCGCAGCGGCAAATTCCGCATTCACATCACCGAACTCGACTGGGAGCGATTCCACGAATTCCTGCCTATCGGTTTCGGTTACCAGCCGCTCTGCGCGCTGGTGCGGTTCACCTTGCGTGACCCGCTCGATTACGACATTCGCCTGGTGCTGCGCCCGGAAGAAATCCGCGAACTGCGCATTGGCGAGAAGAACGACTGTCGCCTGGGTTGGACCAGCTGGCTGGGCTGCGAAAAAGCAGACGGCGTGGTGACCCTGGGCAGCAAAATTCATTAAGGACGTGAGCCATGATCAACGTAGACCTGCAACAACTCATCCAGGCGCTGGACGCCGAAACCCGTCGCGATCTGGAGCGTTCGGCCGAGCGCTGCGTGGCTCGTGGCGGCAGCAAGATTCTGGTCGAAGACCTGATGCTCGGCCTGCTGGAGCGCCCTAACGGTCTGCTCTCCCGCGCACTGCAGGATGCCGACGTTGATGCCGGCGAACTGAGCGCCGCCCTGCAATCGCGGGTCGAGCACAGCGCTTCGCGCAACCCGGTTTTTGCCCCGGAACTGGTGCAGTGGCTGCAAGACGCGCTGCTGGTGGCCAACCTTGAACTGGGCCAGACCTCGGTCGAAGACGCGGCGCTGATCCTTGCGCTGCTGCGCAACCCGATGCGCTACGCCGGCAGCCGCTACCAGCCACTGCTCGCCAAACTGAACATCGATCGTCTGAAGGAATTTGCCCTGTCGCAACAGCCTCAGGCGGCGGCCAACGGCAAACCGGCCGCCCAGGGCGAATCGCTGCTGGAGCGCTTCACTCACAACCTGACCCAACAGGCCCGCGACGGCAAACTCGACCCGGTGCTGTGCCGCGATGGCGCGATCCGCCAGATGGTCGACATCCTCGCCCGTCGCCGCAAGAACAACCCGATCGTGGTCGGTGAAGCCGGTGTCGGTAAAACCGCCATCGTCGAAGGCCTGGCCTCGCGCATCGCTGCCGGTGAAGTGCCGCAAGTGCTCAAGGGCGTCGAGCTGCTGTCGCTGGACATGGGCCTGTTGCAGGCCGGCGCCAGCGTCAAAGGTGAATTCGAGCGTCGTCTGAAAGGCGTGATCGACGAGGTCAAAGCCTCGCCGAAGCCGATCATCCTGTTCATCGACGAAGCCCACACCCTGATCGGCGCGGGCGGCAACGCTGGCGGCTCCGACGCGGCCAACCTGCTGAAGCCGGCGCTGGCCCGTGGCGAACTGCGCACCATCGCCGCGACAACCTGGGCCGAGTACAAGAAATACTTCGAGAAAGACCCGGCGCTGGCCCGTCGTTTCCAGCCGGTTCAACTGCACGAACCGACCGTGAGCGAAGCGGTGACCATCCTGCGTGGTCTGGCGCAGGTCTACGAGAAGAGCCACGGCATCTACCTGCGCGATGACGCGGTGGTCTCGGCAGCGGAACTGTCCGCCCGTTACCTGGCCGGTCGGCAACTGCCAGACAAGGCTGTCGATGTGCTCGACACCGCGTGCGCACGTGTTCGCATCAGCCTCGCCGCTGCCCCGGAAAGCCTGGAGCGCCTGCGTGGCGAGCTGGCTGAAGGTGGCCGTCAGCGTCAGGCCCTGCGCCGCGATGCCGAAGCCGGTCTGCTGATCGACCACGAAGCGCTGGAGGCACTGGAAGCGCGTCTGGACGAAGCCGAAGCGGAAATGGTCGCACTGGAAACCCTGTGGACCGAGCAGAAACAGCTGGCCGAGCGCCTGCTGGAACTGCGTCAGCAACTGGCCAAGGCCCGTGAAGCCGCTGCGGTCGAGCCGGTGGTCACTGTTGAGGAAGACGCCGAAGGCACCGTGATCGAAACCGTTGCTGCTGAAGTTGAAGAAGGCCAAAGCGTCGAAGCACTGGAAGCGCAACTCAACGAAACCCACAGCGCCCTGACCGCCGCTCAGGTCAAAGAGCGTCTGGTCAGCTTCGAAGTCTGCCCACGTCTGGTGGCCGAAGTGATCAGCGCCTGGACCGGCGTGCCACTGGCGCAACTGGCCCGTGAGCACAACGCCAAAGTCGCAAGCTTCGCCACCGACCTGCGCACCCGCATTCGCGGTCAGGAACAAGCCGTGCACGCACTGGATCGCTCGATGCGTGCCACCGCTGCCGGCCTGAACAAGCCTGACGCACCGGTCGGCGTGTTCCTGCTGGTGGGCCCGAGTGGCGTCGGCAAAACCGAAACCGCCCTGGCGCTCGCCGACCTGCTGTACGGCGGCGACCGTTTCATCACCACCATCAACATGTCCGAGTTCCAGGAGAAGCACACCGTTTCCCGCCTGATCGGTGCACCGCCAGGTTACGTCGGTTACGGCGAGGGCGGCATGCTCACCGAAGCCGTGCGCCAGAAGCCGTATTCGGTGGTATTGCTCGACGAAGTCGAGAAGGCTGATCCGGACGTGCTCAACCTGTTCTACCAAATCTTCGACAAAGGCGTGGCCAACGACGGCGAGGGTCGTGAGATCGACTTCCGCAACACGCTGATCCTGATGACCTCGAACCTGGGCAGCGACAAGATCAGCGACCTGTGCGAAGACGGCGCGCGTCCGACCGCGGAAGTGCTGGAAGAAACCATTCGCCCGGTGCTCAGCAAACACTTCAAACCGGCGCTGCTGGCGCGGATGAAAGTGGTGCCGTACTACCCGGTCGGCGGCCCGGTGCTGCGCGAGCTGATCGAGATCAAACTCGGTCGTCTGGGCGAGCGTCTGAACCGTCGCCAGCTGGATTTCACCTGGTGCCAGAACCTCGTCGATCACCTGTCCGAGCGTTGCACTCAAAGCGAAAGCGGTGCGCGCCTGATCGACCACTTGCTCGACCAGCACGTGCTGCCGCTGGTGGCCGACCGCTTGCTCGATGCCATGGCCACAGGTGAAAGCCTCAAGCGCGTGCATGCGACGCTCGACGGTGAAGCCAGCGTGACCTGCGAGTTCGCCTGAGGTGAGTGTGATGTTCACTCAAGTGCCGCAGCCACTGCTCTATGCCGAAGCCTTGCTGGCGCAGTTCGCCAGCCTGTCGCGCGCGGCGGACAGTGCTGCGCTGCTGGGTGATTTCGTGCGCGGTCTGGCCGGGCTGAGCGGTTGCGAACTGACGCAGTTGTACTTGCTGGACGCCACGCACACGTCGCTGGGGATGAACGCTGAGTGCCTCGACGGCGTGCTGCAACCGCGCAGCGCGGCGAGCCTGCCGGCGGATTACAACGGCGAGCAACTGTTGCAGTTCGCCCTGTGCCAGAACCGCGTGGTGAGCTTCGATGACCTGGGTGGCAGCCTGCACGAAACCAGTTTTCTGCCGGCGTCGTCCGCGCCGTGGCAGTCGCTGTTGTGCGTGCCGCTGGTCAATCAGCAGAAGGCCGTCGAAGGTCTGTTGCTGTGCGCCAGTCGTCGCCACATCAACCTGCAAGGGTTTGCCGATTCTCTCGGCCAACTCGGTTCGTTCGTGCTTGGTCAGTTGCACTTGCTGCAACGCCTGCGCCAGCCAGTGGATGCTGCCGCACCGGTCGTGCGCAGCCTGCCGAGTGCCAGCGGCTACGGCCTGATCGGCAAGAGTGCAGCGATGCGCCAGACCTACTCGCTGATCAGCAAAGTCCTGCACAGCCCGTACACCGTGCTGTTGCGTGGCGAGACTGGCACCGGCAAGGAAGTGGTCGCGCGGGCGATCCACGATTGCGGCCCGCGCCGGTCCCAGGCGTTCATCGTGCAGAACTGCGCGGCGTTCCCGGAAAACCTGCTGGAAAGCGAGCTGTTCGGCTACCGCAAAGGCGCGTTCACCGGCGCCGACCGTGACCGTGCCGGGCTGTTCGATGCGGCCAACGGCGGCACCCTGTTGCTCGATGAAATCGGCGACATGCCGCTGTCGCTGCAAGCCAAGTTGCTGCGTGTGTTGCAGGAAGGCGAGATCCGTCCGCTGGGTTCCAACGACACCCACAAGATCGACGTGCGCATCATCGCCGCGACGCACCGCGACCTGTCGGTGCTGGTCAGCGAAGGCAAATTCCGCGAGGACCTGTACTACCGCCTCGCGCAATTCCCGATTGAATTGCCGGCCCTGCGTCAGCGCGAAGGCGACATCCTCGACCTGGCCAAACACTTCGCCGACAAGGCCTGCACTTTCCTGCAGCGTGATCCGGTGCGCTGGTCGGACGCGGCGCTGGAGCATCTGTCCGGTTACACCTTCCCCGGCAACGTGCGTGAACTCAAGGGCCTGGTCGAGCGCGCGGTGCTGTTGTGCGAGGGCGGCGAGTTGCTGGCCGAGCATTTCTCGCTGCGTCTGGAATCGGCGCCGACGCCGGAAGACCACTGCGGCCTCAATCTGCGTGAACGACTGGAAGCGGTCGAACGCAATCTGCTGCTCGATTGCCTGCGCAAGAACGACGGCAACCAGACGCTCGCCGCCCGCGAACTGGGCTTGCCGCGGCGCACGCTGCTGTACCGGCTCGGCCGCTTGAACATCAATCTGGGTGATTTCGATGGGTAGGCGAAAGTCCGTCGGATTCACCTCGAACACCTATTTCAGCGCCGCCCGAGAGGGTCGGCGCTTTGTGCTTTGTCTACACCTGGAGACCCTCTGATGTCTGTTCGTCACTGGCACGCTGTCCTGCTGACCCTCGTCGTTCTATGCGGCCTCGGCGGCTGCAGCGGCAATTACAAATTCAACGATAACGATTACCGCCCGTTGGGTGATCCGCAGGCGGTCAATCGCGGCAAGTGACCGCAAGGAGCATCAAACATGGAATTGGTTTTCGAAATGCTGAACACCAAGCAGTTCGTGCCCACCGAGCTGTGCCAGCGGACCTTCAAACAGGCCGGTGGCGTGATCGGGCGGGGCGAGGACTGCGACTGGATCATCCCTGACCGCAAGCGTCACTTGTCCAATCACCACGCGATTGTCAGCTATCGCGAGGGCACGTTTTTCCTGACCGACACCAGCAGCAACGGTGTTCAGGACGGCGACAGCGGCGCACGCCTGCACAAGGGCGAACCGGTGCGCATCGAGCACGGCAGCACCTACGTGCTGGGCGATTTCGAGATTCGTGCACGACTGGTGCGCGACCCGGCGACCTTCGACGGTGAAGTCGGCCTGCCACGCGCCGCCGGAACCATCATTCCGGATGACGCGTTCCTCGACCTCGACCCACTGAAGTCGCTGGAGCAGCAAGAACGCGTGTACTCGGAATTCGAGGAAATGCTCGCACCGGTTACCGACCCTGAAGACTCCCGTCAGCGCGCCGACTACGCGCGCATCGACATGGAAAGCCTGATGGTGCCGGAGCTGATCGTCGAGCCCAAGCCTGAACCTGCACCGGCACCGAAAGAGGTCGAGCGTCAGAGCGAAACCTTCTGGGATAAATTCGGCGCGGCCCTCGGCGTGAACGTGAAGAACCTCAGCCACGACGAGCGTGAAGCCCTCGCGCTGAACGCTGCACGTTTGCTGCGCCAGAGCGTCGGCGGTCTGCAACAGAGCCTGCGCACCCGTTCGGAGCTGAAGAACGAGTTGCGTCTGGCCCAGACCACCGTGCAAGGCACCAACAAGAATCCGTTGAAATTCGCCGTCGACCCGAGCGAAGCGCTGGACATCCTGTTGCAGCCGAACAAGCCGGGCCACTTGCCGGCCGATCAGGCGATCTCCCGCGCGTTCCGCGACTTGCAGGCGCATCAGGTGGCGCTGCTGACCGCCAGCCGCGCGGCGGTGCGCGGCACACTCGAGCACTTCTCGCCGGAGCAACTGACCCTGCGTTTCGAGCGTGACAACAAACCGTTGCTCGCCACCGCTGGCGGGCGCTGGAGAGCGTTCAACCGTTACCACCATGCGCTGCGTCAGGACGACGACTGGAGCGAGCGCCTGCTGGCCCGCGACTTCGCCCAGGCCTACGAAGAACAGATCCGCCTGATCTCCACCCTCCACACCGACCACCAAGGATGATGCGCATGTCTCGCCGCTCGACCGCTTTTTTCAAGACGCTGACCGCGCTCACCCTTTTGGTGCTGCTCGCCGGTTGCTCGTCGCTGTCGCCGTATTCGAAAGTGACCAAGATCAACCTGAAGCTGACCGGCAGCGATCAGCTGAACCCGGACCTCAACGGTCGTCCGTCGCCGATCGTGGTGCGCCTGTTCGAACTCAAGCACCCGGTGACGTTCGAGAACGCCGATTTCTTCAGCCTCTACGAGCGCGCCAAGGAATCTCTCAACCCGGATCTGGTGGCCAGCGAAGAACTCGAACTGCGCCCGGGTGAAACCGTGGAACTGAAGCTGAGTGTGGAGGAGGGCAGCCGCTTCATCGGCATCCTCGCCGCGTACCGCGACCTGCCGGAAACCAAGTGGCGCCACACGTTCCCGATCACGCCGCTGGAAGTCACCGAAGCCGATCTGACCCTGGATCAGGCCGGTATCCGCAAGACCAACGAAGTGCTCGCCAAGGCGGATGACTGATCATGAATACCCATAAAGTCATCTGGCAGGAAGGCATGCTGCTGCGTCCGCAGCACTTCCAGCACAACGACCGCTACTACGATCACCAGATGAAGACCCGCACCCAGTTGCTGGGCGGCTACACCTGGGGTTTCCTGAACCTTGAGATCGACTTGCAGTTCCTCAACATGGGCAAACTGGTGATCAGTGAAGCCTCGGGGATCCTGCCGGACGGCAGCCTGTTCGAACTCGGTGGCAACACCGAGCCGCTGGCGCTGGACGTGCCGCCGAACACCGGCAACATGCCGATCTACCTGGCGCTGCCGCTGGTCACCGGTAACCACATCGAGGCCCGCCGCCCGGAGCAGTCCGACGTGCTGGCGCGTTACACCGCCTATGAAACCGAAGTGGCCGACTCCAACGCCGGCGACGATTCGGCGAGCCAGGTCAAATGCGGTCGCCCGGACTTCAAACTGTTGCTCGGCGAGCAGCAGAGCGACCAGGCCTACGTGAAGCTGAAGATCTGCGACGTGCTCGACACCACACCGGACGGCGTGATCAGCCTCGATCCGGACTTCGTGCCGACCTACATTCAGGCCCACGCCTCCAGCTACCTGCTGTCGTGCCTGAAAGAAGTGATCAGCATGCTCGGTCACCGTGGCGACACCATTGCCGAGCGCATTCGTTCGAACGGCAAGGTCGGCGGCGCGGAGATCGGCGACTTCATGATGCTGCAACTGATCAACCGCACCGAACTGCTGCTGCGCCACTACCTGGGTCTGGAGCAGGTCCACCCGGAGGAGTTGTACCGCACGCTGCTGACCATGCTCGGCGATCTGGCGACCTTCTCCAGCGACAGCAAACGCCCGCGTCTGGACAGTCGCTACTCCCACGCCGACCAGGGCGCGAGCTTCCGCAAACTGATGGAGTCAATCCGTCAGGTGCTGTCGATGGTGCTGGAACAACACGCCATCGAGCTGATCCTGCAAGCGCGTCAGTACGGGATCATCGTGTCGCCGCTGCACGACCACAAACTGCTGGGCTCGGCGTCGTTCGTGCTGGCAGCCAGTGCCAACTGCGACTCCGAAGAACTGCGCAACCGCTTGCCTGCGCACCTCAAGGTCGGCCCGGTGGAGCGCATCCGCCAACTGGTCAACCTGCACCTGCCGGGGATCAAGGTCAAACCGTTGCCGGTGGCCCCGCGGCAGATCGCGTTCCACTCCAACAAAACCTATTTCATCCTCGAACTCAGTTCCGAAGACCTGGCGCAACTCGAGCGCTCCGGCGGCTTCGCGTTCCACGTGTCCGGCGAATTTGCCGAGCTTGAACTGAAATTCTGGGCCATCAGGAACTGACCGACATGATCAAGGACATGGAACACAACCAGGACGACAAAACCGTCCTGCTCGACCGTCAGGGCCATGGCCCGGCGGCGAGTCCGCTGACCGACTTCGCTGCGCCACCGCGCTTCGAACAACTGGAAGAACGGATGATCTACGCCGCGCGCCTGCGTCCGGCGGAAGCCTTCAACATCAGCCTTAATTCGCTGGTGGCGGCGTCATCCGAACTGCTGTCGGAAGTGGTGCGCCTCAAGCACAGCGAAACCCGCGAAGACCTCTACGCGCTCAACGAGCGCCTGACCGCCGGGCTCAAGCTGTTTGAAGTGCGCGCCCTGCACAACGGCGCCGAAAGCAGCCAGGTGATGGCCGCCCGTTACGTGCTCTGCACCGTGGTCGACGAAGCCGTCGTGACCACGCCGTGGGGCAACGAAAGCGAGTGGTCGCAGATGAGCCTGCTCAGCAGCTTCCACAACGAAACCTTCGGTGGCGAGAAGTTTTTCCAGTTGCTCGATCGGCTGTCGAAAAACCCGGTCAAGCACCTGCCGATGCTGGAGCTGATGTACCTGTGCCTGTCCCTCGGTTTCGAGGGCAAGTACCGCGTACAAGCGCGCGGCATGCTGGAACTCGAAGGCATCCGCGACGCCCTGTACCGGCAGATCCGTCAGTTGCGTGGCGACGTGCCGCGTGAATTGTCGCCGCAGTGGGAAGGCCTCAACGATCAGCGCCGCAACCTGGTGCGCATCGTGCCGGCGTGGATGGTGGTGCTGTTCACCTTCGTCTGCCTGGTGATGATGTATTCGGGCTTCGCCTGGGTCTTGGGCGAGCAGCGCGACACCGTTCTGCAACCTTATCAGCCGCTTGATCCGGCCGCGGTCCAGCCGCAGTCGCAGCCGTAAACAGGGACGTGTGATGAAAAAGTTTTTCAAGAAAGTCGGCGCCTTCCTGCGCCAGACCTGGGTCTGGACCCTGCTGCTGGTGCTGTTTGTGGCGCTGCTGGTGTGGTTCGTCGGCCCGCTGTTGGCGGTGGATGACTACAAGTTCTGGGAAGGTTCGACCTCCCGGTTGCTGACCATCAGCGTGCTGTTCCTGATCTGGGGCCTGACCATGGTCTTCGTCAGCTGGCGCGCCGGTATCCGCAAGAAAGCCGTCGAAGAAACCGAAGACGGCCAGGACCGTATCCGTCGCGACGACCTGATCGAAGAAGAGCAGAAAGAGTTGAAGGAGCGTTTCAAGGACGCCCTGAAAACCCTCAAGACTTCGAGCCTGTATCGCGGCCGCAGCGAGCGCTGGCGCAGTGATCTGCCGTGGTACTTGCTGATCGGCCCGCAGGCCAGCGGCAAGACCAGCCTGCTGGACTTCTCCGGGCTGGAATTCCCGATCAACAAGATCGACCGCAAGCTGACCCGCGACACCCACGGCACCCGTCATTGCGACTGGTACTTCGCCGACCACGGTGTGCTGATCGACACCGCCGGCCGCTACCTGACCCAGCCGGATTCGGAAGTCGACGGCAGCGCCTGGACCACTCTGCTGGAACTGCTGCGCAAGCGTCGTCGCGGCCGTCCGTTGAACGGCGTGCTGGTGACCATCCCGGTGGAAACTCTGACCGGTGGCAGCGAGCAGGACATCGACACCCTGGCTCGCCAGGTGCGCGCGCGTCTGCAAGACGTCTATCAGAAACTGCACGTCGATGTGCCGGTGTATCTGGTGCTGAGCAAGGCAGACAAGCTGCTGGGCTTCGACGAGTTCTTCGATCAACTGACCCGCGAAGAAAGCGATCAGGTGCTGGGTACCAGTTTCCGCAAGGATCAGGTCGGCACCGACGTGGCTGTGCTGCGCGGCGAGTTCGAAGAGCTGCTGCGTCGCCTCAACAGCCAGGTGATCATGCGCATGCACTCCGAGCGCGACACCCAGCGCCGTGGCCGCATCCTCGACTTCCCGCACCAGATGGGCCAGATCGGCGAGCGTCTGTGCCTGTTCGTCGACATGGCATTCACTGGCAACCGCTACCAGCGTGCGACGCTGTTGCGTGGTTTCTACCTGACCAGCGCACCGCATCTAACCCACGAAATGGATTCGACCACCGCCGGTATCGGCGCGAGTCTGGGCATGAGCGCCGGCGTGCTGCCGACACTGCGCAGCGGTCGTTCGCGTTTCATCCATCACTTGCTCAGCCGGGTGATTTTCCCCGAGTCCGACCTCGCCGGTCTGGACAAGCGCGAGCGCAGCCGCATCCATTGGGGCCAGCGTGCGTTGTACGTCGGTGCACTGGGCGCGCTGGCACTGTTCGGCATGCTGTGGGCCGGTGGTTTCTCGGCCAACTGGGAGCGTCTGGAAAACCTGCGCAATCTGGCGCAGAACTGGACCCAGCAGCGCACGGCACTGTCGCCGCGTGATGACGCCATGGGCACGCTGAAAACCCTCGACACCAGCTACGCCGCGACTCAGGTGTTCCCGAAGAAGGGCGACGCTTCGTACCACGAACGGATGGGTCTGTATCAGGGCCAGGACGTCAATCCGGTGGTCAAGGAGGCGTACGAGCGCGAGCTTGAAAAGCAACTGCTGCCACGCGTTGCCACCCTGCTCGAAGGGCAGATCCGCGCCAACATGAAGGATCGCGAAAAGCTGATCAACAGCCTGCGCGCGTACCTGATGCTGAACATGAAGGATCGTCGTGACGCAGCATGGCTCAAGGACTGGATCGCGGCTGACTGGTCGCAGCGCTACACCGGCAACACTGCGGTGCAGAACGGTCTGAACACGCACCTTGAGCGCCTGCTGCAGCAGCCGTTTATCTATCCGCTCAACGAGCAACTGGTGACCCAGGCGCGTCAGGTGCTGCGTAGCGAATCGCTGGCGACCGTGGTTTACCGCATGCTCCGCGAGCAGGCGCGCAACCTGCCGGACTATCGTTTCAGCCAACACCTCGGGCCTCAGGGCTCGCTGTTCATCGGCACCGAATACGTGATTCCGGGCTTCTACACCCAGACCGGTTATCAGCAGTATTTCTCGGTACAGGGCGCATCGCTGGTCACCGACATCCTGCGTGACAACTGGGTACTGGGCGAAGGCGCGGGCATCAGCGACATGGACTTGCGTCGCCTGATGGTCGAACTGGAGCAACTGTACTTCCGCGATTACGCCAACTACTGGAGCGAGGCCGTTGGCCAGGTGGCACTGCCACCGATCAGCGATGCCGGTGAGGGCGCCGAGCAATTGGCGGGCCTGACCTCGGCCAACTCGCCGGTGCTGGCGCTGCTGACCGAAGTGCGTGAAAACACCCGCTTCCAGGCAGCTCCAGAGCCGGTGGATGAAGCGGGTGACGCCGCCGATGCGCTGGCGGGGCAGAAGGGCAAACTGGGCAAGGTCGGCAAACTCGCTTCCGCTGTCGCGGACAAGGCTTCGGCCATGAACGTGGCGAAGAACCTGCCGGACACCGCCAAGAAGTCGCTGCAACGTCGCTTCGAGCCGCTGCACAAGTTGCTGGACGACAACAACGGCCCGGCCGCTGACCTGACCCCGGCATTCACCGCACTCAACGACCTGCAACTGCAACTGGCGGGCCTCGCCCGTTCCAGCACGCCGGAGCAAGCGGCGTTCGAACTGGCCAAGACCCGTATGAGCGGCCAGCGTGATGCGCTGACCAACCTGCGCAATGCGTCCGGTCGTCTGCCGCGTCCGCTGAGCGTGTGGTTCAACGTGCTGGCCGAAGATTCGTGGCGCCTGGTGCTCAACGATGCCTACCAATACCTGAACGGCCGTTATCAGAACGAGCTGTACAGCGTGTATGGCAAAACCATCAGCAAGCGCTATCCGTTCAGTGCGTCGAGCACCAGCGACGTGGCGATCAGCGATTTCCGCGAGTTCTTCCGGGCTCAAGGCACCATCGACCGCTTCTTCGACAGCTACATGCGTCCGTTCGTCAGCGGTGATCCGGGCAACTACCGGATGCGCAGCATCGACGGTCGCAGCCTGCCGGTGTCCAAGGTCTTCCTCGACCAGATGGCGGCTGCACTGAACATTCGCCAAAGCTTCTTCTCGATCAACCCGGCCGAGCCGACGGTGCAGTTCAAGCTTGAGCCGTACACCCTCGATCCGGCCGTCAGCCGTTCCGAGTTCAAGTTCGGCGACAAGACCATGGAATACCGCCACGGTCCGATCCTGCCAATGACCTTCAAGTGGCCGACCGATGCTGAAGACGGTCGCACCAGTCTGGTCATGGACAAGATGGCCGGGCGCCCGATCGGCATCGAGAAGAACTCCGGCCCTTGGTCGCTGTTCCGTCTGTTCGACCTGATGCAGACCGAGTACCTGACCGGTCGCGACGTGCTGGTACTGAAAGCCGACGTGGGTGGCCTGCGCGCCAACTACCTGCTGACCAGCCAGCGCACGCCGAACCCGTTCGACATGGGCGTGATGCGCACCTTCCGTATGCCGGTGCAGCTCTGATGCTCGTGGCCAGTCCCTGGCGCAGCGCGGCGCGAACCGATCCGGGCAAGGTGCGGTCGCGCAACGAAGATGCCTTCCTCGACACTCCGCAGCATGGGCTGTGGGTGGTCGCGGACGGCATGGGCGGTCATCAGGGTGGCGACATCGCCAGCCAGTTGATCGTCGCCAGCCTGGCTGAACTGCCGCAGCACGAGGACTTCGACGAACGCCTCAAAGCCATCCGCCAGTGCCTGCACTGGCTGAACCGGCGCCTGGGGCAGGAGTTGACCGTCACCGCCGGGCGTCACGACAGCATCATGGGCAGCACCGTCGTGGCGTTGCTGGTAGACGGCAATCGCGCGGCCTGCATCTGGGCCGGCGACAGCCGTTGCTACATGTGGCGCGGGCAGCGGTTGTATCAGCTGTCGAAGGATCATTCGCTGCAGCAGCAACTGATCGACGAGCAGCAGATGAGCGTCGAACAGGCAGCGGCGCACCCGGCGGCCCAGGCGTTGACCCGGGCGGTGGGCGCGGCGGAACAACTGACGCTGGATGTGCTGGAACTCGAGGTCTATCCGGGCGATGTGTTCCTGCTGTGCAGCGATGGTTTGTATCAAGGCCTGAGCAGCGATGCTCTCGGCAACGCCCTCAGCCTGGCGGCGCCGCATGTGGCGCTGGAACGTCTGTTCGACGGCGCCCTGCGTGGCGCCGCTCGCGACAACCTGACTGCCGTGGTGATCCGCCAATGACTGAAATCGAATCCTCAGTCGACGACTTGCTGATGAGCGAAGAGCAGGCCAACAACCTGACCTATTTCGCTTTTGCAAAGCAGCACAACGCCGAACCCGCGCTGGCGCCTACACGGGCCAGCGTCGGCGAACTGCCGGATGTTCTGGCAGGCCGCTACCACCTCGAGCGTCTGCTCGGGGCCGGTGGCATGGGTGCGGTTTACCGGGCCCGGGATCTGTTGCACGAACAGTTCGGCGATCCCGATCCTTACATTGCGCTGAAAATCCTCAGCGAAGAATTTGCCGAGTCGCCGGACGCCAGTGCCTTGCTCTACAGCGAGTTCGCCCTGACCCGACGCCTGCGCCACGACAACGTGCTGCGACCGCACACGTTCGAAGTGGACACCGATTGCCAGCGGGCCTTCATCACCATGGAACTCATGCGTGGCCTGACCCTGGACAAACTGCTCTGCGAGCGGCCGCTGGGCCTGCCGTGGAAAGAACTGCGCGACATCGCGCTGCCGCTGCTCGACGCGCTGGCCTACGCCCACCGTCGCGGCGTGCTGCACGGTGACATGAAACCGAGCAACGTCATGCTCAGCGAAGACGGCGTGCGCCTGTTTGACTTTGGTCTCGGGCAAGCCGAGGAGGGCATCCTGCCCGGCCTGCCGCACCTGAGCCGCGAGCGTTTCAACGCCTGGACCCCGGGCTACGCCGCCCCCGAACTGCTTGAGGGCCAACCGCTGTCGGCCAGCGCGGACGTGTACGGCGTGGCCTGCGTGATCTACGAATTGGCGGGCGGCAAACACCCGTTCCGCCGCTTGCCCTCGACTCAGGCTCGTGACGAACACCTGGATCGCGAACTGCAAGCCCCGGCACATTTGCCGACACACTGCTGGCCCGCGCTGCGCACCGCGCTGGCCTTTGACGCGGCGGAGCGCAATATTTCTGCCGACCAATTGCGTGACGCCTTGGGCGCCACTTCGTCCTGGCTGCAGCGTTTGCGACTGCGGGCGTAACGGATGACATTCGAACAGGGAGCACACTATGTTCAACCCAGCTAACGAAACGCACTTCAGCCTGACCGTTGAAGATTACGTAGGCGACCTGCAAGTGCTGTCGTTCACCGGCACCGAAGGCATCAGCCAGCCGTTCCGTTTCGACCTGGAACTGGTCAGCGAAAACCCGGATCTGGACCTGGAAAAGCTCCTGCACAAACAGGCGTTCCTCGCCCTCGATCCGCAAGGCTCGGGCATCCATGGCCAGATCTACCGCGTCGCCCAGGGTGATGCCGGCAAGCGCCTGACCCGCTACAAGGTTTCGCTGGTGCCGCAGCTGCAATACCTGCATCACCGCACCAACCAGCGCATCTACCAGCAGATGTCGGCGCCGAAAATCATCGCGCTGATCCTCGACGAGCACGGCATCAAGGGCAATGCCTACAGCTTCCAGCTGAGCCAGCCGTGCCCGGATCGCGACTACTGCGTGCAGTACGACGAAACCGACCTGCATTTCGTCCAGCGCCTGTGCGAAGAGGAAGGCATTCACTACCACTTCCAGCACAGCAAGAAAGGCCATCTGCTGGTGTTCGGCGATGACCAGACCGTGTTCCCGAACCTCGGCCAGCCGACCGCGTATGTGCAGGGCAGCGGCATGGTCGCCGAAGAACCGGTGATCAAAGGCTTCAAACTGCGCCTGGAAACCCGCACCAGCCGCACCACCCGCCGCGACTACGACTTCGAAAAACCGCGCCTGCAAATGGAAGCAGCGTACAAGCCGGACGGCGAGAGCACTGAACCGGATCTCGAAGACTACGACTACCCCGGCCGCTTCATCGACCGCGCCCGCGGCAAATTCCTCAGCCAGCGCGCCCTCGAACGTCACCGCGCCGACTATCGCCAGGCCGAAGGTCGCGGCGACCAGACCCGACTGGTCAGCGGCCACTTCATGGAAATGTCCGACCACCCGCGCAGCGAGTGGAACGACCTGTGGCTGCTCACCGAAATCTTCCACGAAGGCAAACAGCCGCAAGTCCTCGAAGAATCGGTGACCAGCGACACCACCGACCACAAGGACGACTTCCACCAGGGCTACCGCAACACCTTCCTCGCCACCCCGTGGGACGTGTTCTACCGCCCCGCGCTGGAGCACCCGAAACCCCGCGTGCTCGGCAGCCAGACCGCCATGGTCACCGGCCCCAAAGGCGAAGAAATCCACTGCGACCAATACGGCCGCATCAAAGTGCAATTCCACTGGGACCGCGAAGGCCTGGCCGATGACAAAACCAGTTGCTGGCTGCGCGTTTCCAGCTCCTGGGCCGGCGACCGCTACGGCGCCATCTCCATCCCGCGCATCGGCATGGAAGTCCTCGTCACCTTCCTCGAAGGCGACCCCGACCAACCGCTGGTCACCGGCTGCCTGTACCACAAGGAAAACCCGGTGCCCTACGCCCTCCCGGCAAACAAAACCCGCAGCGTCTTCAAAACCCTCAGCTCCCCGGGCGGCGGTGGCTACAACGAACTGCGCATCGAAGACAAAAAAGGCGCCGAACAAATCTTCATCCACGCCCAGCGCGACTGGGATGAAAACGTCGAGCACGACCAGAAGATTCGGGTCGGCAATGAACGCCACGACACCGTGGTGAAGAACACCTACACCGAGCTCAAGGCCGAAGAACATCGCACCACCATCAGCGACCGCAAGATCGAAGCGCGGATGGACGACCACCTGACCATTGGTGAGAACCAGCATGTGAAGCTCGGTACGGCGCAACTGACCAGTGCCGGGAAAGAGATACACATCAAGGCTGGGGACAAGATTGTTATTGAGGCGGGGACTGAGCTGACGATTCTCGGCGGCGGCAGTTTCATCAAGCTGGATGGCGGTGGTGTGACGGTGGTTGGGCCGGTGGTGAAGATTAATGCTGGCGGTTCGGCTGGGTCGGGGACCGGGATCGGGATCAAACCGCCGGTGCTGCCGGGGGCGGCGGATAAGGATAAGGCGGGGAGTTTGATGGATCAGGCGTTGTTGAATGCGCCTGAAGAACAGGTCAAACACAAGCCGAAACGAATGCTCAATTTTTCCGGGTAAGACATCGACGGCAATCCAAGCCACCAGGGATCAGAATTCAGGTAATTGGTAATGACAGAGACAACGAACAAAATTCAAAAATGGTCGTATCCCCTGAAGGTAGGGACAGCCGAAGCGACCGATCCACAGCAGTTCTACAAAGCGTTAGCTAAAGCAAAGGACGGTTACTACCCATTGGGGGCCAATGGTCTTTGGCATGGTGGTGTTCATTTCGATGAGGCTTCGGGATTGGTCAACGACCTGACGGAGGTCAGGTGCATCGCTGACGGAGAAGTAGTCGCCTACCGTATTGACGAGAAGTATCCGACTTCTGATTTTGGCTCGACGCACTCGGTTTATTCGACGGGGTTTGTGCTGGTTAAACATCGACTTGAGTTGCCGGCACCTCCAGCGCCTGCAGCCGGGGCGGCTGCTGCGCCTGGGCCGAGCCTTACGTTCTTCAGTCTTTATATGCACCTACTTGATTGGGAAACCTATAAAGCGAATCCTTCGCTTAAACCACCGGGTTTCTGGGGGAAAGGCCTTTATCAAGTAAAGGAAAATCTTCGAACCAAATCCTTGGGGCTTAGGGTTCGTGAAGGCAATTCGTCTCAAACACCTATTTTGGCAGTACTACCTCGTGGCACTAAGGTTCTCACCAAACCGGCACCATCTAACCAAAACTGGCTTGAAGTCGTCAGCGTTACTCCTGAGTTTCCAAGCTTGCCTGTCAATACTGGATGGGTATTTAAGGGGCAAATGAAGCATTTGGGGGGAGAGAGCTACCTGGTCGGAGAGGAAGCAAAAGACGCTCCCCCGAACCAAAAGAGCGGTGCCAACGTTCGCGATGCGACCAGCGGTGGGCAGCCTATCGCATTTTTACCGGCGGGTACGCAGATCAGAATTAGCGATGAACAAGCCGCGAAGCAGTATCGAAAACTAGTTGAGATTGTAGGTGGTCAACCTATTCCCACACTCGAAGCCAGTAGCGATGGTAAGTTGCCTGGATTTGTTTGGCTTGAAGATTTGGAAGCCAAGAACGAGCCACATGCCCCTATTGGGCAAGTAGTTCCACTGCCTCAGGCCTACAAAGTCAAGGCCGGTGAGGTGTTGGGGCATGTTGGAAAATATCAGACCCATGCAGACGCCGCTCCGAAGAATTTATTACACTTGGAAGTTTTCAGCTGTGAGGACGTGGAATCTTTTACTAGTAAAAGTAAAGAGAAGGCTGTCGGCCTGCCCGCTGCTGAAAAAACATTAGTCAAGATACCAGTAGATACGTGGTTAGTTACTCATGCACCACATATGAATGCCGCGACTCCTCCTAAAACAGCAGATCCAGGCAACAAAGTTGGCTATGACTTCTATATTCCTGTTGGACTGCTTGAAGCATTACCAGCGGAGAAAAAGATCAAAGAAACTGTAGTGATGGGCACATCGACTTCCACTACCTATTGGTGGCGCCTAGATGGGTTGCTAGGCGACAAAAATGGTAATGGAATTGATGGGTGGTTTGCAGAGCCCGATACAGTGCTCTCGCGGCACTCTCCGTTTGAGTGGAACGGGTTCACCTTTATTAACGAAACCACGAGCAATGTCGACCACCTAGCAGCTTTTTTGCATGCTCAAGAGAGTCTCGATGAGCAAGAGCGTGAGTCGTATCTGCCGAATGTAGAAACCGCCCTAGCTGGTTCTGTTAACGAGACGCTGTACAAGATTCTCGACAGAAATGGAGATAAAAAACTCGCGCCGTCTGAAATTGCGGAGGCGTTGGGCAAGCCGTGGTTCTCTCAACCCATATCGCAGATGGTGACGCGATATGAAAATGAATGGGACTACAAAAAACAAAACTGGGATGCTCTGGATGAAATAATTGGCCACAGCGATTCTGACCCTCACAAAGCTTGGGTAGAGGAAAAGCTTCGAATCGAACGATTAAGTTGGTGGGATAAACTGGTCGGGCAGCATGGAATAACTGCCGCTACTAGCGTGCAACATATTCACCCTGTTGGCTTGATATCTAATTGTATAAAGTATTCTTGCGGGTGTTTAAATATAGAGAAGTTCGTTGAGGAGTACAAAAAAGAACATCAGCATGTATTTGGTTGGTTTAATGACGACAACGTGACTCACGTTTCACTGCTTTACTCTCTGAATCAAGAATCAGAAGAAAATCTGAAAAAGCTATTGACGATGATGATGAAGTTATGGGGTGAGTATTTTGATGAGTGCAATGATGTTTACCTGGCCTATATGCTAGCCACAATCCGGGTGGAGGCATACGACTTTAATCGCGTCGTTTTCTTCGCCCCTATTGCTGAAAAAATCAGTGAAGCAAAAGCTGAAATAGATTACGGTTCTGGTCCCACAGGGCGTAGGGCGGCTATGGCGAGAGACTATCATAATACTCAAATTGGCGATGGCTACAAGTATCGTGGTCGTGGGCTTAGCCAGATAACGTGGAAGGCCAACTATGAAAAATTTTCTGCAGCCTTGGGAATAGACTTTACAAACAATCCAGATCTGGCTCTAGATTTAGAGTATGCAACTAGAATCATGATTGGTGGAATGAAGGGTGGGGTATTCAAAGCAGGGGAGACTCTTGCTGCGCATTTATCTCCTGGAAATAAAAATTATGTGACGGCTCGTCGAATCATTAATGGGACTGACAAGAAAAATGTAATTGCATTTTATGCCCAAAAATTTGAAGATCTTTTAGTGAGAATTAAAAATTGAAAATTTTAGTTTTTATTTTATCCATTCTTGTGCCCGCCTTGAGTTACGCGAAGCCATTTTTTCCGAGCCATGATTCGTGCGCCGGAAAAGAAAAATCTCAAGCTTGCGAAGTTCTACTCAATGAAGACGGTTTCTTAGTTGATGCTGTGACAGGTAAAAAACTATCGGAGACATCTGAAGATACGGGTACGATGAGCACTAACTGGCTTTATATCTATGGCGATAAATATGTTTTAGAACATTTGGACTTTTCGTCCTCTAAATCCAGTAGCTGGGTAGTGTTCTCCTACACTAAACAGCAGGTTGTGGTCGATAGGATCTACAGTTTTTCTCAGGTCATATCAGCGGCATCGATAGCTACTTGGTATGGATATGAATGTCGAGTTGGCGAAGGACGTCTAATCAACGAGAAGGATCAAGCATTTAGTGAATCGGCAGTGAGCGCCTATTGTGGAAAAGCTGCCAGAAATAGTCTGAAGCTCAGAAAAGAAACGCCGGATTCGTCCATGGGTGTAGATATCGCTATTAATATACCTGTTTATAGCTCAGGGGGAACAGTCGATTCCTCTACATACTTATTTTTCGACACGGATAAACCAGATTTTTTTCAGATGGCTTGTTATTCGAACTGCAAGGTTAAGCCTGATGGTGCAGCCATAACGTATGTCGGCAGAATTTCCAAAAACACTTGGTTTCTTGGCGACATAAAGCATAATTCATGTGCTAGTGAAGGGGGGTACAAATATAAGAACTCCTCTGAGAAAATTGTTTTTGACGGGTGTGTCGAAGCAGGAGGCATGAAATTAACTGAGTATGCAGCAGGTGGAAAAATGCCACGGGCTCAGTTTGTTGGCAAGACAGAAGGTGATGGCTATAAAGGCGAGTGGGTATCAAAGTCTGGTGATGGTAAGAAATATAGCTTTTTCATGTTTCCGTTAATAATTCATTGAGTTTCAGATGGAAGAGGTGGAATGAAAAATGGACGGATCTATTTGTTCTATTTAAATATATTCGTCCTTCTTTTTGCTACATAAACAAAAAGAAAAAGTGACAGATTTATTTGTAGTGGTTCCAACACTATTGGACTGATTGGTTTCGTAGCCTTAGGAGACCTAACAACAATTTTTATCTATTTTGTGTGTTTCGTGGGTAAATAGATTTTTGTACAGTGTTTTTAAATGGAATTAATGTTTGTGATTAAAAATATCGTTCTACCTTTTTGTATCGTTACTCTTTCGATTTTTAACGGCGTTGCCCAAGCGGAGCCGTTCTACTCCGCGAAGATACTGCAAGCTGATTACTCAGCAGTTCCTGACATAAAGCTGTTGATTAGAATTCAAGATGTTGAGTCAGGGAGTGATGAGGCAAGTGGCTCAAGCCTGGCCACTTGCATGAAGGCTGGTAAGTCAGCTGCGCAGCCTGGCCCCAACCCTTGTTTCAGAATTCAGTTAGATGAAGGCGAAGGCAATGTGAAAGTGACGAGCCAGACATTGCTTAATGACCCTCAGCGAGCAAGCGATCCTGTATATATTGAGTTGGTCTATAAAAGTGGAGCAACCAAAAATCAGTATGGATATTATGATAATAAAACAGTATTGCTAACTGTTGAGGATAATAATGGGTTGAATAATTGGGATTCGGATATCCCGCAAAGCCTGCCTCAAGTCAAGATTGAAAAAGATCGAGGGGTTTATCAGTTGGTTCTTGCGGACGCCGATGCTCTGCTCAATTCTGCCTACCGAGATAAAGCCAGTCGTTTGAGTCAAGACAAGCGAGATGTTTTTCGTGAGGTTCAAAGAGCCTGGATGAAAAATAGAGATCTTGAATGCAATAGCGCAATATTTGGAGAGTATTCAGAAAGCTGTTTGATTCGGTTAACAATTGATCGTGCCAGACAGATCGCGGTTGCGCCTTTGGCTAAATAGCCAAGCTGTCAGGGCTTAGAGTGGAAATCGAATGGAAGCGAGAAAAAATCGCCAGGCTCCTTTGCGCGCATTACCAAGTATTCTGTTGGTAACAGTAATTCTGAAGGTAGGGTCATGAGGAAAGCATTTTTGTATATTAAGATTATTTTTTGCTCGTTAGTGGTATTTAGTTCGTTGGCACAATCTGCAAGTTTCGATTGCAGTAAAGCCTCGTCGGATGTTGAAAAAAAGATCTGCAATACGCCTTCTTTGTCAAAGCTGGATGAGCAGCTAAGTGAAGTGTTTAAGCCACTAAAAAAACAACGTACTTTCCAAGTGCTTGAAAGTGAATGGCTAGAGAATGTGCGCAACACCTGTGAGTCAGTTGAGTGTCTAGAAGATGCTTACAATGAGCAAGTTGGATTTCTGTCACCGTTACCATTGCCTGGGGCCAGTGCTTCAAGTGAAGTCAAAATTTTGCCCGCTGATAAAATTTATGCTCAATCCAGTCGTCCTTGGAAAACTGTTGAACTGGCGGGCCTTCCGAATGGCAAAGATGTCGTTGAGCGTTTCTTGATTTCAGCGGAAGTAATATCTGGAATGTTGCACGTTGTAGCATTTGAGGGGCATTACGATGTTCCTAATTCTATCTATAGAGGTAGTTTGTATGAATACATCGATAGGCATCCGATTGTGCCGCCAATCACGTACACGATAGCAAAGGACATAGGATTTCAGGGGGCGTTCAACTTAGGAAACAATGAAGAAGGGGAGCGATACGCTGGAATCATGGGCGGCACCTTTTACTATCGCGAAAAAATAGCAAGAAACCAGCTAAGAGGTATGGCTTATAAAGTTGGGTCAGGCACTCAACCGCAGGAAACGAGTTTGCTGCTTCAGCAATGGTCGAATACTTTCGAGAATGCTAAAAGTGGTTTGCTATTTCAGGGTGATGAGGTATTTGGAGAGCTGAAGGCCTATTATTCAAACACTTCTGGGTACGAGATTATTGCGCCAGTCGATAGGCCGGAGGTGGGTTGGAATATTTTCAGCCCGATTTGGAGCAAGTCGCGTCCTGTTTTGTATTTCAAGAATGGTGATGAGACGATCTGGCGTGCCAATGTAGTGGATAAAACACTAACTAAAATTGTTAGCGCAAGTGATCAGCTCGTTATTAAAAACCCCACGCCTGTTGATTTGAATGGTCGTGAAGCTGTTGTTTATCTCGAGGATTACATACTGAAGATAGCTGTTGCGCCCGAATGAGTAGGGCATGATTTCAATAGGCAGTATTCAGCTTTTTTAATGTGTAAGGAATCTTGCTATGGCTAGGCTCATGGTGCGTATATCTTTTTACGTGCTGACAACTTGTTCATCGTTACTTGCGCATGCAGCATTTGCTCAAGATGCATGTGGCGATATCAGTACGAACTCCCAGAGTGAAAGATGTTCTGTGAGTGCCAAGGCTGCTGCAGATGCGCAGTTGAATACCAGTTATCAAGAATTGCTGGTTCGGCTCGAAGGTGGATATCAGACCGATCCAGTTCTTGCCGCAAGCCAAAAGGCGACGGTTCAGGAGGCTCAGCGCGCTTGGATCAAACTACGCGATACCGATTGCCAGATTGATGCGTTGGAGACGGAGCCGGGCTCTTCGGCGCATGTGGCAGCCGTGAACAATTGCATCGCAAGCATGAGCCGTGAGCGGTCGGTGTTTCTGGACAATATCGCGTCCGATAGCGGTAGTGGCTCTGCATTTGGGCGTGGCTCGTGCCCGACGCAAGACTTCGCCCAGTTTCTTCCATACTTCTCCACTAATGCCGAATCGCAAAAGCGACTGACTGCGCAAGCAGTGAAACTGTTGGTGTTGAAGGGGACGTCGGATATAGGACGGATAGTGACTCACGTCACGGCAGAGGTGGGGCGCGACATGGCGTTTCCCTTAATGGCTGTGGTGCCTGATGGGAAAGTCGAAGGGATAGAAATCGAGAAGGTGGATGATCGTCACGTTGACGTTGTGGATAAACGTGCCGGAAACAGCAATATCAAGATCTTCAACTTTTCGCGTAAGGCTTGCTGGACGCTTGAGGGGGTTGAGGATTGGTCGATTCCTCATAAGGAGCTTTCTGTAGCCAGTACGCGCTCATTGAGTCGCGAGGAAAATTTCTGCTCACAGCGTGCGCAAGGATTCGTTGGCTTGGGTGGTCTTGAGCAATACCGTCTGACAGGAGAACTTTTTGAGGCTGCATTGGAAAATTATCTGTGTGCGGCTGCTTCAGGTGATCCTGTTTCCAGCGAGACTGCGGCTAGGCTGAGTCTGTCGGGTATGGCTCCGCAGTTGGAATACAGCAAAGTTGAAGCTCTTTTCAAAGCGGCAGCGGTCAATTCACCAGGAGGAGCTGAGGGGTTGGCAAGCTTTTATTGTTTTGGCAATGACACAGCTGGAAGCGGGCCGTGCCAGCGGCCAGTTGATGTGGAGAAAGAGCTGATTCGCGCCAGCGCCATGGGCTCAGCGCATGCAATCGTTTCGCTTGGCGATTATTGGAAGAGTGGCGATCTCGGCGAGAAGGATATCCCTCGTGCCTTGGCTTGTTATCAGCTTGCCGCCGACAAGGGCTACGAGTCAGGTCTCAGTGCTGCCAAGCGACTTCAGTCGGAAGTGACTGAGCCAATCGCTCCGAGCAAATGCTATTAGTACGATCAATTGACGAAGGGCGCTTATAGCGCCCTTCGTCAGTTATGGGCTATCAACCCCGCGTTTGATACTCCCGAAACTCAATGTGATCGAGCGTGCCTTCCACCATCAACCGCACGCCGTCCGCCATTCTGCTCAGGCCCAGTGCCATCGAGCGGCGGGGGCCGTCTAGGTCGTCGGCCAGGTTGGCGGCGAAGGCGCTGATGGACAGGAGGTCTTCGGAGGCGTTGGCCATGAGGGCTTCGGCGTCGGCGTTGGGGCAGAGGGCGAACAGGCCGCCCAGGCGTTTGGGGCGTGGGGCGGTGGGTTTGAAATGGTGGTCGAGGGCGCGTTCGGCGGCTTCGTGGAGTTTCTTTGAATCGAGGGATTCGTAGGGGGAGGTTTCTGGGATTTCAGGAGGGTTGGGCGTTGGTTTGATCATTGGAATACACCGATTGAGGAGCTAACACCCATTCGCTCGCACTTCGAATGAGGTGGCAGCTGTGTATAGGTGTGCAAGACCGGCAATCGGCAAACCGGCAGATCCGAAGATCTCCCACACACAGCCGCCATAACGATTCGCGAGCATAAGAAAACGCTTGGTGAATAGCTATAACCGATAGTGTGCCGATGCGGACTTGCACGTCCGTATCACCGATTTTGCGGTGACGGAAAGAGGTTATCGATGAACTCCAAGCACGCCTAGTTCATGGACAGCACCGCAGTTTGAAGGACATTTCCCAAGGATTTGCGAGGTAGAAGATCAAAAGATCGCCGCCTTCGGCAGCTCCTACAGGAATATGTTTCTTCAGGTGTAGGACGGGGGGATGGTGTGACGCGGAGCGTCACGGGATTCATTCCCACGCGGAGCGTGGGAACGATCAAGGCTGGGGCAGGAAATCGTGACTTGGTAGTCATCTGGCAGGAAAAGCCCAGCATCGTCTTCTATCCATCCAAGATAGTGGCGAATCCGTCCGAATCCCTTACACTCCCCCGGCCGTTCATTTTCCTTTTGAGGCTGTGCGCATGAAATTTCGTTTTCTTCTGTGGATGCTGGGTCTGTTGATGGGTAAGGCCAGTCGGACAAATCCTGCGTTCCAGCAGCAGTTGGGTGACAAGGATCTGGTGTTTCAGCTGCAGACTCTGGACGGGAAAGTGGCGCGGCATTTCGTGGTGAAGGATCAGCGCATTACCAGCAAATCCGGGGTGGTGGCGGAGCCAGCGTTTGCGATTGCCTTTAAAGACGCGGCGTTCGGGTTTGCCACGATGCAGGCGAAGAACAAGCAGCTGGCGTTCATGCAGGGGATTCAGGACAAGTCGATCCAGCTCAAGGGTAATCCTGCGCTGGTGATGTGGTTTCAGGGGTTGATGAAGTATTTGAAGCCGCGGAAGGCCAAGCCGAAGGCATAGGGCTTTCAGGCAGTTTGCCGGGACAGGCCGGCCTCTTCAGCTTTCGGGCTCGGGAGGCTCGGCGTCCAGGGGCTGGGCCCGGTATGTCTTGTAGATCTGCTGGACTTTCGGGTTGTCCAGGTTCTCGTAAGTGATGTCTTCCTTGTCCAGGCCATCCAGGCCTCGGATGCCACTGATGGTCTCTGGCCATTCGTCACGACTGGATATATCGACTACGAACGGGTTGAGGTAGTTATCGAGATGCCTTTCGCGCGGCTCTCGGATCTCGTCGCTGAGGGCCCGCAGGTAGTCGTCTTTGTTTGTTCTTGACCAGTCGATGGCGAACCCGGCTCGATAACAGAGTTCCATGAAGACCAATAGAATCGCGCGGCCATTGCCGTCCAGGAAGGGGTGTGCGAAAGCCAGCTGGCCCATCACTCCACCGGGATGGTCTCTGAAGCGTTTCTTGTCTGCTGCGAGCTTGAGCGCATAGTCGACAGACATTTTGATGGAGTCCGGGCGCTCGAAGACGGTGCTGCGAGGGTCGTCGAGGGAGCCCTTGAAGACTGCCAGGTGGGGGACAAGCTCGTTACGGTCTTTTCCTGCCCAGTGATAGAAGCCGGAGAACAGGATCTCGTGGACGTTGAGTACAGTCTGGTAATCGATTGGCTTTTTCTTGGCCAGATAGGCAAGCGCCTCTTCGATACTCAATTCGAACGAAAGATGCTCTGACTCTTTTACTTCAACGGGATCTTTCAGTTGCAGCGAGTTTTGAAGATATCCAGCCGTTTCGAAGTCGCCGAACGGATCGAAAGTCATGCGCTACGTTTCTGTGCACGCCTTTCCTGAAGATAGCGACCTTGGAGCGCCAGGATTTCAGATTTGCTCAGAACGCCTTTTCTCTTGAGATTGACGAGCAACTGTTCGATGCCATCCAGCTCGACGACATCGCCAGCCAAACGAGTAATCCCCACGGCCATACGACTCATGCCGTCACGTCTGGCTGTAACCTTGTTGTCTTTGGCTAGCTTGCGCACTTCGCTTGCAACGCTGACAGCATCTGTTTGGGTCATCGGAAATCCCTCTGTTTGCCGTCAAATCATAGCAGGGCGCTAGTTTGCTGTCGTTGCTGGCAAAGTGACCGAAATCGGTGGAACCAGGGCCCTATTTGCAATCAAAAAAGGCCCTGGTTGGCGTTCCGAAATTTGCTTTAAGCCTGGCTGAACTGCGAAGCCAATTCACGCAACAACACTTCCGCCTCAAGCACTTTGCTGACGACGTCATTGGCCTTGTCGCGAGTCAAACCAACACGCTCCAGCAGCGCATCCGGAATGTCTTCATCCGGCCCGGAGCCAATCCCGCGACCGCGCAGCAGGCGCACGGCCAGGCAGACGAGGTTCGGGTATTCGGCGTAGGCGCCGTCGTAGTTCGGGTCGTGCTGGAAGCGCAGGGCGGTGGCCAGTTCGTCCGGCATGTCCCAGTAGCGCATCAGCCAGGAGCCGATCTGTTCGCGGCTGATGCCCAGCAGGTGTTGCTCGACGTAGCTGTGGCACAGGTGCGGGTTGACCTCCAGGTGGCGGCAGATCAGCGAGAAGTGCGGCGGGAACACGTGGGCCAGCAACAGATAGCCGAAGTTGTGCAGCAGGCCGGCGAGGTAGGTCAGGCCGGCTTCCGGGCGCTGGGCGCGCGGCATGGCGCGGGTCAGGCCTTCGATGACGGCGGCGGTGTAGATCGACTGCTGCCAGTACGGCGTGGTGTGTTGCGGATGATCTTTCGGCAGGCTCAGGGTCTTGCCGAGGGCCAGGCCCAGCGCCAGGTTGATCACCAGATCGAAACCCAGCACGCGCACGATCGCGTCTTCCACCGAACGAATCTTGCCCGGCGAGGCGTAGTACGGCGACGCCGCCCAGCTCACCACTTGCGCAGCCAGCGCCGGGTCGGTTTCGACCACGCCGGTGATGTCGTCGATGGTGGCGTTCGGGTCGACGCGCAGCTTGATGATTTTTTGTGCGGTTTCGGCCAGCGGCGGAATCTCGATGGTCGCTTCCAGACGCTGCTGGATGCGCCGCGCGGTGAACGCCTGCACGGCCTGGGTGATTTCCTCGCGGTCATCGTCCGGGCGGTCGAGGTTCGGGCGGATGCTGCTCAGGGCTTCGCCGAAGTTGGCGGCGCTGGCCTTGGTCAGCATGGTCTTGAAGTCTTCGCTGGCAATTTCCAGCAGCAGGCCCGGCTCGCCGGAGTTGATCAGCAGCTTCGGCTCGCGCAGCAGGCCTTCTTCGTAGAGGCACGGCGAGCTGGTCAGTGCCGGCAGGCCCGGCAGCAGGCTCAGGCTGTGTTTGCCGAGCATCTTTTCCAGGCGCTCGGTGGACACGGCAGTCAGGCGACGGCCCGTCAGCTCGGCGAGGCGGTTGAGATCCAGCAACTGGCTCTGTGGAAACAGCACCATCAGCGCACCGACCGCGTCGTCCAGCAACACGGCCTGCACTTTGCGCGAGGCGTTGAGGCCGTGGTGGTCGAGCACTTCTTCGTAGGCGACGCCCAGCTTGTTGAGCAGCAGCCGAATAACTGACGGAGCGTGCGGGAGTTCGGGGGCGAGAGCAGCTTCGGTCATGGTCTGTATCCGTTTTTGAAACAATTGCTGGAGTATAACCAGCTTGGTTGGAACGAGCTTTGAGAAACTGCGACGGTGCTCACACTTGGCCGTATTGCTGCCCGTGTCGCAGCCAGCGGTCGAGCAACGGGCTGACGTGGGTGGGCCAGCGTTCGAGCAAGGCCTGGGCGGCATCGCGCACGGCGGGCAGCAGATCGGCGTCGCGCATCAGGTCGGCGACCTTGAATTGCAGCAGACCGGTCTGGCGGGTGCCGAGCATTTCGCCGGGACCGCGCAGTTCGAGGTCTTTTTCGGCGATGACGAAACCGTCGTTGGTCTCGCGCATGATGCCCAGGCGCTGGCGGCCGATCTGTGACAGCGGCGGATGGTAGAGCAGCACGCAATGGCTGACCGCGCTGCCCCGGCCGACACGGCCGCGCAATTGGTGCAGTTGCGCAAGGCCGAGGCGCTCGGGGTTTTCGATGATCATCAGGCTGGCGTTGGGCACGTCGACGCCGACTTCGATCACGGTGGTGGCGACCAGCAGTTGCAGGTTGCCGGCCTTGAATTCGGCCATCACGGCGGCTTTCTCGGCGGGTTTCATGCGGCCGTGGATCAGCCCGACCTTCAGCTCGCCGAGGGCGGCGGTCAGGTCTTCGAAGGTGGTTTCGGCGGCCTGACAGGTCAGCTCTTCGGACTCTTCGATCAGCGTGCACACCCAATAGGCCTGACGGCCCTCGGCGCAGGCGCTGCGCACCCGTTCGATGACTTCGACGCGGCGGGTGTCGGTGACCAGCACGGTGTTGACCGGGGTTCGACCGGGCGGCAATTCGTCGAGGATCGAGGTGTCGAGGTCGGCGTAGGCGCTCATCGCCAGCGTCCGGGGAATCGGCGTGGCGGTCATGATCAGTTGATGCGGACACATGCGCCCGCCAACACCTTTCTGCCGCAGCGCCAGACGCTGTTGCACGCCGAAGCGGTGCTGTTCGTCGATGATCACCAGCGCGAGGTTCTTGAACTGCACTTCGTCCTGGAACAGCGCGTGGGTGCCGACCACCATCGGCGTGCCGCTGGCGATCTGCTCCAGCGCGGCCACGCGGTTCTTGCCCTTGAGCTTGCCGGCCAGCCACGCCACGTCGATGCCCAGCGGTTCGAGCCAGCGTTTGAAGGTGATGAAGTGCTGCTCAGCGAGGATCTCGGTCGGCGCCATCAGCGCGACTTGATAACCCGCCTCCAGTGCTTGCAGCGCGGCGAGGGCGGCGACCACGGTCTTGCCCGCACCAACGTCACCCTGAATCAACCGCAGCATTGGTTCGTGCTGGCTGAGGTCGTAGGCGATTTCGTTGCCGACCCGTTGCTGAGCGCCGGTCGGGTTGAAGCCGAGGTTGGCCAGGTATTTTGGCGGCAGTTTGGTGGCTTTCGGCATCGCCGGCGCGCGCAGGGAACGCATGCTTTCGCGCAGGCGCTGCTGCGATAGCTGGTGAGTCAGCAGTTCTTCGAAAGCCAGACGATGCTGGGCCCAGTGATGGCCGAGGGCGAGTTCGTCGACGTCGGCATCGGCGGGCGGGTTGTGCAGGTAGCGGATCGCATCGGCCAGCGGCGCCAATTGGTAGTCGCGGGCCAGTTCGGTCGGCAGCCAGTCGGGCAGGGTGGCCGGCTTGAGCAGGGTCAACGTCTGCATGCACAACTGGCGCAGGCGGGCCTGGGTCAGGCCTTCGGTCAGCGGGTAAACCGGGGTCAGGGTCTCATCCACCGGCGGCGGTTCGTCGCCGTTGATGGCGCGATATTCCGGGTGGTAGATCTCAAGGCCTGACGCACCGGGTCGGGCTTCGCCGTAGCAACGAATCCGCGTGCCGCGCTTGAGACCTTCTTTCTGCGCATTGCTGAAGTGGTAGAAGCGCAGGCTCAGTCCGCCGGTGCCGTCCTGCAAACGCACGACGAGGCTGCGGCGCCGGCCCATGACCACGTCGGCGCCGCTGACGGTGCCTTCG
The DNA here is from genome assembly GCF_014863585.1 of Pseudomonas gozinkensis. Classification (NCBI taxonomy): domain Bacteria; kingdom Pseudomonadati; phylum Pseudomonadota; class Gammaproteobacteria; order Pseudomonadales; family Pseudomonadaceae; genus Pseudomonas; species Pseudomonas gozinkensis. The sequence goes on along the minus strand of NZ_CP062253.1, from coordinate 6,392,027 downwards.
ACCACGGCGTCCTGCCCCGGCCGCAACGCGCCGATCGGCACCACGCGGGTGCGATCCTGATAGCGCAGCGGCAGGTGGAACAGCACGTCCTGGAGGTTTTCCAGGCCGACCTTGGCCAGTTTCTCGGCCATGGCTTCACCGACACCCTTGAGTGCGGTGACCGAGACCTGCGACAGCTCAGTCATGACGCTGGCTTAACCGGCCGTGACCGGCGCGGCAGGTTTGGCGACCGAGCACAGGCGAATGGAGTCGGCGAGGATCTCGATGGCTTTCGGCCGAGGGAAACTGGCGCGCCAGGCAATGGCCACTGTGCGGAACGGCACTGGTGCCGACAGCGGGCGCACTTCGATGACGCCCGGGGCGTAGTGATGGCTGTCCACCGCCGACAGCGGCAGGATCGAGATGCCCAGGCCGGACGCGACCATGTGGCGGATGGTTTCCAGCGAGCTGGATTCGACCGTGGTGTGCTTGGCGCCGTCGTTGCCCTTGGTCAGGGTCGGGCAGGCTTCCAGCACCTGATCGCGGAAGCAGTGACCCTCGCCGAGCAGCAGCAGGCTCTTGTCGTTGAGCAGGGCTGCGTCGATGGATTCTTTCTGGGTCCACGGGTGCTGGGCCGGCATCAGGACGTAGAACGGCTCGTCGTAGAGTTGCAGGGTCAGCACGTCGGCTTCGTTGAACGGCAGGGCGATGATGATCGCGTCCAGCTCGCCGTTGCGCAGTTTGTCGCGCAGCACGTGGGTGAAGTTTTCTTCGATGTACAACGGCATCTGCGGGGCGACCCGGTGCAGTTGCGGAATCAGGTGCGGGAACAGGTACGGGCCGACGGTGTAGATCGCGCCGACTTTCAGCGGGGCGGTCAGCTGGTTCTTGCCAGCCTGGGCCAGTTCGCGGATGCCCTGGGCCTGCTCCAGCACTTTCTGTGCCTGGGCGACGATGCCTTCGCCGACCGGGGTCAGGCGCACGGCGCTTTTGCTGCGCTCGAAAATCAGCACACCGAGTTCGTCTTCAAGCTTTTTCACGCCCACCGACAGGGTCGGCTGGCTGACGTGGCAACGCTCGGCCGCGTGGCCGAAATGCTGCTCTTGGGCGAGGGTAACGATGTAGCGTAATTCTGTGAGGGTCATAGCAAGCGTCCATGAAGATGCGGGCCAAGCATACCGGCTGCAATCGATAGACGCACGTTATCAGACTGAGTGATGAATGCGACACCGGGCAATGCCGGTTTGCCGTGGATGGATAAGCAAAAGGCACCTTTCGGTGCCTTTTTGGCTGGATTCTTCCGGCTGGCGCTGAACCCTGTGGGAGCGAGCTTGCTCGCGAAAGCGGCGTATCAGTCGAAGCAGCCCTGCCTGACAAGGCCCCTTCGCGAGCAAGCTCGCTCCCACAGGTTTTGCGGTGTTTCTTAGCGGCGGCGTTCCAGCGAGTACACAAACGGCGCAACGATTTCGATCGCGCCATTGGTCAGCATGTCGGCCGGTGGCTTGGGCAGCGGTTGGGCGCGGCGGATCATTTCCAGGGTGGCCCGGTCCAGATCGGCGTTGCCGGAGCGGCCCACCAGTTCGAACGACAGCACGTTGCCTTCGCCATCGACCACGAAACGCAGCCGGTTCAAGCCTTCCTTGCCCCGTGCCTGAGCGCTGGCCGGGTACTTTTTGTACTTGGCCAAGTGCGCGAGCAGGGTGCCTTGCCAGCTGGCCTTGGCGGCCATTTGTGCAGGCGAGGGGCCCGGTGCAGGCTGAGCGGATTTCTCCGTCGGCGCCTGAGTCGGCTGGGTATCGGCCGGCTTCTCTTCGGACGGTTTCTCCTTCGGCGGATCGGGCAGTTTCTTCTCGATCGGCTTCGGCGGTTTTGGTTTCGGCTTGGGCTTCGGTTTCTGTACCGCGATCTCGGCTTTTGGCGCGTCGGCCAGTTTCGGGATCGGCAGTTCTTCAACCGGAGCCGGTGGCTGCGGTGGCGTGACGACTTTCGGCGGTGCGGGCGGTGGCGGGGCCGGAACCGGTGCCAGCTCGACCATCATTGCCTGCGGCGGCAATTCGATGGGCGGGCGGGCGGTCCAGTTCAGCGCCAGCGCGATGGCCAGCGCGTGAACACCCAGCACCACGGCCAGGCTACCGCTGTAACGCGTCAGCTTATGGCGCGTCGTGATCATTTCTTGACTGCGCTCTCGAGTCCGACCAGACCGACCTTCAGGTAACCGGCGGCGCGCAGATTATCCATCACGCTCATCAGGTCGCCGTAATCCACGCCTTTGTCGGCCTGGAAGAAGATCGTCGTGTCTTTCTTGCCCTGGGTCTTGGCGTCGAGTGCGGCGCCGAGGGTTTCGGCTTTCACTTCGTCTTCGCCCAGGAACAGGCGCTGGTCAGCCTTCACGCTGAGGAACACCGGTTTCTCCGGCCGCGGCGCCGGTTTGGCAGTCGAGGCAGGCAGGTCAACCTTGATGTCCACGGTGGCCAATGGAGCGGCCACCATGAAGATGATCAACAGCACCAGCATCACGTCGATGAACGGCGTGACGTTGATTTCGTGGTTCTCGGCCAGATCGTCGTCTGCGCCTTCTTTCAAATGCAGGCCCATGGCCGATTACCCCACTTTCACCATGTGCGGTTGCGAGCTGTTGCGCTCAGGCTGGTGGTCGAGGTCGCGGCTGACCAGCAGCAGCACCTGAGCCGACGCATCGGACACCTGAGCCTTGTAACCGGCGATGGAGCGGGCGAAGACGTTGTAGATGACCACGGCAGGAATCGCGGCAACCAGACCCAGTGCGGTAGCCAGCAGCGCTTCAGCGATACCCGGTGCTACGACGGCAAGGTTGGTGGTCTGGGTTTTGGCGATGCCGATGAAGCTGTTCATGATGCCCCACACGGTACCGAACAGGCCGACGAACGGCGCGGTGGAACCGATGGTGGCGAGGACGCCGGTGCCGCTGCTCATGTTGCGGCCACAGGCGGCAACCAGACGTTCGAGGCGGAAGCTGACGCGTTCCTTGATGCCTTCTTTCTCGCGGGCGTTGGTCGACAGGCGCATTTCTTCCAGCGCGTCGTGAACCAGCAGGTTGGCGAGGGTGCCTTCCTTCGCAGCGGTGGCGCTGGCCTCTTTAAGCGTGGCGGCTTTTTTCAGGGCGGCGATCTCGCCACGCAGGCGGCGTTTGGCACCCATCAGCTCGAAGCCCTTGGCGATCCAGATGGTCCAGGTGATGATCGAGGCGATGGCCAGGCCGATCATCACGGCTTTAACGATCACGTCGGCGTTCTGGTACATGCCCCATGGCGACAGGTCGTGGGCCATGCCCAGGGTGTTGTCGGCTTCGAGGACTTCCGGCGCGTCGGCGGCGCTGGCCTCTACGGCCTGCACCGGGTCGGTCGCGGCAGGTGCGGCGACCGGAGCGCTTTGCTCGGTGGCGGCTGGCGCGGCGGGTGCCTGGGCGTCAGCGAATGCGGCGACTGGCGCCAGCATCAGGCTGAGCAGCAGAGCGGCGACGGCGCTCCAGGCGCGAGGTCGGTTGGTTGGCGAAGCGGAGTTTTGAATGCGTGTCATGCTGGCCGGACCTGAGATAGAAAAACGGTAATGCTCTTCCAGGCCTCGTGAGGCCGAGAACAAAAGTGGCGTGCATTATTGCAAGTAATTCTTGTTAACAGAAGTAATAGAGTTGCTTTTTTTCCTTCATTGCTAGCCGCTCGTCCCTTGCCGAGGCTAGTCTGTCGCTTTCCGATGGGAGATTTTTGATGTCCGCGCCTTCTGTTTTGATCGCCGGTTGCGGTGATGTCGGCAGCCGTCTGGCCACGCAATTGCTGGCTGCCGGCTTCCAGGTGTATGGCCTGCGCCGTGATATTTCACGTTTGCCGGACGGCGTTATCGGTGTGGCCGGTGACTTGTTCAATGAGGATTGCCCGGCGACCTGGCCGGTGGGCGCTATCGATTACCTGGTGTATAGCGCGGCGGCCACCGATCACGATGAGGCCGGTTATCGCGCGGCTTATGTGCAGGGTCTGCAGCATGTGTTGGGTTGGCTGAACGATTACGGTCAGGAGCCTGAGCGGCTGCTGTTCGTTTCCAGCAGCAGTGTTTACGGGCAGCAGAACGGCGAATGGGTCGATGAAAAATCCGAAACCGTCGCTGCAGGTTATTCCGGTCGGTTGATGCTGGAGGCCGAGCAGGTTGCGCTAAACAGCGGCATTCCCGCTAGCATCGTGCGCCTGACCGGCATTTATGGCCCCGGCCGTGAGTGGCTGCTGACTCAGGTGCGCCGTGGTTATCGCGTGGCAGTGGATCCGCCGCTGTATGGCAATCGCATCCATGCCGATGACGCGGCGGGGTTGATGGCGTTTCTGCTGGAAGCGGATCGCAAGGGCGTGGCGCTGGATGACATCTATATCGGCGTGGACGACGCGCCGGCGCCGCTGGCCGAGGTGGTGGCGTGGTTGCGTGAGTATCTGGGCGTCACCGAGTGGTCGGAAGACGAGAGCGTGCGCCGCACTGGCAGCAAGCGTTGCAGCAATGCCCGGGCGAAGGCGCTGGGTTGGGTGCCGAAGTATCCGAGTTATCGCGAGGGTTACGCCGCGATTCTTGAGGGTAAATGCTGATTTCCAGACGCTACAAAACAACTGTGGGAGCGAGCTTGCTCGCGATGGCGGCATAACAGTCAGCACAAATGTTGAATGCTATGGCCTCATCGCGAGCAAGCTCGCTCCCACATGGTATCTCTGTAGCATCAGAGGTGGGTTACTGCTTCTCGAGCAACCACTTGCGCTCACCCGGGGTGAACTGCGGTTGTTCGTCCGCCAGTGCCGTGTTCACGGCCTGCAGGATTTCCAGTTCTTTGCCCTTGCGCACAAAGATCCAGTTATTGCCCTGACCGTTCTGCTGCAACCACATGCTGTCGTTGCCGCTGCTCATCGACGCGCAATCGCCTGCGAGGCACAGGGCATAGCGGTCGGCCCCCGGCAGGCCGGAGACTTGTCCGTCCGCCTGAAACTGCACGGTGGCGCCTTCGCCCTGGCCGCTGGTGATCGTCCAGTTGCCGCCCAGATAGGCCGAATACAGTGCACGTTCGAAGCTGGCACCGATCGGTGCGCCTTCCGGCACCGGAATCTGCGCGCGGTCGAAGACCTGTTCCGGTTCGTTTTCATTGGCAGCTTGTTGCAGTTGGCCGCCGTCACGTTTCAGCTCGCTGGCGGAGCTGCCGTAGAAGTCGACTTTCCAGGCACCGGACTGTTCGCCCAGCAAGCGACCTTCCACGTTTTCGAAACCGTTGGTATAGCGGGCCTGGCCGGCCTTGGTATTGACGTCCCACTCCAGGTTCGGGCCGTAGGCCTGAAGCGCTTCGCGCAGGGGGCCGCCCTTGGCAGCGGCATCGATGGCCACCTGGTTGATCCAGGTGCCGCTGATGTCACGGTCGGCAGGGTTGCTGGCGCAACCGCCGAGGAAAATGGCGAGCAGCGAGAGAGCAAGCGCTTTGCGCATGGTGGAATCCTTTCAAAACCTTTTCTTTACCGCAGAGCAGTCGGCGCGGCATCTGAGGCCGCGCCGTGCGCATTACTCGATGACCAGGATGGCATCCATTTCAACCTGCGAACCCTTTGGCAGGGCAGCCACGCCGATGGCGGCGCGAGCCGGGTACGGCTGGTCGAAGTACTTGCCCATGATCTCGTTGACCTTGGCGAAGTGGCTCAGGTCGGTGAGGAAGATGTTCAGCTTGACGATGTCCTTGAACGAACCGCCGGCGGCTTCGGCCACGGCTTTCAGGTTTTCGAATACCTGGACGGTCTGGGCTTCGAAGCCTTCGACCAGTTCCATGGTTTTTGGATCGAGGGGAATCTGACCCGACATGTAAACGGTGTTACCGGCCTTGATCGCCTGAGAGTAAGTACCGATGGCGGCCGGGGCCTTGTCGCTGGTGATAACGGTTTTGGTCATGAATGACTCCTTGTAATGGGGTGGTTATGCACGCATGCGGGTGATGCGGATCACCCCGGTCAGGGCGCGCAGTTTCTTGATCACGCGGGCCAGGTGCACACGGTCGTGGACGCTGACCACCAGTTGGACGACGCTGATGCGGCCATCGCGTTCGTCCATGCTGATTTTCTCGATATTGCCGTCGGCTGCGTTGACGCTGCTGGCCAGCAGGGCGATCAGGCCGCGCTGGTGTTCCAGCTCGACGCGCAGCTCGACGTTGAATTCGCCGGTGACATCCTTGGCCCACGAGAGCTGGATGCATTTTTCCGGGTTGTGGCGGATTTCGCTGATGTTGCGGCAGTTGTCCAGGTGCACGACCATGCCTTTGCCTGCCGACAGGTGACCGACAATCGGGTCGCCCGGGATCGGCGTGCAACATTTGGCGTAGCTGAGGACCAGGCCTTCGGTGCCGCGAATCGCCAGCGGGCCTTCCGGGCTTGGCAATTGCTCGCCTTCGCCGAGCAGGCGGCGCGCCACGACATAGGCCATGCGGTTGCCCAGGCCGATGTCTTCCAGCAGGTCTTCGATCAGTTCGAGGCGGTACTCGGTGAGCATCGCCTTAACGCGTTCGGCCGGAATCTGTTCCAGCGCGCTGTCGAAGCCGTTGAGCACCTTGTTCAGCAGGCGTTCGCCGAGGCTGATGGATTCGGAGCGGCGTTGCAGTTTCAGCGCATGACGGATGTGGGTCCGCGCCTTGCCGGTGACCACGAAGTTGAGCCATGCCGGGTTCGGCCGCGCGCCGGGGGCGCTGACGATCTCGACCGTGGAACCGCTTTGCAGCGGTTCGGACAGCGGTGCGAGACGACGGTTGATCCGGCAGGCGATGCAGCTGTTGCCGACGTCGGTGTGCACCGCGTAGGCAAAGTCGACCGCCGTGGAGCCTTTGGGCAGCTCCATGATCCGGCCTTTGGGCGTGAACACATAGACCTCGTCCGGGAACAGGTCGATCTTCACACTCTCGATGAATTCCAGCGAGTTGCCGGCGCGTTGCTGCATCTCCAGCACGCCTTTGACCCACTGACGGGCGCGAGCGTGAGTGCCTTTCGGCTGCTCGTCACCGCTGGATTTGTACAGCCAATGGGCGGCGATGCCGTTGTTGGCCATCTCTTCCATTTCGCGGGTGCGGATCTGGATCTCGATCGGTACACCGTGCATGCCGAACAGCGTGGTGTGCAGCGACTGATAGCCGTTGGCCTTGGGGATCGCGATGTAATCCTTGAAGCGTCCCGGCAGCGGTTTGTACAAGTTATGCACAGCACCCAGCACGCGGTAGCAGGTATCGACCTTGTCGACGATGATCCGGAACGCGTAGACGTCCATGATCTCGTTGAAGGCCCGACGCTTGCCGCGCATTTTCTTGTAGATACCGTAGAGGTGTTTCTGGCGACCGCTGACTTCACCCTGGATGCCGTCGATGGCGAGGCAGTGGCCAAGGGATTCTTCGATCTTGTTGACGATTTCCTTGCGGTTGCCCCGGGCGCGTTTGACGGCCTGGTAGATCCGCGCGGAACGCATCGGATGCATCGCCTTGAAGCCGAGGTCTTCGAATTCGATGCGGATCGCGTGCATGCCCAGTCGGTTGGCGATGGGTGCGTAGATCTCGAGGGTTTCCTTGGCGATGCGCCGGCGTTTTTCGCCGGACAGCACTTCCAGCGTGCGCATGTTGTGCAGGCGGTCGGCAAGTTTGACCAGGATCACGCGAATGTCGCGCGCCATGGCCATGGCCATTTTCTGGAAGTTTTCTGCCTGGGCTTCGGCCTTGGTCTCGAAGTTCATCTGGGTCAGTTTGCTGACCCCGTCGACCAGTTCGGCCACGGTTTCACCGAACTGCGCTTGCAGCGCTTCCTTGGCGATACCGGTGTCTTCGATCACGTCATGCAGCATCGCGGCCATCAGGCTCTGATGGTCCATGTGCATGTCGGCAAGAATATTCGCCACCGCAAGAGGATGCGTGACGTACGCCTCGCCGCTGCGGCGGCGTTGACCGTCGTGGGCTTGTTCGGCGTAGAAATACGCTCGGCGGACCAGGTTGACCTGGTCATTGCCGAGGTAGGTCGATAAGCGATCGGCGAGGGCGTCTATGCTCGGCATGATGTCTCCTGCCGTAGGCTGTGATCCCGCGCCGTGCTACGTCGACCAGGCATAAGCTTAGACGGCCTCGTTGGACTCGTCCTCGAACGCAGCGAAGACAGGGTCTTCGTGGACGATTTCCTGCTCGGCGATGAACTCGTAGCTCATCAGGCCTTCAGCGATTTCACGCAGCGCAACTACGGTCGGTTTGTCGTTTTCCCACTGAACCAGGGGCTCTTTGCCACCGGTGGCCAGTTGACGGGCACGCTTGGTAGAGAGCATGACCAGCTCAAAGCGGTTTTCCACGTGTTCTAGGCAGTCTTCAACGGTTACGCGGGCCATGGTATTCCTCGGAGCGAATGCAATATGCGCGCTGCCCGGTTGGGCGAGCGGACTCAACAGTTTAAAAAATCACCAGCGATTAGGGAAGCGCTGATTTTTTGACCAGACTCTTCAACGCGCTGCAAGTGCCAATGTAAAGCCCTTGCAGCGGTTTTGGGAAGTGCTGTTTCAGCCCAGCAATTCAGCCAGCAATTTGCCGAAACGCACTTGTTGGCGTTTCTGTTGCAGCTGATTGGCGCGGAAAATCGCTTTCAGATCATCCAGCGCATGGGCGAAATCGTCGTTGATGATCAGGTAGTCGTACTCGACATAGTGGCTCATCTCGCTGACGGCTTCGCGCATCCGGCCGTCGATGATCTCGTCGCTGTCCTGGCCACGGTTGGTCAGGCGCTGGTGCAGGGCTTGCAGCGATGGCGGCAGAATGAAGATCGAACGGGCCTGCGGCATCAGCTTGCGTACCTGCTCGGCGCCCTGCCAGTCGATTTCCAGAATCAGGTCGTGACCTTCGTCCAGGGTCTGCTGCAGGCGGCTTTGCGAGGTGCCGTAAAAGTTGCCGAAGACTTCGGCGCGCTCCAGGAAGTCACCGTGCTCGCCCATCTTCACGAACTCTTCGCGGGTCACGAAGTGATAGTTCACGCCGTCCACTTCCCCCGGGCGCATGGCGCGGGTGGTGTGGGAAATCGAAACGCGGATTTCCGGGTTGGCGTCGGTCAGGGCCTTGACCAGACTGCTCTTGCCCGCGCCCGAAGGGGCGGAAATGATGTACAGGGTGCCGGTGCTGTGGGTCATGTCGGGGTAGCCTTACTCAATATTCTGCACTTGTTCGCGCATCTGCTCGATCAACACCTTGAGGTTGACCGCCGCCTGGGTGCTGCGCGGGTCGAAGGCCTTGGAGCCCAGTGTGTTGGCTTCGCGGTTGAGTTCCTGCATCAGGAAGTCCAGCCGCCGGCCGGCGGCACCGCCGGATTTCAGCACCCGGCGAACTTCGATGATGTGGGTGCTCAGACGGTCGAGTTCTTCGGCCACATCGCTCTTTTGCGCGAGGATGACCATTTCCTGTTCCAGGCGCTGCGGGTCCAGTTCGGCCTTCATGTCAGCGAAGCGGTCGAGGACTTTCTGGCGCTGGGTGGCGAGCATCTGCGGAACCAGTTCGCGCAGGGTCACCACGTCTTCCTCGATGGAGGTCAGGCGATCGTTGATCAGGCGGGCCAGCTCCGCGCCTTCGCGCTCGCGGCCGGCCTTGAGGTCTTTCAGGCCCTGATTGAACAGGGCCAGCGCTTCGGCGTTCAGCGCCTGCGGGTCGGTGGCGTCGGCAACCAGCACGCCCGGCCAGGCCAGCACTTCCAGCGGGTTCAGCGCCGCCGGGTTCTTGATCAGACCGGCGACGGTTTCGGCCGCGGCGACCAGTTGCGCAGCGCGCTCGCGATCCACCTGCAGCGGTTTGCCGGTACTTTCCTCGGTGAAGCGCAGGGTGCATTCCAGTTTGCCGCGTGACAGTCCCTGGCGCAGGGCTTCGCGGACGGCGCCCTCGAGGTCGCGAAACGACTCCGGCAGACGCAGGTGGGGTTCCAGGTAGCGGCTGTTGACCGAGCGCAGTTCCCAGCTCAGGGTGCCCTGGACGCCGGCTTTTTCGACGCGGGCGAAGGCGGTCATGCTGTGCACCATGGTGGTACCTCGCAATGCAGATCGGCGCGGAAACGACGTTCCGCGCGGACGATCTCAATGAATATAAGCCGACTGGCAGCAAAGGCGCAGGATTGTAGCGCAGTGCGGTGGATGCGCCCAAACACACGGTGTGACAAAGGGCTGCAGGCCGTCGGCAAAGCGCGTTTCAGGGCCTTCGGTCGTCGGCCGGATTTTTTAACGAGTGCCCAGGCGCGGTGCGCGGCTCTATAATGCTCCGCAGTTTTCCGTCCCCAGTACAGGTATCTCCTATGAAACGTCCAAGTGGTCGCGCTGCCGATCAGCTCCGCTCGATCCGCATTACCCGCAACTACACCAAACACGCCGAGGGATCGGTACTGGTCGAATTCGGTGATACCAAGGTCATCTGCACCGTCAGCGTCGAAAACGGCGTGCCACGTTTCCTGAAAGGTCAGGGCCAGGGTTGGCTGACCGCCGAATACGGCATGTTGCCGCGCGCCACCGGCGAGCGTAACCAGCGTGAAGCGAGCCGTGGCAAGCAGGGTGGTCGTACCCTGGAAATCCAGCGCCTGATCGGCCGTTCCCTGCGCGCCGCGCTGGACATGTCCAAGCTGGGCGACGTCACCCTGTACGTCGACTGCGACGTGATCCAGGCCGACGGCGGTACCCGCACCGCGTCGATCACCGGCGCCATGGTTGCGCTGGTCGATGCACTGAAAGTGATCAAGAAGCGCGGCGGCCTGAAAGGCGGCGACCCGCTCAAGCAAATGATCGGCGCTGTCTCCGTGGGCATGTACCAGGGCGAACCGGTGCTGGATCTGGACTATCTTGAAGATTCCGCCGCCGAGACCGACCTCAACGTGGTAATGACCAGCACTGGTGGTTTCATCGAAGTGCAGGGCACCGCCGAAGGCGCGCCGTTCCAGCCTGAAGAGCTGAACGCGATGCTGGAACTGGCCAAGAAAGGCATGAGCGAGATCTTCGAACTGCAAACGGCGGCGTTGGCCGACTGAGCAGATTCTTAACCCGCAAGGAGGGCGCGATGAGTGATGAGCAAGAGTTACTGCCCCAGCCGAGCCAGGAGGTTCGTCAATGGGCGATGTTTTGTCACTTGTCCGGCTTGCTGGGGATCTGGTTTCCATTTGGCAGTTTGATCGGGCCCCTGATCCTCTGGCAGATGAAGCGTGAGAAAGACTCGTTTATTGATGCGCAGGGTAAGGAAGCACTGAATTTTCAGATCACGATCACCATTGCTTCGCTCATCAGCCTGGGGCTGATGGTGGTGCTTATTGGGTATCTCCTGATTATCCCGGTGATCATTTGCTCGTTTGTGCTGCCGATTATTGCTGGGGTGAAGGCGAATAACGGGTTCCCTTACCGCTATCCGTTCACTTGGCGATTGATCAAATAACGATCAGCTCGAAGTTCCTGCAGAAAAAAGCAAAGAAATCAGCGCCCACAAAAAAACCGACAGTGATGTCGGTTTTTTTGTGTCTGCGATAGGACGCTTAGATGGTCAGCGTCCAGTCGTAGTCGACGATCAGCGGCGCGTGCTGCGAGAACCGTGGCTGACGCGGCAGGCGTGCACTGCGCACGAAGCGCCGCAAGCCCGGGGTCAGGATCTGGTAGTCGAAGCGCCAGCCCAGATTCAGCATCTCGGCCTGTTCGTTGTCCGGCCACCAACTGTACTGGTCGCCTTCGCGGCTGACTTCGCGCAGGGCATCGACATAACCCATGTTGCCGACAATCTCGTCCATCCAGGCGCGTTCCGGCGCCAGGAAACCCGGGGATTGCTGGCTGTCGCGCCAGTTCTTGATGTCGAGCTTCTGCTGCGCGACGTACAGCGAGCCACAATAAATGTACTCGCGACGTTTGCGCCGCTGTTTGTCCAGGTACTTGCCGAAGTCGTCCATGAGCTTGAACTTCTGGTTCAAGTCCTCATCGCCGTTCATCCCCGAAGGAAGCAGCAAGGTGGCAATACTGACTTTGTCGAAATCTGCTTGCAGGTAGCGCCCGTAGCGGTCGGCCGTCTCGAATCCGAGACCGCTGATGACAGCCTTCGGTTGCAACCGCGAATACAAAGCCACGCCACCTTGGGCAGGGACTTCAGCATCGCAGGCATAAAGGAAGTAGCCATCCAGTTGGAAGGCTGGGTCGTCCAGTTCAAAGGCGGAGGCACGGGTGTCCTGCAGGCAGATGACGTCGGCATTCTGTGCCTGCAGCCAACTGAGCAAACCACGCTCGACTGCAGCCTGAATACCATTGACGTTCACACTGATGATCCGCATAAATGGCCCCAAAAATCGCGTGCGTGTATGATACACGGCGTCAAGCTAATTAGCTAAATCCGTGGTATTTGGGGTTTTTTTCATGCAAGCGTATCAGCGCGATTTCATTCGTTTTGCCATCGATCGCGGCGTTTTGCGCTTCGGTGAGTTCACCCTGAAGTCCGGGCGCACCAGTCCTTACTTCTTCAATGCCGGCCTGTTCAACTCGGGTTCGGCCCTGGCGCAGCTGGGTCGTTTCTACGCCGCAGCCATCGCCGAGAGCGGTATTCCGTTCGACGTGCTGTTCGGCCCGGCCTACAAAGGCATCCCGCTGGCAGCGACCACGGCCGTGGCGCTGGCCGAGCACCATAACCGTGACCTGCCATGGTGCTTCAACCGCAAGGAAGCCAAGGCTCACGGCGAGGGCGGCAGCCTGGTCGGCGCGCCGCTGACTGGTGAAGTGCTGATCATCGACGACGTGATCACCGCCGGCACCGCGATCCGTGAAGTGATGCAGATCATCGCTTCCCAGGACGGCGCCAAGGCTGCCGGCGTGCTGATCGCCCTGAACCGCCAGGAGCGCGGCAACGGTGAGCTGTCGGCGATTCAGGAAGTCGAGCGTGATTTCGGCATCCCGGTCATCAGCATCGTGTCGCTGAACCAGGTGCTGGAATTCCTGGCTGACGACCCGCAGCTCAAGCAGCACCTGCCAGCCGTTGAAGCCTATCGCGCCCAGTTCGGCGTCTGATCGTTTCTTCAGGGCAAAAAAAGACCCCGCTCAGTCAGGCTGAGCGGGGTCTTTTTGTTTACGCGATCGCTTATGGGCGCTTGCGATTGCTGATCAGCGTACCCACACCGGTGTCGGTGAAGATTTCCAGCAGGATCGCGTTCGGTACACGGCCGTCGATGATCAGCGAGCTGCCCACGCCGCCCTGAACCGCTTCCAGCGCGCAGCGGATCTTCGGCAGCATGCCGCCGTAGATGGTGCCGTCGGCGATCAGGTCGTCGACCTGCTGGGTGCTCAGTCCGGTCAGCACGGTGCCCGACTTGTCCATCAGACCGGCGATGTTGGTCAGCAGCATCAGCTTCTCGGCTTTCAGCGCTTCGGCAACCTTGCCAGCCACCAGGTCAGCGTTGATGTTGTACGACTCGCCGTTTTCACCCACGCCGATCGGCGCGATCACCGGGATGAAGTTGCCTTTGACCAGCAGGTTCAGCAGTTCGGTGTTGATTCCGACCACTTCGCCCACATGGCCGATGTCGATGATTTCCGGCTGGGTCATTTCCGGGGTCTGGCGGGTGACGGTGAGCTTCTTCGCGCGAATCAGCCCGGCGTCTTTACCGGTCAGGCCGATTGCGCTGCCACCGTGACGGTTGATCAGGTTGACGATGCTTTTGTTGACCTGGCCGCCGAGGACCATTTCCACCACGTCCATGGTCGCGGCGTCGGTGACGCGCATGCCGTCGACGAAATGGCTCTCGATCGACAGGCGCTTGAGCAGATCACCGATCTGCGGGCCGCCGCCGTGAACCACGACCGGGTTGATACCCACGGCTTTCATCAAGACGATGTCGCGGGCGAAGCCGGTCTTCAGCTCCTCGCTTTCCATCGCGTTGCCGCCGTATTTGATCACCAGGGTCTTGCCGACGTATCGGCGGATGTAAGGCAGCGCTTCGGACAGGACCTTGGCAGTGTTGGCGGCGGCATCGCGTTCGAGGGTCATTCAGGGCTCCGGGTGAATCAGCAATCAGAACGGTAGTTGGAGATCAGGTGCAACGCGTTTCAGTTGGGCATGGAACACAGCCTTGATGCGCTGCAATTCAGCCTCGTCATCGGCCTCGAAGCGCAACACCAGCACCGGTGTGGTGTTGGACGCGCGCACCAGGCCCCAGCCTTTGGCGTAATCGACCCGCACGCCGTCAATGGTGGTCAGGTCGGCGCCTGGGCCCCACTGCGCATCGTGCAGTGCATCAATGATGCTGAATTTGCTCTCTTCGGTCACATGGATATTGATTTCCGGCGTGGAAATATCGTTCGGGAAGGTGGCGAACAGCTCCTCGGCCGAAGATTTTTCCTTGCTGAGGATTTCCAGCAGCCGTGCGGCGCTGTAAATGCCGTCGTCGAAACCGAACCAGCGTTCCTTGAAGAAAATGTGCCCGCTCATTTCGCCGGCCAACAGTGCGCCGGACTGTTTCATTTTCTTTTTGATCAACGAGTGACCGGTCTTCCACATTAGCGGCCGACCGCCATATTCCTTGATCAGCGGGATCAGGCGACGGGTGCATTTGACGTCGAAGATGATCTCCGCGTCCGGGTTGCGCGCCACCACGTCACGGGCGAACAGCATCAGCAGGCGATCCGGGAAGACGATGGTGCCGGTGTTGGTCACCACACCGACGCGGTCACCGTCGCCGTCGAAGGCCAGGCCGATGTCTGCGTTGGTTTCCTTGACCTTGGCGATCAGGTCGACGAGGTTTTCAGGCTTGCCCGGATCCGGGTGATGGTTCGGGAAGTTGCCGTCGACTTCGCAGAATAGCGGGATGACTTCGCAGTTCAGCGCTTCGATCAGTTGCGGGGCGATCACGCCGGCCGCACCGTTACCGCAGTCGACCACGACTTTCAGGCGCCGGGCCAGTTTGATGTCCTGGACGATTTCGGTGGTGTAGCGGTCTAGGATCTCGACCTGGGTCACGCTGCCCGTGCCGCTGCTCAGGTTGCCGGTCTTGAGGCGCTCGTGCAGGGCCTGGATCTGTTCGTTGGCGAGGGTGTCGCCGGCGATCACGATCTTGAAACCGTTGTAGTTCGACGGGTTGTGGCTGCCGGTGAGCATCACGCCGGATTTGCCGGCCAGCACGTTGGCGGCGTAATACAGCGCAGGCGTCGGCACCAGGCCGACGTCGCTGACGTGGCAGCCGCTTTCGGCGATGCCACGGATCAGTTCGGCAACCAGTTCCGGGCCGGACAGACGGCCGTCACGGCCGACGGACACGTTCGGTTCGCCCTGGGCCAGGCTTTGGGAGCCGATGGCGCGGCCGATCCAGTAGGCGGTTTCGGCATTGAGGAATTCCGGCACGGTGCCGCGAATGTCGTAGGCGCGGAAGATGCTGTCGGGAAGCTTCGGGGCGACTTGGGCGGGGGTGCTCATCTGCGAAAATGCTCCATCTCGAAAGTGGCTGGACACACCGACGACTCATTCGACGGCAAGCTCAAACTGAAGGGTATGACGGCGGTTTTCACAGAGAGTTCGTGGTGTGAAAGGGCCATGACGCCTTGTGCGGCGTGGCTTTGGCCAGTCAATGCCTTGATTTTCAGCGGTAAAGCTTCCAGATGAATCTGCGTATTTTTATGGCGAGAGAGCAGGCTCCCTCGCCACAAACCAATCACTTGGTGCCGGAATGGCCGAAACCGCCAGCGCCGCGTTCGGTCTCGACGAACTCTTCGACCATTTCAAAATGCGCCTGCACCACCGGCACCAGCACCAGCTGCGCCAGACGCTCGCCGACCGGCATGGTGAATTCGGTCTGGCCACGGTTCCAGCAGGACACCATCAGCGGGCCCTGGTAGTCGGAGTCGATCAGGCCGACGAGGTTGCCCAGCACGATGCCGTGCTTATGGCCCATGCCCGAGCGCGGCAGGATCAGTGCGGCGAGGTTCGGGTCGCCGATGTAGACCGACAGCCCGGTCGGGATCAGCACGGTTTCACCCGGCTTGATCACGATGTCCTCTTGCAGCATGGCGCGCAGGTCGAGGCCGGCGGAGCCCGGTGTGGCGTATTGCGGCAGCGGGAATTCGGTACCGATGCGTGGGTCGAGGATCTTGGCTTGCAAAGCGTGCATGTAAATTAAACCTGGTTCAGACGTTCGGCGATAAAAGTGACCAGTTGGCGAGCGATCTTGCTCTTGCTGGTCTGGGCGAAAACCGTGGCGTGCAGCCCACGGTCGATGACGCTGCAGGCGTTTTCTTCGCTGTTGAAACCAATGCTCGGGTTGGCGACGTCGTTGGCGACGATCAGGTCGAGATTCTTGTCCTTCAGCTTGCGTGCAGCGTAGTCGAGCAGATGTTCGGTCTCGGCGGCGAAGCCGACACTGAACGGACGGTCGGGGCGGGTTGCGATGGTGGCCAGGATGTCCGGGTTGCGCACCATTTGCAGGACGAAGCCGTCGCCGCTCGTAGGGTCTTTCTTCAATTTTTGCGGGGCGACGACTTCCGGACGGTAGTCCGCAACCGCTGCCGAGGCGATGAAGATGTCGCAAGGGATCGCGGCTTCGCACGCGGCGAGCATGTCGCGGGCGCTGACCACGTCGATCCGGGTGACGCGATCCGGCGTCGGCAGGTGCACCGGGCCGCTGATCAGGGTCACGCGGGCGCCGGCCTCCACCGCCGCTTCCGCCAGGGCGAAGCCCATTTTGCCGGAGCTGTGGTTGGTGATGTAGCGCACCGGGTCGATGTTTTCCTGGGTCGGGCCGGCGGTGATGACCACATGCTTGCCGGTCAGCGCCTGACGCTGGAAGCAGTCCGCCGCGAGCTGGGCCAGGTCGGTGGCTTCCATCATGCGGCCCATGCCGACGTCGCCGCAGGCCTGGCTGCCAGAGGCCGGGCCGAAGGTCTTCAGGCCACGGCTTTCAAGGAGTTGCAGGTTGGCCTGGGTCGCCGGATCGCGCCACATGGCCTGGTTCATGGCCGGGGCGACAGCGACGATGGCGTCGGTGGCCAGCACCAATGTGGTCAGCAGGTCGTTGGCAATGCCTTGGGCCAGACGGGCGAGCAGGTCGGCGGTGGCCGGGGCAATCAGCACCAGATCGGCCCATTTGGCCAGTTCGATGTGGCCCATCGCCGCTTCGGCAGCCGGGTCGAGCAAATCCAGGTGAACCGGGTGGCCGGACAGCGCCTGCATGGTCAGCGGGGTGATGAATTCGCTGCCGCCACGGGTCATGACCACGCGCACTTCGGCGCCCTGATCGATCAGGCGGCGCACAAGGTCGGCGCTCTTGTAGGCAGCAATGCCGCCGCCGACGCCCAGAACGATGCGTTTCCGATACAGCCGCTGCATAGGTCTGCCTTTCATTTCGTTGGTGACATACGTGGCGAAACCCCCTCCCCAGGGTGAATTCGCCCGCAAAAAAGATGGGCTACGATATCACAGCGACCGCTACGGAACAGCGGCGCCCACAGACAAGGAAGGTGTATGAGTATTCGCGATTGGCCGGCGGCGGAAAGGCCGCGGGAGAAGCTGTTGGAACAGGGCTCGGGGAGTCTTTCCGATGCCGAATTGCTGGCGATTTTTCTACGAACCGGCGTATCCGGTAAAAGCGCGGTGGATCTGGCGCGACACTTGTTGAGTCAGTTCGGCAGTCTGCGTGCGTTGCTTGAAGCTGATCTCGGAGCGTTCAGCGAGCAGTTGGGCCTCGGGCCGGCGAAGTTTGCCCAGCTGCAAGCTGTGCTGGAGATGGGGCGGCGACATCTGGCCGAGCGCATGCGGCAAAAAACGGCGCTGGAAAACCCACAAGTGGTTCGTGATTACCTCAAAGCCATGCTGCGCCACGAGCCGCACGAGGTTTTCGGTTGCCTGTTTCTGGATTCCAAACATCAGGTGCTGACCTTCGAAGCGTTATTTCGCGGCTCGATCGACAACACCGCCGTCCATCCCCGGGAAGTGGTGAAGCGATCCCTGGCCAACAACGCGGCGGCGGTCATCCTGTGCCACAACCATCCGTCGGGAAACTCCGATCCCAGTCAGGCTGATCGATTATTGACCAAGCGCTTGCAGAAGGCTTTGGAGTTGATCGATGTGCGGGTGCTCGATCACTTCATCGTCGGTGACGGCGAACCGCTGTCGATGGCGGAGTGTGGCTGGATGTGAGGGTGATGCCATATCCCTGTGGGAGCGAGCTTGCTCGCGATAGCGTTGTGTCAGCCGCCTCATCCGGTAACTGACAGACTGCATTCGCGAGCAAGCTCGCTCCCACAGGTTTTGGGTTGTTGCGGGCTACTTCAGGGTGACCCTGGAGTAGTCCTGCCGTCCGAACGGGGAGACGGAGTAACCCTGCACGTCCTTGCGCGTCAGCGCATACGCCGTCGGATGCGCCAGCGGCAGCCACAGCGCCTGCTGCTGAATCTGCGCCTGCGCCTGCTCGTACAGCTTGGTGCGCACACCTTGTTCGCTGGTGGTCTTGCCGGCGCTGATCAGCTTGTCCAGATCGGCGTTGCAGTAGCGGGCGAAGTTGGTGCCGGACTTCACCGCCGCGCAGGAAAACTGCGGGGTGAGGAAGTTGTCCGGGTCGCCGTTGTCGCCGGCCCAGCCCATGAACAGCAGATCATGCTCGCCAGCCTTGGCGCGACGGATCAGCTCGCCCCATTCGATCACACGGATTTCCGCCTGAATGCCGATCTCCGCCAGGTCCGATTGCAGCAATTGAGCGCCGAGGCTCGGGTTTGGATTCAGCAGGCTGCCGGACGGGCGCGTCCAGATGGTGGTCTGGAAACCGTCCTTCAGCCCGGCCTTGGCCAGCAAAGCCTTGGCCTTGTCCACGTCGTGGGCATATCCGGGCAGATTCTTCGCGTAGCTCCAGGTGTTTGGCGGGTAAGGGCCGTTGGCGGCTTCGGCGGTGTCTTCGAACACAGCTTTCAGGTAGTTGGCCTTGTCGAAGGCGAGGTTGATCGCTTGGCGCACTTCCGGCTTGTCCAGTGGCGGATGCTGGCTGTTGATGCCGACGAATGCGGTCATGAACGCGTCGGTCTTTTCGACTTTCAGCGTCGGCTCCTGCTTCGCGGCCTGTACGTCCAGTGGTTTTGGCGACAGGGCAATCTGGCACTCGTTACGCCGCAGCTTTTGCAGACGCACGTTGGCGTCCGGGGTGATGGCGAAGATCAGCGGGTCCACCGCAGGCTTGCCACGGAAGTAATCCGGGTTGGCCTTGTAGCGGATCGACGCATCTTTCTGGAATCGGTTGAACACGAACGGGCCGGTGCCGACCGGCTGGCTGTTGAGCTTGTCGGTGGCATCGGCCTTCAGCAGCTTGTCGGCGTATTCAGCAGAATAAATGGAGGCGAAACCCATGCTCAGGGTCGCCAGGAACGTCGAGTCCGGGTGATCGAGGGTGAAGCGCACGGTCAGCGGATCCAGTGCATCGATCTTCTTGATCAGGCTCGGCAACTGCATCGACTGAGCGTGGGGGAAGCCGCTCTGGGCGACCTTGTGCCACGGGTTGGCCGGATCGAGCATGCGGTCGAAGCTGAATTTGACGTCTTCGGCGGTCAACTCACGGGTCGGTTTGAAGTAGTCGGTCGTGTGAAATTTCACCTGCGGGTGCAATTTGAAAACATAGCTCAGGCCATCGGTGCTGACTTCCCAGCTGTCGGCCAGGCTCGGGACCACCTTGCCGCTGGCGGTGTCGAAGTCCACCAGACGGTTCATCAGCACGTCCGCCGAGGCGTTGGTGGTGGTCAGCGAGTTGTACTGCACCACGTCGAAGCCTTCGGGGCTGGCCTCGGTGCAGACGCTCAGGGCGGCGGCCTGGGCCAGTGGACTCAGTAACAGCGGGGCGAAGAGCAGGGGGAGGGCAGCGAGGCGCATGGTCGGCTTCCTTTACAGATCGAAGGCCCATCTGCAAGTGCAGTCTGGAAAAGGCCTACCCTAGTGGTCGCGATTGCAAATGACTATCCCCTTTTTGCATTTTCGGGGCTGCGCGGCTGAGGATTTGTCGGAAGAGGCGGCGGGAAAAGTCTCGATAGCGGGCATGATCGGTTTTCTTCGACGAATGGTAAAAATTGCCGGCAGCCTTTGTCCAAGGCGCTTGCGGCCGGGAAAAGCGGCTTTTTAGCCATTCTTTGCACACGGAAAGTTGTTGCTCCGTGGTCTTTCTGGTATAAAGCAGCGCTCTTTTCTAGGGGCCCGGTTCCTTCGCTTGTAGGTGTAGCCGGTAAGACCTCTAAAGAATCGCGGCGCCTGGCGCCACAATGACTAGAGATTAAGCGGCCAACCCATGCCGGGTTGGGCATGTGGTTTTAGAGGGCTGAGGCATGTCTAGAGTATGTCAAGTTACCGGTAAGGGTCCGGTGACTGGGAACAACATTTCCCACGCAAACAACAAAACCCGTCGTCGTTTCCTGCCGAACCTGCAGCATCACCGCTTCTGGGTTGAAGAAGAGAAACGTTTCGTACGCCTGCGCGTTTCCGCCAAAGGCATGCGTATCATCGACAAGCGTGGCATCAGCGTTGTGCTGGCCGAGCTGCGTCGCGACGGCAAGGTTTAAGGGAGCTAATCATGCGTGAATTGATTCGTTTGATCTCGAGCGCCGGTACTGGTCACTTCTACACTACCGACAAGAACAAGCGTACTACCCCGGACAAAATCGAGATCAAGAAATATGATCCGGTTGTTCGCAAGCACGTGATCTACAAGGAAGGCAAAATCAAGTAATTGATTTTTCCCGACTTACAAAAAAGGCCCGTATCTCACGATACGGGCCTTTTTTGTTGCCCCGGATTCCGGGGTGCCTGTGCGGGCCTCATCGCTGGCAAGCCAGCTCCCACAATTTCAGCGGTGTGCACAAATCTTGTGAACGCCAATTACCCCTGTGGGAGCTGGCTTGCCAGCGATAGGGCCGGGGCAGCCGACGAAAATTTCAGGCCTTCTGTTCGAAGATCACATAGACCTTGCGGCAAGCTTCCAGCACTTCCCAGGTGCCACGGAAACCGGCCGGAATCACGAAGCGATCACCGACACGCAGGGTCTTGGCATTGCCTTCGCCGTCACGCAGCACCGAAACGCCCTGCAGGATTTCGCAGTATTCGTGTTCGGTGTAGTTCACCGTCCACTGACCGACCGCACCTTCCCACACGCCGACGCCCATTTGCCCGCAAGGGCTGTCGTATTGATTGAACACCGCCTGCTCGGGATCGCCCTTGAGTACTTTGGCCGGGTCCGGGCGATAGCGTTCGGCTTCGGTTGTGGTCAGGCTGATGTCGACGACGTTCTGGATGTTCATTGTTGTTTTCTCCCGTGATGACGGCGCGATGGCGTGAAAGGGCCAAAGTCTATGTTGATTAAATTGAACGCCGCAAGGCCGTATGGCGAGCTTATGTCAAATATATTGAAACAACCCCGGCCGCTGGTTTAGGGTGGCGGATGCCTTGGGCCGAAAAGCAGGCTGGCCGGGCAGTATTCCTGAGGACGACCGCGACGATCGCGGCGCTCGTATTGAACAAGAGGAGGACACTCGAATGACCACCCTGACTCGTGCCGACTGGGAACAACGCGCCCGCGACCTGAAAATCGAAGGCCGCGCCTACCTCAATGGCGAGTACACCGATGCCGTCTCCGGCGAGACCTTCGAGTGCATCAGCCCGGTCGATGGCCGTCTGCTGGGCAAGATCGCCAGCTGTGACGCCGCCGACGCCCAGCGCGCCGTGGAAAACGCCCGCGCCACGTTCAATTCCGGTGTCTGGTCGCGCCTGGCGCCGACCAAACGCAAAGCCACCATGATCCGTTTCGCCGGCCTGCTCAAGCAGCACGCCGAAGAACTGGCCCTGCTCGAAACCCTCGACATGGGCAAGCCGATCAGCGATTCGCTGTACATCGACGTGCCGGGCGCCGCGCAAGCGTTGAGCTGGAGCGGTGAAGCGATCGACAAGATCTACGACGAAGTCGCCGCTACGCCGCACGATCAACTGGGTCTGGTGACCCGTGAGCCAGTCGGCGTGGTTGGCGCCATCGTGCCGTGGAACTTCCCGCTGATGATGGCCTGCTGGAAACTCGGTCCGGCCCTGTCGACCGGTAATTCGGTGATCCTCAAGCCGTCGGAAAAATCCCCGCTGACCGCCATCCGCATCGCCAAACTGGCGGTCGAGGCCGGTATTCCGAAAGGCGTGCTGAACGTGCTGCCGGGCTACGGCCACACCGTCGGCAAGGCGCTCGCGCTGCACAATGATGTCGACACCCTGGTGTTCACCGGTTCGACCAAGATCGCCAAGCAATTGATGATCTATTCCGGCGAATCGAACATGAAACGCGTCTGGCTGGAAGCCGGTGGCAAGAGCCCGAACATCGTGTTTGCCGATGCACCGGACCTGCAAGCCGCCGCCGAATCCGCCGCCAGCGCCATCGCCTTCAACCAGGGCGAAGTCTGCACCGCCGGTTCGCGTCTGCTGGTCGAGCGTTCGATCAAGGACAAATTCCTGCCGATGGTCATCGAAGCGCTGAAAACCTGGAAACCGGGCAACCCGCTGGATCCGGCCACCAACGTTGGCGCGCTGGTCGACACCCAGCAGATGAACACCGTGCTGTCCTACATCGAGTCGGGCCACACCGATGGCGCCAAACTGGTGGCCGGCGGCAAGCGCATTCTTCAGGAAACCGGCGGCACCTACGTCGAGCCGACGATTTTCGACGGCGTGAGCAACGCAATGAAGATTGCCCAGGAAGAAATCTTCGGCCCGGTGTTGTCGGTCATCGCCTTCGACACGGCCGAGGAGGCGATCAACATCGCCAACGACACACCTTACGGCCTGGCGGCAGCGGTGTGGACTCAGGACATTTCCAAGGCACACCTGACCGCCAAGGCCCTGCGTGCCGGCAGCGT
Organism: Pseudomonas gozinkensis; assembly: GCF_014863585.1. Classification (NCBI taxonomy): domain Bacteria; kingdom Pseudomonadati; phylum Pseudomonadota; class Gammaproteobacteria; order Pseudomonadales; family Pseudomonadaceae; genus Pseudomonas; species Pseudomonas gozinkensis. Next base: position 6,369,170 of record NZ_CP062253.1, on the reverse strand, counting down.
GTGGGTCAACCAATACGATGGCGGCGATATGACCGCACCGTTCGGCGGCTTCAAGCAGTCGGGCAACGGTCGCGACAAGTCGCTGCACGCGTTCGACAAATACACCGAGCTGAAGGCGACCTGGATCAAGCTGTAAACCGTTGAGGGAGCCTGCCGACGCGGGCTCCCGAACGGTACAAAGATCCCTGTGGGAGCGAGCTTGCTCGCGAAAACGGTGTATCAGTCAGCACATCGGCTGAATGTGAAACCGTTATCGCGAGCAAGCTCGCTCCCACAGTGTTTTGTGGTGCATATAAAAATTATCCACAGGAGCGTGGACCATGCGTTGGGCGACGTATTTCGCCGTGTTGGCGTCTGTCTTGAGTGTTGGCCTGGCCCTGGGGGTCAGCATGCCGCTGGTGTCGTTGCGCCTGGAGGGCTGGGGTTACGGCTCGTTCGCCATCGGCGTGATGGCGGCGATGCCGGCCATTGGCGTGTTGCTGGGGGCGAAGATTTCCAGCCATCTGGCCGCGCGCTTCGGCACGGCGAACCTGATGCGTCTTTGCCTGTGGGGCGGGGCATTGTCCATCGGCCTGCTGGCGCTGCTGCCGAGCTACCCGATCTGGCTGGTGCTGCGCCTGATGATCGGCGTGGTCCTGACCATCGTGTTTATCCTCGGTGAGAGCTGGATCAATCAGCTGGTTGTCGAGCACTGGCGCGGCCGATTGGTGGCCCTGTATGGCAGCAGTTATGCGTTGAGCCAGCTGTCCGGTCCATTGCTGCTGGGCGCGCTCGGCACCGATCACGATTATGGTTTCTGGGTGGGTGTCGGTCTGCTGATCGCTTCGCCGTTTCTGCTGCTGGGTCGCAGCGGCGCGCCGAGCAGCGAGGCCAGCAGCGTGACCTTCGGCGATCTGTGGGGGTTCGCGCGCGAACTGCCGGCAATCGCCTGGGCGGTGTCACTGTTTGCCGCGTTCGAAGCGATGATCCTGACGCTGTTGCCGGTGTATTGCCTGCAACAGGGCTTTACCGCCGAAATCGCCCTGGCGATGGTCAGCACCGTGGTGGTGGGCGATGCGCTGCTGCAATTGCCCATCGGCGCATTGGCCGACTACCTGTCGCGCCGGACTTTATTCACCGGCTGCGCCGTGGTGCTGATGCTGTCGAGTCTGGCGATCCCGATGCTGCTCGACACCTTGCTGATCTGGCCGCTGTGGGTGCTGTTCGGCGCCAGCGCCGGGGGGCTGTTCACCCTGTCGTTGATCCTGATCGGCGAGCGTTACCGCGACGACGCGCTGGTGCGAGCCAACGCGCATGTGGCGCAGCTGTGGGGCGTCGGTTGTCTGATCGGCCCGTTGTTGGCGGGGGCGGGCAGTCAGTGGATCAGCGGGCACGCGTTGCCGTGGCTGATGGCGGCCGGGGCGTTCGGGCTGGTGATTCTGCTGTCGCGGCAAGGGGCGTTCGGCAAGGTGCCGGAGCCCGCCTGATGATCTGCCTGGAGCGGGCTGCTACAGCATCCGCTCCAGTCCCACCGTGGTGCTGAACCACGCATTGAAGCGCCGCCACCAACTCCCGGGTTCTTTGGTCAGCGTATGCATCTGGCCGTTGTCCTCGGTGACCCACACCACTTTTCCGTCCTGCAGTTTCGCTTCGTAGCTCAGCGCCGGCGCCATGCCCTGCAAAGCCAGTTCGCGCACATGGGCTGCCAGTTCGGGACTGTCCACCAGCACTCCGACCTCGGTGTTCCACAGCACCGAGCGCGGGTCGAAATTGAACGAGCCGACGAACGATTTTTTTCCGTCGAAGATCATCGCCTTGCTGTGCAGGCTCGAGTCCGAACCGCGATAGGACTTGCTGTAAAACAAGTGCGGGCCGCTACCGTAGTTGTCCCCAGGCTGGCGCCGCAGTTCGTAGAGCTTCACGCCATGTTCCAGAAGCGCCTTGCGATACGGCGCATAACCGCCGTGTACCGCCGGCACGTCTGTGGCTTCCAGCGAGTTGGTCAGCAGGCTCACTGACACGCCCGCATCAGCGCGTCCGGTCAGGTAGACCAGCCCCGGCTGCCCTGGCACGAAATAGGCAGAAATCATCACCAGTTCCTGGCTGACGCCGGTCAGCTCCGGTGCCAGTTGGGTCGTCAGCAGCAGCTGCGAATCGGGTTCACCCTTGGCCAACACCTTGCTCGGCGCATCCCACAACGCCTGGTTCCAGGCCCAGATCAGCTCTTTGCGCCAGATGTCCATGCGCGGATCGGTGCGGTAGGTCATCAACTGCTGATACAGCGCGTGATTCTGTTTGCGGGTTTCTTCCAGGGATTCTTCCAGGCGCGTTCGGGTGTTCTGCAGGTCTTTTGACGTGGGTTTGCTGGAGAGGAATTCGTCGATCGGCTTGCTCAGGGCGCTGTTCCAGTACTGGTCGAAGCTGTGCCCGAGCTGCTCGGCGACCGGCCCGACACTGAGCATGTCGATGTCGGTGAAATTCAGGTTGGGTTCGGCATCGAAGTATTCATCGCCCAGATTGCGCCCGCCGACGATAGCCGCGCTGTTGTCTGCCAGCCACAACTTGTTGTGCATCCGCCGATGTTGCAGCGACAGGTTGAACAGCCGCCCGGCCGCCCGGGTCACGCCGGTGCTGCGCCCCAGATGCAGCGGATTGAACAGACGGATCTGGATCTGCGGGTGCGCTGCCAGGGTCGCGATGATCAGGTCGAGACCGTCGCTGGTGGTGTCGTCCAGCAAGATACGCACCCGCACGCCACGATCGGCAGCCTTCAATACTTCTTCCACCAGCATTCGCGTGCTGATGCCGTCATGGACGATGTAGTACTGCAAGTCGAGGCTGCTTTGTGCGTTGCGGATCAGCTCGGCGCGGGCGGTGAAGGCTTCGGTGCTGTTGGACAGCAGACGGAAGCCGGACTGGCCCTTGTAGGGCGCTGCCTGCGCCTGAATTGAACGGCCGAATGCCGATTCGTTCGCTGGCAAGGCCTGACTCGGTTCCCGGGGAACATCCAGCGAAGCGCAACCGCCGAGCAACAGGACGAACAACAGGGCAAACGGCAGAGTGTGTCTGGAGCTCAAGTCGGATCGTTCCGGATGGGTGGCGAGGTCAGGAGTATGGCACGACAGGCGCCGGGTGTTGCCCGCGCGTGCGCGTCCGGTCAATCCGACTCACGGCGCAGAGCCGCGTGTAGCCTGGTGCTGTCGGCAGGGGGAGCGTTTTTAAACAGATCGGCGATTTTTCCGGCTCACATCAGCTACGCCCGGCAGCGATTTTTCCAGTGCGAATCGCGCTCTCGCCTTACATCACTGCCGGGAGGCAATTGGAATAATGACAACGCTGATTTTGAAACAGGAATTTTCCTTTCTTTCAGTAGAAGACGCGTAGCTGGCTGTCATCTTTCGATTCTTATGGAGTGAGAATTTTCATGCGCAAGACCTTTCGTGCAATTGCTGTCGCAAGTGCCCTGCTACCGGCAGGGGTCATGGCCGATAGCGCGGATCTGACGATCACGGGCACCATTATTCCGACCTCGTGTACACCGGCCTTCACTGGCGGCAATACGGTTGATCTGGGAGACATCCCCGCCGGTTCTCTGAACCGGGATCGGCAGACCGAACTTCAAAACCGCAACATAACGTTGAATGTCAGTTGCTCCGCAGCCGCCCCCATGGCGATCAAGGTGCATGATAACCAGACCCATACCCGGCTGCCCGGAATTGTCGTCGATGGCTCCGACTGGGCCATGTACATCTACGGAATCGGTGAAGTCGCCGGGGCGAAGATCGGTGGCTACGGTCTGCGATTCGGCACACCGACCGTCGACGGGCAGCCGTCGATGATCCTGTATAAGCAAGGAGAAATGGCCAACTGGGACACTCCTGAAACGGCAACGCTGGTCGGGAAAAACACCGAAGGCGGCAATCTTCGGTACTCGTGGGGGAGGTCGCTGGCTGCCGGCCCGACACCGGGCACCGTGCATACGTTTCCCATGACTCTGGTCCCCGTGATCGGCCCCTCGGCAAGCCTGCCCATCACATCCGAGTTCGCACTGAACGGGTCGGCTACGTTCGAGTTGCTTTACCTCTGAAGGGGCGCGCGATTGTGCCGGGCTTGAGGCACAACAAGGCTTTGCAGTGACTCTCGACAGGCGTGGCCTGTCATTTCCAATCAACCTGATCGGCTGGCTCGTGGCCCGGCGTTGCTGCCGGCTGCGCGCTCGCCTGTGGACAACGACATGAACGCGTTCACACGCAACGCCATCACCCGTGTACTGCTGGTGTTCTTATTGTGGCCCGGGTCGATCCGGGCGGCGGGGATGGTTCCCGAAACGCCGGTGCTGGTGCTCGATGAAGGGCTGGGCGAGGCGGGGATCAATGTGTTCAACAGCGAGCCTCATCCGGCGCTGCTGCATACCTCTGTCGAGGATGTGCCGCAAGACACCGAACCCTTGCTGCTTCTGACGCCGCCGGTCGCCCGGGTCGAGCCCGGAGCCACCCAGCGTGTGCGATTCATTTTGCGCAGCGCTGAACCGCTGAAGACCGAGCGTCTCAAGCGTTTGGTGTTCGAAGGGATCGCGCCGCAGGACTCGACAGGCAAGGCGCAGGTCAGCCTGAGTGTGCGCCAGAACATCCCGGCGATTCTGCGCCCGGCAAGGCTGCCGGTCGACCGTGAGCCCTGGAAACATCTGGTCTGGTCACGTCAGGGCACTGAGGTAAAGGTGCGCAATCCCAGCCCGTATGTTGTGCGACTGGGCCATTCGGTGATGTTGTTGCCGGGTGGCAAGGAGATGGATCTGGGGCGCACCTATGTGTTGCCCGGCGAACAGCTGACCTTGAGCGGGATGGCCGAGCCGAGTCATTTGCCGCTCCAGGTGCGACTGTTTCCAGTGACCACTTACGGTTTCGCCATTGCGCATTTCGACGCTCCGCTGGTAACGGATTGATGCATCGACGTTATCTGGTCGGCGCGGCGCTGATCGTCGTTTTTGGCGCCGCTCCTGTCGTCAATAGTGCCGAGCGTGTGTCCGTGCAGTTCAATCAGGATGTACTGAAATCTCGCGGGCTGGATCCGCGCCTGGCCGAGTACTTCAGCCAGGCGCCGCGCTTTCGCGAGGGCGTGCAGGCCGTCACCCTGTCGGTCAACGGAGTTCCCAAGGGACGGGTGCAGGTCACGTTCGATGCCGAAGGCGAATTGTGTTTCACGCCGTCACTGCTGGAGCGGGGCGATATCAGGGCAGTGGATCATGTTGAGTCGGCGGGTGGATCGGGATGCGAACTGTTCGCCCGGTACTTTCCTGACGCTGTGGTGCAAGCCGATCCGTCGCAGGAACACATTGCCCTGCTGTTGCCCTCCGCTGTGCTGTTGCCCGATCGCCCGGCCCGTCGCACTTTCCTGAACGGTGGTACGGCAGGCCTGTTCAACTACGATGCCTTGTTGCTTGGCAGCCGTTTCGCCGGCCAGTCATCGCAGTACCGGAACTTGAACGCTGAGCTGGGCCTGAATGCGGCGGACTGGTCGTTTCGCAGTCGTCAGGTGTACAGCGAGTTCGCCGGTCAGGATCGCCTCGAGCACCTGTATGCCTATGCCTCGCACACCTCGGAGCGCTATCAGGCCAACCTGCAACTGGGTCAGTTGAACATGATTTCCCCGTTGTTTTCCGGCGAGGCCTTCAACGGCTTTCAGGTGCAGCCGGAACTTGCCTTGATGGCGCTGGATGATGACAGCTCCGGTGCGCGGGTTGAAGGCATTGCCTATTCCGCCGCGCGGATCGAAGTGACACAGAACGGTGCGCTGATCTACACCACGGTGGTGCCCGGTGGCCCGTTCACTCTGGTCGGTTTGCCGTTGCTCAGTCAGAGCGTGGATCTGGAAGTGACGGTGCATGAAGAGGACGGGCAGCAGCGGCGCTTCATTGTGCCGGCGACGCAACTGCGTGGCGGGATGACGGGGCGGGCGGCCGGTTATGGGCTGGCGGTCGGCCAGGTGCGACGCTACGCCGGTGACGATCGTGATGCGCCGTCCTTCGCCGCTGCCAGCAAGGACTGGCGGCTGGGCGCGCGCGGGCAGGTCACGGCCGGCACCATGCTCGGTACAGGCTATGAGTCGGTGGGTTGGGCGATGCAAGGCAGCGTCGGCGATCGGCTGGTACTTGGTGGCCGACAGGTGATTTCCCGGGCGCAGGATCAGGGCGTATCCGGCACTCAGTTGCAGTGGACGGCCAGCGGTCATTTGAATGAACGACTGTCGGCAAGTGTTGCGCTGACCCAACAGACCCAGGGTTTCCGCACGCTGTCGGATACCACCTGGGACTCGCACAAGGATCAGCCGTTTCAACGGGTACGCAATCAACTGACGGCCAACCTCAGCACCAGCAGTCCGATGTACGGCGGCCTCTCCGGCAGCTATTCACGGTTCTCCCTGTTTGACGGGACGGCCACTTCAAGAGTCGCTCTGGCCTGGTCGCAGGGCCTTCGACGGGCCAATGTGACATTGTCGGTTGAGCGCGATGTTGCCGGCACGCCGGACGATGCGCGCGGCACAGCGGCTTATCTGAGTGTGAGTCTGCCATTGGGTGCGCGGCAGACGTTGCGTGGCTATGCGCGCAACGACGACGTGGGCGGCACCCGCAGCGGCCTGCGTTTCAATGAACAGCTCAGCGATACCCTGGCCTATAGCATCGGCGCCGAACGGCCGGAAAACGGTAGTGCCGGGTTCAACGGGCGGGTCAATCTGTTGCCCCGCTACAGTCAGATGGACATGGGCTATTCCCGCAGCGGGGCCGGTAACCAGAACTATGACATCGGCCTGCGCGGCGGTGCGCTGATCCACGGTGAGGGCGTGACCCTGTCGCCCTATCCCCTGCGTGAAACCTTCGCCTTGCTCAAGGCCGGCGACGCTGCCGGCGTCAAGCTGAACACTCCGCGTGGTCCTGTCTGGACCGATTATTCCGGGCACGCCGTGGCGGCGAGTCTGCCGGCGTACAGCAAAGGCCGGGTCGAACTCGACACGGCCAGCCTGGGGCGCAATGTCGATGTGCACAACGCTTACCAGGAAGTCGAAGCCGGGCGTGGTGCGGTAGCGAAACTTGCATTCGACATGGTCACCACGCGGCGCCTGCTGTTACAGGCGCGTACCCCCGACAACGTTCTTCTGCGCAAGGGTGGAGCGGTTTTCGACGCGCAGGGGCAGTACATCACCAACGTACTGGAAGCCGGCACGATCTTTTTGCCCGATGTCCGGCCGGACACGATTTTGCATGCGGTGCTGCCCGATGGCAGTCGCTGCCGGCTGTCCTACGACATCGGCGAGCAACCCGACACGCAATCGCTGTACGAAACGGCGCAAGCCACCTGTCACGCGGTTTAAGGAGTCAGTCACCATGCATCGTTTGAATACCGGCACGATCGGTCTGGCATTGCTCGGTACCGTGCTTATCGCCGATCAGTCGCAGGCGCAATCGGACTGTGCTGTCAGGCTGGGGCAGCCTACCGTCGATTTTGGAGCGATGACGCGCGGTCAGTTGCTGCAACAGCCACTGGAAAATGACCAGTTGAGTTTCGGGCGCCGGCGGGTGCAGATCACCGTTCAGTGTGACCGGACAGGGCCGCTGCGACTGGGCTTGGCGGCGCCTGCAGCGGATGCCGTGGACTATCGGTTTGGCGCCGGGGCGTTGAGGGTTCAGGTGGTGGCTGTCCGGGTGGATGGCAAGGCTGTGCAGTGGCTTGGATTTGAACCGGTTGCCGCATCCGGTGTGGCTGTCTGGCCCGCCGGGCAAAGCCTGATTCCAGCGCGGGCGGGTGTTGCTCTGGAGGGACAGCGCATGGACGTCGAGTTAGAGCTTGAAGGACGGGTCGGGTCAGTGCAGACCCGGGTTGCCGATCTGACCCGGTTCGAGATCGATGCGCGCTTTCAAGCGTACTGAAACATTCGGCTACGGCAGCGTAGGACCCCACCACCGCGCACAAATTACCTATTAATCCAGTCGTGATTTCGCTGTTTAAGCGCCCCCGTTTCCTACAGATTTATCTCTCATAAGCCGCAATCATCAGCCCGCTTACTTACATACCAGGTTTGTAGGGACTGAACTGTCAATCAAATGGAAGATTACGGCTTATGAAAAAGACATCCCGTCTTGCGGTACTGGCGGCAGCGTTGCTGCCAACATTGGCGATGGCAGAAAGCGTTGACCTGAATGTCATCGGCACCATCATTCCGACCTCCTGCATTCCGGCCTTTGCCGGTGGCAGCACGGTGGATCTGCGCAAGATTTCGGCAGCGACGCTGAACCCAACCACCCAGACACTGTTGGCCGGTCGCGATGTGTCGCTGCACATCAATTGCGACGCACCGGCTCCCGTCGAGGTGTCGGTGCGCGACAACCGCGCCAGCACCAAGCTGCCCGGTATCAGTGATGGTGCCGGGCAAAGTGATCCGGCACTGTTTTACGGGCTGGGCGAAATCGGTGGAACGCGTATTGGTGGTTTCGCCCTGCGTCATGGTATCCCGGAGACCGACGGCAATGCCCAGACGCTGCTGACCCGGACGCTGGCAGCCCCGGCATGGCGTGTGCCGACCAGCACGCTGGTCAGCAATGCGCCGCAGTTGTACTCGTGGGGCACCAGCGCCGCGACCGGCCCGGTTGCCGCCCGCCACCACGGTTTCCCGATGCACCTGCTGCCGATCATCGGCCCAAGCAACGCTCTGCCGATTGCCAACGACATCCCGCTGGATGGCTCCGTGACGTTCGACATGTTCTACCTCTGACCGCTGCTGCCCGGTGCCTCTTCTGGCACCGGGACTGGCTGGCGCATGCGAGCGCGGTCTGGCCCCTGCCGGATCGCATCCAGGATTTCACGGATTATCCCGATGCTCATATCTTTCAAGTCTGCTCTCAAGACGGCACCGCTGTGCCTGTTCGCATGGTTTTCAATACCACTGGCCCACGCCGCCGGAATGGTTCCGCAGACACCGGTATTGTTGGTGGAGGAGGGCATGGGTGAAGCAGTGATGAACGTGCGCAATACCGATACGCGTCCCTCATTGCTGCACACCACCATTGAGAACGTCGAGGACAGCGACGATGTGCTGCTGGTCTTGACTCCGCCCATTGCCCGTGTCGAGCCGGGCGGGATTCAGCAAGTGCGATTCATTCTGCAAAACCGGCAACCGTTGAAGACCGAGCGCCTGAAGCGGGTGATTTTCGAGGGAATCAGCCCGGTCAGTGATGCCGCCGGAGCGCGGGTCACTCTCGGTGTACGCCAGAATCTGCCGGTGATATTGCGTCCTGCCGGATTGCCGGTCGAACGCGAGCCGTGGAAACGGCTGACCTGGTCAATGGGTGCCGCAGGTGTGCAGGTCGTCAATCCAAGCCCCTATGTGGTTCGGCTGGCGAAAACCATTGTGCCTCTGCCGGGCACCCGTTCGGTAAATCTGCCAAAGACCTATATCTTGCCCGGCGAGCGCCTGCACGCTGAGCTGCCCTTGCACAACTCCGCACAGACGATGGCGGTCAGGATCTTCCCGGCCACGACCTACGGCTTTGCGGTCGACCATTACGACGCGCCGGTTACTCGCTGATGAATCTGTGCGTTCGTTGGGGCGCGTTACTGCTCGCGGTCAACGGCACTGCGCTGGCGACCGAGTCACTGGAGTTCGACGCCCACGTGTTGAGAGACCGCGGCATCGATCCTGCTTTGGCGGCGTACTTTCGTGAGGCGCCGCGCTTCACCCAAGGCGAGCACTCCGTGGCGCTGGAGGTCAACGGACAGGCCAGAGGCCGTGTGCGGGTGTCGTTCAACGAGCGCGGCGAATTGTGCCTGCACCCCCAATGGCTGAGCGCCGCCGGCGTGCGTGCGCCACTCTCGATGGCCAGGCTGCGACCGGAGCAATGCATGACGCTGGTGGAGGGATTTCCCGAAGCCGTCGTGCAACTGGATCCGGGGCGCGAACTGATTGACCTGCTGGTACCGACCGACAGTCTGATGTTGCCGGAGCGTGCGCCCAATAACTTCGTTCATGGCGGTACGGCCGGCGTTTTCAACTACGACGCGCTGATGGTTGGCAGTCAGCATGAAGGCCGGCACGACAGGTTTCAAAGCCTGGGCTCGGAAGTCGGTCTGAATGCCGGGGAGTGGGTGCTGCGCAGCCGGCAGTCCTATACGTCGACTTCCGATAACTCGCGGTTCGAGCACCTGTATGCCTACGGTGCGCGAACTCTGGAGGACGCCGAGGCCAGCCTGCAGGTCGGACAATTGAATCTCGCGTCGACCTTGTTTGCCGGTGAGCCATTCACCGGTGTGCAGATCCTGCCGGAAGGGGCGTTCACGCAATTACGAATGGCTCAGGACGGCGCGCGCGGGCAGGTGGAGGGCGTCGCGTATTCGCCGGCCCGCATCGAAGTCCGGCAGAACGGCGTCATGATCTATACCACCATGGTGCCCAGTGGGCCGTTCACGCTGCGAGCGCTGCCGCTGCTGAGCAATCAGATTGATCTGGAGGTGACCGTCCACGAACAGGATGGGCAGGCGCGGCGCTTGCGGGTGCCGGCGGCCAGTCTCCATGAAGCGCAATGGGCAGGGCCGAGCGGGTTCAACTTTGCGCTGGGCACCGTGCGACGGCTGGGATCGGACGACCGACAGACGCCTTCTTTCACCGCGTTCAGCAAGGACTGGGATTGGGGGCAAGCCACCCGATTGACTGCCGGTGTGCTCGCGGCCAGCGAATACCTGTCGACAGGCTGGGGCCTGCAACGGCAGTGGTCCGGCGGCTACGCACTGGGCGTGAAACAGGTGCTGTCCGACGAACGCTCCCGGGGCGTGGGGGGCAGCCAGACGCAACTGACGCTCAGTGCGCCGCTGTCCGAGCACCTGTCGACGAGCCTGGTCGCGGTGCGCCAGAGCCGGAATTTTCGCACGCTGTCAGACACCGGCTGGAACCAGGAGCTTCACCGGGCCGAATCCCCCGGTCGCGATCATCTGGTGTTTTCGCTCAACGGCTCGACGGATCATTGGGGCGCATTCGGGGCGACCTGGTCGCGCTATTCGACCCAGGGTGAACCGTCGCAGTCGCGCTTTGGCCTGTCGTGGTCTCGCACGTTGCCTGAGCGCATCAGCCTGTCATTGAACCTGGAGCGGGCTATCGGCGACACGGCGCCCGATCGCCTGGGCAACTCCGCTTATCTGACGCTGGGAATGGCGCTGGGTGGCCAACGAAGGCTGCGTGGCTATTTGCGCCGTGATGATCGATCCGGCCTGCGCCGGGGCGTTGCGGTCAGCGATGTGCTGAATGAAAACCTGGCTTATAACGCCAACGCCGAATACCGGGATGAGGCAGCGGCAAGTTACGGCGTGCGCCTCAATGCACTGCCGCGCTACACCAGCCTGGACGTTGGCGTCGCCCAGCGATCCGGCGCGACTGATTTCGATGTAGGACTGCGTGGTGGCGTGGCGCTGCATCGCGATGGCGCAACGTTGTCGCCTTATCCCCTGCGCGACACCTTCGGCGTACTCAAGGCCGGTGAACGATCGGGCGTGAAACTGAACACGCCTCAAGGACCGGTCTGGACTGATGGATCTGGCCACGCAGTCGCGGCGAGCCTGCCGGCCTGGTCGACGGCACGGCTGGAAGTCGACCCGCTCAGTCTGTCGCGCAACGTCGAAGTGCTCGACGGGGTGAAGGAAGTGCAGCCGGCCCGGGGATCGGTGCAACATCTGGATTTCTCCATCGTCACGGTCCGGCGGTTACTGCTCAATGCCATGACTGTCGACCGGCAATGGCTGGCCAAGGGACTGAGTGTTCACGACGAACAGGGTCGCTACCTGACAACCGTCCAGGACGCCGGGACGATTTTTCTGCCTGACGCAAAAGCGGGTCAGCGCCTGCATGTGCAGCTCCCTGACAACACTCGGTGCGTTCTGCGTTTCCCACTTTCCGAATCCCCCGAAGACAGCGCGCTCATCGAGCGAGTCGATGCCACCTGCGCTCCGGGCGAGCTGTCCTGAACGAGTGCATCTGATGAAAATTCCAGTGATTGCGGCAGCGTTATCGTGCCTTGCCTTTCAACCGGTGTCGGGTGCCGATGCCTGTCAGTCGAGTCTGTCGCCCGCGAGCGTGAATTTTGGTGCGGCGACACGGGCCGACCTGCTGCAACGTATGGCGCTTGATGGCCGGGGGCCGGGCTTTGACCTGCGTAGCGTGTACTTGCGGGTGCAGTGTCCCGACGTGCGCTTGATGCGCTGGGCATTTGTCGCGCCCCTCGCCGATCCGCAGCGTTTCCGCTGGGCGGCGGGAACGTTGCAACTGCGTATTGTGGCAGTGCGTCTGGACGGTGTGGCGGTGCACTGGCGCCTGGACAGCGGCCAGTCGGTGGAAGGCGATTTGCTGCGACCGGGCATCCACGTCGTCCCATGGCGGGCGGATGCCGGTGCCCGGGGCAGTCTGCTGGAAGTGGAGATGGAGCTCGATGCGCGGGTCGATGACGCCTCAAGCCGCCCCGTCGATCCGGAGCGGTTTGAAGGTCAGGGTGCATTTAGGGTGGATTAATCGGCCTCGGCCAACAGCTTGATCGCGGCCGCGCCGACCTTGCGCACCGCCTCTTCGATCAGTGCTGTCGGTTTGGCCGCGTAGTTCATGCGCAGGCAATTGCGGTACTTGCCCGAGGCGGAAAAGATGCTGCCGACGGCAATCTGTACGCCCTGATCGTGCAGCGCACGATTCAGTTTCAGCGTATCGAACCCTTCCGGCAGCTCGACCCACAGCATGAAGCTTCCCTGCGGGCGGCTGGCGCGGGTGCCGGCCGGGAAATAACGCGTCACCCAGTCGATCATCACGTCGCGATTACGCTGGTATTGCGTGCGCATCCGCCGCAAATGCGGCTCGAAGTGTCCGGCCTTGATAAATTCGGCGATGGCGATCTGCGGTTGCGGTGCGGTGGAACCGGTGCTGATGTATTTCATGTGCAGCACGCGTTCGAGATAGCGACCCGGCGCGACCCAGCCGATGCGCAGCCCCGGCGCGAGAGTCTTGGAAAACGAACTGCAGAGCAGCACGCGGCCATCTTCGTCGAAGGATTTGATCGTGCGCGGACGAGGGTAGGTGTAGGCCAGTTCGCCATACACATCGTCCTCGATGATCGCCACGTCGAAGCGCTGGGCCAGGTTCAGCAGGGCGCGTTTGCGCGACTCCGGCATGATGTAGCCGAGCGGGTTGTTGCAGTTGGGCGTGAGCTGGATGACCTTGATCGGCCATTGCTCCAGTGCCAGTTCCAGGGCTTCGAGGCTGATGCCGGTGAGCGGGTCGGTGGGGATTTCCAGGGCTTTCATGCCCAGCCCCTTGAGGGTCTGCATGGCGCCGTGAAAGCTTGGCGAGTCCACCGCAACGATGTCGCCGGGCTCGCAGATTGCGTGGACGCTGGTGGACAGCGCTTCGTGGCAGCCGGTGGTGATCACCAGATCGCTGGCGCTCAACTGGCAGCCGGAATCGAGCATCAGCCGGGCGATCTGTTCGCGCAGTTCGAAGGTGCCATGGATGTTGTCGTAATACAGACCGGGCATGTCCTGACGGCGGCTGATACGGGCCAGGCCGCGCAGCAGCGGTTTCATCGTGGGTGACGAGATGTCCGGCATGCCGCGACCGAGTTGCACCACGTCCTTGCGCGGCACGGCGCGAATCAGTTCCAGCACCTGATCCCACTGGGAAATCTCCACCGGCCGTTGCGCCGGACGCCCGACCGCCGGTAGCTCCGGCAACTCACGCCCGACCGGTACGAAATACCCGGACTTGGGTTTCGGCGTGGCCAGGCCGCTGTCTTCCAGCATGCGATAGGCCTGCTGCACCGTGCTCAGGCTGACTCCGTGTTCTACGCTCAAGGCGCGCACCGACGGCAGGCGATCACCAGGACGGTAGAAGCCTTGTTCGATGCGGGTGCCGAGCAATTCGGCGAGATTCACATAGAGCGTCATGGCACTGCCTCGATGCAGATGATTCGTTAAACCAGTACAGATGCGGCGTAAATCGACAATTCAGTCTCAGAGACAGCAAATCTGTATGGAAATAATACAGATATGTTGAATCTGTAATGCTTTTGCTCGCCCGCGCATCATGGAATCTCTGGCTACCCAAGTAAACAGGAGCAATGAAAATGAACGGTTTGAGCGATGTGCGGCTGACGTTACACAGTCAGGAACTGGAGGCAGGGCAACAGGACAACGCGCGCAACGAGACCCTGCGCAACGCGCCGTCCGGCCTGAGTCGCTGGGGCCTGTTCTGGCATCGTCTGCACACGCGCAAGGCGTTGCTGCGCCTGACGCCCGAGCAGCTCAGGGACATCGGGCTGACCCGCGAGCAGGCGCTGGAGGAGGGGTTGAAGCCGTTCTGGCGGATCTGAAATCTTCGTTGTCTTTGCTGGCCTCATCGCTGGCAAGCCAGCTCCCACAGTAGTGGTGGTGTTCACAAAGTCAGTGTCCACCACCGACCTTGTGGGAGCTGGCTTGCCAGCGATGGCGGCCTCAAGGACGCTACAAAATCATCAAACCAATTCTTTAAGCCGATGCCACAACATCCCCAACGCCAGCAGCGGCGAGCGCAAATGCTTGCCGCCGGGGAAGGTGATGTGAGGCACTTTGGCGAACAGATCGAAGCCGCCGCTGTGCTGACCGCTGATGGCCTCGGCCAGCAATTTGCCCGCCAGGTGCGTGGCATTCACGCCATGGCCAGAATAAGCCTGGGCGTAATACACGTTCGGCTGCTCGGCGAGTCGGCCAATCTGCGGCAGGCGGTTGGCACCGATGCCGATCATCCCGCCCCACTGATAATCGATCTTCACCGAGGCCAGTTGCGGGAACACCTCCAGCATCTTCGGCCGCATGTACTTTCCTATGTCCTTCGGATCACGCCCCGAGTAATGGCAGGCGCCGCCGAACAACAGGCGACGGTCCGCCGAGAGCCGGTAGTAATCCAGTGCCACCCGCTGGTCGCAGACCGCCATGTTCTGTGGCAACAGGTTGTGGGCCTGCTCTTCGCTCAGCGGTTCGGTGGCGATGATGTAGCTGCCGGCCGGCAGCACCTTGCCGCTGAGTTGCGGATTCAGATCGTTGAGATAGGCATTGCAGCCGAGCACCAGGGTTTTCGCCCGCACCGAGCCTTGCGCCGTGTGCACCCGGACTTCGGGGCCGTAATCGATGCGGGTGACCGCTGATTGCTCGAACAGCTTCACCCCCAGTTGCTGTGCCGCTGCGGCTTCGCCCAATGCCAGGTTCAACGGGTGCAAATGACCGGAACCCATGTCGATCAGCCCGCCGACGTAGCGTTTGGAACCGACCACGGTGTGCATCTCGTTCGCTTGCAGCAGGCGGGTTTCGTAGCGGTAACCGAGGCCGCGCAGTTCTTCGGCGTCTTCGGCAAAACCTTCAAGATCGGAAGGCTTGTTGGCGAGGTCGCAGTAACCCCAGGTCAGGTCGCAGGGGATCTGAAATTTTTCGACGCGCTGGCGGACGATTTCCACCGCTTCCAGGCCCATGAGTTTCATCTGACGTACGCCGTCGGTGCCGATCACGTTGGCGAACTGATCGAGGCCGTGACCGACCCCGCGAATCAGTTGTCCGCCGTTGCGGCCGCTGGCACCCCAACCGATCCGGTGCGCCTCCAGCAGCACGACACTCAAACCCCGTTCAGCCAATTCCAGCGCCGTGTTCAGCCCGGAGAAACCGCCACCGACCACGCACACGTCCGCGATCAGTTCACCTTGCAGCACCGGATGGTCGGGTTGCGGCAGGCGGCTGGCGGCGTAATAAGAGGCAACGTGGGGTTGGCTCGCGGTGGCTTGGGCGCGGGCATTCATGGGCGTCATCCTGAGCGGGTGTCGAGAAAATTTGACGGAGCATAAGCCGCAGGCCCGAGGGCGGGCAACATTGGTCGGCCCGTGGTGTCTGGATCACGGCTTTTGCGGCACAATTGCCGCCTATTTCGCTCCGGTTACCCCTGCAATGAGCTGCAACAGTCAGAAAATCCGCACCCTGCGCCAGCAGATTCCCACGTTCGAGTGCGTGCCGGGCTGCCATGACTGCTGCGGGCCGGTGACCACCTCGCCCGAGGAAATGTCCCGCCTGCCGCGCAAGACCCGCGCCGAGCAGGACGCGGCCCTGGAAGAACTCAACTGTGTGCACCTGGGACCGAACGGCTGCACGGTGTATGACGAGCGGCCACTGATCTGCCGGTTGTTCGGAACGACGCAAACCTTGCCATGCCCCAACGGTCGGCGGCCGGTAGAGTTGATTCATCCGCGAGTGGAGAAGCAGATATTCGAGTACATGGCCGAGAACCGCCAGGTGCTGGTCTAACCCCGATCGTTCCCACGCTCTGCGTGGGAATGTCTCAACGGACGCTCCGCGTTCGGCTGTTGGGACGCAGAGCGTCCCTTGCTGCATTCCCACGCGGACGGTTCGACGCCTCGACGTGGGAACGATCCAGTGGGCAGGTGCTGGCCTGAACGATCAGTCCGGAATCGGCAGGCTCAGACTCTCTTTCACTTCTTCCATCACGATGTAGCTTTTGGATTCGCGCACGTGCGGCAGCTTGAGCAGGATGTCGCCCAGTAGCTTGCGGTACGAAGCCATCTCGGAAATCCGCGCCTTCACCAGATAGTCGAAGTCCCCCGACACCAGGTGGCATTCGAGCACGTGGGGCAGTTTCAGCACCGCACGTCGGAACTCCTCGAAAGTATCGCCGGATTTGTAGTCGAGACTGATCTCGACGAACACCAGCAGACTACCCTTCAAGTGCTGCGGATTCAGGCGGGCGTTGTAGCCCATGATGATCCCCTCGCGCTCCAGACGCCGCACCCGCTCTGTGCACGGCGTGGTGGAGAGCCCGACCTTCTCGCCCAGTTCGGTGAATGAAATCCGCCCGTCCGCCTGCAGGATCCGCAAGATGTTGCGGTCGATCTTGTCCAGCTCACGTTTGGTCTGAGTGTTGGTACGCATAGGGGATGCGCCTCCGTGAAAAGGGTTTTTGCCGAGAATTGTCGCCAAATATAGGCGCTTATACAGTGAAAAGCACTGGCAAATCTTTTTTACACTGCGCGCATCATTGCTCTGACAACACACATGCGCGGCACGCCGCGATGAGGGATACAAAAATGCGCGTTATGGTCTTGGGTAGCGGCGTCATCGGTACCGCCAGTGCTTACTATCTGGCCCGTGCCGGGTTTGAAGTGGTGGTGGTCGACCGGCAGCCCGCCGCGGCCATGGAGACCAGTTTCGCCAACGCCGGCCAGGTCTCGCCGGGCTACGCCTCGCCGTGGGCCGCGCCGGGCGTACCCCTCAAAGCCATCAAGTGGTTGCTGCAACGCCACGCGCCGCTGGCGATCAAGGCCACCGCCGACATCGACCAGTACCTGTGGATGGCGCAGATGCTGCGCAACTGCACCGCCAACCGTTACGCGGTGAACAAGGAGCGCATGGTCCGGCTGTCCGAGTACAGCCGCGACTGTCTCGACGAATTGCGCGCCGAAACCGGCATCGCCTACGAAGGCCGCAGCCTGGGCACCACCCAGCTGTTCCGCACTCAGGCTCAGCTTGATGGCGCCGCCAAGGACATCGCCGTCCTGAAAGAGTCCGGTGTGCCGTTCGAAGTCCTCGACCGCGCCGGCATTGCCCGCGTCGAGCCGGCCCTGGCCAGCGTTACCGACATCCTCGCTGGTGCCTTGCGCCTGCCGAACGACCAGACCGGCGACTGCCAGATCTTCACCACCCGCCTTGCCGAAATGGCCGTGAACCTGGGTGTGGAATTCCGCTTCGGCCAGGACATCCAGCGTCTCGACTTCGCCGGTGACCGCATCAACGGCGTGTGGATCGACGGCAAGCTGGAAACCGCCGACCGCTACGTATTGGCTCTCGGCAGCTACTCGCCGCAACTGCTCAAGCCGCTGGGCATCAAGGCCCCGGTATACCCGTTGAAGGGCTACTCGCTGACCGTGCCGATCACCAACCCGGCCATGGCTCCGACTTCGACCATCCTCGACGAGACCTACAAGGTCGCGATCACCCGTTTCGACAACCGCATCCGCGTCGGCGGCATGGCGGAGATCGCCGGTTTTGACCTTTCGCTGAACCCGCGTCGGCGCGAAACCCTGGAGATGATCGTCAACGACCTTTATCCTCAGGGCGGCAATCTTGCCGAGGCGAGCTTCTGGACCGGCCTGCGTCCAACCACCCCGGATGGCACGCCGATTGTCGGCGCCACGCCGTTCAAGAACCTGTTCCTGAACACCGGTCACGGCACCCTCGGCTGGACCATGGCGTGCGGCTCCGGTCGCTTGCTGGCTGACCTGATGGCGAAGAAAAAGCCGCAGATCAGCGCCGAAGGCCTCGATATTTCCCGTTATGGCAACACCACCCAGGAGTCCGCAAAGCATGGCAATCCAGCGCCAGCTCACCAATGAGCGCATGAGTCAGATCGTCAGCCACAACGGTACGGTGTATCTGTCCGGGCAGGTCGGCGATGACTTCAACGCCGGTGTCGAACAGCAGACCCGCGACGTACTCGCCAATATCGAGCGCCTGCTCGATCTGGCCGGCACCGACAAACAGCATCTGCTGTCGGCGACGATCTACCTGAACGACATCGAGGCGCACTTTGCCGGGATGAATTCGGTGTGGGACCAGTGGCTGCCCAAAGGCGCCGCGCCGGCCCGTGCCACCGTCGAAGCGAAGATGGCCAAGCCGAGCATCCTGGTCGAGATCTCCATCGTCGCCGCGTTGCCGTAACCCGTTGTAAAGATCCCTCTCCCGGTGCTGTTGGTGGTTCACGCCGTCAGCCAGCACCGGTTTTTATTCCCATGACCGCCAAGAAGTCTGCTGCCATGCGTCCTGCCCGTGCCCTGATCGACCTTCAAGCCCTGCGTCACAACTACCGTATCGCCCGTGAAGTCACCGGTGCCAAGGCACTGGCGGTGATCAAGGCCGATGCCTACGGCCATGGCGCAGTGCGTTGCGCCCAGGCGCTGGAGGCTGAAGCGGACGGCTTCGCGGTGGCGTGCATCGAAGAAGCCCTGGAGCTGCGTGCCGCCGGGATTCGCGCGCCGGTGCTGCTGCTCGAAGGCTTTTTCGAGGCTGATGAGCTGGCGCTGATCGTCGAGCACGATTTCTGGTGCGTGGTGCATTCGCTGTGGCAGCTCGAAGCGATCGAGCAGGCGGCGTTGAGCAAACCGATCACCGTGTGGCTGAAGCTCGATTCGGGCATGCACCGGGTGGGCCTGCACCCGAAGGATTACCCGGCGGCTTACCAGCGTCTGCTGGCCAGCGGCAAAGTGGCGAAAGTCGTGCTGATGAGCCACTTCGCCCGGGCCGATGAGCTGCATGAGCAGAGCAGCGCCGATCAGGTTGCGGTGTTCGAAGCCGCGCGTCAGGGCCTGGCGGCCGAAGTCAGCCTGCGCAACTCGCCGGCTGTGCTGGGCTGGCCGCAGATTCACAGCGACTGGGTGCGCCCGGGCATCATGCTTTACGGCGCTACCCCGTTCGAAGAAGCCAACGCCGTGGCCGAGCGGCTGCAACCGGTGATGACGCTGGAGTCGAAAGTCATCAGCGTGCGCGAACTGCCGGCCGGCGAACCGGTGGGCTACGGCGCCAGATTCATCACCGACAAACCGATGCGCATCGGCGTGGTTGCCATGGGTTACGCCGACGGTTATCCGCGTCAGGCGCCGACCGGCACTCCGGTGCTGGTTGCCGGCCAGCGCAGCCGTATTCTTGGCCGGGTGTCGATGGACATGCTGTGCATCGACCTGACCGACGTGCCGCAAGCCGGCCTCGGTTCGACCGTCGAGTTGTGGGGCAAGAACATCCTCGCCAGCGACGTGGCGAAGTGGGCGGACACCATTCCGTACCAGATCTTCTGCAACCTGCGTCGAGTGCCAAGGCTCTATTCCGAGGCTTGAGGGCGCTACGGAGCTCGAGTGTTGTAAATACTGAACGCTGTCGCCATGATAACGCTCAATATTTCTACAACACTCTGGAGGCTCCAGCCTTGGACGTCGGTGAACGACTGCAATCGATCCGCAAGCTCAAAGGGCTTTCCCAGCGTGAACTCGCCAAGCGTGCGGGCGTCACCAACAGCACTATTTCGATGATCGAAAAGAACAGCGTCAGCCCTTCGATCAGTTCGCTGAGGAAGGTGCTGGGCGGAATTCCCATGTCCATGGTCGAGTTCTTTTCCGAAGAGATCCTGCAGGAAAAACCGACCCAGATCGTCTACAAGGCCAACGAGCTGATCGACATTTCCGATGGCGCCGTGACCATGAAACTGGTCGGCCGCGCGCACCCGAGCCGGGCCATCGCGTTCCTCAATGAAATCTACCCGCCGGGCGCCGACACCGGCGAAGAAATGCTCACCCACGACGGCGAGGAAACCGGGATTCTGGTGGAAGGCCGCCTGGAGCTGGTAGTGGGCCTTGAAACTTTTATCCTCGAAGCCGGCGACAGCTACTATTTTGAAAGTACCAAGCCGCATCGTTTCCGTAATCCGTTCGATGCACCGGCGCGACTAATCAGCGCAGCCACGCCGGCGAATTTTTAAACCGAGAGACGCCAGGCCAGTGTGGCAAAGGTGTCCGAACTGTTTGACCGATGCGCAATAAGACCCCTTTAACTTTGGGGTTGTTTCAGTGTGGCGGGCTAACCGCTATACTTGCGCCCGCCTGCGAACCGTGGCCGCAGGCGTGAATAGCCACCATTGAGGGTGAACGCGTGAATCTAATTATGAAAATGCTGGCTGCACCAGCAACCGTACTGGCCCTCTGGGCTGTCAGCGCTCAAGCTGCGACGAATGACGACATTGCCAAGCGCCTCGAGCCAGTCGGCCAGGTGTGTGTTCAAGGGCAAGAGTGCAAGGGGATGGAAGTCGCTGCTTCGGCAGGCGGCGGTGGCGGCGCCAAGACACCGGACGAAGTGATTGCCAAACATTGCAACGCTTGCCACGGCTCCGGCCTGTTGGGCGCACCGAAAATCGGTGACGCCGCAGCCTGGAAAGAGCGCGCCGATCACCAGGGCGGCCTCGACGGCATCCTGGCCAAGGCCATCACCGGCATCAACTCGATGCCGCCGAAAGGCACCTGCGCCGATTGCTCCGATGAAGAGCTCAAGGGCGCCATTCAGAAGATGTCCGGCCTGAAGTAAGCCGCGCTTCTGACGAAAAAAACCGTCTCCGGACGGTTTTTTTGTGCCCGCAATCCAGGCCTGAGGCTGTTCTTTGCAGCAAACAACCGGCAATCTCGGTCGTACCTCTATTCACGGAACGGGCAGGAGGCTTCAGATGGTGCAGTTGTGTTCGATCGAACAGGCAGTGGACGACGTGCTGGCGCGGTTGCCGGCGCACATCCACATGGGCCTGCCGCTGGGGCTGGGCAAACCCAATCCCTTCGTCAACGCGCTGTACCGGCGGGTTGCCGGATTGCCCGAACGGCAACTGACGATCTACACCGCCCTGTGCCTCGGCCGTCCGGCCCTGGGCGATGGTTTGCAGAAGCGCTTCATCGAACCCTTTGTCGAGCGGGTGTTCGGTGATTACCCGGAGCTGGAATTTCTCGCCGACCTGCACCGCGACAGCCTGCCCATCAATATCCGTATCGAGCAATTCTTCATGCAGCCCGGCAGCCTGCTCAACAGTGCGCCGGCCCAGCAGGATTACGTCAGCAGCAACTACAGCCACGCCGCCCGTGACATCAATGCCGCCGGCCTGAACCTGGTGGCGCAGTTGCTCGCCAGCAGCAGCGAACACCCGGATCGCCTGAGCCTGAGCTGCAACCCGGACATCACCCTCGACCTGTTCCCGATGATCGCCAAACGCCGGGCGGCGGGGGAGACCATTCTGCTGGTCGGTCAGGTGCACACCGAATTGCCGTATATGCCCGGCGACGCCGAAGTCGACATCGACACCTTCGACCTGCTGATTGACGAGAAGGACAGCAGCACGCTGTTTTCCACGCCGAACATGCCCGTCGGGTTTCAGGATCACTTCATCGGTTTGCACGCCAGTACGCTGGTGCGCGATGGCGGCACCTTGCAGATCGGCATCGGTTCGATGGGCGATGCGCTGACCGCTGCGTTGCTGGCGCGTCAGGCTGACAACGCCGGATATCAGGACTTGCTGGCCGATGTGAACCTCAGCCAGTGGGCGCAATTGATCGAACGCGAGGGCGGCATCGAGCCGTTCGCCAAGGGCCTGTACGGTTGCAGCGAAATGTTCGTCAACGGCCTGCTGGTGCTGGCCGAAGCCGGGATCATCCGGCGCAAGGTCTACCCGGATGTACAGACCCAGGAGCAGGCCAACGCCGGGACGCTCGACGAGGCGGCGCAAACCGACGGTCTGTCGATCCACGGTGGTTTCTTCCTTGGGCCGCGCAGTTTCTATGAGCGCTTGCGTGAGTTACCGCTAAGTAAACGCCTTGAGTTCAACATGACCCGCATCAGCTACATCAACGAGCTGTACGGTCAGGAAGAGCTCAAGCGCCTGCAACGTCTCGATGCGCGGTTCATCAACACCGTGTTCACCATGACCCTGCTGGGTGCGGGGGTGGCGGATCAGCTGGAAGACGGGCGGGTGCTCAGCGGCGTCGGCGGGCAATACAACTTCGTTGCCCAGGGCCATGCGCTGCACGATGCGCGGTCGATTCTGCTGCTGCGCAGCTGGCGTGAATCCGGCGGAGATGTCAGTTCGAACATTGTCTGGGAGTACGGCCATTGCACGATTCCACGGCATCTGCGCGACATCGTGGTAACGGAGTACGGCATCGCCGATCTACGCGGCAAGCCGGATGCGGTGGTGATCGAAGCGCTGCTCAATATCAGCGACTCACGCTTCCAGCAGGGCCTGATCGAACAGGCGCAGAAGGTCGGCAAACTGCCGAAGGATTTCCGTCTCGATCCGCGCTTTGCCGACAACACTCCGCAACGCTTGCAGGCGATTGCCACACGGCATCCAAACCTGTTTCCGGAGTATCCGCTGGGCTGCGATTTCACTGAGGTCGAGAAGGATCTGTTGCGGGCGCTGAACTGGCTCAAGAGCAAATTCAAGCTGACGGAGATTCTGGATCTGGGCAAGGCGGCGCTGGACGCGCCAGAGGCTTCGACTTTTCCCGAGCATCTTGAGCGGATGCAACTTACGAACCCGGAAGGCCTGAAGGAGGATTTGTATCAGCGGTTGCTGCTAACTGGCCTGAAGGCCACCGCGCAGTAACAGCCACATAAAACACTGTGGGAGCGAGCTTGCTCGCGATGGCGGCCTGACAGCCAACACGATGTTGAATGTAGTGGCCTCATCGCGAGCAAGCTCGCTCCCACAGGTATTGCGGTGTGTTTGAAATCTTCAGTGATTACTCGATGAAAGTAACCACGCCATCCTTCAGCGACTTCACGCGAGCCAGCGACTCGACGCGGTAACCCTGCGAATCCAGCTCCGCGCGGCCGCCCTGGAACGATTTCTCGATCACGATGCCCAGGCCCGCGACGGTGGCGCCGGCCTGCTTGATGATCGAGATCAGCGCCTGGGACGCCTTACCGTTGGCCAGGAAGTCGTCGATGATCAGCACGCGGTCGCTGCTGGTCAGGTGACGCGGGGAGATGGCCACGGTGCTTTCGGTCTTCTTGGTGAACGAGTAAACGGTCGCCGACAGCAGGTTTTCAGTCAGGGTCAGGGACTGTTGCTTGCGGGCGAAGATCACCGGCACGCCGAGGTTCAGACCGGTCATGATCGCCGGGGCGATGCCCGAGGCTTCGATGGTGACGATCTTGGTGATGCCCGAATCCTTGAACAGCGTGGCGAATTCGTCGCCGATCAGCTTCATCAGGGCCGGGTCGATCTGGTGGTTCAGGAAGGCGTCGACCTTCAGGACCTGGTCGGAAAGCACAATGCCTAGTTCGCGGATTTTCTGGTGCAGGGCTTCCATGAAGCTGTCCTCTGTTGGCGCCTTGTGCGCCCTAAGGTTTTAAAAAAAGTGGTCAATTCTAGCGCTTTAACATCGCGCGTATATCAGCCAATGCGCTGTTGCCCCGCACGGCTTTGACTTCGGTCGGTGTGTCGTCGTTGCCTTCCCAGGCCAGGTCGTCCGGCGGCAGCTCATCGAGGAAGCGGCTTGGCGCGCAGTCGATGATCTCGCCGTACTGTTTGCGCTTGGCAGCGAAGGTAAACGCGAGGGTCTGGCGCGCGCGGGTGATGCCCACGTAGGCCAGGCGGCGTTCTTCTTCGATGGTGTCGGCTTCGATGCTGGAACGGTGCGGGAGGATTTCTTCTTCCATGCCCATGATGAACACGTAGGGGAATTCCAGGCCCTTGGACGCATGCAGGGTCATCATCTGCACGCCTTCGGCGCCGTCCTCTTCTTCCTGCTGACGTTCCAGCATGTCACGCAGAACGAGTTTGCCGATGGCGTCCTCGACGGTCATTTCGCCGTCTTCGTCTTTTTCCAGGGTGTTCTTCAAGGCTTCGATCAGGAACCAGACGTTGCTCATCCGGTAATCGGCAGCCTTGTCGCTGGAACTGTTGGTGCGCAGCCAGTTCTCGTAGTCGATGTCCATGACCATGCTGCGCAGGGCGGAGATCGGGTCTTCGCCGGCGCACTGCTCGCGGACCTTGTCCATGAAGCGCTTGAAGCGCGACAGGCGATCGGTGAAGCGGCTGTCCAGATGCTCGCCCAGGCCGAGTTCGTCGGTGGCGGCGTACATCGAGATCTTGCGTTCGGTGGCGTAGTTGCCAAGTTTTTCCAGGGTCGTCGAGCCGATTTCCCGGCGCGGCACGTTGATCACCCGCAGGAAGGCATTGTCGTCGTCCGGGTTCACGATCAGGCGGAAGTAGGCCATCAGGTCTTTCACTTCCTGGCGGCCGAAGAAACTGTTGCCGCCGCTCAGACGGTACGGCACCTGATGGTGCTGCAGTTTCAGCTCGATCAGCTTGGCCTGGTAGTTGCCGCGATAGAGGATCGCGAAATCGCTGTACGGACGGTCGGTGCGCAAGTGCAGGCTGAGGATTTCCATCGCCACGCGCTCGGCTTCGGCGTCCTCGTTGCGGCAGCGGATCACGCGGATCTCGTCGCCGTGGCCCATTTCACTCCACAGCTGCTTTTCGAATTCGTGAGGATTGTTCGAGATCAGCACGTTGGCGCAGCGCAGGATGCGGCTGGTGGAGCGGTAGTTCTGCTCCAGCATCACCACTTTCAGGGACGGATAGTCGTCCTTGAGCAGCATCAGGTTTTCCGGCCGCGCACCGCGCCAGGCGTAGATCGACTGATCGTCGTCGCCCACCACGGTGAACTGGTTACGCTTGCCGATGAGCATTTTCACCAGCAGGTACTGGCTGGCGTTGGTGTCCTGGTATTCGTCGACCAGCAGGTAACGCACCTTGTTCTGCCACTTTTCGAGGATGTCGGCGTGCTCTTCGAAGAGCTTTACCGGCAGCAGGATCAGGTCGTCGAAGTCCACCGCGTTGAACGCCTTGAGCGTGCGCTGGTAGTGGGTGTAGACGATGGCGGCGGTCTGCTCCTTGGGGTTGCGGGCGTTTTCCAGGGCCTGGGCCGGCAGGATCAGATCGTTTTTTCCAGGCGCCGATCATGTTCTTGATCTCGTCGACGCCGTCGTCGCCTGCGTATTCCTTCTGCATGATGTCAGTCATCAGCGACTTGACGTCGGTTTCGTCGAAAATCGAGAAACCGGGTTTGTAGCCCAGCCGTTCATGTTCCTTGCGGATGATGTTCAGGCCCAGGTTGTGGAAGGTGCAGACCGTCAGGCCGCGACCTTCGCCGGCCCGCAGCAGGGTGCCGACCCGTTCCTTCATCTCGCGCGCGGCCTTGTTGGTGAAGGTCATGGCGACGATGTACTGGGCACGGATGCCGCAGTTCTGGATCAGGTGCGCGATTTTGCGCGTGATCACGCTGGTCTTGCCGGAGCCAGCGCCGGCGAGCACCAATAGAGGGCCGCCGACGTAGTTCACGGCTTCTTGCTGCCGGGGATTGAGTCGGGACATACGAAAATTCGGGAGTCGTTGACGAAATGGGCCGGCATTTTAACAGGCTCAGCGATTTGTGCTGCTCTCTCCGACTTGTGACGCAGCACGCGATTCAAATTTGCCGGTTTTGTTACTTTCACGCAGGATGCGCGGTGATTTTGCGGCTAATGTTCTCATTCGTGACACAAAATAACGTTTTGATAACCGTTGTCGTTTGGTCATTGGTAGCCGCAACGGCATAATGCCCGCCGCCCACATCATTGCAGAGTCTAGGGAGTCAGCTTGACTACGCCTGTCGAACCCTTGCGTTTGCTGCTACTGGCCGAAGAGCCAGCGTGGACAGCGTTATTGCGCGAGTGTCTGGCTCCGTTGGGGAGTGCGGCGGTGCTGATCAGCGCGCCCAGCTGGGAGTCGGTCAGCAGCCTGTTCGAAGACAACCGCCACGCGGTGTTGTTGACCGTTCCCGCGTTGCAGCCGGCGCCCGGCCGTTGCAGCCTGCCGACGGTATTGCTTCTGGAACACGAACCGGCGACCGCGCCCGACGGCGTCAGCGACTGGCTGGTATTCGATGCCCTCGATGCCGGCATGCTCCGGCGTTGCCTGCGGCATGTACGCGAACGCGGCGTGCTGGAAAACACCCTGCAACGCCTGGCCGAACAGGATCCGCTGACCGGCATCGCCAACCGTCAGGGTTTCCAGACCCTGCTCACGGCGCGCCTCGCCGAAAATGACGGCCGCGGCCTGGCCCTCGGGCATCTGGATCTCGACAACTTCCGCCACGCCAACGACGCCCTCGGCCACCAGGCCGGCGATCGCCTGATCCTGCAAGTGGTCGCACGGCTGAAAAGTCAGCTGGAAGTCGGCGATCAGCTGGCGCGCCTGGGCAGCGACGAGTTCGCTCTGCTGATCGACACCCGCCGCGCCCCGCAACGGGCCGAATGGATGGCCGAACGCATCACCGAAGCTCTGGCTGAACCTTACTGGGTCGACGGCGAAAGCCTGTTGATTGGCTCCAGCCTCGGCATCGCCCATGCCCGAGCACAGGGCGGCGCCGATCCGCTGATGTGGCACGCGCACATCGCCATGCAGCAGGCCAAGAGCACTCAGGGCTGCACCTTTCACATCTTCAACGAACGAATCAACCGCAACGCGCGAAGCATGGCCGACCTCGAAAGCGAGCTGCGCCGGGCATTGCGTCGTGACGAGCTGGAGCTGCATTACCAGCCGCGCCTGAACCTGCAGGACGGCCAGATCGTCGGCCTCGAAGCGCTGGTGCGCTGGCGCCACAGTGAGCGCGGCCTGCTGCCACCGAGCGAATTCGTGCCGTTGGCCGAGCAGAGTGGCCTGATCGTGCCGTTGGGTTACTGGGTGATCTCCCGGGCCCTGCGTGACATGCAGGCATTGCGCGAGCGCGGTCTGCCGGCGCTGCACATGGCGATCAACCTGTCGTTCCGCCAGTTTCAGGACAGCCAGTTGCTGCCGACGCTCAGCCGTTTGATCGTCGAGCGCGGGGTCGAGGCGCAGTGGCTGGAATTCGAACTCACCGAAACCGCCGTGATGCGCCGCAGCGATCTGGTCAAGCAGACCATGGACGCCCTCGGTCGCCTTGGCGTGCGTTTCTCGCTGGATGATTTCGGCACCGGGTTTTCGTCGTTCGTGCACCTCAACAGCCTGCCGATCACCTTGCTGAAGATCGACAAGAGCTTCGTCGGCGGCATGGAGCAGCGCGAAGAGAACCGCAAACTGGTGCACGCGATGATCAACCTCGCGCACAACCTGCACCTGGAAGTGGTGGCCGAAGGCGTGGAAACGCGGGAGCAACTGGATCTGTTGCGCGGATTCGGCTGCGATCAGGTGCAGGGTTACCTGATCAGCAAGCCGTTGCCGTTGGCGGAGCTGGTTGATTACCTGGTGGCTGATGCCAGTCAGCCGCCGCTGGGTGTTGTGGTCTAGCCTCAAATCCCTGTGGGAGCGAGCTTGCTCGCGATGGCGGAGTAACAGTCGACTTATTAGTCACTGACACACCCTCATCGCGAGCAAGCTCGCTCCCACAGGGGAATCACTCGGCCTGAGCGATCTTGAAGCCTTGAGGTTGCGGTTCGAGCCGAATCATCCGCTTCATCTTCCATTCGAACGCCAGCGTCAGACTCACCGCCGCGCAGGCCAGCCCCAGCGCCAGGCCCCACCAGACGCCGGTCGGCCCCCAGTGCAGATGGAACGCCATCAGCCACGCCGCCGGCGCACCGATCAGCCAATAGCAACCGAGCCCGACCAGAAAGGTGGTCTTGGCATCCTTGAGTCCACGGATGCAGCCCATGGCAATCGTCTGCGTGCCGTCGAACAGTTCGAACCATGCCGCGACCGCCAACAGGCTCACCGCCAGACGAATCACTTCGGCAAACGCCGGGTCGTTGTGGTCGAGGAACAAACCGACCAGTTGATTCGGCAGCAGCCAGAACACCATGGCGAAGCACAGCATCGCCACCGCGCCAAACGCGATGCCGACCCGCCCGGACATCCGCGCATCGTTCAATTGCCCGGCGCCGTAATGCTGGCCGACGCGCATGGTGATCGCATATGACATGCCCGCCGGCACCATGAACGCCACCGAGACGATTTGCAGCGCGATCTGGTGCGCCGCCAGTTGGGTGCTGCCCATAGTGCCCATGCACAACGCCGCGAAGGCGAACAGTCCGACTTCCACCGCGTAGGTGCCGCCTATCGGCAGGCCCAGGCGCCAGAGTTCTTTCAGGTGCTGGCGGTTCGGTCGCGACAGGCCTTCACGCAGTGGGTAGGCGTCGTAGGCTGGATGCCGGCGAATGTGCCAGGCCAGCGCCAGTGCCATGCAGTTGGCGACGATTGCCGTGACCAGACCGATGCCTGTCAGCCCGAGTTTCGGCAGGCCGAACATGCCGGTGATCAACGCGTAATTGAGCAGGAAGTTGGCCACGGTGCCGGCGAGGCTGATGACCATCACCGGCGTTGCCCGGCCGATGGCGCTGGTGAAACCGCGCAGGGCCATGAAGCTCAGGTAGCCGGGCAGGGCGAAGGGCAGGGCGATCAGAAACTGCCCGGCGGCGTTGACGTTGGTTTCGGTCTGGCCGAACAGCAGCAGCACCGGTTTCAGATTCCACAGCAGCAGCCCGGCACCAAGCGCCATCAGCCACGCCAGCCACAATCCGGCCTGGGTCAGCTTGGCGGCGCCAATGATGTCGCCAGCGCCCTGACGAATCGCCACCAGGGTGCCGACCGCCGCAATCACGCCAATGCAGAAAATCGACACGAACGAATAGCTCGCCGCGCCCAGACCGCCACCGGCCAATGCTTCGGGGCTGAGGCGCGCCATCATCAGAGTGTCGGTCAGCACCATCAGCATGTGCGCCAACTGCGAGGCGATCAACGGCCCCGCCAGCCGCAGGATGGCCCAGAGTTCGGTACGCACAGGACGCTGCATGGTGTTCACATCCATATAAAGAGGGAGCAAGAGACCGTTGATTCTCGGGGTTTGGAGCGGGTTGCACAAAGGGATAAAAAGGATGGGTGGCATGATTAAAACTCATCCTGCCGCGATTCTGCTAAGTTGGCGCAATCCCGCCATTGGAGCGCTGTGCATGTCCCGTCGTCTTCCACCCTTGTATGCCCTGCGCGCATTCGAAGCGGCGGCACGCCACAGTTCGTTCACCCGGGCAGCGGAGGAGTTGTCGATCACTCAGAGTGCGGTGAGCCGGCACATCCGCACGCTCGAAGAGCACTTCGCCTGCCGCTTGTTCCACCGCAGCGGGCGCAACTTGCAACTGACCGAGTCGGCACGCCTGCTGCTGCCGGGCATCCGCGACGGTTTTGCCGCTCTGGAGCGAGCCTGCAATACCTTGCGCGCCGAAGATGACATCCTGCGCATGAAGGCCCCGTCGACCCTGACCATGCGCTGGCTGCTGGCGCGGCTCAGTCGCTTCCGCCATTTGCAGCCGGGCAACGAGGTGCAACTGACCAGCGCGTGGATGGATGTGGACTCGGTGGACTTCAACAACGAGCCCTTCGATTGCGCGGTGTTGCTCAGTGACGGGCATTTCCCGCCGGACTGGGAAGCCAGCCTGCTGTTTCCCGAGGAATTGATTCCGGTCGGCGCGCCGAACCTGCTCAACGATCAGCCCTGGGATGTTGCGCGACTGGCCAGTGCCGAACTGCTGCACCCGACGCCGGATCGCCGGGACTGGCGCAGTTGGCTGGAGCACATGGGGCTTTCGGACCAGGTGTCGCTCAAGGGCGGGCAGGTGTTCGATACCCTGGAACTGGGCATGATTGCAGCGGCCCGGGGCTACGGGGTCTCCATGGGCGATTTGTTGATGGTGGCCGAGGATGTCGCGCAAGGGCGGCTGAGCCTGCCATGGCCGACGGCGGTCGCCAGTGGACTGAATTATTACCTGGTGTGGCCAAAAAACCGTCCGGGAGGTGAACGTTTGCGCCGTCTCAGTGACTTCCTGCAAGGCGAAGTCCGCGCCATGGCGCTGCCGGCGGTCACGCGCTTGAGCTGAAACGTTCGAGCCTGCACAATGCCGGCCTTTCGCTATACCCCTGCTGATCGCTCAAGTATTCGGTTTTACCGCCGAATACGTGCATGTGGAACCGTCGTGCCGGTCTCCGCGATTCACCCCCACTATTAGAAAATTTCCGAGTCAGGATCAAGGAGGATCCCGGGGCTCGGCCAGGAGCTGTCCATGTCTCAACCTCGCGCTCGGATCGCCTCGCAGCTGGGCCTCGCGCTCGCCGTGATACTGGCGATTGTCATCAGTGGCAGTACGGTGTTCGCCCTGCGTTCGCTGGACACCGCCAACCTCGCTACCCGTGAAGAACACCTGGCCAGCGAGGCACGCCTGCTCGCCGATCAGTTGAGCACTTTCCACGGCACGCTGCGTGAAAGCACCCAGCGCCTGAGCGGGTTGTTCGAGAAGCGCTTCAGCGCAGGCCTGAGCATTCACCCGAGCGAGCCGGTCAACGTCGCCGGCACCCAGACCCCGGGCCTGCACCTGGGTAGCGAAGTGTTGAACAACAACTTCAAGGAAGTCGACGAGTTCAAACAGATGACGGCGGGTGTCGCCACGCTGTTCGTGCGCAGCGGTGAAGACTTCATTCGCGTCAGCACCTCCCTGAGCAAACAGGACGGCACCCGTGCCATCGGCACCGTGCTCGACCACGCCCACCCGGCTTATGCGAAGTTGATGGCGGGGCAGGGTTACGTCGGTCGCGCCTTGCTGTTCGATCGCTCCTACATGACTCAGTACACCCCGGTGCGTGACAGCAGCGGCAAGGTGATTGCGGTGTTGTTCGTCGGTTTCGATTACACCGACGCGCAGAACGCCCAGTTCGCCAATCTCAAGCGCTTCCGCATCGGCCAGACCGGCTCGCTGGCGCTGCTGGACGAAAAGAACCAGTGGCTGGTCGCACCGGCAGGCGTGCAGGCACTGGATCAGGCGGTTCCTGTGGTCAACGATCTGGCAAAAGCGCCGGGTAAAGGCCGGTTCTGGAGCGACAAGTCCGAAGACTTCTACAGCATCGCCGTGCCGTTCGAGGGTGGTCCGTGGTCGGTGGTGGCGAGCATGCCGAAAGCCGAGATCCGCGCGGTGACCTGGAGCGTTGGCACTCAACTGGCCATCGGCAGTCTGCTGGCGATGCTGCTGGCGGTCGGTTCCGTGGTCTGGTTGCTGCGTAGCAAACTGGCGCCGCTGGGCGATCTGGTTCGTCAGGCCGAAGCCTTGGGTGCCGGTGATCTGAGCGTGCGTCTGAGCGTGTCGAGCAATGACGAAATCGGTCAACTGGCCCGCGCGTTCAACCAGATGAGCCAGGCCCTGTCGACCATGGTCGAGCATATCCGCCGTGCTTCGGAAGAGGTCAACCGTCGGGCTCAAGCGCTGTCCGGTCTGTCCGGCGGCGCTTACGAGGGCATGGAGCAACAATCCGGGGAAATCACCAGCATGGCCGGCGCGGTAGAGGAATTCTCCGCCACCTCGCTGAACATTGCCGACAACATGGGCAACACCCAGCGTCTGGCCCAGGAAAACGCGCAGCAGACCCAGATCGGTCGCACCTCGATGGAAGAGGCGTCTTCCTCGCTGGAGCAAATTGCTGGCGCTTTGAACACCACCGCCACGGTCATCAACACTTTGGGTCAGCGTTCCCAGGAAATCGGCGGCATCGTCAGTGTGATCACCTCGATTGCCGAACAGACCAACCTGCTGGCGCTCAACGCCGCCATCGAAGCGGCCCGTGCGGGTGAGCAAGGTCGCGGTTTTGCCGTGGTGGCCGATGAAGTGCGCAATCTGGCGTCGCGCACTCGTCAGGCGACAGATGAAATCTCCGGCATGATCCACAGCATCCAGCAGGAAACCGGCAACGCCATCAGCACCATGGAGCAGGGCAACGTGCTGATGCAGGAAGGCCTGTCGCGCAACGCCAACGTGGCATCGGCGCTGGCGCGGATCGATGAGCAGAGCCGTTCGGCGGGGCAGCAGTTTGCCGCAATCACCACCGCGACCCAGGAGCAGAGCAGCACCGCGACCCTGTTGAGCAGTAACCTGCAGAGTATCGCGATGGCCAACAGCGAGCAGCGCGAAGTGGTGTCGAACCTGGCGATCACAGCCAAGGAGCTGGAAGGCCTGGCGGCCGACCTGCGCCAAGAGGTCGACCGCTTCCGTTGAGGTCTCTCTGAAACAGCTATCGCGAGCAGGCTCGCTCTCACAAAGGTTTCGCTGACTTTGTGGGCGCGAGCCTGCTCGCGATGGGGACAATCCTGATATCGGCACTTATTGAGTCGCCGGCCGATACTGCAACGCTTCAGCCAGATGTTCGCGACTGATATCCGCGCGCTTCTCCAGATCCGCCAACGTCCGCGCGACCTTGAGCAGCCGATGCGCCGAGCGCAGCGACAAGGTCAGTCTTTCGCAGGCCGTTTCCAGCCAGGTTTCATCAGCTGTGGATAACTTGCAGTGCTTCTTCAGTCCCGGCAAATCGAGAAACGCATTGGCGCAGCCCTGGCGTTTTTGCTGACGTTCGCGGGCTTCGGCGACCCGCGTGGCTGCGCTGGCGCTGTCCTCTCCCGGTTTTACCGCAGGGTTCAGTGCTGTCGCCTCTCGCGCCACCGTCAGGTGCAAATCGATCCGGTCCAGCAACGGCCCCGACAGTTTGTTGCGATAGCGCTGCACCATGTCCGGCGTGCATGAGCACTTGCCGCTCGGTTCGCCAAGATATCCACAGGGACAGGGATTCATCGCTGCCACTAGCTGGAATCTTGCGGGAAACCGCACGCGTTCCTTGGCACGGGCGATCACGATGCAGCCGGATTCCAGCGGTTCGCGCAGAACCTCAAGCACCTTGCGATCAAACTCGGGCAGCTCATCGAGAAACAGCACGCCGTGATGGGCGAGGGTGATTTCGCCGGGTTGCGGTTTTGAACTGCTGGGACAAAAAGTATTTGTTGAGAATATGCAGTGCTACAGGCCTGATTCCTTCGTGTTTTCACCAAGAATTAAATGAGGCAGTAGGCGGTAATAAGTGAGACTTAGCTCGAGAGTGGTGGAAATAGGTGAGACTTTCCTAATTCCAGTTTTTCTGAGCCAGCCACATCAGTGCGGAATGCTTGGGAGCGATAATTGTCCTGATCGACACTTGCCCGGCCCTCCTCCGTCATCTCATTCAGCATTGACTGCAAATACTGAAGCCTTCCTCCAGCGACCTTCGCCAAGCTGCCCCCATGCTACCCCAACAGCCTTATTGCCGATGAAGGGCAACGGTGGATTTGCCATTCTGTTCTACACTCAAAACCCCTTCTTTCTAAATGTGATTGTGTTCGGTTCGCGTCAGAGCAACCCAGAGTTCTGTGGAGCGCTCAAATGGACGTGATGCTTGACCTTTCGCAGGTCCGTTGCCCTTAAATGGGGGCAAATAGCGAGCCTCAGGTCAGAGAGCGCTGGGTAGCATCGTTGGCAAAATAGCCCATAGGTGCCCTATGTCCTCTACCGTCTACATGGGTCAGGAAATCTCTCAGACCCGAAAAAGCCGATCCATGACGCGCAGCCTCTCTGGTGTTTTTCCTTTCCGCGGACAGGGCATTTACTACGAGTCGGGGCTTGAGCGTGATTTCATCAGGATCTGGTCGCTCTCCCCGGAAGTCGTCGCACTTGTCGCGCAGCCGGTTCAAGTCCCGTTCACCGCTCACAATGGGCGTGCCTACATCCATACCCCGGATTTCTTCGTTCAGTTCGATGATGAGCTCAACCTGAAACCGTTACTGGTTGAGGTAAAGCCTCGGGAAGATTGGAAAGAGAACTGGCGGCTGTGGTTACCCAAGTGGAAAGCCGCGTGGCGTTTCGCCCGTGATCAGGGGTGGGAATTCCATATTTTCGACGAGTCTCGAATTCGGGGCACCCGGCTGAAGAACGTCGAGTTCTTACAGCGTTATCGGAATATGGCGCTGGATCCGAAACTGACGGAAGTCATTCTGGGAAAGCTTGCGATGATGCGACGGGCGCCATTCCATGCATTGCTGGCACTGCATTTTCATGGTCATGAAGCTATCGGCCGATCCCATCTCTGGCATCTGATTGCTACCGGCCAGGTTTGGACAGATCTGGACCAGGAGCTCGACGAGTTCTCTGTCATGAGGTGCCATGATGAGCGCTTCTGAGGTCCAGAGCCATGCGCTGAACCGGGCCGCCCTTAAGATCCAGGTAGGTGAGTTTGTACGCCATCATAAACACACCTACAAAATCGCGTTGCTGGTGGATTTCCACCATGTGCTTGGTCAGGACGTCGAGTCAGGCATTTCCAAACTGCTGCCTATCGCCGAGCTGAAAAGGCCTGAAGGAAAAAATGGGCGGGTGTATGCCAGCGGTCTCGATTTGGCGCGGATCGCGGATAAACAGTGGGCCATTGCCGAACAGCGCTACGCCATCATCGCCCCGCTTTTGGCCAAGGACATGCACGTGGAAGGCGCTGTGATCAAGCGTGCCAAGGACTGTGGCGTCAGTAAGGCAACGGTCTATCGATGGTTGTATGCCTATACGGAAGGTAGCCGTTTCTTGAGTCTGTTACCCCAGGCTCGAGGCTGGAAGAAAGGCAACTCACGCGTCTGCACCGAGGTGGAAGACATTATCGGTAATGTCATTCAAACGCTTTACCTGAGTACGCGACGCTACACGATCAAAGACGTACACGATGAAGTCGCCAAGATATGCCGGCTGCGCGGACTCCCGGCACCGTCCATTCCCACGGTCTCGTTACGCATCAAGAAGGTTCCGGCCAGGCAAGTGCTGAAGGCCAGGGGGTATGCAGACATCGCTTCCGACACTTATGAGGCGCGTCCCGGTAAGTATTCTGCCGACTACCCCTTGCACCGGATTCAGATCGACCACAGTCCGGCCGACGTGATGATTGTCGATGATGTACATCGCGTCTCCATCGGCCGTCCGTGGGTAACCATGGCCATCGATATGTACTCGCGCATGGTTGTGGGCTACTTCATATCCCTGGATGCGCCGTCGGCTGTATCGGTGGCCATGTGTCTGGTTCAGGCAATGCTGCCCAAGCATGAATGGCTCACCCACCATCAGGTTTCAGGTGAATGGCCTGTGTGGGGCTTACCGTATGAAATCCACAGCGACAACGGCCCTGACTTTAAAACCAAGAGCCTGATCATGGCCTGTACTGCCCACAACATCGAACGGCAGTTTCGCCCTCGCAAACGCCCTCATTGGGGTGGCCACATCGAGGCGTTGATGGAAGAGAACGCCAAGGTATTCAGCAAGCTGCAGGGCGCCACTCAGCGTAACCCTGACAGCCGTGGAGATGTCGACTCGGACAAAGAGGCGACCATGAGTTTTGATGCACTGGAGAAGTGGTTGGTGCACACCATTCTGATCTACAACAACAAGCCGCACAGCGGCATCTTGTTCAAACCTCCCATAGCCATGTGGAACCAGGCCTTCTGGGGTCCAAAAGCATTTTGCGGCATGCCACCGATTCCTGAGGATCCCCTGTCTCTGCAGCTGGATTTCCTGCCGTCTGAATACCGCACCATCCAAACCTATGGTGTCGAATGGGACGCGATGTATTACGCGGAGGCGCTTCGTCCATGGATTAATCAGATGGATCCCAAGACGGGCAAGAAAATGCAGTTCCTGTTTCGGCGGGATCTACGAGATATCAATTTCATCTGGTTCTTTGATCCGGGCCTCAATAGGTATTTCCGAGTGCCTCTGGCGGATGGACGGTTTGATAGTGTCTCCGTAGCGGAGTACGTCAAAACCAAGCGTGAACTGAAGAAAGAGAACTTGGCCTCGGTGGACAACGACACCATTCGCCAGCACATCGAAAAACGAAGACTTATTGAAGAGGAAGAGGCGGTTAAAACCAAAGCTGCTAGACGAAGCGCTCAGAAAACCAAGAACAACGCTAAGGGTAAGACCCCCGCGACGGTCTTTCTCGGTCAACAAGAGGACAGCCCGCCCAGGCCGCTACCGGCAATACCGGTCGAGGATGCATGGGGTGACGATGACGATGTTCCGCTGTATGGAGGTGTGGCATGAGCAACTACCCTCATCTACTTCAGGAGTTCAGGCCGATCATGGATCTCTGTGATGCGGAGCGCCTGGCCTTCATCAAGTCCCGCTGGATCGATTACGAGTTGTCAGAAACTCTGTTTGAGCAGTTGTACGCAAAGCTCTGCGGCCATCGGGATGTGCCGGACTTTTTCATCGTCGGCGAGTCCCGGATGGGCAAATCATCCCTGGTGGACAGGTTCATCGCCGTGCATGGGGCTGAGTACGTGAACGAGGATGGTTGCAGGGTTCGGCCGATCATCAAGGTCGAGGTCAGTAAGCCCAGTCTGCGGATGTTTTACTGCTCGATCCTCAACTGTTCCAACTCGCCCTTCAACCCCGACGCCAGTGAGATGAAGCTGCGCTACAAGGTGGAGAGCCTGCTGACCTCCAGCCAGACCAGGATGCTTATCATCGATGAAATTCAAACGATCGCCAATGGAACGTCGCGCCAGGTCGCTGACTTCATGAATGAGATCAAGTGTCTGACAAATACCCTGAAGCTGGCAGTCGTTGGTGTCGGCATGCCCAGCGCCAATAAGTTGCTCATGCTCGAGCGTCAGTACGCGGCGCGGTTTGTAACAGTGGAGCTTCCGGTGTGGGCGCCTTCTATTGGTTTCAGGCAACTGCTAAAGGGCTTTGAATCCTGGCTGCCGCTCAAGCAACCCTCCAATCTGGCGAGCAAGGAGACTGCGGCGCTTATTCTCAAACGAAGCCAAGGTATTACGGGCTACGTGGAAGAGATTCTTTTTCACAGTGCTCGAAAGGCTATCGAAACCGGGAAGGAAAAGATCGACCTCGAGCTGTTGGAGAAGTATCAATGGTCTCCCGATGTTTCTGGCATGAGGAAGTACGTCCGGTAGGTCAGCAATGGCCATGGGTGCCAGTGTTGCAGCGTGACGAATTGTTCTCCTCGTGGCTGATCCGGTGTGCTTTGTGCAACGCCTGCGACGCGCTGGAAATCGCCCATCACATCTGGCCGCAGCGTCGGATATGGACAGGAGATTGCGATTTGGGAATCTGCTCATTGTGCCTGGGCGGACTGCAGGAGCTTTCTGGTATTCCCTCCTCGGCGTTGATCCAATCTTCGTTGGTGCCAGTCTGCAGATTGATGGGGCTGAAACTGCCGCCTGTGGGCATCACGTCCTGGGTGCTTTCGCTGGGTGGGAGAAATCTGCGTCGAGCCGGTGGTTTGCAGTACTGCCCCTGCTGCTTTGCCGATTCTCCCTTCTACCGTCTTCAATGGCGCTTGGCGTGGTACACCTGCTGTCCTGACCATGGGGTAAAACTTCGCGACAGTTGCCCCCACTGCTCGGCGGTCGTATCACCTCATCGGCTTGATTACCGGGCCCGCGACCTTATGCGGTGTCATGAGTGCGGTGGGATGCTCGCTGAAGTGGACACTCAAGACGCGGCCACTGATGAGCTGCAACTGATCCGGCAGGCCGAATTGATCCTTCAGGGCGCGCCGGCCGACCTCAACTGGCCATGGATGACCATTGCCGAGCGATTTTCTCTTCTGAAAGGGTTGTTTAGATTGGTGCGCGCATTGGCAATTAGCCCCTCGGCCGCAGGGCAACAGTTTCTGGCCGCCCTTGATGTGGATATTGCGTCCTTGAAGCCGACAGTGGATGCCGGCTTGAAGTTAGAGTGCTTGAGTAACGCAGAGAGATCACATCTTTTGTCTGCGGTAAGCCGAATCCTGTCGGCCGGTGCCGATCGCTTCCGGGCGGCGGCTGAAGATGCTCAGCTGTGTCCTTCTATCCGTGATGCCGCCTCCAGCTCTGCCCAGCTATCACAGCTAATGCCGCGACGACCTTCCCGTGCTTATGTCAGAACGGTGCTCGCATCGAGCCGGAGGCCGAGATCCCCACGCTCGGTGTTGAAGGCCTGGTTACGATTTAAAAGAAAGGTGCTCCGTTCAAAGGCGGTGCAGGTTGGCCACTGTGAAGGGCCAGCACTGTGATCAATTCTGCCTCTCAGACCTGTGCCTGCGATGAATGCGGTCGCACGATGAGCAAAGCCAAGAAGATTCACCAAGAAAAGCGCTTCTGTGAAACGTGCTATGCCCGACTCTTCAAGCGAAAGCTTTGCCCGGCCTGCAACAACTTTGCCCGTCTGCCGCTGTTTGATACTTCTGCGGTTTGTCGTACGTGCGAGGTGAATAAGCCCTGTGTCCGCTGTCATCGCTCCGGGTTGAAGATCGGCAGGCTCACGGCTCAAGGTCCGGCATGTGCTTCATGCGCGCATTATTTCCGCAGCCCTCAGCCATGCGAGCGTTGTGCAACTCCTTCAACGCGCCTGGTCAGGATTCAAGTCGGCGACCACGTGCTGCGGTGTTGTCCGGCCTGCCATTCCTCGTTGAGAACCGCCTGTTGCTCTGCCTGCCGAAAGCCCAGGGTGATTGTCTCGGCAGAGGGACCGGCGCTGTGCAAAAAGTGCTTTGAGCTGGGAGAGGTGCATTGTCCTAAATGCAATAGGCCGATGCCTGCTGGTCTGGGTAACGCTTGCATGGCCTGCTACTGGGCATCATCGTTTGAAGTGCGTAGAAGCGACCTGCTCAGTGCTATCGAGGACGAGCGCCTACGCACGGCGATGGGCGGCTTCTCTGTCTGGCTCAAAGCACGCCGAGGCGCGCAGTTTGCAGCTCTGAACATGCAGCGATACCTACCTTTTCTTAAGGCGCTATACGGGCTTTGGGCGACGTTACCGTCCTATGCCGAAATGGTTGCGCACTTTGGCGCGGAGACGCTCAGGCGCTCGCGCTCGGTGGTGAACTGGCTGGCGGAAACTGATGGCTTAGTGGTTGATCCTGAGGCCAGAGAAAATACCAGCGATCAGCGTCGTATCAGCACATCACTGCAGCATTTTCCTGAAGGCATCGCCAGAGATGCTCTTCATACTTACAGGCAAGATTTGCTCGGCCGTTCTGTAAAGCTGCGCACCGTGCGTATGTCAATTAGCAGCGCGTTGCGCCTTTTACAGCACTGTGATGAAACGGGCCAAACGCTTCCGGATCAGCAGGCGCTGCGTTTGCTCCTGCGTAATCGGCCTGGCCTCCATGCCTCGCTTTTTGGCTTCGTTGGGTTTTTAAATCGACATTATGGGTTGGGGCTGGATGCTCGTTTTAATCGCAGGTGGCTGGCCAAAGCTGCCCGCCACCTTGCAGAGGTCAAATTAACTGAACTCTACGCGACCGCTGAAGGAAACATGACGGCGCAAGAATGGATCAGAGCAGCCATGGCCTACTTTCATAGGCTCAAACTTCCCCTCAATTCGCCGTTGCATTACGAGGAGCAGCCGCAGGGCGATCAGCCTGGTTTTACGGTGAGGTTTGGCGGTGAGGAATACTGGGTGCCGGGAGCTCGCGATCATTATTCAGGATAGCGCAGCGTTTGCGAGCTGATCGCGATCGGCTTCTGATACATCGCTCTTGTTGGCTTCGGTGGCCGTAGAGTGTTTGACAGGCTTGCGCAGGGTGACGCCTATCTGCCGCAGCGCGTGAATCGCGGCCCCGTCCAACCAGGTTGCCTTATCTTCACTGGGGCGGTGCGAGTAAAGGGCAAAACGATTATCCAAGGTCCAGGCCAGGTTCTTGAACACGCCTGCGTGTTTTGGCAGTTCGGCATCAATGAACTCGCACACGCTCTGTATCTCTCTGGCACCGCTCACCGCGCAGATCAGGCCACGCGAGGACTCTTCCTGCTGTTCGCCGTCCTTGTTGACCCAGTGGCGCCGTTCGGTCTCAACGACAAGATAATACTTACCATTCACCTTGATGACGATGAACATAACGCCTCGACGGCGGCGGCTATGCAGGTTGAGCCATTTTTCAAGCTTGCGTTCGGGGTCGTCTTTTTCAGTGTATTGGCGATCAGACAACTCAAAGAGCCTGGGTGGTCCTTTTTCATAAAATTCTTTGTTGAGGTACCAACGAACCTCATCGATTTGGCCGGCCGCATGCAATCGAGTGAAGGACTTCCACATTTCGGCCAGTGCCCCATTGTAATCGGCGTCAACAGGCTCGGCGGTCATTGTGAATTTTGCGGTGTCGTCGTCCTTCTCACCCAGTGAATCACCGGTGGAGTATTTGCTGGGTGGCAACTCGTCCACTGAGTGAGCCTGGGTCTCTTCGTCAGGAGAATCTAACAACGTCCGGGTCTTCTCACGGGTGGAGACAATGTGGAAGTCATCATGAACGACGTCCTCACGCGGGTAAGGGCTGCGAGGTTGGTACGTGTCGGTCATCCCTATATCCAGATCAGCTTCGGTCAAGAAGCGTTTAATCGGAGGAACACCCCTTCGGTCTTCGACGTGTTTGGCCTTTTTGCTTGGACGATAGCCTCGGTTGTCGATCCGTTTGCCGGTGGGTTCGATATAGCCGCGCAGCTCCATGCATACAAAATCCTTGCCGCCATTGATCCAGAGTCCGCGGCACGCCAACTCAGTTGGTCCGTCGAACCACGGAAGCACTTGGAGAGTGTGCGGATTGCCCGCTTTGAAGCT
This sequence comes from Pseudomonas gozinkensis, assembly GCF_014863585.1. Lineage (NCBI taxonomy): Bacteria > Pseudomonadati > Pseudomonadota > Gammaproteobacteria > Pseudomonadales > Pseudomonadaceae > Pseudomonas > Pseudomonas gozinkensis. The sequence continues at coordinate 6,328,110 of NZ_CP062253.1, read as the reverse complement.
GGGGGTGTCGATCTCCGAAAAGATACTCTGCGCTGCTTTTCGCGTCCGACGATCGTCATTAGCAAGGAGAGCCAAAAACACTTCATCCTCTTTGACCATGTCCGGGTGCGGATAAACAACCAGACTATCGGGCAGGTTTTTTTCGTTTGAAGGGGTGTCGTGTTTCAGTAGACGGTTTTTTGCCTCGTTCCAACGATAGGTGGTCAGGATTCGCGGGATTTCGGAGCGAATTGAGTAGCCTCGAACTAGATAATCCACACAGTTCAGCATGAGCGCACCCTTTGGTTGCTTGAACTCCAAGGACCAGTCATTGGCGCATTCATCCGGCAGTGAAAGCTCATGCTGGCTTGAACAGCGGTGGAGCTCTTTAGCGGTGCGGAAATTCCAGTCCTTGTAGCCGAAACCGACCTTGAACCAGAGTGTTTCCAAAGCGATTTTGGCAACCGGTAGTCGATCTTCCAGAATCAAGCCCTGCGGATAAAACCGTAGACGGCTGATTGCGATCTGGCACGTCTCGAATTCTTCAGTGAGTAAATCACCGTCCACGCGTTGCAGAGTAACCATCACCAGGGGAACGGTGTTGTCCGCGAAGTTTTTGATCAACCTCCCATACCACCACACCACCCAACTTCCCATGGGCAGGTTTGAGTCATATTCGTACAGGTTTGCCCGAGCACTTGGCGAAAGTACTTTCTCACGCTTGATTCTGGTAAGCACTACAACTCCTTGTGCTAGAGCGGTGGTTGGGGAGCGCGCTCGGATCATACGAGGTTTGAACTGGCGAAAGGAAGCTGTGGATCAGTCATATCTGCATGGGGATTTAGCGATTTGAAAAGCCATGAACAAAGAGGAGGTATTGGCGAGCTGGCGACAGGAAACGTTGATGAGCACCATCATAGTCATCTCGCTCATGACCGTTTTGGGTGCTATCGGTTACCGCTTCATCCGATTGATGAAACAACAGCATCGTATTCAACACGAATTGCTAGGGACCCAAGACAAGCTACTGGAGGTCAATCGCACCCTGGAGCTGCTCGCTCTGGAAGACGCCCTGACCGGATTGGCGAATCGCCGCCAGTTCGATCTTTTCACTCAGGCCGAGATCGGCCGGGCCAAGCGCGGTAAAACCCATTTGGCCTTGTTGATGATCGATGTCGACCACTTCAAACGCTTTAATGATCGCTATGGCCATCTGGTGGGGGACGAATGCTTACGCAACCTGAGCAGAATCATCCAGGAAGACATCAGACGGCCCGGCGACTTGGCCGCACGATTTGGAGGTGAGGAATTCGCAGTGATGCTTCCTTCCACTGACTACGTCGGAGCCTTTATCGTCGCAGAGAAGATTCGCAACGCTGTCCTGCACGCGCACATCGAACATAAAGACAGCGACCAGGGCATCGTCACCATTAGCATCGGGGTCAGTGCGTATAACCCCAAAGCCGAAGAAACGACGGATGCTCTGATCGGTGCTGCGGATAAAGCGCTCTATATTGCCAAAACCAGCGGACGAAACATGAGCGTGATCGCCAATTGAAAACAGGGCCGCACGGCCTGACTGGGCAGAAAGTGCCACAGATTATTCATGGGATCAGATCCTAGACGGCTCGCCTGCCTCCTTCAGCTGACGCAGGCCTCTCTCGGTCATCGCATCGATGTAGCTCAGATCACCGTAGATGCGAGCCAGCAAAATAGCCCCTCATAGTCGGCCACCAGTTGCGTTGCCAGCCGCTACGCCTGCTCTCAGCTGTAACCGGCGCTAAACAGCTTGGTGAACACCGCCACCCATTCATATGGCTATCTGGGCTAAAGCGCTGGGTACCGACGCCGGTGCGCGGTGGAAAATTTCCTTCAGGGAATTCTTTTCTACGATGACCTGCTGAAACAGTGCGTTGCTGTCCCCATCTCGGCTATGGAGCGCGTTGCTTAATCAGTCTGCTACAAATGATGAACGACAGCGATTTGCCGATTGCTGCCTGCAAAGACGATATCAGGATTGCCGTATCCGCATAATCGCTTCTGTGATCGCTTTTGCATTTGTGTCTAAGGTCTCCATGGCCATCACAGCGTTATCTGCAACCACTGCCACGCCATTGGCTGAAAGCCAAACGGCGACCTCCTCGATTGCCGCCGCAAGGGCATGCTGGTTGTGCAGGAGCAATGTCAGGGCGTCAGCAGTGGCGATATTAGAAGATGAGTTATTTGGCATGCGATCTATCCCGGCAATGATGGGTTCGCAAAGCCTAGCTCATGCAGTCGCAGCAGAGTGGTTTAGGTACCGCATGGTTAAAAATTGCTACGCCGCGCAGATGATTTGAGACTTTAGCCAATCAGTTGGGGGGAGGTGGGCTACTGCATCTAATTCATAATTGGAGTCAGCAAGCGGCCGCTTTCGGCCAGGAGCGGACATTCAGGGTAGGTCAATGAGTGTCCCTCCTTGCATGCTCGATTCGACCTCAAGGCGTATGATGCCAATCCACAGCCCCACCGATGACGAGCTTGGAGCGTCGGAAGGTCTATCGCGAAACATCACCATAGATAATGGGTTTAATGCACAAACCACGCGCTCTGCGCCTTCTACATTCCTAAGGAGCTTCAGTGAATATTTGGACCAATTTCGGCTTGGTGGAAAACCCATACAGCACCAAACCCATAACTTCGGATGAGATAGGCGAGAAACTCTTGGTGGGAAGAGATGGAGAGCTCAAACAGCTTATGATGTCGTTGGCTTCTCTCGACACTAATCCGACTTTAGAGGGGCCAAATGGCGTTGGAAAAACTAGTTTGGTTTCAGTAGCAGCCTATAAGCTTAAGAAATCGTTTGTAGAAGGTGAAACAAACCAAGCCGCGATCCCCCTTGGCGAACCTTTTCAGCTGAGGCTTGGCGAGGATGTGAATGCATTCAGGCGGAAAGTATTTCAACGTATAGCCCGAGCATTCATCGACAACCATGACCTTTTGAAGGCCCGAGGGCTCAACGTTCCAGATATTGCAGCGGTAGACGGTTGGCTAAGCTCTCCCGTCTTCAGAAATTATAATGGCGGAGCGACCATCGCACTCGTTGGTGGTGTTACTGCTGGCGAAAGCACCACAGTAAATTCCGCAGCTGGCTTTTCCGAAGAGGGCTTTATAACTACTGTTTCGAAGTGGCTCCAAGAATGTTTTCCGAGCTCGACTGCTGGCTTTTTTATAGGCGTTATCGATAATTTGGAGCTCTTGGAAACCTCAAAAGAAGTCCGTGAGTTATTGGAAGAGCTTCGAGATGAAGTTATACGCATCCCAGGATTGCGATGGGTATTATGTGGAGCCCTAGGTGTTGTGCGCCGCGCCGCATACACCCCACGACTCGAAGGTGTCTTAGGGGCACCAATCATGGTTAAACCAATTTTAGACGAGCACATCACGCCATTGATCACCGCTCGCCTTACTGCATACAAGTTAGACTCCAATGTAGTTCCTCCCGTTGATGCCGCAGGCTTTCTTCACCTATACCATGTAGGGAATAGAAATCTCCGCAACGCGATGAAGTACAGCCAGGATTTTTCCTTGTGGGCAATATCCACCTCCCAAGAAATTGCTGACCCAGACGCGCGTCGTGCCATTCTGGAGAAATGGATGGACGAAGAAGCCGCTAAAGGCGCGGACGATGTAAAAGTTGGGAAGACAGCTTGGAAAGTGTTTGACGACCTTGCGTCGAAGGGTGGTGTTATGCGCCCCAGTCAATTTGAAGAATATGGCTTTAAATCATATCCAGCGATGCATCCACATTTGAAGGCTCTGGCGGATGCAAACCTGATTGAAAGCGAAGCTGATGACGACGACAACCGCAAAAAGGCAATTAGCATTGTCTCTCGGGGTTGGATCGTCAATTACAAACGAAATGGCATTCCGGCCGTGGATAACTCCGTCGCCGAATAAGCTTGATTCCCGCGTATAGCCAAAACCGCCTGAGCCAGGCGGTTTTTTTTGGAGGGCTCCCTGCGACCATCGGCGAAGGGCAGTCATGGGTCGATTGCCCTCCTGCGGCAGACAAAAAACGGCCAAAGGCGGACGCTCTGTCCCGAACTATTAGTGGATCTACCCTCGCCAACGATTGCCTTGGCCTATTGCAGTCAGTCTAGAATGTGCCACGACAATAAAATGCTCAGCATTCACTTGGTGGTAACTGCACGCCTATCGTTCGCACCACCACCGACAGAATGCAAACAGAATATTCGGTTTTATTAGGGACGAGATGGCGTGACTAGACCTGCAATTCCAATGGAAATTCAAAGAGCGGTATTAATTGAGGCTGGTCATCAGTGCGCGATTCCTGCCTGCCGACATCCAAGAGTAGAAATTCATCATATTATTCCTTGGGCTAAATGCAAAAAACATGAGTACCATAATCTCATTGCACTTTGCCCAAACTGCCACACTCGGGTTCATGATGGTGAGATTGATCGGAAATCACTGGTAAAATACAAATCGGCATTGGTTTCAGCTATTCGCGATTTAGGAGCCTCCGCGTTCAGTCATCCTATCGTTGAGATTAAGCGGCGCATATACACAATCGACACTAGCCATTCGGGTATTTATTTTGACTTTGAGTACCCAGATTTTTGCAATACAGACGTAATTATTGCTTCAAAAAATATAGAAGCTTGGGGTAATGAGCTGCTGGAATCGCATACGTCTACAGCTGAAAGTAACAAAAAGGATGCAGTTGATTATGAGGGCGGCTGTCTCGGCACCTACTTGATAGGGAGGTACGAAGTTAATCGGCGAGATGCGTATGTGTTAAGTGTGCGATACACTATTCAGGGCTATTTAGGTGGCGCGCACGGCTATAGGGAAACTAGAGCTCAAAACTTCCTCCTATCACCTTTCTCCCCTTTGACCTTAGACTACCTGCTAATTAATGAGGGATGCTTGATCAAGTTGTCTAGCCTCATTAGGGATAGGTTTGCAAAGGACCTTCCTGAGTTCGATGGAGAATGGCTTATGTCAGGAACGAACGTCGACTCCATTGTCTCAACTCCGTTTATAATTGGGCGATATGGAATAAGTTTTATTTTTGCAGAATATCAAGTGGCTGGTTACGCGTTAGGTAGCCCGGAGATACATTTATCATTTTATGAATTAAATGGCATCGCTAAGCCAGAAATCCTAAAGCTACTAGATGAGGATTAATGTATACGTCAAACTTTCCGCAGATCGACGGTCCGTTATCGCGACACTGGGCGAACATCCGCTGTTGGCCGGTTTCTGTCCGTCACGGTAGGCAGAAACCGGCCAACAGCGGGAAAAACAGCCGGGCTGAAGTGAGCTCAAAACCGGAGCGATCCACTTGGTCTAAAGTTTGAGTTCAACCCCATAAAAATATTCACGGGAGGACTATGGCAGAAGAAACGGCGGAGACGAATCAAACCCTCCTTTGCTCTGATTGCTTCACGGATGAAGGATTGCGGATAGATGCATTCAAGCTCGGCATTGAGGAACATGTGAAATGTCCGAATTGTCATAGCCAAGAAGGGCGAAAGCTGACGAAGGAGCTTATTGAATCTCTTGCATGGCGCTTTTTTGTGGGTGGAACTACCGTCCGTTGCGATTACGGCGCAGCGACTGTTATTCAGTGCAACGAGCATCACTTTGGGAGGAGCGATATATCGCCCTCGATCTGGCTTGAAGATGACATCAGACTTCTTGAGGAGGCTGCTCAGCTTGGCTTCTTCCACTACGGCCCACGGCTATGGATGATTGGCGAAGTCGAACCACTTAAGGATCTTCAGGATGAATCGAAGCGGTCGCAAATCATCAAGCGCGTGATGAAGGAATACCCAGAAAAGACACTTGAAATAGGGGAGAAGTTTTATCGCCTACGAATCTGCCCACAACGTCCAGCTGATCCGACAGAGTACGACAGCCCACCGATTGCACTCGCTGGAAAGGGGCGACTCGACTCGCCAGGCTTTCCTATCATGTACGGATCGCAGGACATCGACGTTTGCATCCATGAATGTCGAGCATCGACAGATGACGACCTCTACGTCGCTACCCTGGAGCCCAAGCGAAACCTACGGCTCCTAGATCTTACTCATTTACTCGAAGAGGATGTGACAGAGTTCGAAAGTTTGGATATGGCTATCCATATGCTCTTCCTGGCACGCTCTCACTCCTATGAGATTTCCCGAGCAATCGCATTAGCAGCCAAAGAAACGGGTTTTGACGGCATAATTTACCCGTCGTTCTTTAGTTTGATTCGCACTGGTGGCCATCCTTTTGAAACCACCTATGGTATGTCACTGCGGCGCTATCATCCTGAGCGGGAAAAATATGCAGAAGCATACACAATCCAAAATTTTGCCCTGTTTGGACGTCCACTGGAGAATGACCTAGTAAGCATCAAATGCATTAATCGCTTGATACTCACTCAGGTCGGATATAGAGGACATTTCGGCCCCGTGGAGTACTGACACAAGTGTAAGAGGTACTCGGATGGTGGCTATTGCTCTTCCTTGAAGGGCATCGGGTCGTCTGCTTCCTCTTACGACGGGCAGCAATTGGCCGAAAGCGGTTAGTAGTGATCGGCAGCAATCGGCCAATAGCGGTCAGTTGCGGGTAGCCCTCATAGTCGAATTTGACTATGAGATGCGCACAACCCGCAGTGCTTGTTGATCTCTAACGGATGTTGCTCGATAGAGGTTGTCGAAGATAAAGCTGCATTGTGATAGCGGAAATAATACTTTGCCTTATAAATCTCCGCTCTTGATTTTTTGCATAAGCCTCTTATAGCCTTCTTCGTCGCTGGCGTGTCTGTTGCTATTTAAAAAGGGCATCCACATCGAGGTTATTACATCTTTTTTGATTACATTGTTATGGTCAAATATTTTATTAGTTGCCTGACTCAAAATCTCGCTTTTTGATTCGAACCCCTCTGTGCCAGCTTGACCGAATAAAGGATCAAGACCTAACCATTCAGCCGGTTTTTTGGGCATCCACTTTACCCATTGATCATTAGGGGCGATTTCATTTCTGACTCGTGCAACTTTAAATCCAGCACAACTTTCCCAGTCGTATTGTTTATTTAGTATGCTTCCAGTCAGGATGATGGTATTGAAATTAACTGGCGGAAATTCTTCAAATCCACTCAAGTACGCCCCTATGAGATAAGTGCCAAATGAGTGTGCAATTACAGAAATTCGTTCGCCATTTTGACAGTAATCTTCCTTTATAGAAAATATCCAATCTCTAAACAGATCGACAGCCTCTTTTCTTTTTCCTTTGTTTAATAAAATATCGGGTGTTGTAAATCCATAAATGTATGGTGCAACAATCCATCCTTGGCTGTTTGCGATTGGAATTAAACTTGCATTCCAATCGGCGTGCGACATGATGCCATGAATAGTTACCAAGACGCCTGGGACCTCATTTAGATCGACTAAGTGCCTATTAAAATAAGCCCTCTTGATCACCTCGAAGGTTTCGTCATCAGGTTCGTGAGTTGTTTCCCAAGCTTTGTCCGGATGATTCAGACTTATCTGTACCACGCCCACTTCTTGACCAAACCTAGCGTAGGATAATAATCTCACGAAAGATGATGCGATGATTGGCTCATCAATCGAGCAAAACATGATATCAGTTCGTCTTCCATCTAAAATGAGTCGCTCGGGCTTGGAAGGTATATGTTCCTTTTTCTGGAGAACGATTACCACATCTAGGTCGTGAGGATCCTCCTTGTCCGTCACGTACGACCCACCAATTAAAACACAAACTGCATTTCGCGCATTAGAGAAATCTAAAATGTCTACGAATGCTTTTCTGAGCTGCTTCCTTTTTTCGTTGACCAGACAAAATCTGTCAATGAACTCTTGAGCAGAACAAACATGGGTTCCTGGTGGTAAAAAACCTTTTGCTGTAAGCGCTGGCAGTCTATTCATCACTTCTCGCTTTTTATATGAAAAGAGGGGCGATTCACAATTGGGCATCAAGCCACTTAGAAAGACCAATTGCGTCAGATTCTGAAAGATTCATTTTATCTATAAGACGATAATGCCCCATCCCTTTACCATAAGTGCAAGACTTTCCGACCGGATGCAGCAGTGAGACCAATACAAGGTCAGTGTTAGCGGCCCAATCGCTTTCAAAACTGGTTCCTTTGAGTGGCGTCAACACAACACCAAAACTACCACCATTTCCCAAATCAACTCTTTCTACTAACATGATTTATTACCTTATTTTATTGGAAATTCTAAAGTTTAATAGGCACCAATTTATGCTCTGTTGTGACCTTAGACGCTTGGTGATTTGTTGGCAACTTTTGGCTGGAAGCATGCCTGTCCGAAAGCGCGCTTCTGGCCGGTAGCGGTCGTTTGTGAGCGTCCGCTAATGGCCGAAAGCGGTCGTTCATGAGCGGCAGCTATTGGCCCAGGCTGTGTGAAAAAGCATGGACCGTTTTGAAGTCTGCATTGCTAGGTAAAATCTGCAACGTTTGGTTAGTCTCTCTATCCGGCTTCTGGCGCGGACTGAACAAAAACGACATTTTCCCTCTTTACTGGCTCGGCCTTTCGAGGGCTGATCAATATGCGCTTTCCCCAAGCTGGCAAGATTCGAAATCACCGAAATTTGCTTTATGCGGAATTATGCAAAAATTCATAATTTCTCTCACTGTCTGTTTGGGCAATGAAACCGAAGGGTGCAAGCTGCTGGTGAGCCGACTTGGCCTCACGCGTTGGGCCTAACTTTACAGTTGGTAAGTTTGGGGGGCGTCACATACCGCGTCAAACTTGCCTTAACAGTGGCTGAGGTCGTTAGTTGCTGCGGTTTCGGTCGCATTTATTTCTGAAAGCTACATGAAGCGTAAACAATCAATCTTGCCCACCGCCTGTGAGTTGCATCAATTTCCAATCAGTTGCATTTATTGCCAAATGTCACAGCGCTCCTATCTAAGGGAAACGGCTGTGGCTAGAGCCCTGTCCATCGGGAGTAGCGGCTGTGCAGACAAATTTTCTTGAGAGGAATGCCATTAATGGGGCATTACCTGATCTCGTCGCCAGATGGTTCCAGCAATGGCACCTGGCTTGAAGTCGATGATGCCTGCAGAACCCAGTGGAGAAGTGGCTTGCAGTGGAGGATCAAGACTGAGCGTTTGCCCGGTGCTGAGCTGTAGCTGTGTGAAATACACATCGTGTGAGTCATTGACCTTGTTGACCAGACGTCCAAACAAGCGGCTACCTCGCGCGATTGCCACGTTCTCGTAGTCGTCGTAAACATTCTCGTAGACCATCGCCGCAACATAGTTAGGGTCTACACGCTCCAGTCTCAGATTAAGGAACGTACCTTCAGTTACTTCATACGGCACGGTCACGGGTCGCTGAGCGATTGCCACCGGCTGTTGAGCCTGCGCCAAACCTGCAAAAAGCAATTCGAGAGTCACCGTAGTGGCCCAAATGAGTTTTTTACCTACCATCAATAACTCCTGACATCAGCGAGCCGCCGTGCAAAAAACAACTCGGTAATGGGCGAAAAAATAGTTTGTGAATCTACTCGAGCGGTCTTCAATCGTCAGCGTCTGACTGCGCCTTACGAGGCACCGATACCGACGGGGTGAAAAACATGGTGCGTTGCGAGGCCGGCATCAAGATGTCAGTGGACTTGATGCTGCTGCCTTTTCGGCGCTTGGTTCGCCCATCCTTGTCAAAGACTTCGATGTCCTTGCACAGGATCGGCATGTGAAGCGCTTCACGAACGATGCTTTCGTTAGCCATAGTCCCGTTGGCCATGCCCCTCATCATCATTCCGAACGACTGGGTTGGCTGGTCGTAGATCTTGCTTGGCAGCAGTTCAGACAGCTCCGTCTCGATCCGCTTGCCGGTCGCGCCATCGAAGAAGTGTTCCTCACCGAAGCCCAGGTTTCGCTGATCGGTCACCTGGATGTCGCGCTTGGTGTCGTAGCCAACAAACAATGCAGGCGTCATGGAGTGCGAAAAGTGGTTGCCGTACTTCCAATGGATTTCTTTCATCACCGCATTGGCGCGATAGCTGTTGGCAAGGTGGATGAACCAATAAGTCCTTGGATTGGAACCGAATGGTGTAATGAAAAAGACCGTCATGAATTCCGCGCCGCTTTCTTTCAGAATACCTTCTGCCAGAAATCTCTGTATGAGGTGCTGCCATTCACGACGCATCGTGGCCTTGAAAGAGGGAAGTTTTTCCCACGGAATGTACTTCTCAAGATCGATGTTTTGCAGTGCCTTGCGGTTTTCATCTCGTTCGGACAGATAGTCAATCAAACTGTCCACGTTGAAGGTTAATAAAACCTCTGCATTATCCACTTCATTGAAAATGGTTCGAATGCTCGAAAATGGCACATCTTTGTACGCGTATTGATCCAGCAGAAACAGTGCTCGTTCGGAAAGCTTGAATTTCTTGATTTGGTTAATCAGAGCGGGAAGAGCATTGGTAAAGCGCGACTTGAGCAAAAATACATTCTGGTCGATAAGATGGCTGTATCCCCTTTCAAAAAGCACGCCACGTAAATAATCGATATTGTCTTTCTTGATATCTACGAAATAGTAGTTGGCTGCAACCTCGCGATCTTGTCGCCTTAGAATGTTGAGCTCGGCGACGGTTTGTCGCACGGTATCCAAGGCAATGATCGGTGAGCCGTAGTGGATGCCCACACCGTCGTCATCTTGGTAAACACCACCTCCACAGAAGCCGTCGATGATATTTATCCCGATCTTGGGGATTCGCTGATTGCTCATCACGACTGTGATGTAAGTGCGAATATAATCCTCAATGATTTTGTGCTTTATCTTGCTGTGCGGGTCAATCTGGGGATACGTTCCTGTGAAAATATTCCATTTGTATTTTTCATCCTTGGCCATGTCGTCTGTCCCTAACTCAGGCTAAATTCAAAAGAGGTATCTCATCCCAGGTTTGACCGTTCAACAGTCGCCCATTGGCTTTCTTCGAGCGTTTGACGCCGTCTGCCCCCCAGCCTCCCCATTGTTTGAAGAAGAAGGCCGAGCCTGATGTATCGCACTGGCGATGAATGTTATCGACCCATTCTTGTTGCATTGGGCGTGCCTTGTTACCTGACTCGCCACCGACAATCACCCAGTGGATGTCGGTCAGATCGATCTCGCCTAAATCTTCCAGAAGAGGTTCTGCCGAAAGAAACCTGATTGTTGCATTGACCCGACGCAGGCAATCAATACGAGGAACACCGTATGCCTTGTCCTCAACCGAGACGCCCAGCCAGGCATTGGTCGGTGGAGTGCGCTTACTAAAATAGTCTGCGAGTCTTTCGGCCCGTTTTGTCAGAATTTGGAAGGTATGTTGCGTTGCTTCGCGAATTACCTCAAAGACCTGATCGATATAATGATCCGGGACTTTTTCATGAAAGAGGTCAGACATCGAATTTACAAAATAAATGGTCGGCTTTTTGCGCTGAAGTGGTTCTCGCAGTTTTTCCGGGCGCAGGCTAAGCTTAAATCCATTCTCGTAACCTGGCGTACCCATCGCTTGCAAACGATGGGCCATGTTTTCTGCATAACAATGCTTGCAGCCCGGCGATACCTTGGTGCACCCAACAATAGGGTTCCAAGTCATTTCAGTCCATTCAATGCTCGTCTGGGTACTCATTGCACTTTCACTCCTGTCGTCATGCAGGAAAGTCTTAATCATGGGTTTGAAATAGCACTCGCCACTGAAGAGGCGGCGCATATATTCTAATCCCTACCAAGTTTCAAGCATACCACAAAGCTTTCAAAAAACTAGGCAAATAGTCTGGCGACATAAATAAAAGTCACTTTAATTTGATATATAAGACAAGCGGTGACGAGTTGGATTTTACTCATTGCTGCTCATGGGTATCACCAATGAATTGATGAGATCATTCTGCGCAAAGTGCCCAACGCTCGCTTGCTCTTGGCCAATTAGGTCGGACAGGTTTTTTTGTCCGACTTTTAACGTCTGTATTCAAGTTGTATATCTTTCCTTCCTTCACGAGTTCTTTAAAGGCGAGCTGGAAGTCCGTAGGGTATAGGTCCGTTTCTTCTAAAAAGTCCGCCCAGCACTCATTGTCTATGAGCATCGGGCTCGTCGAGAGCTTTGTGAGCAAGTAGGTCTTTGCAAGCGTTCGATTGTCTTGAGCACCCGTTGCCTCAGGCGGCTCCTCGATGGTGCCAAACAGGTCGTCGATCGGCGCGCGTTTGCTCGATTGTTGTCGCAATTTTGTCTCAAACTGACTGACGCGTTGAATCATGTGCATTTGCTCGGCGGCTTCTTTAAAGACAATCAGGCCTTTTGGATGTCGGGTGAGATAAATCAGGAAATACAGCACACGATCCATCCCGGGACGTTCCACCGTCACGTGTGCCGACCTGCCACCGTAAAGGCTTCCAATCGCCTGGCGGTACTGCGTGACGATAATGCGCTGTCGCTCGGTCGCCGACTCTCTACCCGAAAAGCTAACCGGTTTGCCCAACAGCTCTTCCACGTTTGCCTGCTGGGCTTTCATCGACATCGCTCTGTTGATGAAGTCATACATCAGGTTGATGAGGAACTCTGCTTTGTTTAACGCCAGTAGTGGAGCAAGCACCGGAGCGTTGATGACCTTGCGCCACCCTTTAGGGTCGATAAAAAAGAAGGTGAAGTTATGCGATGCCCACGCGGCAATCTCAGGAATTTTGGTGGTGTAATCGCCCTGGATGCAGTCTGCTGCAACGCAGGAGTTCGAATCGCTGTCGAGAAAGCTTTTCAGCTTTGAGAAAGCTTCTTTGTTTTTCTCGATGTATAAGGCACGGAATTTAACTTTGCAGCCGTGGACCTCTTCGAGCGACTTGGCGCAGTCTTTCATCAGCTTCAGTGAAATGCCGATAGAGGTGTCGCGCAAATCCTCAGATTCTTCAGACCACGGACCAGCGAAGCAGTCTACGTAATTGATGACTGTTTCATTTCTGCCAATAATCATGAAAAGCCGTTGGAGATAGGTCTTTAGAATCGTGTGCTTTACGTAAGCCTGTTCCCGACCATGGTACTCCACTGGTATCGCCGCCATAACACTTCCCTGTTGATGCGCTCGCTCACTGAAGCCGGTCGAACGATATGGATATTTCGTAGTGGCGATACGATATCTGAGCCGTTGCGGGATGGCTACGGTGGAGACGCCCTCGATCGGCGCTAGCCAAGTGGTTACGCCTGCTAAAGATTGACCCTAGCAGTCGGGCCAAGCCGATAGAAACAGGCTCGCTACGACACATGAATGTGATCGCCAACGAAAAAGTCGCTCGATCTCGCACGCTACCCAGATCTGGCAGCTAGGACTTGGAAAGCCGGGCGGAAGCATGACTTCAGAGTCCAAAAAAAGCTTTATGCACAATTATGCAAAAAAACATAATTGCTATGAGGTATAGCTGGGCTACGAATAATGGGGTGTGTTGGACACCGGCTCTAAGCAGTTCAACTTGCAGATTTGAAAGGCACGCGCGCTCGAAGAAGTGAGTGAAACCACAAGCTGAGGCAGGTACCGCGAGAACCGCGGTGAAACGCGTAACCCCCAATGTTTTCTCAGTTTATTCCTTGTTTTCTCTTTTATTTCTTTTTGTCCCAACTGCCACCGACCAGTGCCGGCCCGGAGGCCGAGTGATGTGGTTGGCGGAACGGGCGCTGCGGCCAGTGGGTCAACGGCGCGCCGCTGGCGACGGATTGAATCGCCGCCACCTCCAACGCTTCACTCTCGGCCAGCGGTGGCAGCAACCCCGGTAATCGACTGGCCAGCAACGTCTTGCCCGTCCCCGGTGGCCCGCTGAACAGCAGGTTGTGCGCACCGGCGGCGGCAATCAGCAGCGCCCGTTTGGCGGCCAGTTGGCCCTGCACCTCATTCAGGTCCGGATAAGGTTTGGCGGCATGGATCAGCCCATCCGAGACATAAGGCTCGACCGGTGTATGCCCATTGAAATGCGCCACGGCTTCCAGCAGATGATCCACCGCGATCACCCTCAGTCCGGACGCCAGACAAGCCTCCTCGGCATTCGCCCGTGGCACCACCAGCGTCCGCCCGGCCTTGCGCGCCGCCAGTGCCGCCGGCAACACCCCACGCACCGCCCGCACTGCGCCGGATAACGCCAGCTCACCCAGGCATTCCACATCATCCAGCGTCAACGTCGGCACCTGCACACTCGCCGACAGGATCCCCAGTGCAATCGCCAGATCGAACCGCCCGCCATCCTTGGGCAGATCCGCCGGTGCCAGATTCAACGTGATCCGCCGCGCCGGAAACTGCAGCCCGGAATTGATGATCGCACTGCGCACCCGGTCCTTGCTCTCCTTCACCGCCGCTTCGGGCAGGCCGACCATGGTCAGCGAGGGCAAGCCGTTGGCCAGGTGGACTTCGACGGTGACGGCGGGAGCATCCACGCCAATCTGGGCGCGGCTGTGGACGATGGCGAGGGACATGGTCGTTCCTTGAGTTGAATCGGGGGCCGCTTCCTGCGTTTTTTTAAGGGTAGTCGGGGAGGAGGGAGTTGAAGGGACAATTGCCTGGGCAAAGCTTCACTGGATGTTGCTGGAGTCAAAATGATTAATCTTCAGGCGAAAAAAAACCGCCTACTAGACGGTCTTTTAATGCGGGATTCAGGTTCCGCCACCGGCGAGCCAGCCATCAGGCTCCAATTCTTTGCCATAGGCCGCGGCGACCTTCAAAAATTGCCGCTGACTGGCAGAAACCGTATCGGCCAAACTGGGCGTTTCTGCACGAAGCCTGGATGCGAGTAACGGCTGTTTTTTCTGTTTCTTCTGTTTCATAGACACCTCTCGTGTCTGGATGAATGAGTCGATCTTATTGGTCGTCCAGTGGAAAGACAAGGCGGTCGGTTGTGTCGAAATGAAAGCCAAGTTTTTGATAGTAAGGGATGGCGCCAGAGTCAGGTTCCTGGACCTCGATTTCAGTGCATCCCAGTCTCCGTGCATAGAATTCAGTTGTCAGTATCGCCATGGGGGCGATCCAGCCCCGCAAGGTGTGGGTCTTGCCAGTTCGTCCCTGCAAAAGGATGATTTTTATGCAGATCGTGCTTTTGCGCGGGGTTGCGTAACACAAGCCGCACAGTTCTCCTTCGTACCAAAAAGCCAGGTCCAGACCCTTTGCGTCTTTGGTTTTCCACTTCAGCACGTCATCCCATGGATAGCTACGGGCCCGCTCCACTGGTGGTATGCATTGATTGCTACAGGAGTAATTGGCTCAATTCCGAGTGATGTTGCTTCCACCCCGGCCGCTAATGCTTCCGGGTTCATAGATACGGCTCGGTGTGCAAGTTTGCGGGCTTCGGATTTGAGTGTCTGATTACGGAGCTCGGTACATTTTCCTTTTCTTCGCATTGTCTGAGTTCTGTTTGGATCAGGCCGCAGAAGGTAGCGAAGGCGGGGATACTCACGTAATCAGGCGTGGGGGACAGTCCTTGTAGGACGGTACTTACGTAAGTGAAGGACGTTGGTTTGGGCGAATTCAGGGTGATGCGACTTGGGAGCTAAAAGTTCGCTGCGACTACTCCTAAAAAAAGAAAACGGCGTCCTGTCGGACGCCTTTTTCTTTTTTGATTCAGGATTTTCTGCCCGACAACAGGCCGCTTGGCTCAAGCTCAGGTCCGCACGTAACGGCGACTTCAATAAACCTCCGTTGATTGGCTGACATATTTCCAGCCAGTCGGAGTGCTTTGAGGTGTAGTTCAACAATCAGAAGTAGCTTTGTCTTCCTCTTTTTATCTCTCACAGAGACCTCCATCCTGACGGGTACATTTTCGTTTGCCAATGTAATGACAGGTGTAAGGACTGCATAACCAGGCGCAGACGCTGATTTTTGTAGGGGCATGCCCTAATAGTTGTAGGACGCCAGCGAAAGCGACTCGACGGTCTTGTATTGCAAAGTCGGGTGCTCCAGTTTTGCCGCTCAATGCAGCCTCTGGAGGCGACAAATGAACCGCAATGGTATGCGCCCGATTCATCCCGGCGAAGTTCTGAATAAGGAATTCATGGAGCCGTTGGGCATGACCGTCATGGACTTGGCCATGCCCACGAACTGGCCTGAAACCGAGATCGAAAAGCTTGTGAAATGCCAGCTCAGGATCTGCGCCGATTTGGCAATCAGGCTGGCCATTCACCTCAACTTCACGCCTGAGTTCTGGATGAATCTTCAGTCGACTTACGATTTACGAAGGGCTCAGCTCCGGCATGCGGGCCTATAGCGATTGCAGCATCCGCGAAGCCCTTTTCCACCAAGTGGCCGGCACTGGGTGTTTTCGCTTTTCCCGCTCCACCACCATCTGTGGCACATCCTGCAGCCGAATCCACGGCTGGTTATTCCAGTGCAGCAAACTCAACGACATCTCGGGCCAATTCAGCAGGCTTAGCTGGGGGCGTTCACTTGTGGTGGGGTGCTGGGCGTCGCGCAGGGTGGGGATGACCTGATGGGTGAGCCATTCGCGTAGCGCTCGGTATTCGGGGCAGTAGTGATAGACGAGGAGGGCGTAGATGCCGGATTCGCTAATCAGCAGGGTGTTTTCGATCTGGTTGTGGACGAGGGTTTTGCGGGTTTGGTATTGGTCGGGGTCGAGTTTTCGCAGCATGCGTTCGTTGAGGTAGATGTGCAGCAGGCGGCCCAAGTCGCGGGCGGAGAACCAGGGTTGGTTCTGGATAAGAAGGGCGTGAAGGTGGAGTTTGTGGCGGATGAAGACGTTGGGAATTAAATAGCTTTCGTCCATGACTCGGTTCTCGAATGTGGTGAAGAAAGCTGCCTCTGATCGTCGCCAAACAAAAAGGGTGGCAGCTATGCGCGGATTGGCGAACCGGAACATTCGAAAACCGGCAGACGCGAAGGTCTCCCGCGCACAGCCGCCATAATTCGAGGTGGGAGTATTTCCCTCGTTCGAACATCATCGCGTTGCGTCAAATGTTGCCGGGTCGCCAAACCCAGTGCTGAACATTCAGCATTGGGTGAGCTTAGGAATCAGAGCTTCACGACGCAATCGGACGGCGGGGTTGCAAACTGTAGGATTCTGCCGAGAGTCGATAGCGAATCCTGAATCGCGGGAAGGTCGTTCCGACCTTCATTCGCGGGCAAGCCCGCTCCCACAAGGGGCCGCTTTCACAAAGACACGAGGTGTTACTCAGCCGGCGGCGTCAGCTTCGCTTCCATCTCAGCCACCTTCGCCTCAAGGCTCTCGAGCCGGGCGCGAGTGCGCGCCAGCACCACCATCTGACTGTCAAACTCTTCGCGGCTCACCAGGTCCAGTTTGCTGAAGGCACTTTGCAGCAGCATCTTGAACTGGCTTTCGATTTCGGCTTTTGGCAAGGGCGTGTCGCCGCTGAACAGGCGGGAGGCGGTGCCGCTCAGGGCGTCGAGGAAGTCTTTGGGCGCGAGCATGGGATATGTCCTGGAAACAATGGCCGGCAGTGTATCACGCAGTGTCTATAGTCATTGACGCAGGCACGGATGCACGCTTTTCGCGCAACTGGATGCACGGCCACGCACCGTTGTTGTGCGTATCCCGAGTGCCATTTGGGTGATGGCATCTGTGGCAGCGGCCAAGGGATTGAAATCAGTGGTTTTTGGCGAGATGGCAAGCTTTCTGCTTAGTCACCTTCGACCCATGCACTGATGCAGTCGCTGTGACGAATGCAGTGCGGCAGACGGAGCGGGGAGTTTCGTCTGGAGCGGTTAGCTGGCGTCGACAACGAAGCGTTACAAAGCCAGGCACTGCGCTTAGACTTGAG
Source organism: Pseudomonas gozinkensis (assembly GCF_014863585.1). Taxonomy (NCBI): domain Bacteria; kingdom Pseudomonadati; phylum Pseudomonadota; class Gammaproteobacteria; order Pseudomonadales; family Pseudomonadaceae; genus Pseudomonas; species Pseudomonas gozinkensis. The sequence goes on along the minus strand of NZ_CP062253.1, from coordinate 6,310,359 downwards.
TCGGGTTTGTTTTCCTGGGGCAAGTCCACCAATTCGGGAGAGAGTTTCATGAAGCTAGTCACTGCCATCATCAAGCCGTTCAAGTTGGACGACGTGCGCGAGTCGCTGTCCGAAATCGGCGTGCAGGGCATTACCGTTACTGAAGTCAAAGGCTTCGGTCGGCAGAAGGGTCACACCGAGCTGTATCGCGGCGCGGAGTATGTGGTCGATTTTCTGCCCAAGGTGAAAATCGACGTTGCCATCGACGACAAGGATCTGGATCGGGTTATCGAGGCGATAACCAAGGCTGCCAACACCGGCAAGATCGGTGACGGCAAGATCTTCGTGGTCAATCTGGAACAGGCGATCCGCATCCGTACCGGCGAAACCGATACCGACGCGATCTAAGCGCCGCCACAAACCCAACGCCCCAGGAGAAAACAATATGACTCTGCGTAAATTCGCAGGGCTAGGAGCCCTGTTGTCTATCGTAATGCCCGGCCTGGCCATGGCGGCAGACGAAGTGGCAGCTCCAGTCCTGAACTCCGGCGACACCGCCTGGATGCTCACCTCCACAGCCCTCGTGCTGTTCATGACCATTCCCGGCCTTGCGCTGTTCTACGGCGGCATGGTTCGGTCGAAAAACATTCTTTCCGTGATGATGCAGTGCTTCGCCATTACCGGTCTGATCAGCGTCCTGTGGGTCATTTATGGCTACAGCATCGCGTTCGACACCACCGGCATGGAGCAGGGCGTCGTCAACTTCAACTCGTTCGTGGGCGGTTTCGGCAAGGCGTTCCTGGCCGGTGTCACGCCAGCGAGCCTGACCGGCCCGGCGGCGCTGTTCCCCGAGGCGGTCTTCATCACCTTCCAGATGACCTTCGCGATCATCACCCCGGCGCTGATCGTCGGTGCGTTCGCCGAGCGGATGAAGTTCTCCGCGATGCTGATCTTCATGGGCATCTGGTTCACCCTGGTCTATGCACCGATCGCGCACATGGTCTGGTCCGGCAACGGCGGCCTGATGTGGGACTGGGGCGTGCTCGACTTCGCCGGCGGCACCGTGGTGCACATCAACGCCGGTGTGGCCGGTCTGATTGCCTGCCTGGTACTGGGTAAGCGCAAAGGCTTCCCGACCACCCCGATGGCGCCACACAATCTGGGTTACACCCTGATGGGCGCGGCGATGCTGTGGGTTGGCTGGTTCGGCTTCAACGCCGGTTCCGCTGCGGCCGCCAACGGCACTGCCGGCATGGCGATGCTGGTGACTCAGATCGCGACCGCCGCTGCTGCTCTGGGCTGGATGTTCGCCGAGTGGATCACCCACGGCAAACCAAGCGCACTGGGTATCGCATCCGGCGTCGTTGCAGGTCTGGTCGCGATCACCCCGGCGGCTGGCACCGTGGGCCCGATGGGCGCCCTGGTGATCGGTCTGGCGGCAGGCGTGGTGTGCTTCTTCTGCGCCACCACCCTGAAACGCAAACTCGGTTATGACGACTCCCTGGACGCCTTCGGCGTGCACGGTATCGGCGGTATCCTCGGCGCGATCCTGACCGGTGTGTTCGCCGCACCGTCGCTGGGTGGCTTCGGCACCGTCACCGACATCGCCGCACAAGTCTGGATTCAGTGCAAAGGCGTCGGCTTCACCGTGATCTACACCGCGGTTGTCACCTTCATCATCCTCAAGGTACTGGATGCCGTGATGGGTCTGCGCGTGACCGAGGAAGAAGAATCGGTCGGCCTGGATCTGGCACAACACAACGAGCGCGGCTACAACCTTTAAGCACGTGCCGCAAAAAACTTGCCCGGCTTGCCGGGCATTTTTTTGTCTGGAATTTGTCATCCCTGATACAGCTGAAAGGATTTTTCGTACTGCTTTGGTCGTGTTTACGACGAGTGTTTTTCTGCGGCCAAAGGCTTACATCATTGAAGGAATATTAGGGCCTTTGTTTTTTTCCAGAGCGCGCTAGAATGCGCCCCGAACGTGCGGAGAACTGTATGTGGCAACAGACTCTGATAACCCTGCGGGCACGGCCCCGGGGCTTTCATCTGGTGACGGACGAGTTGCTCGCCGGCCTGCCTGAACTCAAGGCATGCCGGGTCGGTCTGTTGCATTTGTGGCTGCAGCATACCTCGGCGTCGTTGACCATCAACGAGAACGCCGATCCGGCGGTACGTCGCGACTTCGAACGATTTTTCAATCGTCTGATCCCACAAGGAACAGACGGCTATGAGCATAACGACGAAGGCCTGGACGACCTCCCGGCGCACTTCAAGGCCAGCGTGCTGGGCTGTCAGATCAGTTTGCCGGTAACGGCGGGCCGACTGGCACTGGGCACCTGGCAAGGCGTTTACCTGGGCGAGCATCGTGATCATGGCGGTGCCCGTAAAGTCCTCGCCACCTTGCACGGTGAAGGGGCATAAACCGTTGGTCACCAATGGTTACTGATTTTTTTCCGGCGACTTTCGACAGTCGCCAAAGCTGGTCTATAACTAATCTGCTTTTCGCAAGTCATGAGGTAGAACATGAGCGACGATGATCTGGAAAACGACGACCTCGAAGTAGGCGACGAAGACGAGGCCGAGGAAGGTCTGGAAGCAGCAGCGGAAGACGTTGCTGAAGACGATGGCGGTGACGATACGCCGGCCCCGGCTGCCAAAGGCAAGGCCAAGGCTGCAGTGTCGGTCGACGAGTTGCCGAGCATCGAAGCCAAGAACAAGGAGCGCGATGCCCTGGCCAAGGCCATGGAAGAGTTCCTTGCGCGCGGCGGCAAGGTGCAGGAAGTGGAGGCCAACGTGGTCGCCGATCCGCCCAAGAAGCCGGACAACAAGTACGGCAGCCGCCCTATCTGAGGTGTGTCGCTTGCTTGCTGAAAAAGCCCGCCGTCGCTGCGGGCTTTTTCATGCCTGGAAAAATGAAAGCGATGAAGACCCTGTGGGAGCTGGCTTGCCAGCGATGGCTGCCTGTCAGACAACATGGATGTTGAATGTGCTGGCCTCATCGCTGGCAAGCCAGCTCCCACAGAGGATGACGTGAATTCAGAGTCAGTGCCGGGCATTCCAGCGCGCGAGCACGGCAGGCAGATCGTTCAGGCTGCGAATCTCGGCATCCGGCAGGCGCTCCGCTTCCCAGACCTTGCCGGCCGGGTTGAACCAGATCGCTCGCAGACCGGCCTGCTGCGCCCCGGCGATGTCATCCCCCGGGTGGTCACCGATATGCACCGCCGCTTCGGCGCTTACGCCACCGCGTTGCAACGCTTCATGGAACAGTCGCGCATCCGGCTTGGCGATGCCGATGTCTTCGGCGCACAACGCAAACTTGAAGTAGTCCGCCAGCCCGAGCCGGCGCACATCGGCATTGCCGTTGGTGACCACGCCGAGTGCGTAGTGTTTGGCGAGGGTTTCCAGGATCGGCTCGACCTCCGGGAACACCTCGATCTGATGCCGCGCATGCAGAAACACTTCAAAACTCTTGTCCGCCAGCTCCGACGCTTCGCCGTGGGCGTAGCCGGCTTCCTCCAGTGCATGGAACAGCACTCGCCGGCGCAGCGCGCTGATGCGGTGCTTGAGTCCCGGCTCGTTGGCCAGCACCCGCTCGCGGATCGACCACAGATGCTCCACCGGCACCGCGCCGAGATTCGGCGCATGTTCGCCCAGCCATTCGCGCAATACCGCTTCCGCGCTGACGATCACCGGAGCGGTGTCCCACAGGGTGTCGTCGAGGTCGAAGGTGATCAACTGGATGCTCATGAATCGTCGCCTTTCATGCGTTTGGCCCGTGGATGGGCGCTGTCGTAGACCGCCGCCAGGTGCTGGAAGTCCAGGTGGGTATAGATCTGGGTGGTCTTGATGTCCGAGTGGCCGAGCAGTTCCTGCACCGCGCGCAGGTCTTGAGAGGACTCGAGCAAGTGGCTGGCGAAGGAGTGTCGCAGCATGTGCGGGTGCAGGTTCTGCCCCAGTTCGCGCTCGCCGGCGAGTTTGACCCGCACCTGAATCGCGCGCGGGCCGAGGCGGCGGCCGTGCTGGCTGACGAACACCGCATCGTCCGCCGGGTTGGTCAGCGCTCGCAGCGGCAGCCATTGCTCCAGTGCTTCCCGGGCCTTTTTGCCGACGGGCAACAGACGCGTCTTGCTGCCCTTGCCGAGCACCTGAACCATGCCGTCGGCGAGGTCGAGCTGGTCAAGATTGAGTCCGGTCAGCTCCGACAGGCGTAGGCCGGAGGAATAGAACAACTCCAGAATCGCCTGATCGCGGCGGGCCAGGAAATCGTCCTCCACAGCACCTTCAAGCAGTTGCAGTGCACGGTCGGTATCGAGGGTTTTCGGCAGCCGGCGTTCGCCTTTGGGCGGTGTCAGGCCGGTGGCCGGATCGTGGTCGCAAAGGCCTTCACGATTCAGATAGTGATAGAGCCCGCGCACCGCCGAGAGCAGGCGTGCCAGGCTGCGCGAGGACTGGCCCTGGGCATGCAGGCGGGCGATCAGGCTGCGCAGGCGCTGGATGTCCAGCGCCTGCCAGCTGCCGATGTTCTGTTTGTTGCACCAGCCGAGGACTTTGTCGAGATCGCGTCGGTAGGCCGACAGCGTGTGCGGCGACACCTGCCGCTCACTGCGCAGGTGTTCGCAGTAAGCGTCCAGTTGTCGTTCCATGCTCAGCGTACCGAGCGCAGGGAGCTGTTGACCCGTGGCAGCACGCGACCCATGACTTCGGCGATGTAGCTGAGGAACAGCGTGCCGACCGAGCTCTTGTAGTGCTGCGGATCACGGCTGGCGATGGCCAGAATCCCGTGGATGCCCTGATGGCTGACAGCGACCACGGCGGTGGAGCCGATCTGCTTGCGTTGCTCTTCGCCGAACAGGAAGTCCAGCTCGTGTTCACGCAGGCTGCCGCTGACGCTCTTGCCTTCGGTGAGCAATCCGCCGATGGCAGTTTGCGCGTCGGCGTGGGTCACCCAGCGGCCGACCGGGGCCGGGTTGTCGCCCAGCAGAATCAGGCTGACGAAGGGCACCTGAAAATCCTGGCGCAGGCTGTCTTCGACGCTGATCACCACGTCTTCCAGAGTGGCAGCATCCATCAGCGCGAGGATCAGGCGACGGGTCTTGTCGAACAGGCGATCGTTGTCCCGGGCCACGTCCATCAAGTGCGAGAGACGGTGACGCATCTCGATGTTGCGGTCACGCAGGATGGCCATCTGGCGCTCGACCAGCGAGACAGTATCGCCGCGCTGATGGGGGATGCGCAGGGACGGCAGCAGTTCTTCATGTTCGACGAAGAAGTCCGGATGAGCCTCCAGGTACGCGGCAACCGCTGCCGCCTCCAGGCTCTCGGACGCTGATTCACCGGACTGTCGGGCGGGTACCTGAGGCTTATCGGTCATGGCTTCTGCTCACTCAAAGACGCACTTGTCCTTCGTATACGCGCACTGCCGGGCCGGTCATCAACACCGGTTGGCCAGGGCCTGCCCATTCAATGGACAGGCGCCCGCCCGGCAGGTCGATCAACAGTGGCGAATCCATCCACCCCTGACTGATCGCAGCTACAGCAGCAGCGCAGGCACCGGTACCGCAGGCCTGGGTTTCCCCGGCGCCGCGTTCCCAGACGCGCAGTTGCGCGCGATGGCGGTCGATGACCTGGAGAAAACCGACGTTGACCCGCGCCGGAAAGCTCGGGTGGTGTTCGATTTTCGGCCCCAGTTCATGCACCGGTGCAGTGTTGATATCGCTGACCCGCAGCACCGCATGGGGGTTGCCCATGGACACCGCCGCCAGATCAACCGGCGTACCGTCGACATCGACCTGATAACTCAGGGCCTGTTCCGGCGCCTGGAACGGAATGTCCGCCGGCACCAGACGCGGGGCGCCCATGTTCACGCCGATCTGGCCGTCATTACGTACGTCCAGTTCGATGATGCCGCCCTTGGTCTCGACGCGGATCTGCCGTTTGGCGGTCAGGCGCTTGTCGAGCACGAAGCGGGCGAAGCAGCGCGCACCGTTGCCGCACTGCTCCACTTCGGAACCGTCGGAGTTGAAGATCCGGTAACGGAAATCCACATCCGGATTGCTCGGCGCTTCGACGATCAGCAACTGGTCGAAACCGATGCCGGTGTGTCGGTCGCCCCACATTTTTGCGTGCTTGGGCTGAATATGCGCGTGCTGGCTGACCAGGTCGAGAACCATGAAGTCGTTGCCCAGGCCGTGCATCTTGGTAAAACGCAGCAGCATGGGGTTACTCCGGCAGCAGGCTTTCGCCGGCAAACAGCTCGGCCACGGTCTCGCGGCGACGCACTTCAAATGCCTGATCGCCATCTACCAGCACCTCGGCGGCACGGCCGCGGGTGTTGTAGTTGGAGCTCATCACGAAACCGTAGGCACCGGCCGAATGCACGGCCAGCAGATCGCCTTCTTCCAGCGCCAGTTCGCGTTCCTTGGCGAGGAAGTCGCCGGTTTCGCAGATCGGGCCGACGACATCGTAGGTACGCGCAGCGGTCTCGCGTGGCTTGACCGGGGTCACGTCCATCCAGGCCTGGTACAGCGCCGGGCGGATCAGATCGTTCATGGCCGCGTCGACGATGGCGAAGTCTTTGTGTTCGGTGTGCTTGAGGTACTCGACCTGAGTCAGCAGCACGCCGGCATTGGCGACGATGAAGCGGCCCGGTTCGAACACCAGCGCCAGGTCGCGACCGACCAGACGCTCGCGCACAGCCTTGATGTAGTCAGCGGCCAATGGCGGCTCTTCATCGCGATAACGCACGCCCAGCCCACCACCGAGGTCGATATGGCGCAGGTGGATGCCGCAATCGCCGAGACGATCGACAAGATCCAGCAGGCGGTCGAGGGCATCGAGGAATGGCGGCAGAGTGGTCAGTTGCGAACCGATGTGGCAGTCGACGCCGACCACTTCCAGGTTCGGCAGGTGCGCGGCACGCACATACACGTCTTCGGCGTCGGCAATGGCGATGCCGAACTTGTTCTCTTTGAGACCGGTGGAAATGTACGGGTGGGTGCCGGCATCGACGTCCGGGTTGACGCGCAGCGAGATCGGCGCGCGAACGCCCAGCTCGGCGGCGACCACTTGCAGGCGCTCGAGCTCGTCGGTGGATTCGACGTTGAAGCAATGAACACCGACTTCCAGCGCCCGGCGCATGTCGTCACGGGTCTTGCCGACACCGGAGAACACGATCTTGTCCGGGCTGCCACCAGCGGCCAGAACGCGTTCCAGCTCGCCACGGGAGACGATGTCGAAACCGGCGCCGATGCGGGCCAGGACATTCAGGACGCCGAGGTTGGAGTTGGCCTTGACCGCAAAGCAGACCAGGTGCGGCATGCCGGCCAGCGCATCGGCGTAGGCCAGGTACTGGGCCTCGATGTGGGCGCGGGAGTAGACGTAGGTCGGTGTGCCGAAGCGATCGGCGATGGCGGACAGCGCCACACCTTCCGCGAACAGTTCCCCGCCACGGTAGTTAAAAGCGTCCATGGCGATCCTTAGTAAACGTCGTGCTTGTGTGCCTTGGAAACAGGCTGCTTTTGCGAAGACTGGGCTTGCTCGGCCGGGTCCTGATCTTCATCGGGCAGGTACAGCGGGCCTTTTTGACCACAAGCCGAAACAAGGCAGGCAACCGCGACGAGCGCAGCAAGGGAAGAGATCAGGCGCTTCATGGCGAAATCCTTGAAAATGCGTTAATTGCGCCGGAGTATACCGGCCACCCGGCAGCTTGCCTATGCGACGGAACTCCCGTCCGGCGGGGCTCGTCCGCAGGCAGGACGATCAAGTGCAATCCTTGCGGGAGCGAGCCCGCTCGCGATGGCTTCGGCACATTCAACATTCGGGTGCCTGATCTGCCGCTATCGCGAGCAGGCTCGCTCCCACCAGAGACAGTGCAGGCATGGTTGTTGGTCGTTATCCTTTGCAATCGGCTGGCAGCGTCCGTATCTTGCGGCGCTTGAGCCTGATCAGACATTTTTTGAGGTTGCCGCAATGAGTTTGTCCGAAGCCCGTTTCCACGATCTGGTCGATGAAACCCAGGAAAAACTGGAAGACATCTTCGACGACAGCGACCTGGACATCGACATGGAGAACTCGGCCGGTGTGCTGACCGTCAAGTTCGAGAACGGCACCCAGCTGATCTTCAGTCGGCAGGAACCGTTGCGTCAGCTGTGGCTGGCCGCGGTGTCCGGTGGTTTCCACTTCGACTACGACGAAGAAAGCGAACGCTGGATGTGCGACAAGAGCGAAGAGCAACTGGGCGAAATGCTCGAGCGCATCGTCAAGCAGCAGGCCGGCACCGAATTCGATTTCGAAGGCCTGTGATTTCGTGACTGACACCGCGCCCGCCCGTCCGCCGAAGCCGCTCTACAGCAACGTCAGCCCGGCCGTGCCTTCGCCGTGCACCGGCGTGTGCCGGCTGGATGAGCAGAAGGTCTGCCTCGGCTGCATGCGCCATGTCGAAGACATCCGCGAGTGGCGTTCGGCCGATGACGAGCGCCGCCGGGTGATTTGCGCGCAGGCGATGCAACGCCGGCAGCTCGCCGGAGCGTAGCTTGTATATTTTTTGAGCTGTGATAGTGTCCGGAAACGCCTCAACCCATCGAGGCCTGGTGAAAACCCCGTCTTTTTTGGCGGGGTTTTGCTTTTTTTGTGTGCAGAAGAAAGGAGTCTGCCCGGATCATGACCGCACCTTCCATCACCCTTACCCGTCTGGACGTGCAACGTCTGGAGCGCCTGATCGACAGCCTGGATGACACGCTGCCGGGCGTGATCGCGCTGCAAACCGAACTGGACCGCGCCGATACCCTGGTCGGTCACGATGAAGTGCCTGCCGATGTCGTGACGATGAATTCCCGTGTGCACTGCCGCGAAGAAAGCAGTGGCAAGGACTACCACCTGACTCTGGTCTATCCGAAGCACGCCAACGCCGACGAAGGCAAAGTCTCGATCCTGGCCCCGGTTGGCAGTGCGCTGCTGGGCCTGAAGGTTGGCCAGCACATCGACTGGCCGGCTCCGGGTGGCAAGACCCTGAAACTGACTTTGCTCGAAGTCGAATCGCAGCCGGCCAACGGCGGTGATTTCCCGGAGTAACCCGCCTCAGACCTGCTCGAGCGCCTCGTTCAGAGAGCGTTCCAGGTCGGCCTTGTAACGCAGATACAGATTGCTTGAACTCTGCCCGTCACCGATCACACCCGACAGGTCCAGGTCGGTGATGTAGCAGCGATAGCGCTCGGTTTCCCGGCGCTGTCCGACGATCTCCCGGGCGACCACGCTGAACAGCTGGTCGCCATGCTCCAGTTCGCTGAATTCCCGTTGATTGCAATACAGCGTGACCTGCACTTCGCCGGGCGCGGCTTTGCCGACGATCGCCTGCACGTCATAGAACGGTTTGTTGGCCGGTGTCTGCGGCGCCGGGCGCATTTCGACCCGCCGCGCGCGTCCAGGCCCTGATGGCAATAACTGGTAATACAAGATTTCAAGGCTGGCGGCGTGGCCCGCATCCATCGGCAGCAGCGCTTCGCGGCGGAACTGGATCGATTGCAGGAACCGCTGCAACGGCACCAACAGGCTTTGCTCGTCGTGATAGGGCAAGTGCTGTTGCCACAGCGCATTGAACTCGTCGAGTACATACAGCTCGGCAGTTTGCTCGGTGATCCGGTAGAACACTTGAATGCATTCGGGCTGGCCCATCGGCAGGATCAACGCCAGGTCGTGGTCTTCCAGCGCCATCGGGTCCAGGTGCAGCGGGCTGTAGTGCGGTTGTTCCTCACCCAGGTAATCAAGCAGTGCCGGCAGGGTGGCGAGGGCCACATGGCTGACCTGACCCGGCACCAGCTCCAGCACGTGGTAATGCTGTTGCACCTGGATCAGGTAGCGGTGATTAAGGTCGCTGAGCAACAGGGTCTGCGCGGTGTCGACGATTTCTTCCACCCGGCGGGCGATGAATTGCGCGCGGTTGTGACAGAAACAGCGCACCCGCAGCGATGGCTGTAGCGGTCCGCGTGGCAGGTTGTTGAGGTAATCGCGCAGGCAGTCCATCAGGGCATGCGGCCCGTCGAAGCGGTTGACCAGCACTTCGTTCCAGCTGTTGAGCGTGACCTGATCCAGGGTCAGCACCAGGTTTTCGCGCACGCCGGCGTAGCTCAGAGAATCCGTGCGCTCGGTGGTCATCAGGATGTTCAGGTCGCGGTGATGCTTGAGCGGGTCGACCCCGACATTCACCAGCATCAACACTTCGCTCGGCACGGCGGCACGCAGCAGCGGTTCTTCGGCAACGGTCGACAAGGGCAGGGCGATGCTCTGTTGCAGGCTGCCGAGCAGGTTGAACAGTTCGAACTCGCTCAAATCGCTGGTGCCAGGGTGCAGGGCCAGTCGGGTGCTGCTGTCGATCACGCCGTTGCGGTGACACCAGGTCAGCAGTTCCAGCAACTCACGGCTGCGCTTGATCGGCGCGAAATGTTCCCACTCCAGCGCCGTCAGGCTGCCGTTGTACAGGCCCCACTGGGTTTGCCCGGGTTCCTTTTTGTTCGGCGATTGCACCAGGGTCAGGGTGTCTTCGGCCAGATCCGGGGCGATGCCGGGGTTGATGAACTCGACCTTGTCCGCCTTGCGTTCGAACGCGGCGTACAGTCGTCGACCGAGGACGTTGAGGTCGCGCTTGTTGATCAGGCTGACAGTCTGTTCGGTGCGGGCGAACTGGGTCAGGAAGCGATAGCTGTAGTTCAGCTCGTTGACCAGCGCCCGACGCTCGGCGCTGACCTGACGGACTTTCCACTGGCTGCGGCTGTCGAGCAGCGCCAGTTGCCGCTGATCCCAATGCCATTCACTGGCCAGTCTTTCCAGCAATGAGCGTTGCCAGCTCTGGGTGCGGGTGTTGCCGGTAAGCTTGCGGTTGACCTTGAGATACAGCGCCCGTCGCACCAGTTCCAGGCGCTCCGGCTCGTTGCGCGCAGTGAGGTATTCCTCGATCCGCCGGTAAACCACCATGTACGGGTCCAGCTCGTCGAGGTCCAGCCGATTGGCGAACACGGCCTGCTTGAAGCGCAGGCTCAGGCACTGCACCTGAGGATGCTCGCTGGCGTAGACCTCGGTCAGCAGCAGCTTGAGCACCGACTTGTAAGGAGACTCGATGCCCTTGAACAGTTGCCACAGCCCGGCGCCGACGAACTCGCCCGGCGGAATGTGCGCCATCGGCCCCAGGTCGAGGGTTTCATCGTTGCGGATGAAGCGCTTGGAAATCAGGGTGTGGGTGTACGCGTCGTAGGCACGTTCTTCGTAGACCGGCACCAGCCACCAGATCGGCGTGCGCCCGGCGAGCCAGATCGCGGTACGGTAGAACTCGTCCAGCAACAGATAGTGCTGGGTGGTGCCGCAATCTTCGGAGCTGAGCTGGGTGTCGCGCTCGCCTTTGACGAAGCGTGTCGGGTCGATCAGGAAGAAATGCGCCTCGGCGCCCTGGCTCGCGGCCCAGGTTTCGAGCAGCTGGCATTTCTTGCGCAGTTCCGCCAGCTCACTGTCGCTCAGGTCGGGGGCGTGGCAGACCCACACGTCCATGTCGCTCTGATCGGCCTGTGCCAGCGTGCCGAGGCTGCCCATCAGGAACAGACCGTGAATCGGCCGTGGCGGGTTACTGCCGTGACGCGGCTTGTAGGAAAACGAACGCGTCAGGCGCTGGGCTTCGGTGAGGGCGGCGGCGTCCGGCTCGTAATTCGACAGCCCGGCCGGCGTGCTGCCCGAGACATAGCCGGGCAGCAGCGGATGATTGACGTGAAAGAACAGCGGCAGCAGCGTCAGCACACTTTGCTGGCGCGTCGACAGGCCTTCCAGCGCCCGGTTCAGGCGGCCTTCGTTGAGTTTGAGAAAACGTGCGCGTAGCTGGCTGAGTACCTTGCGGTCGATGCCTTCGTCCAGGTCGGGGCGGATTTCATGGGTGCGGGTCATGTCGGCTCAAACCGGCGCGCAGGGCTCGGAGGCAAGGGGTCTCGGGTGTCCGGGAGTTTAGCGCCTGAGCGGCAGGAGTTTTAAGCTGAATTTGTTTTTTGACGTCAGATTTCTATCGCGCAGCGATGGGTGACGTTGATGGCTGGCCCGCGGAAATCCCGTGGCAGGGGTTTCCGTGGGCAAAGTCGGGAGGATCAGGCGGTTTGTTGCTCTTTGAGAATCGTCAGTACGGTTTGCACGTTTTGTGCAGCATCGCGACCGAGGCTGGTCAGGTAACCGCCATCAGGCTGGTCTGTCAGTTCTTTTTCAAAAAGGCGTTGGGCAGCAGCAATGTGCTTCGGGGCAGCGGTCTGATGAATTTTCAGACCTTCCTGGGAACTGTCCAGGTTGAAGAGTGCGAGGACTTCCAGTTCGGCAACCAACTCAGGGGTAAGCGACATAAGGACTCCAGACTTTCTAGGAATTGGACGACAGCGCCCCTAAGGTGAACCTGCCGGCGCGGCCTGTCCAGTACGCGCGTCAGGGTTTTTGTCCCGGGGTGGATTCCAGTGTAGTCAGGGGGCGGCAGAAGGCCCCGCAGATGGGTGACAAATTGTGTGGGAGCAGGCCTGCTCCCACAGCGAGGGGCCGTTTACTGCTTTTCCGGTGGCAGTTCCGGCAGTGCGCGCAGCGCGGTTTCGTACCACTCGGTATCGAACGCGCGGTCATCGTCGAGCATTGCGTCGATTTCACAGGCCAGCACGTGGGCCATCAGATTCAGGATGTCGTCACGCTCGTAACCGACCAGCGTCAACTTGTTGAAGGTTGCCTTGGCCGCTGGCGGGTTGTCGCTTTCGATTTGGTTCTCGATCGCTTCGATCAGCGTCGATTCGGTGAACTCTTCTTCATCATTGTCGATGTCAGTCGGCTCGCTCATGGCAGGCTCCTCAAGGAAAGGCGCCAGTTTACCCGCATTCAGCGGCGTGATGCTGCTGGCAGGATTTCCCGGAGCGATCTATAAACAGGCACTGCCCACCCCGCACGGCCTGGAGGCTATGTGATGTTCAAGCTCTATGGATTCTCCGTCAGCAACTACTACAACATGGTCAAACTGGCGCTGCTGGAAAAAGGCCTGCCGTTCGAAGAGGTCACGTTCTACCCGACGCCAACGCCTGAATCCCTGGCCATCAGCCCGCGCGGCAAGGTGCCGGTGCTGGGGGCTGAAGGCGGGTACATCAACGAAACGATGGTGATGCTCGAATACCTCGAAAGCAGTCAGCAGGGTGTCCCGCTGTTGCCGACCGAGCCGTTTGCCCGCGCCCAGGTGCTGGCGGTGGCCAAGGAAATCGAGCTGTATATCGAGTTGCCGGCCCGTGCCTGTTACGGCGAAGCGTTTTTCGGTACGGCGCTGCCGGAGGCGATCAAGGAGAAAACCAAGGCTGAATTGCTGCTGGGCTTTGCGGCGCTGGGGCGTCACGGCAAATTCGCCCCGTATGTGGCGGGTGACACCCTGAGCATTGCGGACTTGTACTTCCTCTACAGCGTGCCGCTGGCGGCTGCCGTGGGGCACAAGCTGTTCGGTCTGGATTTGCTGGCGGAGATGCCGAAGGCCAAGGCGCTGCTGGAGCGACTTGAGCAGAATGCGCACGTGCAGAAGATTGCCGCGGACAAGGATGCGGCGATGCCGGCGTTTTTGGCGATGATCGCAGCCAAAAAGTAGAAATTTGTAGCGTTCTGAAATCAGTCATCGCGGGCAAGCCCGCTCCCACAGGGTTTTCGGTTGAAACACAATTGCGTGTTCGACACTGAACCTGTGGGAGCTGGCTTGCCAGCGATGCTTTTGGCTTTTAGCGGCTGGCGATCAGCGCCTGACCACGAACCACGGCAGCCTTGACCTGCGCCGGCGCAGTGCCGCCGATGTGGTCACGGGCATTCACCGAGCCTTCCAGGGTCAGCACGGCAAACACGTCCTGCTCGATCTGGTCGCTGAACTGACGCAGTTCTTCCAGGCTCATTTCTGCCAGATCCTTGCCGGTGTCGACGCCGTACTTCACGGCGTGGCCGACGATCTCGTGGCAATCACGGAACGGCAGGCCGCGGCGTACCAGGTAGTCGGCCAGATCGGTGGCGGTGGAGAAACCGCGCAGCGCCGCTTCGCGCATGATGGCGTGCTTTGGCTTGATCGCCGGGATCATGTCGGCAAAGGCCCGCAGCGAGTCGCGCAGGGTGTCGGCGGCGTCGAACAGCGGCTCCTTGTCTTCCTGGTTGTCCTTGTTGTAGGCCAGAGGCTGGCCTTTCATCAGGGTCAGCAGGCCCATCAGGGCACCGAACACACGACCGGTCTTGCCACGTACCAGCTCGGGCACGTCCGGGTTTTTCTTTTGCGGCATGATCGAGCTGCCGGTGCAGAAACGGTCCGGCAGATCGATGAACTGGAACTGCGCGCTGGTCCACAGCACCAGCTCTTCAGAGAAACGCGACAGGTGCATCATCGCGATGCTGGCGGCCGAGCAGAATTCGATGGCGAAGTCACGGTCGGACACGTTGTCCAGCGAGTTGCCGCCGACGGCGTCGAAGCCCAGCAGTTGCGCGGTGTATTCGCGGTCGATCGGGTAAGTGGTGCCGGCCAGCGCGGCGCTGCCCAGCGGCATGCGGTTGGTGCGTTTGCGGCAGTCGACCAGACGCTCGTAGTCGCGGCTGAGCATTTCGAACCAGGCTAGCATGTGGTGCCCGAAGGTCACAGGCTGGGCGGTCTGCAGGTGGGTGAAGCCCGGCATGATGCTCGCGGCTTCGCGCTCGGCCTGCTCCAGCAGGCCTTTTTGCAGGCGGGTGATTTCGCTCAGGATCAGGTCGATCTCGTCACGCAGCCACAGGCGGATGTCGGTGGCGACCTGGTCGTTGCGGCTGCGGCCGGTGTGCAGCTTCTTGCCGGTGACGCCGATGCGGTCGGTCAGGCGTGCTTCGATGTTCATGTGCACGTCTTCGAGGTCGACGCGCCAGTCGAACTGGCCGGCCTCGATTTCGCCCTGGATGGTCTTCAGGCCATCGATGATGCTGTCGCGCTCGGCATCCGTCAGCACGCCGACCTTGGCCAGCATGGTGGCGTGGGCGATCGAGCCCATGATGTCGTGGCGATACAGGCGCTGGTCGAAAGTGACGGAGGCGGTGAAGCGGGCGACGAAGGCGTCGACGGGTTCACTGAAGCGGCCGCCCCAGGACTGATTGGTCTTGTCAGTGCTCATGAATTCGCTCGTATCGGCTTGAAGAAAGAAGGCGTGAAACGCTGGCGCGGATAATAACAGGGTTGCCAATCCTGTCGCTGACACTGGTCGATACGTTTTTTTCTCATTCGGTCCGCCATAGTCGTCGGCGTCCCCGGGGGATTTGCGCAAGGATATTTTTCGATTGAGCAATATCGGCCCGACGAGCGTCTACAGTAGGACATAGGGGTCGGGTGAGCACGGATCGGGCAAAGGTCCGGCCACCGACTATAAGAAGAGAGAGGGGTGGGTGTATTGGCCATTGGCATACCTTGCGTAAAACGCAGTCGGCGACGGGCGCCAGGCGGTACGTTGCAGGTGTCGGCAAATATTGCCGGCCGACGTACGGCACTTTTTGGTGCTCGCGCTAGTCTTAGCGTGGATCGCGGTGACGGACGTCACTCCACTTGTCTACGCTATCCTTGTGCGAGACTCACGCAGGAATCCAGCGCAATATGAATGTCCTGATCGTTGATGACGAACCACTGGCCCGCGAGCGCCTCAGCCGAATGGTGAGCGAGCTCGAGGGCTACACAGTCCTGGAGCCCAGCGCCACCAATGGCGAAGAGGCGTTGGCGCTGATCGACAGCCACAAGCCGGATATCGTGCTGCTCGATATCCGCATGCCGGGCCTCGATGGCCTGCAGGTGGCTGCCCGTCTGTGCGAACGCGAAACCCCGCCGGCCGTGGTGTTTTGCGCAGGTCCCGATGAATTTGCCGTGGAAGCCCTGCAGGCCAGCGCCGTGGGCTATGTGGTGAAACCCGTGCGAACCGAACATCTGCATGACGCCCTGAAACGGGCTGAACGTCCCAACCGGGCCCAGCTCTCGGCCCTGACCCGTCCAGCCGCCGAAAGCGGTAACGGCCCGCGCAGTCACATCAGCGCCCGAACTCGCAAAGGCATCGAACTGATCCCGCTGGATCAGGTGGTTTATTTCATTGCCGACCACAAATACGTGACGTTGCGTCACGAGGGTGGCGAAGTCCTTCTGGATGAACCACTCAAAGCGCTGGAAGACGAATTCGGCGAACGCTTCGTGCGGATCCACCGCAACGCGCTGGTCGCCCGCGACCGCATCGAGCGACTGCAACGCACTCCGCTGGGCCACTTCCAGTTGTTCCTGAAAGGACTGAACGGTGACGCGCTGATCGTCAGCCGTCGACATGTGGCGGGCGTGCGCAAAATGATGCAGGGGCTTTAGTCCGCAGGCTCCGGGCGGTTCTTCGTTCTTTTAACCAGGCATCGCAGGCCAGGGAGGCCACGCCGTTTCTGATTCAGGTCAAAGTGGATTTGGCTGAGCTGTTATTATCCGCCGTATCTATTCAGTACGGATTGATCCATGTCCTCTCGCGAAATCCGCATCGCCACCCGCAAAAGTGCTCTGGCCCTCTGGCAGGCCGAATACGTCAAAGCCCGTCTGGAAGCAGCCCACCCGGGCCTGCTGGTGACGCTGGTGCCCATGGTCAGTCGCGGTGACAAGCTGCTTGATTCGCCCCTGTCGAAAATCGGCGGCAAGGGCCTGTTCGTCAAGGAACTGGAAACCGCGTTGCTGGAAAACGAAGCCGACATCGCCGTGCATTCGATGAAAGACGTTCCGATGGATTTCCCCGAAGGCCTCGGTCTGTTCTGCATCTGCGAGCGCGAAGATCCCCGTGACGCGTTTGTCTCCAATACCTGGTCCAGCCTCGATGCGTTGCCAGCCGGCAGCATCGTCGGCACCTCCAGCCTGCGCCGTCAGGCGCAGTTGCTGACGCGCCGTCCGGATCTCGAAATCCGCTTCCTGCGCGGCAACGTCAACACCCGTCTGGCCAAGCTCGACGCCGGCGAGTACGACGCGATCATCCTCGCGGCAGCCGGTCTGATCCGCCTCGGCTTCGAAGACCGCATCACCTCGGCCATCAGCGTCGACGACAGCCTGCCGGCCGGTGGCCAGGGCGCCGTCGGTATCGAGTGCCGCAGCGTCGACAGTGAAATCCACGCCTTGCTCGCGCCCCTGCATCACGCCGATACCGCTGACCGTGTCACGGCCGAGCGTGCCCTCAACAAACATCTGAATGGCGGCTGCCAGGTGCCGATCGCGTGCTACGCCGTGCTCGAAGGCGATCAGTTGTGGCTGCGGGGGCTGGTGGGCGAACCGAGCGGCGGCAGGCTGCTCAGCGCACAGGCTCGCGCACCGCGTGCGGCAGCCCGGACGCTGGGCGTGCAGGTTGCCGAAGACCTGCTGAGCCAGGGGGCGGACGATATTCTCAAGGCAGTCTACGGCGAGGCAGGTCACGAGTGACCGCCTGGCGCCTGCTGCTGACGCGCCCGGCGGAGGACTGTTCGGCGCTCGCCGCCGTGCTGGCCGATGAAGGGATTTTCAGCAGCTGTCTGCCGCTTTTGGAAATCGCGCCACTGCCGGTCTCTGACACAATGCGCCGCACGATCACGCGACTGCCGCGTTACCGCGCGGTGATCGTGGTCAGCAAGCCGGCCGCGCGGATCGCGGTGGATTTGCTCGACGCTCTGAGTCTGGCGACTCCATCGATGCCGTGGTTCAGCGTCGGCGCGGCGACCGCCGCTATCCTTCGGGACCGGGGGCTGGATGTGAGCTTCCCGGAGGCCGGCGACGACAGTGAAGCCTTACTGCGATTACCGCGTCTGCTGGAGGCGGTGGCCGAGCCCGGTTCGCAGGTGTTGATCCTGCGCGGGGAGGGCGGACGCGAGCTGCTGGCCGAGCGCCTGCGCGCGCTTGGTGCTAGTGTCGAATATCTGGAGTTGTACCGTCGCGACCTGCCGGACTATCCGCCGCAGAAGCTGCCCCGCAGGATTGCAGCGGAACGCCTGAACGGCCTGGTGGTCAGCAGTGGACAGGGTTTCGAGCACCTGCGCCAACTGGCCGGCGACAGCTGGCCTGCACTTGCGCAGTTGCCGTTGTTTGTTCCAAGCCCAAGGGTTGCCGAGCAGGCCAGTGCCGCCGGGGCCCGAACAGTTGTGGATTGTCGTGGCGCCAGCGCCGCGGCCTTGCTGACGGCGTTACGGGAGCATCCCGTGCCCGTTCTCTAATGCAAAGGATGGATACGTGAGCGAAACAGCCTTGCCTAAAGATGACGTTCAACCTGTGATCGATGCACCGGTTGATGCACCGCCACCGGCCGCGGAACCGCGCCGAGGCAACGGATTGGCCATTCTCGCGCTGCTGCTCGGCGCCGCCGGTGTTGCGGTGGGTGGCTGGGGTGTCTGGCAGGTGCGACACCTGCAGACCAGCACTCAGAATCAGTTGAGTCAGGTTCAGGCGTTGAACGATCAGGCCCAGACCCTGAAACTCAACGAGCAACGACTGACCGAGCGCCTCGGGCAATTGCCCGGCGCCGACGAACTTGCCGATCGCCAGCGTCTCGTGACCCAGCTACAGGGCGATCAACAGCGCCTCAATCAACGTCTGGAAACCGTCCTCGGCGCCAGCCGCAAGGACTGGCGCCTGGCCGAGGCCGAGCACTTGCTGCGTCTGGCCAGCCTGCGCCTTTCTGCCCTGCAGGACATCAGCAGCGCCCAGGCGCTGGTCCAGGGTGCCGACGAAATCCTGCGCGAGCAGAATGATCCCGGCTCGTTCGCCGCCCGCGAGCAAGTGGCGAAAACCCTGGTAGCGCTGCGCAGTACCGCGCAGCCGGACCGCACCGGGCTGTTCCTGCGACTGGGCGCCTTGCGTGATCAGGTCGTCGGCCTCACCGAGCTGGCGCCGGAATACAAGGATCGCGGCGATTCGCTGCTGGGCCTGACCTCCGATGGCGACGGCGCCAGTCGCTGGGCGCTGTGGTGGGATCAGATCTCGCGCTACATCCGTATCGATTTCAACGCGGACAAAAACGTCCGGCCGCTGCTCGCCGGCCAAAGCCTGAGCCAGGTGCGTCTGGCCCTGAGCCTTTCGCTCGAGCAGGCGCAATGGGCCGCGCTCAACGGTCAGGCGCCGGTGTACACCCAGGCCCTGGCCGAAGCGCGTGACGTCCTTACGGGCAACTTCAATCCGGACAACCCGCAGAGCAAAATCATGCTCGAGCAGGTCGCGGAATTGAGCAAGCAACCGGTTACTGTCAACACGCCGGATCTCGCCGGAACCTTGAGCGCGGTGCAGGCGTATCTCGAGCGTCGCAACATCAACGCCGAAGAGTCGGTGAAACCTTTTGCCAAGCCGGCCGCCAGCACCGCGCAGGAGGCGACACCATGAAGCGCCTGTATGTGATCGTGTTTCTGGTGATCGCCGCAACGGCAGCGCTGGGGCTGGCGATTGCCGAGCATTCCGGTTACGTGCTGGTCGCCTACAAAAGCTTTCGTTATGAATCGAGCCTGTGGGCGACCCTGGCGGTGGTGGCGGCGCTGTGGCTGCTGGTCTGGGGCATCAAGGCGCTGGTCGAGCTGGTGCTGACCTCCGGCGGCGTGGTCAACCCATGGTCGCGGCGTAACCGCAGTCGTCGTGTGCAAGTGGCGATCGAGCACGGTCAACTCGATCTTGCCGAAGGTCGCTGGGCCAGTGCTCAGCGTCACCTTTACCGGGCCGCTGAAGCCGAGCGCCAGCCGTTGCTCTATTACCTGGGGGCCGCACGCGCCGCCAACGAACAGGGTAATTACGAGGAAAGCGATCGTCTGCTGGAGCGTGCCCTCGAGCGTCAGCCGCAGGCCGAACTGGCGATCGCCCTCAGCCATGCGCAGTTGCAGACCGATCGTGGCGATACCGATGGGGCGCTGGTCACCTTGCAGGCAATGCACGAACGCCATCCGCACAATGTCCAGACCCTGCGTCAGCTGCAGCGTCTGCATCAGCAGCGCGGAGACTGGTCGGCCGTAATCCGGCTGTTGCCGGAATTGCGCAAGGACAAAGTCCTGCCGCCGGCCGAGCTGACCGAACTCGAGCGTCGCGCCTGGGGGGAGAACCTGTCCCTGGCGGCTCATCGCGAAGAAGATGGGGCGGTTGGTTTGCAGTCGCTCAACCGCGCCTGGCAGCAACTGACGTCTGCCCAGCGCCAGGAGCCGGCGCTGGTGCTGGCCTACGCCGAGCAACTGCGCCAACTGGGTGCTCAGGTCGAGGCAGAAGAGCTGCTGCGCACGGCGCTCAAGCGCAAATACGACAGCCATCTGGCGCGTCTTTACGGTCTGGTGCGCGGCAGCGATCCGGCGCGTCAGTTGCAGACGGCTGAGGGTTGGCTCAAAGATCACCCGGGCGATGCCAGCCTGTTGCTGACGCTGGGCCGCCTGTGTCTGCAAGCCAGTCTTTGGGGCAAGGCTCGGGATTATCTGGAAAGCAGTCTGCGGGTGCAGCGCAATCCGGAAGCGTGCGCCGAGTTGGCGCGTCTGCTGGCCCGGCTCGGCGACACCGAACGCAGCAACCTGCTGTTCCAGGAAGGGCTTGGACTGTTGGACGAACGTTTGCTGGCCGCGCCATTGCCCGTAGCCGTTCGAGCGTGATCAGAAAGGAGGAGCGTGCTCCTCCTTTTCTTTCCCGGTGCCTGAATAATTACCGGTAAATCTCCTCCCGAGCAAAGTCCTACAGTGGACTACACCGAATCCTTCGGTGTCTGTCGGGATTTCCCTACACTTCTGGTGAAGTGTCGTCAGTGACCTGCCTTGAAAGCCCAAGGCCCTTTCCTCTACCGTAACTGCCTGTCTTTATTGTTACGGATAAGCCATGTCGTTGGCCTGCTCACGTTCCCTGTTCTTTATGGCTTTCACTGCGGGGATTCTGGCCCTGGGAGCTTCCTATTACCTCGAATACGCGATCGGTCTGGTGCCCTGCAGTCTGTGCCTGGTCCAGCGTCTGTTCATGAGCGCACTCACCGTTTTTTGTGGTGTGGCGGCGATCCATGGACCACAGCGTTTCGGTCTGTCGCTGTATTGGATAATGGTGTTGCTGAGCAGTCTCGGCGGTACGACGGCGGCGTGGCGACAGGTGTTGTTGCAAAGCGATTCGTTGCAGAGACTGGCGCATTGCACGCCCGATCCGCAGGAAATGTTCAGCAGCCTGCCATGGTTATGCGCACTGATGCGGATGTTCAACGACACTGCCGATTGCACGGAATTGTCCTGGACGCTGTTCGACCTGAGTATTCCGGAGTGGAGCTTGCTGTTTTTCGTGGGGATGTCGATCCTGGCCGCTTACCAGTTGCTGCGGCAGGTCTGGATGGCTCTCCAGCAACCGCTCAGCGGCCAACCGTCGCACCCGGCGCTGGTCAGGGATTAAACACTTGTATGAACTTTCTCTCCTGCGTACCTTGAAGCCATAGGCGTGCGGGCATAATCTGGCCCGCACGTGTCATTGGAATTGTGTTGCTCGATGACGCTCTGCCTGGCCGCCTCTCAAAGCAATATCCACAAGAAGGGGCGCGGGTGTAGGGCAGCATGACCCACAAGGGAAGAGAGATCGCCATGCTCGAAAGTTGTCAGAATGCTCAGGAACGTTGGGGTGGAGTTCATCTGCTGATCGACCGCTGGCTGCAGGAGCGTGAGGAATTGATCGCTGCCTATGACAAGCTGGGCGCCAAACCTCAGGCGCTGTCCGAGGATCGAAAGCCCTTGCAGGAATTCTGCGGTGTGCTGGTCGATTACGTCTCGGCCGGGCACTTCGAGATCTACGAACAGCTGACGGGCGAGGCCAAGGCCTTCAACGACAAGCGCGGCCTGGAGCTGGCCGAGACGATCTATCCGCGGATCGATGTCATCACCGAAAAGCTGCTCGCGTTCAACGACCTTTGCGATGAAGGCAAATGCGTTGCGGAGAAATTCAAGGAGCTGGGCGGCCTGCTCCACGAGCGCTTCGAACTGGAAGACTGCCTGATCGAAGTGCTGCATACCGCACACAAGGAAGAGGATTCGGTTCAGGCCTGAATCGAACCTCGCAAGACACAGAAACGGTGCGCCCCAGGCGCACCGTTTTTTATTGGGCGATCAACTGGTCGCGCCGCGCAATTCCACTTCGAACACCAGCGGTGTGAATGGCGCGATCAAGTCGCCGGCACCGTCAGCGCCGTACGCTTGGTCCGATGGGATCACCAGACGCCACTTCGCGCCGACCGGCATGTTCTGCAGCGCGGTACGCCAGCCGGCGATCACGCTGTCGAGATTGAACCACTGCGGCTGGCTGTTCTGATCGAACACGGTGCCGTCGGGCAGTCGACCGATGTACAGCACCTGCACTTTCCCGTCAGGCCCGGCCTTGGTGCCATTCCCCGGCGTCAGTTCGGTCAGCAGGATGCCGTCGGCCAGTTCCTTCACACCCGGCTTGGCTTTTTCGGCGCTGAGAAAACGGCGCTCGTTTTCCATCGCCGCTTCAGTCGAAGGCATGGCTGCCTGCTCGGCGGTCTGCGATTCGTGATCGGCTAGGATCTGCTCGATGCGTGCTTCACTCAGTGCCAGTGGCTTGCCTTGATAGGCCTGTTGCAGACCTTCGATCAATGCCTGGATCTGTAGCTGCGGCACTTCCTGACGCAGCCGTTCACCGAGGCTGGCGCCGAGGCTGTAAGCCAGATCGTGGGCATCGTTCGCGGTGGTTTTTTCGTCGGCCTGAGCCACGGAAAAAATCATGCAGAGGGATAAAAAAAGGTAGCGCGACATGGGCACTCTCCGTCCTGAATTGCGGTGGATTATGCCAGCGCGAACGTCTGCAACGGTGAACTGCTTTTGCCAATGCGCAGAAGTTTTTCGCAAGCCTGCAACCGAGTGCTTTCGATACTGTCAACATGCCCTAGCGGCGGTAGCAGCAGAGGTCTAGTATGAGCCGCACTCACGTCAGCCAGGAGGTAAACCATGTCGGCCACCAAGAAGCCTGTAAACACTCCGTTGCATTTACTCCAACAACTCTCGGGCAGCCTGCTCGAGCATCTGGAAAACGCTTGCTCCCAAGCCTTGGCTGATGCTGAAAAACTGCTCGCCAAACTGGAAAAGCAACGCGGCAAGGCGCAAGAAAAACTGCACAAATCCCGCACCAAATTGCAGGACGCAGCAGCAGCCGGTAAAGCCAAGGCGCAGACCAAGGCCAAGGCTGCCGTGAAGGAACTCGAAGACCTGCTCGATGCGCTGAAGGATCGTCAGTCCGATACCCGCAGCTACATTCTGCAACTCAAGCGCGATGCCCAGGAAAGCCTGAAACTGGCCCAGGGTGTCGGTCGTGTTCAAGAGGCTGTCGGCAAGGCGTTGTCCCTGCGTTCGGCCAAACCTGCAGCGGCGCCTGCGAAAAAAGCGGCCGCCAAACCTGCTGCGAAAGCACCGGCTAAAGCTCCTGCCAAAGCCCCTGCAAAAGCGCCAGTGAAAGCCGCCGCAAAACCAGCCGCGAAGAAACCCGCAGCAGCCAGCGCTGTCAAACCTGCGGCTAAAACCACAGCGGCCAAACCAGCTGCCGCCAAACCGGCTGCTGCAAAACCAGCCGCCAAACCTGCGGCGAAAACCGCTGCTGCAAAAGCGGCTCCGGCAAGAACTGCTGCTGCAAAACCTGCTGCCAAGCCAGCCACCAAAGTGGCCGCTAAACCGGCAGCAAAGCCAGCAGCAAAACCAGCCGTTAAAGCCGCCGCTAAACCAGCTGCCAAAACTGCTGCTGCCAAGCCTGCGGCGAAAACCGCTGCCAAACCGGTTGCTGCCAAACCTGCAGCCAAAGCAGCAGCCAAGCCAGCGGTAAAAGCGGCGGCCAAACCCGCTGCAAAACCAGCCGCCAGACCGGCTGCCGCTGCCAAGCCTGCAACGACCGCAGCCAAGCCAGCGACCGCCGCTAAACCGGCCGCCAAGCCAGCAGCGAAAACCGCTGCAAAACCTGCGGTGAAAAAACCTGCCGCTGCCAAGCCAGCAGTAAAACCGGCCACTGCTCCTGCCGCCAAACCCGCTGCGCCAGCAACCCCGGCTGCGACCGCAGCACCGGCATCCGCCGCCACTACCTCGACCACCGCAACCACGCCATCCCCGGCGCCGGTGTCGAGCGTCGCCAGCAACCCGTCCAGCGCTTCCTAAGCGCCGGTCGCCGCGACGCGCAGCACTTGCAGCGCGTCGCGGTTCAGGTTGGCCGCAGGGCCAGCCAGCACTTCCAGCCAGTCACTCGATTCCTTCGAATTACGCTTCCAGCCCTGCGCGGCACCTTCAAGTCGTGACAGCAGCGCACGCTCCGCCTCCAGCTCCAATCCCTTGATCTGCTCGCGCATCCCCTTGAGCACCGGATCGGTGTCGGCCAGGGTTTTCCACTGCATGCGCAATGTGCGTAACGGCTGCACCACTTCCCGGTCCCAGGGCTCTGTCAGTTCCAGAAGCTGCCGCGCGCGGGCCTCTTCACAGGTCGCATCGCGCTGTTCCAGCCATAAACCGCACAGCATCAGGCACACGCTGGCCCCCGCCGATTGCAGGCGCAGACAGGCATCCTCCACGCCGGGACGGGCGTAGACGGCAAGGGCAAAGCTCCACAGGTCAGAGGACATCGTGCTACTCGCGCCAGTTGCGGGGGAAGCTGGTAGACTCCGCCGCCATTATGATCCGACTTCAGAACCTGACTTTACAGCGTGGCCCGCAACGTCTGCTAGAAGACGCCGAGCTGACCCTGCACGCCGGCCACAAAGCCGGCCTCATCGGTGCCAACGGCGCCGGCAAATCCAGCCTGTTCGCCTTGCTCCGCGGTGAGTTGCACCCGGACTCGGGCGACTGCCTGCTGCCGACCGACTGGCGTATCGCCCACATGCGCCAGGAGGTCGACACGCTCGAGCGTCTGGCGGTCGACTATGTGCTCGACGGCGACCTGCGCCTGCGCGAAGTGCAGCGTGACCTCGCAGCGGCCGAAGAGGCCCACGACGGCACCGCGCTGGCCCGCCTGCACGCCGAGCTGGACAGCGCCGACGGCTACACCGCCGATGCGCGGGCGCGCAAATTGCTCGCCGGGCTCGGTTTCACCAACGAGCAGATGGATCGTCAGGTAGGAGATTTCTCCGGTGGCTGGCGGATGCGTCTGAACCTTGCGCAGGCTTTGATGTGCCCATCAGACCTGTTGCTACTCGACGAACCGACCAACCACTTGGACCTCGACGCCATCATCTGGCTTGAAGAGTGGCTGAAAAGTTATCCCGGCACTTTGCTGCTGATTTCCCACGACCGGGATTTCCTTGATGAAGTCGTCGATCACGTGGCCCACGTCGATCAGCGCAAGCTGACGCTCTACCGTGGCGGCTACACCGCGTTCGAGCGCGCCCGTGCCGAGCGTCTGGCCCAGCAGCAACAGGCCTACGAGAAGCAGCAGGCGCAGCGTGCGCACATGGAAAGCTACATCGCCCGGTTCAAGGCTCAGGCCACCAAGGCCCGTCAGGCCCAGAGCCGGATCAAGGCGCTGGAGCGCATGGAGGAGCTGTCGGCGGCCCACGTCGACTCGCCGTTCGATTTCGTGTTCCGCGAGTCGACCAAGATCTCCAGCCCGCTGATCGACCTGTCCGATGCGCGTCTGGGTTATGGCGAGAAAACCGTGCTGGAGAAGGTCAAGCTGCAACTGACCCCCGGCGCGCGGATCGGCTTGCTCGGCCCCAACGGCGCGGGTAAATCGACCCTGATCAAGAACCTCGCCGGTGAGCTGTCACCGCTGGCCGGACGCCTGACCCGTGGCGAGAACACCGTGGTCGGCTACTTCGCCCAGCATCAGCTCGATTCGCTGGACGCCAAGGCCAGCCCGTTGCTGCATTTGCAGCGTCTGGCACCCACAGAGCGGGAACAGACCCTGCGTGATTTCCTCGGTGGTTTCGACTTCCGGGGCGCGCGTATCGACGAGCCGGTGCTGAATTTCTCCGGCGGCGAAAAGGCCCGTCTGGCCCTGGCGTTGATCGCCTGGGAACGGCCGAACCTGCTGCTGCTCGACGAACCGACCAACCACCTGGACCTGGAAATGCGCCTCGCGCTGACCATGGCGCTGCAGGAGTTCAGCGGCGCCGTACTGGTGGTTTCCCACGATCGGCACCTGCTCAAGAGCACCACCGACAACTTCTTCCTGGTGGCGGACGGCAAGGTCGAAGAGTTCGACGGCGACCTCGAAGACTACGCCCGTTGGCTGGTGGAGTACCGTCAGCGCAACGCTCCGGTCAGCAACACGCCGGTCAACCCGGACAAGACCGACAAAAAGGCCCAGCGTCAGGCCGCCGCTGCGTTGCGTCAGCAACTGGCGCCGCACAAGCGTGAAGCCGACAAGCTCGAAGCCGAACTGGGCAAGCTCCACGAAAAACTGGCCAAGGTCGATGCCAGCCTCGGTGACAGCGACATCTACGAGCCGGCGCGCAAGAACGAACTGCGTGACCTGCTGGCCGAACAGGCCAAGCTGAAAGTCCGCGAAGGCGAACTTGAAGAAGCGTGGATGGAAGCTCTGGAAACCCTGGAAAGTATGCAGGCGGAGCTGGAGGCGTTGTCCTGATGGAAGCCTTCAGACTTCCATTGCCGGCGGTGTGGGTCGAGCCGATCTGGCTCGGCGTGCAGATTCTGCTGATCCTGCTGGCCGGCTACTTCGCCCAGCGCGTCGTCGCCCGATTCCTGACTCGCCTGGGCGAGAAGTATCCGTTTCCGCCGCAGCTGCTGATGCCGCTGCGCGGTGGTCTGCGCTGGCTGATCATGGGCAGTGCGCTGATCTTTGTGCTGGAACGCCTCGGGGTCTCGGCCACGGTGCTCTGGACTGCGTTATCGGGTTTCGTCGCAGTGGCGGCGGTGGCGTTCTTCGCCATGTGGAGCGTGCTGTCGAACCTGCTGTGCGCAATTCTGATCTTCACCGTCGGCCCGTTTCGTCTTGGCGACGTGGTCGAACTGGTGGACACCACGGACAAGCCCGGCGTCAAAGGTCGGGTGGTGGCGATCAATCTGCTCTACACCACGTTGATCGAAGCCGAAGAACTCGGCACCGGCAGCGCCATGGTGCAGGTGCCCAACAGCCTGTTCTTCCAACGTTCGGTACGACGCTGGCGCGGCACGGATATCTTCCCTTCCAGCGGTTTCGAAAAGTGATCGGGCGCCGGCCACATTGGTCGGCGGCCGCAACATCCTGCAAAAAATCGGTAGTCATCCAGCCAAATCCGCATTAGCTTTGAGGATTGTCACGAGTCCGAAGTCGAGGTGTGCGATGGAGCTTCAAACATGGCTGGCGTTCTTTGCCGCCTGCTGGGTGATCAGTCTTTCTCCGGGTGCCGGCGCCATTGCGTCGATGTCCAGCGGTCTGCAATACGGTTTCTGGCGCGGTTACTGGAACGCCCTGGGCCTGCAGATCGGCCTGGCTGTGCAGATCGCCATCGTCGGCGCCGGTGTCGGCGCGATCCTCACTGCTTCGGCCACCGCGTTCCATGCGATCAAATGGTTCGGTGTCGCCTACCTGGTCTATCTCGCGATCAAGCAATGGCGCGCACTGCCGATGGACATGAGTGACGACGCGGCGGTTCG
Source organism: Pseudomonas gozinkensis (assembly GCF_014863585.1). Taxonomy (NCBI): domain Bacteria; kingdom Pseudomonadati; phylum Pseudomonadota; class Gammaproteobacteria; order Pseudomonadales; family Pseudomonadaceae; genus Pseudomonas; species Pseudomonas gozinkensis. The sequence goes on along the minus strand of NZ_CP062253.1, from coordinate 6,282,825 downwards.
GCCGATCGGCAAACCGTTGGCCCTGGTGTTCCGTGGCTTTCTGGTGAACATCAGCAACCCCAAGGCCCTGGTGTTCATGCTCGCGGTGCTGCCGCAGTTCATCAACCCGCATGCGCCACTGCTGATCCAGTACGTGGTGATCGGCGTGACCATGATTGCGGTCGACCTGATCGTCATGGCCGGCTACACCGGTCTGGCTTCAAAGGTGCTGCGTCTGTTGCGTACACCGACCCAGCAGAAACGCATGAACCGCACGTTTGCCGGGCTGTTCATCGGTGCGGCGGCGTTCATGGCGACGTTGCGCAAAGCTGCCGCGTAAAGCGTAAAGGCACAAAAAAGGCGACCTTTGCAGGTCGCCTTTTTCGTTTACGGCTGTCGATCAGCGCAGAATCACCGGCGCGGTATCGCGCGGCAGATTGTTGCGTTGCTGCGTTTCACGCGGTTGTTCGTAACCGCCACCGCCGAGCTGCATGCTCAGCTGTCCGGCCACGTCTTCGCCCAGCGCTTTCGAAACGTCACGCACCACCCGTGGGCGGTTCAGCGAGATCTTGATGTCGCGGTGGTTCACCAGTTTGGTGTCCTGCGCTTCACCCATCGCCGTGAAGGCCGAAGTGATTTCGAAGGTCTTGGTGTTGATCAGGCTGAAGTCGGCCACCAGCGTCAGGCCCAGCACGGCGGAATAGCTGTCGGTGTTCGCCAGCTCGTTCACGTCCTGGGTGAAGTCGATGTCCGACACCGTGCCGAACAGCACATAGTCGGCGCCCTTGAAGTTGCCGGCCTTGATCCGCTTGATCACATCGTAGATGTCACCCTTGGACGACGCCGTGTACGGCGTGCCCTGGATCAACTGGAACATGCCGGTACGCAGGATTTCACCTTTGATGTCGCCGGTGAATTTACGCAGCTCGGCCTGTTCGATGTAGCTGGTGTTGGCTTCGAACTCGTTGTAGCTCGAAGAACCGCTGGCGCTGTAATAGCCCTCGCGATAATTGCTCTTCGACGAAACGATGTGGATGTATTGCTCCACACGTTCCTGGTACGCCAGGTCCGTCACCGCGACTTTCGGGGCCGCTTGCACGCTGAACGCACAAGCCAGGGCCATCATGCCAATCCATGTGCGCATCGATTAACGCTCCGTGGTTTTGCGGATCTCTTTCTCGTCCATCCACTCGGCCAGACCGCTTTCAACGTCGATCAGTTGCAGGCTGAATTTGTAGAAGACGTCCTTGTAGTCGCTGCTGCGCTTGACGATCGAGCTGATCGAACCTTCAAGACGGTATTTGGCCGCGATCATGTTGCCGGTCTTGGCTACGGTGCTCTTCTTGTACAGGCCGCTCTGGTTTTGCAGCTTGAGCTGGTCGACCTGGCTCTGCATGGCAGTGTTGTCGCTGGCGAAGCGGGCCACGCCGGTCTTCATCAGCTGAGTCTTGATGCTGGTGGTGATTTCACGGGTGTCGATGTACTCGCTGGTCTTGTTCTTCACGTCATAGACCTGAACCACGGGGCGACCTTGCAGGATGCCGGACTGGGCCATCGAGCGGGTCATCGATTCGGCGATCATCTGCAGGTCGGTCGAACCGAACTCGTTGGTCACGGTTTCAACGGCCTTGGTGTCGCCGTAGCTGATGTTCTTGCTGCCCAGGGTCGGCGAAGTGTTGGCGCAACCGCTGGCCAGCAGGGCGATGACGGCGATGAAGGAAAAGCGTGCAAACATGGGAATGCTCTCTGAATCGGGAATAGGGTGTCGGGCTTAAGGCGTCTTGAGTTCCAGACGGAAATCCACGGCTTTCGGTGTCGGGGCGATGCCCTGGATGAAGCTGGTCTGGGCGCCGTACATCATCTGGCTCTTCCAGACTTCTTCTTCGGCGATCGGGAAACCTTCCGGGCCGAGCCAGGCGAAGCGGTAGTAGAACGTCTTGTTGCTGTTGAGGGTGTTGCTCAACTGCACGTTGACGGTCATGAAGCCGTTTTCGCGGGCCACGCGCATCGCGCCGACCACGATGTGTTTCTGCGGGCCCATGGCCACGACCTTGCTCGCGGCACTGCCCGGCTCCGGTGGTGGCGGGGTGGCGCAGCCGCTCGCCAGCAGGGCGAGGGCGGCGACGGCGATGAGTTTGAAGCGCATGCAAAGACTCCGTTCTTAAGGTTGTTTGAGGCTGGCCACAGCGGTGGCGCCAGCGCTCGGGGTGACGTGGGCGGCGATGCCGGCAGCGAACACCTGATTGCCGACGGCGCGCAGGGTGATCACCTGATAACGCTGATCGACAGTGACCTTGACCTGCGATCCACCGACGGCGCTCGGCAGAGTCACCTGGTGCTCGCCCTTTTTCAGGCGCAGACGTACCACTTGTGTGGTGTCCGGCAGGGTGCGCCACGTACGGGTATCGGCACCTTCGAGCACAGCTGAAGAAATACCGACGGCCAGACCCGCCAGCGGGTTGGTTTCGTTGATCTTCTTCTGCGCCACACCTTTGGTGATCGCACGCACGGTGGTGCGCAGGATGATCCCCGGCATGTCATCGCGCAGGGCGCGGCGGGACATGGCGGTGGTGCTGTTCAGTGCGGTCAGGTCGACCTGTTGGCCATCGACACCGATCTGCGCGAATGGCGCGGTGGAAGTGTCAGGCTTGATCACCGGGAATGACAGCGGCGTGATCACCACACTGTTGGAGATCGGCAGCGGCAGCGGGATGCGGATCGAATCGCGGGCCGGCGCCAGGCCGCTTTGCACCACGATCAGGATGTCGCTGTCGTCGCTCTTGGCCGGCTTGTCGAGGTTGACCAGCGCCTGCTCCAGCAGCGGGGTGTTCGGGCGCAGCTCGGCAGCCTTGCGATAGCCCGGCGCAGCGAGGTCTTTCTCGCCCAGGGCTTCATAGACGAAGCCGGCCAGGTAATGGCTGAACGCACTCTGGTAGCTGTTTTTCAGGCCGACCACTTCCGGCGCGTCGAGGCTGGCGACCGGGTAGCCCTGCAAGTCCTTGTATTGGGTCTTGACGCCTTCCTTCTCGGCTTCCTCTTCGCTCTTGAGGTATTCCTTGTCGCGCAGGTCGGCGATCACCGCTTCACGCTCGTGAGTCTTCTTGATCGCGGTGCGGGCGCCGTCGAAATCGTTGACCGCCAGCAGGTTCAGGGCCATCTGCGTGGTCAGCATGACTTTTTCGTAGTCGTAGCCTTCGTAGCGACGCACCTTGTCGTTGACCAGGAAACTGCCGAACTGGGCCAGGTACTTGTCGGTGTCGAGCTTGACCGAATCTTCCCACTTGCCCACTACCTGGTCGGCGCTGGTCCAGGCGTTCTGGCTGCCGGACAGATCGCCCTTGGCGCGCAGCAGTTCACCCTTCTCGAAGTAATAGAGCAGGTCTTTGTCCGGGCCGGTGTTGTTCTTTTCCAACAGGGTCAGAGCAGCGTCGACGTTGCCGGTGGCCAGTTGCTGGTTGGTCTGGGCCAGTTCGGAATCGTAGTTGCGAAACGCCGAACAGCCGGACAGCAGGGTGACAGCGCTGAGCGCGATCAGAGTGGGGGCGCGAAATGCCATGGGGTACTTCTTCCATGAGTAGCGACAGCCTCGGGTGCGGGTCGGGCTGCTGGGACCGATCGGCAGTGGCACTGGCCTCCTGCCAATTCCTCATAAAAAGAGGAGCTTTAATGCCGTAACGCGATAGCGCGGGCGCGGCATTATAAGCGGGCGATGCTGGCTATGTAATAGCTTTTTAATTGCACCGGTTAGTTGGGTGCCATTATTTGTCGGGCAGTCTGGCATTGCCGATGACGTTGGCCACGTCGCTCAAAACCCGCAGGTTGATCAACTGATGATCGCGGTCGATACGCAAGGTGACCGGCGCTGCTCCCGGTGCATTGGGCGCACTGAACTGGTGGTTGCCTTTTTTGAGGCGTACCCGTGCCACCAGGGTCTTGTCCGGCAAGGTGCGCCAGGTACGGGTGTCGGCTTCTTCAAACGGATCGTGTTCCGTCACCACCAGCGAGGCCTTGGCCGGATTGCGTTCATTCTCCTGAGCCTGGGAAATGGCGGCCATGTTGGCGCGGAACATCGCCCGGGAAATGATCGCCGGCATGTCGTCGCGCAGCGTACGAAACGCCATGTCGGTGACGCTGTTGATCACGGTCAGCGGCCGTTTGCGGCCATCCACCAGGATGTGGTCGAACGCCGGTGTGACGGTGTCCGGCACCAGAATGGGAAACGAGATCGGCGCGGTGATGACCAGGGTTTCATTGAGCCGAACCGGAATAGGTACGCTGACCGAACTGCGGGCCGGTGCCAGACCACTCTGAACGACGATCAGCACGTCGCTTTCATCGGCTTTGGGCGGCTGGTCGAGATTGCGCAGCGCCTGTTCGAGGAAGGGCGTGTTCGGGCGCAACTCGATCGCCTGGCGATAACCCGGCGCGGCCAGGCCTCGCTCGCCCAGTGCTTCGTAGGCGAATCCGGCCAGATAGTGGCTGAAGGCACTCTGGTAACCGTTCTTCAACTCAATGACCGCCGGCGCATCGAGAGTGGCGACCGGATAGCCTTTCAGGTCTTTGTAGTGAACGACGATACCCTGAGCCTTGGCCTGCTCTTCAAGTTCTTCGTACTGGCGTTCTCGCTGGCGGGCGATCAGGGTTTCGCGCTCATGGGTTTTCTTGATGTCCGCCCGGGCGCTGTCGAAATCACTTTCGGCCAGCTGGTTGAGGGCCATCTGTGTGGTCAGCATGACCTTTTCGTAGTCGTAGCCTTCGTAGCGACTGAGCTTGTCGTTGACCAGCATGGTGCCCATTTCATAGGCGAAGCGGTTGAGCAGCTTCATGGGCGCGGAAGGTACCGCTTCTTCGCGCTGGAACACCATCCGGTCGGCGCTGCGCCAGGCTATCTGGCTCTGGGCGCGGGCGTTGGCGAAGCTGAGGATCGAGCCCTTTTCGAAGTAATACAGCAGATCCTTGTCTTCCCAGGGGTTGTTCCACTCCAGCAAATCAAGGGCGCCCTGAAAATCGGCCTGCATCAACCGGTCGTTGGTCTGCTGCATTTCCCGGTCGTAATTGCGGTAGGCGGCGCACCCGCTCAGATGCAGGACGGCGCTGATGAGCAATGAAAGCAGCAGGTATCTGCGCATGGGCAGCGATTCTTCCTTGAACGGAAACGGCGGGACGCGCCGGCATTATAGGGATGAGTATTGGCGTTGAGCAGCGAAGATCATTCGTCAAACCACCGAGAAAGCTTGAGTCGATCTTCATCGACGTGAACAATATGTAACTTCGCATTTCCACTTGAGACTCATTCATGACTGCCGCGTCCCGATTTCTGGCCTGGCTGGTGTTCCCGTTGTGCGCCCTGAGCAGCTTCAATCTGCTGGCCGACACTGTGGAAGGCGCGCCGCAAGCGCTGCACCTGCTCGATTACATCAGCGCCGATTACCCGCCGACGGTAGAGGCAGGCAAGGTCATCGACGACGGTGAATACCGCGAGCAACTGGAATTCACCCAGGTGCTGCAAGGGCTGATCGCCGGCCTGCCGGCCAAGCCGGAAAAAGCGGCGCTGGAACAGGGCGTCACTGCGTTGCACGCCGCGATCACGGCGAAACAGGACGGCGCGGACGTCGCCCGTCAGGCCCGGCAACTGGGGGCGAAACTGGCAGTGGCCTATGAAGTCAGCCAGGCTCCCATCATCACGCCAGACCCGGCCCGTGGCGCGCCGCTGTATGCGCAAAACTGCTCGGTATGCCACGGCGACGCAGGTGCCGGCGACGGTCCGGCGGGTCTCGGCATGACGCCGCCGCCAGCCAACCTGCGCGACGCTGCGCGGATGGATCACCTGAGCCTGTACGCGATCTACAGCACTCTCGGCCAGGGCGTGGAAGGCACTGACATGCCAGCCTTCGCCGATCAGCTGGATGACCGTCAGCGCTGGGATCTGGCGACCTATATCGCGCAGTTCAGCGCCGATCCGGCCACGGCCAAATCCGACAAGACCTACAACATCGCCGATCTGGCCCGCCAGACCCCGGCCGAAGTGCAGGCCGCCGAAGGCCCTGAAGCCGCCGCGATCTTCCGTGTACAACGGGCGCAGCCGCCGCAGGTCAAGCGTGGCCCGGCGCAGTTGCTCGACTACACCGCTGCGACGTTGGACAAGAGCCTGGCGGCGTACCGCGCCGGTGAACACGATCAGGCCTATGACCTGTCGGTGGCGGCGTATCTGGAAGGCTTCGAGCTGGTCGAAAGCTCGCTGGACAACGTCGACGCCAACGTGCGCAAGGACACCGAAAAATCCCTGATGGCCTATCGGCAATCGTTGCAGGACGGTTTGCCGGTGGAGCAGGCCGAACAGCGTCTCGACGCGGCCAAGGCCAAACTCACGGAATCCGCCGGCCTGCTGGGCAGCGACGGGCTGAGCTGGTCGCTGAGCTACATTTCCGGGCTGCTGATTCTGCTGCGCGAAGGTCTGGAAGCGATTCTGGTGTTGGCGGCGATCCTCGCGTTTCTGCGCAACACCGGCCAGCAATCGGCGGTGCGCAGCGTCAACGTCGGCTGGGGGCTGGCGCTGCTCGCCGGTCTCGGCACTTGGGCGTTGGCGGCATATGTGATCGATGTCAGCGGCTCCCAGCGTGAGCTGCTCGAAGGCGCCACGGCGCTGTTCGCCAGCGTCATGGTGTTGTGGCTCGGCGTGTGGATGCACGACCGTCGGCACGCGGCGGCCTGGCAGGATTACATCAAGCAGAGTCTGGTGGGCGGAGGCGGGCGTTTCGGGTTTGCGATCCTGGCGTTCTTCTCGGTGTACCGCGAGCTGTTCGAAGTGATCCTGTTCTACGAAACCCTGTGGCTGCAGGCCGGTCCCGCCGGGCATAACGCGGTACTCGCCGGCGGTGCGACGGCGCTGGTGTTGCTGTTCGGTCTGGCGTGGGTGATCCTGCGCGGCTCGGCGAAATTGCCGCTGACGCTGTTCTTCAGCATCAACGCGGCACTGCTCTGCGCGCTGTCGGTGGTGTTCGCCGGCCACGGCGTGAAGGCGTTGCAGGAAGCCGGGATCTTCGGCACCCGGCCGGTGGCGTTCTTCGATTTCGACTGGCTGGGGATTCATGCCGATGCGTACTCGCTGACGGCGCAGGCTGTGGCGATTGCGGCGATCATCGTGCTGTATGGCCGTAGCTGGGTGGCTGAAAAACGTAGGGTGACTGCTGCTTAAAGGCATTCGCTGCGCTCATATTCGCGAGCAAGCTCGCTCCCACAGGGTTGGTGCGTAATCTGTGGGAGCGAGCTTGCTCGCGAATTTTTTGGAGGTAGAAAACATGCGCGTATGGATCGATGCCGACGCCTGCCCGAAGATGGCCAAGGAGCTGGTGGTCAAGTTCGCCCTCAAGCGCCGCTTCGAAGTGGTGATGGTGGCGGGGCAGCCGCAGAGCAAACCGGCGCTGGCGATCGTCAAGTTGATCGTGGTGCCGAGTGGCCCCGATGCGGCGGATGATTATCTGGTGGAGCATGCGGTGCCGGGCGAACTGGTGATCTGCAGCGACATTCCGCTGGCCGATCGGCTGGTGAAGAAGGGCGTTGCAGCGCTGGACCCGCGAGGCAAGGAGTTCGACGCGCAGAACATGGGTGAACGGCTGGCGACACGCAACCTGTTCACCGATCTGCGTGAGCAGGGCCAGGTCAGTGGCGGCCCCGCGCCGTTCGGTGACCGGGAGAAGCAGGCGTTCGCCAATGCGCTGGACCGGATCCTGACGCGGCTGGCGCGCCAGTCCTGAGCCTCATACAAGACCTGTGGGAGCGAGCTTGCTCGCGAAGGCGTCAGGCCAAACAACACAATATTGAATGGCCCATCGCTTTCGCGAGCAAGCTCGCTCCCACAGGGTTCAGTATTGATCCAGTGGAAGAGGGGCTTAGGCGTCGTTTTCGTGAGTCAGCTCAAGCACCCGATCCACCAGCTTGTTGATCCCCGAAGCCGCCTCGCTGATTGTCTGCGCCAGCATGTACGCCGGGGTGGTCACCAGTTTGCGCGCCTTGTCTTCGATGATGTCGGTCACTGCGCAGTCTTCGTGGGTGGCGCCCATCTTGTTCATGGCGGCGGCGGTGTCGGCGTCGTTGCCGATGGTGCAGGTCACGCCGGGGCCGTAGATTTTCGCGGCCAGCGCCGGCGAGATGCAGATCAGGCCAACAGGCTTGCCCGCTTCGGCAAAGGCTTCGGCCAGCGCCAGCACTTCCGGCTGCACCGTGCAGCCGGCGCCTTCGATGGCGAAGTTCGACAGGTTCTTCGCCGCACCGAAACCGCCGGGCACGATCAGCGCATCGAAGTCCTCGACATCGGCCTCGCGCAGGTCCTTGACGTCGCCCCGGGCGATGCGTGCCGATTCCACCAGCACGTTGCGCGATTCGGGCATTTCTTCACCGGTCAGGTGGTTGATCACATGCAATTGCGCGATGTTCGGGGCGAAGCACTGTACCTGGGCGCCGCGCTGGTCGAGGCGCAACAGGGTGATGACACTCTCGTGGATCTCGGCGCCGTCGTACACGCCGCAACCGGACAGGATCACTGCAACTTTTTTGCTCATGGGTTTCTCTCCAGATTCATGGCGTTAAATGTCCACTAAATTGGCGTTCGTTGCCATAGGGTGAAGCCGCGGCTACACCTAGGATCTGTGCACACGGATCTCGGTCAGGGTGCGTCATGAATTTCATTCTGTATGCGGTGCCGTTTTTCTTCGTATTGATTGCGGCCGAACTCATCGCCGACCGCTGGCGCGGGGTGAGTAACTATCGCCTGGCCGATGCGGTGAACAGCATCAGCACCGGGGTGCTGTCGACCACCACCGGCCTGTTGACCAAGGGTGTGGGCCTGGTGACCTATGCGTTTGCCCTGGAGCATCTGGCGCTGGTCAGGTTGCCGGCGGACAGCGTCTGGGTGTGGGTGTTTGCTTTTGTCTTGTATGACTTCTGCTATTACTGGCTGCATCGCATGGGCCATGAACGCAACATCCTCTGGGCGGCGCATTCGGTGCATCACCAGAGCGAGGACTACAACCTTTCCACCGCCTTGCGCCAGACCAGCACCGGGTTTCTGCTGGGCTGGATCTTCTACCTGCCGATGGCGGTGCTCGGGGTGCCGCTGCTGGTGTTCGTCAGTGTTGCGGCGTTGAATCTGCTGTATCAATTCTGGGTCCATACCCGGCACATTCCCAAGCTCGGCTGGTTCGAGTGGTGCTTCGTCACGCCGTCCAATCATCGGGCCCACCATGCACAGAACGCTCTCTACATGGATCGCAACTACGGCGGGGTGTTCATTATTTGGGACCGTCTGTTCGGCTCGTTCCAGGAAGAGGACGACAACGAGCCGGTGATTTTCGGTGTGACCACGCCGCTGGCGAGCTGGAATCCCTTGTGGGCCAACCTGCAGTTTTACGTGCAGCTGTGGGATGACGCGCGCCGGGCCGAGCGCACGTGGGACAAGCTCCGGATCTGGTTCATGCGCACCGGCTGGCGTCCGGCGGATGTCGCGGCGAAGTATCCGATGAGCAAGCCGGACCTGAGCCGGTTCCGCAAATTCGAGGTGCCGCTGGACAGCCGTCAGCAGTGGTACGTGGGGTTGCAGTTTGGCGTCTATGTGGCGCTGGGCAGTTATCTGCTGAATCTGGAACGCAGTCTGCCCACCGGTGCATTGCTGCTCGGCTGGGGTGCGGTGGCGTTCGGATTGTTCGTGTTGGGCGTGGCCCTGGAGAATCGTCCGTGGGCGGCGAAGCTGGAAGTGCTGCGGCTGGCATCGAACCTGCCGCTGATGTGGCTCGCGCCGCTGGTCGGGCTGTGGCCGGCCAACCCGGGGATGTGGGTCGGCCTGCTCGTTTACAGCCTGCTCAGCGGCATCGGACTGTATGGCTGCCGCCAGCGACTTACTCGGCTGGCGTCTTAGGGTCGGCGGTCTTGGCCATTTCGGCTTTGTGCCGTTCGGCCTTGGCCAATTGCTCGGCCTGTTCTTCTTCGTAGACCTTCTTGGCCAGCCGGGCATTCTTGAACCGGCGGCGCAACCACAGGCCGACACCCAGCACCAGCAGCGCACCGAGTACCCACAACTCATACTTCTTGATGCTGCCGAGCATGCCTTCGAGCACGGCGCCGAAGTGGTAAGCGGCAGCGGCCAGGGCGGTGGCCCAGATCGCAGCGCCCATACCGTTGAGCAGCAGATAGCGTCCTGGTGGATAGCCCGACAGGCCGATCGCCACCGGCATTACCGTGCGCAGACCGTAAACGAAGCGGAAGCTCAGAACCCAGATGTCCGGGTGCTTGCGGATGTGCTCCAGCGCGCGGTCGCCCATCATTTGCCAGCGCGGTTTGCGCGCCAGCAACTTGCGCCCGTGCTTGCGACCCAGGAAGTACCACAGCTGATCGCCGGCATAGCTGCCGAAGAACGCCACGACCACCACCAGGTTGATGTCCATGTATCCACGGAACGCGAGGAAACCCGCGAGCACCAGGATGGTTTCGCCTTCGAAAAACGTGCCAAGAAACAGGGCAAAGTAGCCGAAGTCATGCAGAAATTGTTGGAGCATTGTCTGGGTGCTGGCGAAATGAACGCGCAGCCTAACCCTTCGGGCACATTCAGGAAAGTGTCCAAATGTGTCTCGACGTGAACAATTCCTACGCTGAGAATGGAATACGACTACACGTCACAGGTCTCACACAACTGTCATCTGTTCGTCATAATGGCCGTCTATAACTGTCACGCTCGCCCGTTTGCGCGGGCTCAGGAGTCTGCCGTGAGCTTTACCCCAGCCAACCGCCTGTTCCCTGCCACCCGCCTGCGTCGCAATCGCCGTGATGATTTTTCCCGGCGGCTGGTGCGTGAGAATGTATTGACGGTCGATGACCTGATCCTGCCGGTGTTCGTGCTCGACGGTGAAAACCGCCGCGAAGCCGTGGCCTCGATGCCGGGTGTCGAGCGCCTGACCATCGATCTGCTGCTTGAAGAAGCTGCCAAATGGGTCGAACTGGGGATTCCGGCGCTGGCGCTGTTCCCGGTTACTCCTCCTGAACTCAAATCCCTCGATGCCGCCGAAGCCTGGAATCCCGAAGGTATCGCCCAGCGCGCCACCCGCGCCCTGCGTGACCGATTCCCGGAACTTGGCGTAATCACTGACGTCGCCCTCGACCCGTTCACCACTCACGGTCAGGACGGCATTCTCGACGAAGAAGGCTACGTGCAGAACGACATCACCGTCGATGCACTGGTCAAGCAAGCGTTGTCCCACGCCGCTGCGGGCGCCCAGGTGGTTGCCCCGTCGGACATGATGGACGGCCGCATCCAGGCGATCCGCGAGGCGCTGGAGCTGGCCGGTCACGTCAACGTGCGGATCATGGCCTACTCGGCCAAGTACGCCAGCGCCTATTACGGCCCGTTCCGCGATGCCGTGGGTTCGGCCGCGAACCTGGGCAAGGCGAACAAGGCTTCCTATCAGATGGACCCGGCCAACAGCGACGAAGCGCTGCACGAAGTGGGCGCGGACTTGTCTGAAGGCGCGGACATGGTCATGGTCAAACCCGGCATGCCGTACCTGGACATTTTGTTCCGGGTAAAAGATGCCTTCAAAGTGCCGACCTTCGTCTATCAGGTTAGCGGCGAATACGCCATGCACATGGCGGCGATCCAGAATGGCTGGTTGAGCGAAGGCGTGATCCTCGAATCCCTGACCGCCTTTAAACGTGCCGGCGCTGATGGCATCCTGACTTACTTTGCTGTCCGTGCCGCTCAATTGTTACGAGAGCAGAAATAGCCCTCCCAGGAACATTCGATGAATACCGAAGGACTCACTGAAGTTGCCGTAAAAGAAGCTCAACCCGTGGTCGAGCAGATTACCGAAACCCCGCCGGAACTGGAGCCTGCGCCACCCGCGCCGGCAACCGAGCCCGCTGCGGCGGCCCCGGCGATCGCGATTCCCGGCCTGGATGACAGCAGCCTGTACATCCACCGTGAGTTGTCGCAACTGCAGTTCAACATCCGCGTGCTGGAACAGGCGCTGGACGAGTCCTACCCGTTGCTGGAGCGGCTGAAGTTCCTGCTGATCTTCTCCAGCAACCTCGACGAATTCTTCGAAATCCGCGTCGCCGGCCTCAAGAAGCAGATCACCTTCGCCCGTGAACAGGCGGGCGCCGACGGCCTGCAACCGCATCAGGCCCTGGCCCGCATCAGCGAACTGGTGCACGGTCACGTAGATCGTCAGTACGCGATCCTCAACGACATCCTGCTGCCGGAGCTGGAAAAGCATCAGGTGCGCTTCATCCGTCGTCGCCACTGGACGACCAAGATCAAAACCTGGGTGCGCCGCTACTTCCGCGACGAGATCGCGCCGATCATCACCCCGATCGGCCTCGACCCGACGCACCCGTTCCCGTTGCTGGTGAACAAGAGCCTGAACTTCATCGTCGAGCTCGAAGGCATCGACGCCTTCGGTCGCGATTCCGGTCTGGCGATCATCCCGGCGCCGCGTCTGCTGCCGCGAATCATCAAGGTGCCGGAAGAAGTCGGCGGCCCTGGCGACAACTATGTGTTCCTGTCGTCGATGATCCACGCCCACGCCGATGACCTGTTCCAGGGCATGAAGGTCAAGGGCTGCTACCAGTTCCGCCTGACCCGAAACGCCGACCTTGCGCTCGACTCCGAGGACGTCGAAGACCTGGCCCGCGCCCTGCGTGGCGAGCTGTTCTCCCGTCGTTACGGTGACGCCGTGCGCCTGGAAGTCGCCGACACCTGCCCGAAACACCTGTCGGACTACCTGCTCAAGCAGTTCAACCTGAGCGAGACCGAGCTGTATCAGGTCAACGGTCCGGTGAACCTGACGCGTCTGTTCAGCATTACCGGCCTGGACAGCCATCCGGAGCTGCAATACACGCCGTTCACGCCGCAGATCCCGAAACTGCTGCAGAACAGCGAGAACATTTTCAGCGTGATCAGCAAGCAGGACATCCTGCTGCTGCACCCGTTCGAGTCGTTCACCCCGGTGGTCGACCTGCTGCGCCAGGCCGCGAAAGACCCGCACGTTCTGGCCGTGCGCCAGACCCTGTACCGTTCTGGCGCCAACTCGGAAATCGTCGATGCGCTGGTGGACGCCGCGCGTAACGGCAAGGAAGTGACGGCGGTCATCGAGCTGCGTGCGCGTTTCGACGAGGAATCCAACCTGCAACTGGCCAGCCGCCTGCAAGCGGCGGGCGCGGTGGTGATCTACGGCGTGGTCGGCTTCAAGACCCACGCCAAGATGATGCTGATCCTGCGTCGCGAAGCCGGCGAGATCGTGCGTTATGCGCACCTCGGTACGGGTAACTACCACGCCGGCAACGCTCGCCTGTACACCGACTACAGCCTGCTGACTTCCGACGACGCCTTGTGCGAAGACGTCGGCAAACTGTTCAGCCAGTTGATCGGCATGGGCAAGACGCTGCGCATGAAAAAGCTGCTGCATGCGCCGTTCACCCTGAAGAAAGGCATGCTCGACATGATCACCCGCGAGACGCAATTCGCGCTCGACGGCAAGCCGGCGCACATCATCGCCAAGTTCAACTCGCTGACCGATCCGAAGATCATCCGCGCGCTGTACAAGGCCAGCCAGTCCGGGGTGCGCATCGATCTGGTGGTGCGCGGCATGTGCTGCCTGCGTCCGGGCATCGCCGGGGTTTCGCACAACATCCACGTGCGCTCGATCATCGGCCGCTTCCTTGAACACACCCGAGTGTTCTACTTCCTCAACGGGGGCGAGGAGCAGATGTTCCTTTCCAGCGCCGACTGGATGGAGCGCAACCTCGACAAGCGCGTCGAGACCTGCTTCCCGGTGGAAGGCAAGAAGCTGCTGACCCGGGTCAAGAAAGAACTGGAGCTGTACCTGACCGACAACACCCACAGCTGGAGCCTGCAGTCGGATGGCCGTTACATCCGCAACACGCCGACCGGCAACCAGAACCCGCGCAGCGCGCAGGCGACGTTGCTGGAGCGGTTGGGCAGCCCGATCCTGCCGGTCAGCAGCTGACCGAAGATTTCGGCGCAATAAAAAAGGCGATCCATCGGATCGCCTTTTTTGTGCCTGCCCGTTACTCAGTGAACGGTCAGCACAATCCCGACACGCGTCAGCCACTCCGCCTCAAGCCCGAAATCCGCCTGGGTCAGCTGGTTTTCATCCAGCCAGTTCTCCGGGAATTCCACGTCGAGGTTGTTGCCGTTGGCATGCAGTGCCACTTGCGGCATCGCCTGGGTGCCACGGATGTGGTGGAACAGGATGGCAAAACGCAGCAGCACGCACAGTCGGATCAGCTTGTCGCCCTCGTCGCCGAACTCGGCGAACTTGTCCTTGGGGATGTTGCGACGGTGGCCTCGCACCAGCAGGGCGAGCATTTGCTGGTCTTCGCGGGAGAAGCCGGCGAGGTCCGAGTGCTCGATCAGGTAAGCGCCATGCTTGTGGTAGTGATAGTGGGCGATGTCGAGCCCGACTTCGTGCACTTTCGCCGCCCAGCCCAGCAGTTCGCGCCAGATGCCGTCGTCGAGTTGCCAATCGACTGCCACTTGATCGAAGGCATGCAGGGCTTTGCGCTCGACGCGGGCAGCCTGTTCGAGGTCGACGTGGTAACGCTCCATCAGCGAGGTCAGGGTGCGTTCGCGCACGTCTTCGTGGTGATGGCGGCCGAGCAGGTCATACAGAACGCCTTCACGCAGCGCGCCTTCGCAGTGGTCCATGCGTTGCAGTTCCAGGGCGTCGAAGATCGCTTCGAGAATCGCCAGACCTGCCGGGAAGATCGCCCGGCGATCCGGCTTGATGCCTTCGAAATCGATCTTGTCGACATCGCCGAGTTTGAACAGGCGGCGCTTGAGCCATGCCAGGCCTTCGGCATTCACTTCGCCGGTGCCATGACCGCCGGCCTTCAGCGCCAGGCCGATGGCGCGGATGGTGCCCGAGGAGCCGATGGCTTCATCCCAGGTCAGGCGGTGCAGGGCGTGTTCGATGCTCATGATTTCCAGGCGCGCCGCCGTGTACGCCTGGGCGTAGCGGGCCGGGGTGATCTTGCCGTCCTTGAAATAGCGCTGGGTGAAACTCACGCAGCCCATTTGCAGGCTTTCGCGCAGCAGCGGTTCGAAACGCTGGCCGATGATGAATTCGGTACTGCCGCCGCCGATGTCGGCGACCAGGCGTTTGCCCGGAGTATCGGCGAGGGTGTGGGACACGCCGAGGTAGATCAGGCGCGCCTCTTCACGGCCGGAGATGACTTCCACCGGATGGCCGAGGATTTCTTCGGCGCGGCGGATGAATTCGCCACGGTTGCGCGCCTCGCGCAGGGCGTTGGTGCCGACGATCCGCACGGCGCCCAGCGGCATACCGTTGATCAGTTGGGCAAAGCGCTTGAGGCAGTCGAGGCCGCGCTGCATGGATTCTTCGTTGAGCTGACGCTCATCGTCGATGCCGGCGGCCAGCTGAACCTTTTCCCCGAGCCGTTCGAGAATACGGATTTCGCCGTTCTGGGCCTTGGCCACGACCATATGGAAGCTGTTGGAGCCCAGGTCGATCGCGGCGATCAGGGACAGATTCTTGGCTTGGGATTGCGGCATGGTCTGGGGGTCTCGGTCGATAACCCCGACATCGTGCCACGATCAAACGCTGCCGCCAACGCGCATGGCTCAAACCCTTGATCCTGCGCATAAAAGCCAGGGACCGCCGGGCGGTCAATCGCGGGCAAGCCCGCTCCCACAGGTTTTGCGTCGAACACAAAACCATCTCCCGGCACAGACCCCTGTGGGAGCGGGCTTGCCCGCGATGAGGCCAGAAAAGTCCCGAAGATCCTTCAGGCAGTCGCTTCAACAGTGCCAATGAAGTTCGCCAGTTCCGGCGTCTGCGGATCAGCAAACAGCACTTTCGGGTCACCGACCTCGTGGACCTTGCCCTGGTGCATGAACACCAGCTTGTCCCCGACCTCTCGGGCGAAGCGCATTTCGTGGGTGACCATGATCAGCGTCATGCCTTCTTTCGCGAGCTGGCGGACCACGCTGAGCACTTCGTTGACCAGCTCCGGGTCCAGCGCCGAGGTGATCTCGTCGCACAGCAGCACCTTGGGCGACATCGCCAGCGCCCGTGCAATCGCCACGCGCTGTTGCTGACCGCCCGAGAGGCGCTCCGGGAACGCGTCGAACTTCTCGCCCAGCCCAACGCGCTCCAGCATCTGCCGCGCCAGCTCCTGCGCCTTGGCCTTGGGCACATTCTGCACCACTTGCGGCGCGAGCATCACGTTCTCGCCAACGGTCAGGTGCGGGAACAAATTGAACTGCTGAAACACCATCCCGACTTTCTGCCGCAGGCTGCGCAGATCGGCGCGGGCGGCGTCGAGGTATTCGCCGTCGACTTCGATCACGCCGTCATTGATCGACTCCAGACCGTTGAGGGTGCGCAGCAGGGTGGATTTACCCGAGCCGCTGCGGCCGATGATCGCCACCACCTGGCCTTCCTCGACGCTCAGGTCGATGCCTTTGAGTACGTGGTGATCGCCGTAGTATTTATGCAGGGCGGAAATTCTAAGCAGAGGCATGCAGTCTCCTTTCCAGGTAGCGCGCACTGAGGGACAGGGGGTAGCAGAGCAGGAAGTAGCCCAGGGCAACGAGGCCGTAGACCATGAACGGTTCGAAGGTGGCGTTGGCGAGCATGCCGCCGGTCTTGGTCAGCTCGGTGAAGCCGATGATCGAGGTCACGGCGGTGCCCTTGACCACTTGCACCGAGAAACCCACGGTCGGCGCCACGGCAATGCGCAGCGCTTGCGGCAGGATCACGTAGCGCAGTTGCTCCAGCGGATTCAGCGCCAGGCTCGACGAAGCTTCCCATTGGCCGGTGGGAATCGCCTCGACGCAGCCGCGCCAGATCTCCGCCAGGTAGGCGCTGGTGAACAGCGTCAGGGCTATCGCCGCTGCCATCCACGGCGAAATTTCCACCCCGGCCAACGCTACGCCGAAGAACACCAGAAACAGCTGCATCAACAGCGGTGTGCCCTGAAACAGCTCAATCCAGGTGCGGGCGATGCTGCTGGGCAGGGCGTTTTTCGAGATGCGCATGATCAGGATCAGCAACCCGACGATCCCGCCGCCGATGAACGCCACCAGCGACAGCGCCAGCGTCCATTGCAGGCCGGTGAGCAGGTTGCGCAGGATGTCCCAGAACGTGAAGTCGCTCATTGGCTGCTCCTTGCGCTGCTTTTCGACAGGTAACGCCGACCGAGCCAGTTCAGCAGCTGACGGATCAGCAGCGCCATGCACAGATAAATGAGGGTGGTCAGGGCATAGGTTTCAAACGCGCGGAAGTTGCGCGACTGAATGAAGTTGGCGGCGAAGCTCAGCTCCTCGGTGGCAATCTGCGAACACACCGCCGAACCGAGCATGACGATGATGATCTGGCTGCTCAGTGCCGGCCAGACCTTGCCCAGCGCCGGCAGCAGCACCACGTGGCGGAACGCTTCGAAACGGCTCATCGCCAATGCCGCCGCTGCTTCCAGCTGCCCGCGCGGAATCGCCTGGATGCCGGCGCGGATGATCTCGGTCGAGTACGCCCCGAGGTTGATCACCATCGCCAGCACCGCCGCCTGCCACTCGAAAATCTGCACGCCGAGGGACGGCAGGCCGAAGAAGATGAAAAACAGCTGCACCAGGAAGGGCGTGTTGCGGATCAACTCCACATAGACGCCGAAGATCGTCGAGAACGGACGGATGTTCCACGCCCGCACCAACGCCCCGACGATACCCACGCCGACCCCGAGCAACGCACCAATGGCCGTCAGCTCAAGGGTGAACAACGCCCCGCGCAGCAGCAGGTCGGTGTTTTCCACCACCGGCAAGAAATCGAACTGATAGGCCATGAAAGTCTCCCGCGTCGCCGGTCAGAGGTCGGCCGGCAGCGGCTCTTTGAGCCAGGTCTGCGCATTCTTTTCCAGCGCGCCGTCAGCCTTGGCGGTGGCCAGAATCTCGTTGACCTTGCCCAGCAGCGCCGGCTCGTTCTTGTTCACGCCGACGTAGACCGGCGAATCCTTGAGCTTCACTTTCAGCGCGGGCACGCGTTTCGGGTTCTTTTCGCTGATTGCGACCATCACCACGTTGCCGCTGGCGATCAGGTCGACTTGCCCCGCGAGGTAGGCGGCGATGGTCGAGTTGTTGTCTTCGAAGCGCTTGATGGTCACGCCTTCGGGGGCGACCTTGGTCAGCTCGATGTCTTCGATGGCGCCCCGGGTGACGCTGATGGTCTTGCCCTTGAGGTCGTCCAGGGTGCTGACGGCTGCGTCCGGCGGGCCGAACACGGCGAGGTAGAACGGCGCATAGGCGCGGGAGAAATCGATGACCTTTTCACGCTCGGGGTTTTTGCCAAGGCTGGAAATCACCAGATCGACCTTGCCGGTGGTCAGGAACGGGATGCGGTTGGTGCTGTTGACCGGGGTCAGTTCGAGTTTGACCTTGAGCTGGTCGGCCAGCAGTTTCGCGGTGTCGATATCGAGGCCGCGCGGTTTCATGTCCGGGCCGACCGAACCGAACGGCGGGAAGTCCTGAGGCACCGCGACTTTCAAAGTGCCGCGTTTGACCACGTCGTCCAGACCGTCGGCATGGGCGGGGGCCTGGCTCAGCATCAGACCGGCAAACAGGGCGGCGAGGAGGGCGCTGTAACGCTTCGTCATGGACAATCTCCGGATCGGCGGGAAGTGAATTCTGCGATCGGACAGAGCATGGGTCGTGCCAATACAAGAGTTCGGCCCCGCAAAGCCACGGGTTTGGCGGGTTTGTTCGGTCTTACTGGTCTGAACAGTCAGGTAGGGTTTCGCACTGCGATAGCGCATCGGCGTGCGCCGCCGAACCCCGCTGGGGCACGACTTGCCTGATCCCTCGAATAGCATTACAACTGGCCGCACCTTGGCCTGGTCCGTCTGGAAAACCATGAACTCGATCTCCCGCGCCGTACCCGAAGTGGCGCTGCAAGCGATCCGCAAACTGATTACCGAGCAGGGCTTCGGCCCCGGCGATGCGCTGCCTTCGCAACGGGATCTGGCGGTTCAGCTGGGTGTCAGCCGTGCGTCGTTGCGTGAGGCGTTGTCGTCCTTGAGTGCGCTGGGCGTGGTCAGCATCCAGCCGGGCAAAGGCGTGTTCGTGCAGGCGCCGGTGGAGCTGCCGCGCGGCGAGGGCGCGCCGGCCTGGCCGTTTGCAGCCCAGGCTTCACCGCTGGAGATCTTTCAGTTGCGCTATGCGCTGGAAGGGTTCGCGGCCGGTCTGGCGGCGGTGACGTTGAGCACGTTTGATCTGGATGAACTGGAAGACAACGTCGCCGCCATGCGCGAGCAACTGCGCGCCAGTGACTTCGAGGCTGCGGCGAAACTGGATTTCGAATTCCACCGGCGGATCCTGCTGGCCAGCGGCAATCAGGCGATGCTGAGCATCCTCACCGCCAGCGCCGACATCTTTCTGGAGAGCCAGAAGCTACCGTTCATCCGTGCCGAGCGGGCCATGGAAACCTGGCAGGAACACCGCAAGATCCTCCGCGCCCTGGCCCGCCGGGCCTCCGCCGCCGCGCAGAAAGCCATGCAGGAGCACGTGCGTAACGCGGCGCTGCGCACCGGAATTTCCTTCATCGCCCCCGCCGGCGCGTGACTTGAGCTATACCCAAACTCATCGAGTGCCATAGCAAGACTCAATCATCTGCGGCTTCCTGAACAAGGGAAGGGCGGCTATGATGGGCCACGTTTTTTTGCTTACAACCTGGAGAATTCCATGAGCAGCGATCTGATCAAACACGTTAGCGACGCTAGCTTCGAAGCCGACGTACTCAAGGCCGAAGGCGCTGTCCTGGTCGACTACTGGGCTGAATGGTGCGGCCCTTGCAAAATGATCGCTCCGGTTCTGGACGAGATTGCAGAGACTTACAAAGGCAAGCTGACTGTTGCCAAACTGAACATCGACGAAAACCAGGAAACCCCTGCCAAGCACGGCGTACGTGGTATTCCGACCCTGATGCTGTTCAAGAACGGCAACGTGGAAGCGACCAAGGTTGGCGCTCTGTCGAAGTCGCAACTGGCTGCTTTCCTCGACGCCAACATCTAAGCGTCGCGGTAAAGCGTGTCCTCAAAAAGCCCCGCAAATTGCGGGGCTTTTTGCGTATTCAGGGCTAGACGCTCCGAAACTCAGGTGGTACATTCGGCCCCGCACTGGTTTCTCCACTGCCCCCTGCTAGCCGTCGCCGACGCACTCCTTTTCGAATAAGTACGCGATCCTGTCGCCTTCTCCGCGGCGCGGCCTCATTAAGCCAAAAGCTTAATTTCCCCCCCCTCCATAAATGATTACGTCATTCCTATATGAATCTGACTGAACTCAAGCAAAAGCCGATTACCGAACTGCTCGAATTGGCCGAACAGATGGGCATAGAAAATATGGCCCGTTCGCGCAAGCAGGACGTGATTTTCTCCCTGCTGAAAAAGCACGCTAAAAGCGGTGAGGAAATCTCCGGTGATGGCGTGCTGGAGATTCTCCAGGACGGCTTCGGCTTCCTGCGCTCCGCTGACGCTTCCTACCTCGCCGGCCCTGACGACATCTACGTCTCGCCGAGCCAGATCCGCCGTTTCAACTTGCGCACCGGTGACACCATCGTTGGCAAGATCCGCCCTCCGAAGGAAGGCGAGCGTTATTTCGCCCTGCTCAAGGTCGACACGATCAACTTCGATCGTCCTGAGAACGCGAAGAACAAGATTCTCTTCGAGAACCTGACCCCGCTGTTCCCGAACGTGCGCATGAAGATGGAAGCCGGTAACGGTTCCACCGAAGACCTGACCGGTCGTGTTATCGACCTGTGCGCCCCGATCGGCAAAGGCCAGCGCGGTCTGATCGTTGCACCGCCGAAAGCCGGTAAAACGATCATGCTGCAGAACATCGCGGCGAACATCGCCCGTAACAACCCTGAAGTTCACCTGATCGTGCTGTTGATCGACGAGCGTCCGGAAGAAGTGACCGAAATGCAGCGCACCGTGCGCGGCGAAGTGGTTGCATCGACCTTCGACGAGCCGCCGACCCGTCACGTACAAGTGGCTGAAATGGTGATCGAGAAGGCCAAGCGCCTGGTCGAACACAAGAAGGACGTGGTGATCCTGCTCGACTCCATCACCCGTCTGGCCCGTGCCTACAACACCGTGATCCCGAGCTCCGGCAAGGTGCTGACCGGTGGTGTCGATGCCCACGCCCTGGAGAAACCGAAGCGTTTCTTCGGCGCCGCGCGCAACATCGAAGAAGGCGGCTCGCTGACCATCATCGCCACCGCGCTGGTTGAAACCGGCTCGAAGATGGACGAAGTGATCTACGAAGAGTTCAAGGGCACCGGCAACATGGAGCTGCCACTGGACCGTCGTATCGCCGAGAAGCGTGTGTTCCCGGCCATCAACATCAACAAGTCCGGTACTCGTCGCGAAGAGCTGTTGACCGCCGACGACGAACTGCAGCGTATGTGGATCCTGCGCAAACTGCTGCACCCGATGGACGAAGTGGCGGCCATCGAGTTCCTGGTCGACAAGCTGAAAACGACCAAGACCAACGACGAATTCTTCCTGTCGATGAAGCGCAAGTAATATCGTCGGTCGAGTCTGAAAATGGCGTCCCTAAGGGGGCGCCATTTTTTTTGCCCGTTTTTTGTACAAATCATGGGAGGTTTTCGATCAGCTAAGGTCAGTGAGTTGGCACAACAAAAAGCAGCCTCCGTTTCTCATCGGCAGGCTGTACAAAAAACAACCATCTGATTGGCATTAAAGATTTATGAGCACACTCGCTTATCGAAGGGATATCGACGGCTTGCGGGCAGTCGCGGTGATTGCCGTGGTGCTGTTCCATTTTGGCGTCCCGGGTTTCACCGGCGGTTTTGTCGGTGTGGACGTGTTTTTCGTGATCTCCGGATACCTCATCACCTCGATCATCTGGAATCAACGCCAGGCCGGCCGGTTCAGTTTTGTCGAGTTCTGGTCGCGGCGTGCGCGGCGGATCCTGCCGGCGTTGTTTGCGATGATCATCGCGGTGCTGGCGGTGGGCTGGTTCCTGATGGCGCCCAAGGACTACGAAGAGCTCGGGCGTTCGGTGCGCTATCAGGTGCTGTTCGTCTCGAACATCCTGTTCATGCGCCAGGACGGCTATTTCGATGTCGCCTCGGATCTCAAACCGCTGCTGCATACCTGGTCGCTGGCGGTGGAGGAACAGTTCTACATCATCTTTCCGTTGTTGCTGACCTTGCTGTCGAGTCGGTTGAAGCATTGGCGGCTGGCATTGTTCAGCGTGTTGCTGGTGTCTTTCGGCTTGAGCATATGGGCGGTCAATCACCATCCGGAAAAAGCGTTCTTCCTGTTGCCGATGCGAGCGTGGGAGCTGCTGGCCGGGGCGATGCTGGCGATCGCGCCGAAACATGCCTGGCGCCTCAAGCCGATGGCCGCGCAACTGTTGAGCCTGCTCGGCATGGGCCTGATTCTGTTGGCGGTGTTCGGTTTCGACAAGCGCACGCCGTTCCCCGGCGCGGCGGCATTGCTGCCGGTGCTGGGCGTGGTGCTGCTGATCCTGGCCAACGGTCATCGCCAGACCTGGGTGGGTCAATTCTTGAGCAGTCGGGTCATGGTCGGTCTGGGTCTGATTTCCTATTCCTGGTACTTGTGGCACTGGCCGGTGTTCGTGTTTTCCAGCTACGCCAGCGTCGAGGAGCCGAGCGCCTTCGACAGCGCCGGGCTGATCCTGCTGACCCTGGTGCTGGGTTATCTGTCGTGGAAATTCGTCGAGACGCCGTTCCGCGAGCGGCGCTTGCTGGCCGGGCGCCGGCAGATTCTGATCGCCGGTGCATTCGGCGTGCTGATAATCGGACTGGCCGGGCAAACCCTGCGCTGGACCGATGGCCTGCCATGGCGCCTTTCGGATCAGGCGCTGCAATACGCCAAGGGCCGAGACTGGCGGCCAGAGTTGATGGCGTGCCTGGCTGACGACAAGACCCCTGATGACAAGCTGTTCTGTCATTACGGGTTGCAAAGTCGCTTGCCGCGAGCGCTGGTCTGGGGCGACAGCCATGCCACGGCGCTGATCCCCGTGTTCGACGATGGCGCAAAAGCCCATGGCGTCAGCGTGAACCTCGCCAGTTCGCCGGGGTGCATACCGGTGGAAGGTCTTGAGCATGACGCCCGCTGCGCGCGATTCAACCAGCGAGTGGTGCAGGCAATCAAACCGCAAGCAGTCAGTGATGTGGTGCTGGTCGCACGCTGGAGTCTGTATCTCTATGGCGATGCCAAAGGTGATCTGGGCCATGTCTTGAGGACGCCTGACGGGCACTACGACCGTGCCGTCGCCGAGCGGCGCCTGGCTGACGGACTGCGCACACGGGTGGCGCAGTTGCGGGCAGGCGGGCATCGGGTCTGGCTGGTGAAAGAGGCGCCGTTGCAGGCTTTCAGTCCGCCGTACCGTCTGACGCGGCTGGCGATGCTGGATCGTCCTGTGGATGAAGTCGGGCTGAACGTCGCCGAACACCACAAGCGCCAGGCGTTCATCAGTCAGCTGTTCGCCGATCTGGCGAAAGACCCGGCGGTGCGCGTCGTCGATCCGGCGCCGAAACTATGCGATGACAGGGGGCTGTGCCGTGCCGAGCTCAGTGGTTACTCGCTCTACACCGATGACAATCACTTGTCGGAGGTCGGTGCGCGCTTCGTGGCGCCGATCCTCGAACCGCTGTTTGTCGGCTTGCAGGCCAGGGCAAATCTTGGGAAAGGTCAGGCGAATGCAGCCAAGTAAGCAGTGACGGGCTGCCAGCGACCGGCATAGCAGGTAGGATGTACGCCTATTTTGAGGGTGCCATCGTCAATGAAATTCAAGGATCTTCGGGATTTCGTGCAGCAGCTTGAGCAGCGCGGAGAGTTGAAACGCATCCAGATTCCCGTCTCGCCGGTGCTGGAAATGACCGAAGTGTGCGACCGCACGCTGCGGGCCAAGGGCCCGGCGCTGCTGTTCGAGAAGCCGACCGGTTACGACATCCCGGTGCTCGGCAACCTGTTCGGCACCCCCGAGCGGGTCGCCATGGGCATGGGCGCCGAGTCGGTCAGCGAACTGCGCGAAATCGGCAAGCTGCTGGCGTTCCTCAAGGAACCGGAGCCGCCGAAGGGTTTGAAGGACGCGTGGTCGAAGCTGCCGATCTTCCGCAAAATCATCGCGATGGCGCCGAAAGTCGTCAAAGACGCGCAGTGCCAGGAAGTGGTCATCGAAGGCGACGACGTCGATCTGGCGATGCTGCCGGTGCAGACCTGCTGGCCGGGCGACGTGGCGCCGCTGATCACCTGGGGCCTGACGGTCACCAAAGGTCCGAACAAGGATCGGCAAAACCTCGGCATTTACCGTCAGCAAGTGATCGGCCGCAACAAGGTCATCATGCGCTGGCTCAGCCACCGTGGCGGTGCGCTGGATTTTCGTGAGTGGTGCGAGAAGCATCCGGGCCAGCCGTTCCCGGTGTCCGTGGCCCTCGGCGCGGATCCGGCGACCATTCTCGGCGCAGTCACCCCTGTGCCGGACAGCCTCTCCGAATACGCCTTCGCCGGTCTGCTGCGCGACAGCCGCACGGAACTGGTGAAGTGCCGTGGCAATGATCTGCAAGTGCCGGCCACTGCCGAAATCATCCTTGAAGGCGTGATCCATCCGGGTGAAATGGCCGATGAAGGCCCGTACGGCGACCACACCGGTTACTACAACGAAGTCGACAGCTTCCCGGTGTTCACCGTCGAGCGCATCACCCACCGGATCAAGCCGATCTACCACAGCACCTACACCGGCCGTCCACCGGATGAGCCGGCGATTCTCGGTGTGGCGCTGAACGAAGTGTTCGTGCCGATCCTGCAGAAGCAGTTCCCGGAGATCACCGACTTCTACCTGCCGCCGGAAGGTTGCTCGTACCGCATGGCCGTGGTGACGATGAAGAAGTCGTATCCGGGCCACGCCAAGCGCGTGATGCTGGGTGTCTGGTCGTTTTTGCGACAGTTCATGTACACCAAGTTCGTTATCGTCACCGACGACGACATCAACGCGCGGGACTGGAACGACGTGATCTGGGCCATCACCACGCGCATGGACCCCAAGCGCGACACGGTGATGATCGACAACACGCCGATCGACTACCTCGACTTCGCCTCGCCGGTGTCGGGACTCGGCTCGAAGATGGGCCTGGACGCCACCCACAAGTGGCCGGGCGAAACCACTCGCGAGTGGGGCCGCGTTATCGTCAAGGATGATGCCGTCACCCAACGGATCGATGCCATCTGGAATCAGTTAGGAATAGATTGATGCGTGTAACCCTGCAGCCCTCCGGAGCGGTGCTCGAGATACAGCCCGGAGAGCGGATTCTCGATGGTGCGCGGCGCCTGGGCTACGAATGCCCGCAAAGCTGCCGCAACGGCAATTGCCATGTGTGTGCGGCGCTGCTGGTGGAAGGTCGGGTCGAACAGGCCGGCAAGGTGCACGACCACGGCGAGTTCTACACTTGCATAGCGGAGCCGCTGGAAGACTGCATCGTGCTGTGGGATGGCGTGCTCGCGCTGGGAGAACTGCCGGTGCGCAGCGTGTCGTGTCAGGTCATCGAATGCCGGGACGTCGGTGGCGATACCTGGCGCGTGCGCCTGCGTGCGCCGGCCGGCAAGCCGCCGCGTTATCACGCGGGTCAGTATCTGATGATCGAGCGCGAGAACGGCGAGAAGTCGGCGTTCTCCATGGCCTCGGCGCCCCACGGCGGGCGCGATCTGGAAATCCATGTGCTGGCGCGCGAATCCAGTGCGCTGAGCCTGATCGATCAGCTCAAGCGCAACGCGATGGTGCGGGTTGAACTGCCGTTCGGCGACACTCATTTGGCGGAACTGCCGGACGGACCGCTGGTGCTGATTGCCGCCGGCACCGGTATGGGCCAGATCCACAGTCTGATCGAACATTGCCGGGCCAACGGATTCAAACATCCGGTGCACCTGTACTGGGGCGTGCGTCGTCCGGAAGATTTCTATGAGATCGAACATTGGGACGAGTGGCTGAAGTTACCCAATCTGTTCCTGCACAAAGTCGTCAGTGACCAATGCGGCTGGGAAGGGCGCTGCGGCATGTTGCACGAAGCGGTCTGCGAGGATTTCCCTGATCTGAAACCGCTGCACGTTTATGCCAGCGGCTCGCCGGCCATGGTCTACGGCACGCTGGATGCGCTGGTGGAAGCGGGGATGGATGCCCATCAGATGCGTGCGGATGTGTTTGCATACGCGCCGCGCTCTTGAGCCCTGTTCCTGAGTTCGTTATAACTCTCCATATAGCCGATCGGTATTTATGTAATTGCATAAATGCCGGTAGGTTATATATCCATCAGGCAATCAATTAAGAACTGTGCCATGGCACTCAAATTGCCTTAAAACATATGTGCCTTATTGTTACAGCGGTGCGTTCTATTAAGTAATTCTTCACCCGCGGGGAGCTGAACGCTATTCGCCATGAGCGCCATTGAAAACGCTTTTCTGAACCTGGCTTACCCTCCGCGGCTCGATCTTGGGCCGCAGCTGACGCACGAACAACTTCTCGCTTCCATGCAGTCGACCATGGCGCGCCACAAGGGCGGGCCGGTGTGGCTGTTCGCCTACGGTTCGCTGATCTGGCGGCCGGAATGCTCCGCCGTCGAGCGAGTGCGCGGACGCGTGCATGGCTACCATCGTGGCTTGTATCTGTGGTCCCACGAGCACCGCGGCACGCCGGAAATGCCCGGTCTGGTCTTCGGTCTGGATCGCGGCGGTTCATGCAGCGGCTTCGCCTACCGGTTGCCGGAAGACAATCTGGACAGCGCGCTGTATGCGCTGTGGAAACGCGAGATGCCGTTCCCGTC
This sequence comes from Pseudomonas gozinkensis, assembly GCF_014863585.1. Lineage (NCBI taxonomy): Bacteria > Pseudomonadati > Pseudomonadota > Gammaproteobacteria > Pseudomonadales > Pseudomonadaceae > Pseudomonas > Pseudomonas gozinkensis. Next base: position 6,255,967 of record NZ_CP062253.1, on the reverse strand, counting down.
CTATCGGCCACACTGGCTCAACTGCCGACTCGAAGATGGCAGCCAGGTTCAGGCGCTGGGATTCGTATTGGAGCGACACCTGCCCAGCTATGCCGGCAACTTGCCGGATCATGTGCTGAGCCAGGTGTTCGAAAGCGCTTGCGGGCGGTACGGCACGACTCGCGATTATGTCGAGCAGACCGCCCACGCTCTGCGCAGCCACGCCATGCCAGACCGGAATCTGGAGGCGCGGCTCAAGCGCTGTAAGTCAAAGGCCGATCAGGCGACTGCTTCGCGGCTCTGACTGGCGACTTGCTTGTGCCACAGGGTCGGTGCCAGGAAAGCCATCGACAGCAGGCAAGCGCCCACCAGCAGCACGAAACCACCATCCCAGCCGAAATGGTCCACGGTGTAGCCCATCGCTGCACTGGCCGCGACCGAACCACCCAGATACCCGAACAGGCCGGTGAAGCCTGCGGCAGTGCCGGCGGCTTTCTTCGGCGCCAGTTCCAGCGCCTGCAGGCCGATCAGCATCACCGGGCCGTAGATCAGGAAGCCGATGGAGAACAGCGCGATCATGTCGACGGTCGGGTTGCCGGCCGGGTTCAGCCAGTACACCAGCGTCGCGACGGTCACCAGTGCCATGAACACCATGCCGGTCAGGCCACGGTTGCCACGGAAAATCTTGTCCGACATCCAGCCGCACAGCAGCGTGCCCGGAATCCCTGCCCACTCGTAGAAGAAATAGGCCCACGAGGTTTTATCCACGGTGAAACCCTTGGCTTCCTTCAGGTAGGTCGGCGCCCAGTCCAGCACGCCGTAGCGCAGCAGGTAAACGAAGACGTTGGCCATGGCGATGTACCAGAGCATTTTGTTGCGCAGCACGTATTTGACGAAAATTTCCTTGGCGCTGAATTCGTCTTCGTGGCTGGCGTCGTAGCCTTCCGGGTAGTCGTTCTTGTACTTCTCGATCGGCGGCAGGCCGACCGATTGCGGGGTGTCGCGCATGGTCACGAAAGCGAACACCGCTACTGCCAGGGCTACGGCAGCCGGGACGTAGAACGCTGCGTGCCAATCGTTGAACAGGCCCATGCCGATCAGGAACAGGGGGCCGATCAGGCCGCCGCCGACGTTATGCGCCACGTTCCACACCGATACCACGCCGCCACGTTCCTTCTGCGACCACCAGTGCACCATCGTGCGTCCGCTCGGCGGCCAGCCCATGCCCTGGGCCCAACCGTTGATGAACAGCAGGATGAACATCATGGTTACGCTGGACGTTGCCCAAGGCGCGAAACCGAAAATGAACATCACCCCGGCCGATACCAGCAGGCCGAATGGCAGGAAGTAACGCGGATTGGAGCGGTCGGACACCAGGCCCATGAGGAACTTGGACAGGCCGTAGGCGATGGCGATGGCCGACATCGCCAGACCCAGATCGCCACGGCTGTAGCCCTCGTCGATCAGGTACGGCATGGCCAGCGAGAAGTTCTTGCGCAGCAGGTAGTAACCCGCGTAGCCAAAGAAGATGCCGGCGAAGATCTGCCAACGCAGGCGTCGGTAGGTGCTGTCGATTTTTTCTTCAGGCAATGGAGCCTGATGTGCGGCAGGACGAAAGAAAGCAAACATTCAAGAGCTCCAGATTTCTTGTTTTGACTGCGGATGCGAATGTTACAGTTTCGTTACCGAAAATAGCACCGCTTCCCATCGGCAAAACAGCGGAAATGTTGGAAGTCGCGCGTTCCTTTATGAACATGTCGCTCAGATATAAGTGCGGGGCGCTGTGGGAAAGGTTACTTCGGCAGCTTCCTGCCGTGTTTCAGGGTTTTGTAGGGCGCATGTTTGGGAAATGTCCTGCGAACAATGCAGAAGGCGCGGCGTTCTGTTTCAGGCTGCCGGGCTCTACCCTTTTGCGGTGCCAATCGGGCACTCGTGCGGTGAAGGGGGAGGGCTCATGCGGTGGTGTGTGTTGCTGATTTTGCTGGTTGTATCGGGAGGCGCGTGGGCGTCCGAGGTGCTGCTGATTCCGGAAAACAACCCGAGGCCAGTCTATCCGCAGGGGCTTTTCAGGGCTGGCGTGGTCGGTGAAGTGGGCGCCGAGTTCACCGTCCATGCCGACGGTTCGGTCGACCGGATCAGCTTTGCGCAAGACAGTCATCCGGAGCTGATTGAAGCGGTCAGGGTCGCCATCGAACAATGGCGTTTCAAACCATGGACCGTCGAGGACGACAGACCAGCCCAGACGCGAGTCCACGCGCCGATGGTCTTCAGGCTCGATCTGGATCAACCCATCCACATCAACCGACAACTGAAAGCCTTGAAGTGCCGCACCCTGAACGAATATCTCGGCAACATTGCGGAACAGTCGTGGATCGATGCCAAGGTGTTCGTTCACACCAGGGCCTACCTTTCCAATGTCTTCCACAAAGCGCAGCTGCCGGACGAACAACGCCTGGCGATGATCGCCAGACTGAACAAGCGGATTGCGACGATTGTCAGGGGATGCCGCGACAGCCCGGTCCGGACGTACATGAGTCTGTTGCCGGAGGACATTCGCAGTCTGATGTAAGGCTGGAATGCTCTGAAGGGCGACCCGGAAGTTGCCATCAATTCCGCGTCGCCCGATCAGGTCAGCGCACTTGCACTACAACTTTCCCGACAGCCTTGCGCTGCCCGAGATCATTGATCGCCTGCGCGGCATTGCCCAGCGGATAGACCTGCGAGACCAGCGGCTTCAATTTGCCCTCAGCAAACCAGCCGAACAATTGCTGGAAGTTCGCCGCGTTGTCCTGCGGCTGGCGCTGGGCGAAGGAGCCCCAGAACACGCCGAGCACTGCCGCGCCCTTGAGTAGCGCAAGGTTGACCGGCAGTTCGGGAATGCGTCCGCTGGCGAAGCCGACCACCAGCAGGCGGCCGTTCCAGGCGATGGCGCGGATGGCCTGGTCGAACAGGTCGCCGCCGACCGGGTCGTAGATCACGTCCGCGCCCTGGCCGTCGGTGAGGCGCTTGATTTCGTCCTTGAGGCTGGTTTCGCTGTAGTTGATCAGTTCATCGGCACCGGCAGCCTTGGCCACGGCGAGTTTTTCCGCGCTGCTGGCGGCGGCGATCACCCGGGCGCCCATGGCTTTGCCGATTTCCACGGCGGCCAGGCCAACACCGCCGGAGGCACCGAGCACCAGCAGGGTTTCACCCGGTTGCAGGTTGCCGCGTTGTTTGAGGGCGTGCATCGACGTGCCGTAGGTCATGCTGAAGGCGGCGGCGGTGTTGAAATCCATCGATGGCGGGATCGGCAGCACGTTGTAGCCCGGTACTGCGACCTGCTCGGCGAAGCTGCCCCATCCGGTCAGGGCCATGACCCGGTCGCCAACCTTCAGGTGACTGACCTTTTCACCCACTTCCCTGACCACGCCGGAAGCTTCGCCACCTGGCGAGAACGGGAAGGGCGGCTTGAACTGGTACTTGCCCTCGATGATCAGCGTGTCCGGGAAGTTGACCCCGGCGGCGTGCACGTCCAGCAGGATTTCGTTCTTCTTGGCGACAGGACTGGCGACGTCTTCCAGCACCAGCGATTCGGCAGGGCCGAAGGCTTTGCACAGCACGGCTTTCATCAGGGCTATTCCTTTGGGAGTGATGGCCGATAAGTGTAGGTGTGGCAGTCAACGGGTCAACGAGCATGCCCGGCCCTGATAGTCCGCCATAAGCTTGTGCTTGCGCGGCGGGTCGTTATGCTAGGCCGCAAACCGGATAAGGAGCGAATTGTGAAAGCGTGGATCATGTTGTTGCTGGCCCTGTCTCTGCCTGTGGCAGCGCAGGCCGAAGAAGCCAAAGAGGGCGAGGCGCCGAAGGTCAACTACATCACCCTGAGCCCGCCGTTTGTGGGCAACTACGGGCTGGATGGCACCCCGAAGCTCAAGGTCTACAAGGCCGACGTGGCACTGCGAGTGACTGGCGAAGAGGCGACCAAACTGGTCAAGGCCAATGAACCACTGATCCGCAATCAGCTGGTGGCGCTGTTCACCCAGCAGACCACCGATGCGATGGGCAGCATCGAAGGCAAGGAAAAACTGCGTCAGGAAGCCTTGAAGCAGACCCAGCAAGTGATGAATGACGAGACCGGCAAGCCGGTGGTTGAAGATCTGTTGTTCAACAACCTGATCATTCAGTAAGGCATTCGTTGTCCGGGCGGGCCTCTTCGCGAGCAAGCTCGCTCCCACAGTGGTTTTGTGGTGCCACACATTTGTGTGATCGCCGCTGAGCCCTGTGGGAGCGAGCTTGCTCGCGATGGCATTTTGTCAGGCGACAAATGACTCAGGGTTTCAACGCGATCGCCGCCGCCCACTGCTCGGCCGTCACCGGCATCACCGACAGCCGCGAGCCCTTCTGCACCAGCGGCATCTCGGCCAGCGCGGTCTGCTGTTTCAGATAATCCAGCTTCAAGACCCGGCTGAACGTCTCCACGTGGGCGACATCAATCGCGCTCCAGGCGTTCTTCTCCGGCGTGGCTTTCGGGTCGAAGTAATGGCTTTCCGGTTCCAGTGCGGTGGGATCCGGGTACGCGGCTTCGATTATTTTGCTGATTCCGGCAATTCCAGGCTCCGGGCAGCTGGAATGGTAGAAAAAGAACTCATCCCCGACCGCCATGGCCCGCAGGAAATTACGTGCCTGATAGTTGCGAACCCCGTCCCAGCGCGCTTTGCCGAGCTTCTCCAGGCCCTTGATCGAGAGCTCGTCGGGCTCGGATTTCATCAGCCAGTAGGCCATGGTGTGTGCTCCTCAAGCGGTCATTGGGCAGGTTGTCCGGCAATTTTATGACAAACCGACAGTCGGTTGACGTCAGCATTTGCGCAGAGGTTCACGTTGTCGCAAAATGCCGGCCTTTAAAGCTTGACGCTGCTGCACGGCCTACGAATGGAAACCGCTGCTGTCATCGTGATGATGTGCCTTGAGGGGGGCAATCGATGAAACGCAAACCGGATTTGCTGTGGACTTTGGTGATTTTGTTCGGCCTGGGCGTCGTGACCACCGGTTATGCGCAAAGCCTTTGGGCCAACAAGACCGATGCTCCGATCGAAGTGGCGCAGCAAGTACAGCAGTCGACAGCGTTCAAACGCTGAAAACGCTTTTTCGACGCCGCTGATCCGCGCGGCGTCTATCCCGCGAAATACCACGCCTTGTCCGTCACCGTTCCCTGCAACGGTACATCCCAACTGGCCTGCGCCAGTCGTTCGACTTTCTGACATTCATGGGCCAGGCCCAGCAGCGTCGGCTTGCGCCAGGTCTTGCGTCGGGCCAGATACGCCAGGCTGCGATCGTAGAAACCGCCGCCCATGCCCAGACGTCCGCCGACATCGTCGAATCCCACCAGTGGCAACAACACCAGATCCAGTGCCCAGACCTTGCGCTGACGGGCCAGATTGGCGCGTGGCTCAAGAATGCGGAAGCGATTGGGTTTGAGTTTTTCGCCGGGGCGGATCTGCTGAAAGATCATTTTGGTCCGTGGCCAGGCACTGAGCACCGGCAGGTAGGTTTTCTTGCCCCGACGCTGGGCGGCGCGCAGCAACAGGCGCGGGTCGATTTCACCGTCGGTGGGAAGGTACAGGGAAATGTGTCTGGCCCGACGAAAGTGCGGGTCTTGTGCCAGTTGCTTGTACAGACCCTCGGCGGCCTGGCGTTGTTCGCTTCGCGTCAGCGAGCGGCGGGCCTTGCGCAGCAGGCGGCGCAGTTGGGGGCGGGGCAACAACGCGGGTTCGGTCATGGTTCGGCTTCGGCAGGGTGGGACGAAAACGTACGCATAAAAAATCCGATGCCGGCATGCACCGGCATCGGATTCGAATCAGGCTCCCCGGATGAGCCGCTGTCGACTTAGCCCTTGAACCCGAGAGTTCAAGGTGGAGGATGCAGTAGGCTTTAAGGCTTTCCGTCTGGCGGACATGCACACCAGCCCAACGTGCAACCCCCAGGGTAGTGCAAATCGGCTCAGGGACATCGTCAACTGGCAAGCACCCCAGGGAGTGCGGCGAGTATAACTCAAGCGGCCTGGCGAATCAGCCCTTGCTGATGTCCGGATCGTCGGCCAGCACCAGATCGACACGATCAAGCAAGTCACGCACCTGTTCACGGGTCGAACCGCTGGCCTGGATGTCCGGGCGCTCTTCTTTGTGCAAGAGATCGTGGGTGATGTTCAGCGCGGCCATCACGGCGATGCGGTCGGCGCCGATGACTTTGCCGCTGCTGCGGATCTCGCGCATCTTGCCATCCAGGTAGCGGGCGGCGCTGATCAGATTGCTGCGCTCTTCCTGGGGACAGATGATCGAATACTCTTTGTCGAGGATCTGCACGGTAACGCTATTGCTTGAACTCATGAGTCTTGCTCCAGGGCCTTGAGGCGCGAAATCATCGATTCGACCTTACGCCGGGCGATTTCGTTTTTTTCAATGAGGTGCGCGCGTTCCTCGCGCCAGGTCTTTTCCTGAGCATGTAAGAGTGCGTTTTGACTCTTTAGTTGCTCGACTCGGGTAATCAGCAGTTCGAGTCTGGCCATCAGCGCTTGCAGGTCGGTGTCTTCCATTGTGTCCACTGATTCGGTCTGATGGGTTTGGCTGGCGGACAGCCTTTAATGGTCTTGGCGAGTCTGTCGATGTAGGATACAAGGCCTTCATTCTAGACATAGCGCCGTCTGGCGCCTAGCTGCCCATGCCCATTCAGAATTCCCCGTACCAAGGCTTTGCCACCCTGCTGAACTCCAGCGGTCACTCCGTTTCGCCTGCCGAACTGCACGGCCTGTTGCTGGGCCGCAGTTGCGCTGGCGCCGGCTTCAATGCCGAAGAGTGGCTGATCGATGCCGCCGAGCTGCTCGAAAGCGAGCCGCAGGACAACGTCCGCAACGCGCTGATCGGCCTGCAGGAAATGGTCAAGAGCGAACTCACCGGCGACGACGTCACCGTGGTTCTGCTGTTGCCGAACGATGACGCGCCACTGGCCGAGCGTGCCGCCGCGCTGGGCGAATGGTGCCAGGGCTTCCTCACCGGTTTCGGCCTGAACTGCCGCGACAGCAGCATGCTGAGTACCGAAGCCACTGAAGTGTTGCAGGATCTGGCAGCGATCTCCCAGGTGCAAGATGCACTGGAAGAGTCCGAAGACGGCGAAAGCGACTATATGGAAGTCATGGAGTACCTGCGTGTCGCTCCGCTGCTGCTGTTCTCCGAAACCAAAAAGGCCGACGTGCCGCCAGCGGCCAAGCCGTCGCTGCACTGATCGCGTGCCAGGGAAAGCCATCTGCCCATGATCCATATCCCGAAAGCGGAATACGCCCGGCGTCGCAAGGCGCTGATGGCGCAGATGGAACCCAACAGCATCGCGATCCTGCCGGCCGCCGCGGTTGCCATTCGCAACCGCGACGTCGAGCATGTCTATCGCCAGGACAGCGATTTCCAGTACCTCAGCGGTTTCCCCGAGCCACAGGCGGTGATCGTCCTGATGCCCGGTCGTGAGCACGGCGAGTACGTGCTGTTCTGCCGTGAACGCAACGCCGAACGGGAACTCTGGGACGGCCTGCGCGCCGGTCAGGAAGGCGCGATTCGCGATTTTGGCGCCGACGACGCCTTCCCCATCACCGACATCGACGACATCCTGCCGGGCCTGATCGAAGGTCGCGACCGGGTGTATTCGGCCATGGGCAGCAACCCGGAATTCGACCGCCATCTGATGGACTGGATCAACGTGATCCGCTCCAAGGCGCATCTCGGCGCCCAGCCGCCGAACGAATTCGTTGCCCTGGATCACCTGCTGCACGACATGCGCCTGTATAAATCGGCGGCAGAAGTGAAGGTGATGCGCGAAGCGGCGCGGATTTCTGCCCAGGCCCACATCCGGGCGATGCAGGCCAGCCGGGCCGGGCTTTACGAGTACAGCCTCGAAGCCGAACTGGATTACGAGTTCCGCAAGGGCGGGGCGAAGATGCCGGCCTACGGCTCGATCGTCGCTGCCGGGCGCAACAGCTGCATCCTGCATTACCAGCAGAATGACGCGCTGCTCAAGGACGGCGATCTGGTGCTGATCGACGCCGGTTGCGAGATCGACTGTTACGCCAGCGACATCACCCGCACCTGGCCGGTCAACGGCAAGTTCTCGGCCGAGCAGAAAGCGATCTACGAACTGGTGCTGGCCTCACAGGAAGCGGCATTCGCCGAAATCGCTCCGAACAAGCACTGGAACCAGGCGCACGAAGCGACGGTTCGGGTCATCACCGCGGGGCTGGTGAAGCTGGGGCTGTTGCAGGGCGAAGTGGACGAGTTGATCGCCTCCGAGGCCTACAAGGCTTTTTACATGCACCGCGCCGGCCATTGGCTCGGGATGGATGTGCATGACGTCGGTGAGTACAAGGTCGGCGGCGAATGGCGAGTGCTGGAAGTCGGCATGGCGCTGACCGTGGAGCCGGGCATCTACATCGCCCCGGACAATCAGAACGTAGCGAAGAAATGGCGCGGCATTGGCGTGCGCATCGAGGATGACGTGGTAGTGACCAAAAGCGGTTGTGAAATCCTGACGGGTGGCGTGCCGAAAACCGTCGCCGAGATCGAAGCCCTGATGGCGCAAGCACGGACCTGCGCGGCATGAGCCGGGTCAATCTGGCAATCATCGGTGGCGGTCTGGTCGGCGCCAGTCTGGCGTTGGCCTTGCAGGCCGGGGCCAAGGCCCGTGGCTGGAAGATCGTGCTGATCGAACCGTTCGCCCCCGGTGACACCTGGCAACCAAGCTACGACGCGCGTTCTTCGGCGCTGTCCTTCGGCTCGCGGCAGATTTATCAGCGACTGGGCGTGTGGCAGGAAATCTCCCGCCGCGCCGAGCCGATCAAGCAGATTCATGTGTCCGACCGTGGTCGTTTCTCCACCGCCCGTCTTTCGGCGATGGAAGAGGGCGTGCCGGCGCTCGGCTATGTAGTGGAAAACGCCTGGCTCGGCCAGTGCCTGTGGCAACACCTCGATAAAGAGGTGATCAGCTGGCGCTGCCCGGCGGAAGTCACCCGCATGGAACCATTGCCGGACGGCTACCGCCTGACCCTCAACGACGAAACGACGGTCGAGTGCGATCTGGCGGTGCTCGCCGATGGCGGCCGTTCCGGTCTGCGCGAACAGCTGGGCATCAACGTACGCAAGCGCCCGTACAACCAGAGCGCGCTGATTGCCAACATCACCCCGAGCGAAGCGCACAACGGCATGGCGTTCGAGCGCTTCACCGACGAAGGCCCGATGGCGCTGCTGCCGCTGCCGGAGAACCGTTGCGCGCTGGTCTGGACCCGTCTGGGCATGGACGCGCAACGGCTGGCCGACCTGAGCGAACGTGATTTCCTCAGCGAGCTGCAAGGCGTGTTCGGTTACCGCCTCGGCACCCTGAAACAGGTCGGCGCGCGGCATCTGTACCCGCTGTCGCTGGTGGAGGCCGAAGAGCAGGTGCGCTCGCATCTGGCCGTCCTCGGCAACGCTGCCCACAGCCTGCACCCGATTGCCGGGCAGGGTTTCAACCTGTCACTGCGCGATGCCGACGCGTTGGCCGCCGCGCTGCTGGCCAGCGACAAACCGCTGGGTGACTTCGCCACGTTGCAGGCTTATCGCGAGCGTCAGCGCCTCGATCAGGACCTCACCGTCGGCTTCTCCGATCAGGTCACGCGCCTGTTCGGCAGCACCCAGCCGCTGGTGTCGCTGGGGCGCAACATCGGCCTGCTCGGCCTCGATCTGCTGCCGCCGGCCAAACGCTGGTTCGCCCGCCAGGCCATGGGGCTGGGGACGCGGCCGGATGCGTGAGTGGCTGATAAAGACTTTCGGTAAAGCGCGACTGATGCGCTGGATCATGACGTTCTACCCGCCGTACTTCGGCGCCGGTGTCCGGGTGCGGCACATCAGCGATGACTTTCGTGACATTCAGGTCTCGATGGGCCTGGGCTGGTACAACCGCAATTACGTCGGCACCCAGTTCGGCGGCAGTCTGTATTCGATGGTCGATCCGTTCTTCATGTTGATGCTCATGGAGAACCTCGGTTCGCGGTACATCGTCTGGGACAAGGCCGCCGACATTGATTTCATTTCGCCGGGCAAAGGCCCGGTGTTCGCCCGGTTCAACATCGACGACACCCTGCTCGACGAGATTCGTCGGCAGACCGCCAGTGGCGAGAAATACCTGCCGCAGTTGCAGGTCGACATTCATGACGGCGCCGGCAACCTGGTGGCGCGGGTCGGTAAAACCCTTTACGTGCGGCTCAAGCCGCCAGCGAGACAGGCTTAAAGCATGGAAATGCGCGCGGATGTGCTGATTGTCGGAGCCGGAATGGTCGGCAGTGCCCTGGCGCTGGCGTTGCAGGGCAGCGGGCTGGAAGTCCTGCTGCTCGACGGCAGCCCGTTGAGCGTCAAACCCTTCGATGGCGACGCGCCGTTCGAACCACGGGTGAGCGCACTGTCGGCGGCCAGTCAGCGGATCCTCGATCGCCTCGGCGTGTGGGACGGCATCGTCAACCGACGCAGCAGCCCGTACACCGACATGCACGTCTGGGACGGCAGCGGCACCGGCCAGATTCACTTTTCGGCCAGCAGCGTGCACGCCGATGTGCTGGGGCATATCGTCGAAAACCGCGTGGTCCAGGACGCCTTGCTCGATCGTCTGCACGATTGCGATATGGGCCTGCTGGCCAACGCGCGACTGGAGCAGATGCGCCGCTCCGGTGACGACTGGCTGCTGACCCTGGCCGACGGCCGCACCTTGCGCGCACCGTTGGTGATCGCGGCAGACGGCGCCAACTCCGCCGTGCGCCGTCTCACCGGCGTCGCCACCCGTGAGTGGGATTATCTGCACCACGCCATCGTCACCAGCGTGCGCAGCAGTAAACCGCACCGTATGACCGCGTGGCAGCGCTTCACCGATCACGGGCCGCTGGCGTTTCTGCCGCTGGAGCGTGACGGTCAGCAGGATTGGTGCTCGATCGTCTGGTCGACCACGCCGAGCGAAGCCGAACGGCTGATGGCGCTGGATGAAGCGGACTTCTGCCGTGAGCTGGAGCGCGCCTTCGAAGGTTGTCTCGGCGACGTCATCAGCGCCGACCCGCGCCTGTGTGTGCCGCTGCGTCAACGCCACGCCAAACGCTACGTGGCCGAAGGCCTGGCACTGATCGGTGATGCCGCGCACACCATTCACCCGTTGGCGGGGCAGGGCGTGAACCTCGGATTCCTCGACGCCGCGGTGCTGGCCGAAGTGCTGTTGCAAGCGCACGAACGCGGCGAGCGTCTGGCGGACGTGAAAGTCCTGAGCCGCTACGAGCGTCGGCGCATGCCGCACAACCTGGCACTGATGGCGGCGATGGAAGGCTTCGAGCGCTTGTTCCAGGCCGATCCGCTGCCGCTGCGCTGGTTGCGCAACACCGGGCTGAAAATCGTCGAGCAGATGCCAGAGGCCAAAGCGTTGTTCGTGCGCGAAGCATTGGGGTTGACCGGGGACCTTCCAGTCCTGGCTAAACCTTAATTCTCCGTTGGGACTGAGGGCCCTTTCGTCGGATCGCCGCCCGGAGCAAGCCCGCTCCCACAGTGGTCAGTGTGAAATTCAAATTTGAGTACACCCTGGAACCCTGTGGGAGCGGGCTTGCCCGCGAAGGCGTCAGATCAGGCACCGCCTATGCCGTGCAACATCTGGTAACTCCTTGGGAAAGTGTTCGATTGAGCTCGTAAATGTGAGTCCTTATCATTTGGGCCACTTTTCCCGACCGAGAGACCGCTCCCATGTTGGCATCCAAGCGTGTTCTGACCGCACTGGCCCTGACCCTGATCGGCAGCACTGCCGCCCAGGCCGCCGACGAGGTGGTGGTCTACTCCTCGCGTATCGATGAGCTGATCAAGCCGGTGTTCGATGCCTACACCGCCAAGACCGGGGTGAAGATCAAGTTCATCACCGACAAGGAAGCGCCGCTGATGCAGCGCATCAAGGCCGAGGGCGAGAACGCTACCGCCGACCTGCTGTTGACCGTCGATGCCGGCAACCTCTGGCAGGCCGAGCAGATGGGCATTCTCCAGCCGTTCACCTCGAAAACCATCGACGCCAACATTCCCCTGCAATATCGCTCGTCCAGCCACGCCTGGACCGGTCTGAGCCTGCGCGCGCGGACCATCGCCTATTCCACCGAACGGGTGAAGCCGGGCGAACTGACCACCTACGAAGCGCTGGCCGACAAGAACTGGGAAGGCCGTCTGTGCCTGCGCACGGCGAAGAAGGTCTACAACCAGTCGCTGACCGCCACCATGATCGAAGTGCATGGCGCCGAGAAGACCGAGAAGATCCTCAAGGGCTGGGTCAACAACCTGTCCACCGACGTGTTCTCCGACGACGTCGCGGTGCTGGAGGCGATCAACGCCGGCCAGTGCGACGTCGGCATCGTCAACACCTACTACTACGGCCGCCTGCACAAGCAGAAGCCGGAACTGCCGGTGAAACTGTTCTGGCCGAACCAGGCGGATCGCGGGGTGCACGTCAACCTGTCGGGCATCGGCCTGACCAGACATGCGCCGCACCCGGAAGCGGCCAAGGCGCTGGTGGAGTGGATGACCACGCCTGAGGCGCAGAAGATCTTTGCCGACGTGAACCAGGAATTCCCGGCGAATCCGGCAGTGAAGCCTTCGGAGGAAGTGGCGGCCTGGGGGCAATTTGTGGCCGATACGCTGCCGGTTGAAGTGGCGGGCAAGCGACAGGCTGAAGCGATCCGGATGATGGATCGGGCGGGTTGGAACTGAGTCATCCCTGACAGCACTGTTTGATCGTTCCCACGTCGAACCGTCTGCGTGGGAATGCAGCCCTCGACGCTCTGCGTCGCATCATCGACAGCGTGACGCAGAGCGTCACAGAATGTGTGCCCACGCAGAGCGTGGGCACAATCATTTGAACGAGACTGTTTCCTTGGCCCACCCCGCCCAACGCCGCTGGTACCCCATCGTCTTCGCCATCGCCGCGTTGGTGCTGCTCCCCCTCAGCGTGCTCCTGCTCTCATGGCAAACCATCGATCACCAGATCTGGTCGCACCTGTGGGAAACCCAGATGCCGCGTCTGCTGGGCAACACCCTGACGCTGGTCCTCGGCGTAGGCGTCGGCGTGACGCTGATCGGCGTAAGCCTCGCCTGGCTCACCAGCCTCTGCGAATTCCCCGGGCGACGCTGGCTCGACTGGGCGCTGATGCTGCCGTTCGCAATCCCGGCCTACGTGCTGGCGTTCGTCTTCGTCGGCCTGCTGGACTTCGCAGGCCCCGTGCAAACCCTGCTGCGCGAATGGTTCGGCACCGGCCTGCGCCTGCCGCGAGTGCGATCCACCGGCGGGGTGATTCTGGTGTTGGTGCTGGTGTTTTATCCCTACGTTTATCTATTGGCGCGCACTGCGTTCCTGGCGCAGGGCAAGGGATTGATGGAAGCCGCGCGAGTGCTCGGTCAGTCGCCGTGGCAAGCATTCTGGCGTGTGGCATTGCCGATGGCCCGCCCGGCCATCGGTGCCGGCGTGGCGCTGGCATTGATGGAAACCCTGGCGGATTTCGGCGCGGTGTCGGTGTTCAACTTCGACACGTTCACCACCGCGATCTACAAGACCTGGTACGGCTTCTTCAGCCTGCCAAGCGCCGCGCAACTGGCCAGCCTGTTGCTGCTGGTGGTGATGCTGGTGCTGTACGGCGAACGTCGTGCCCGTGGCGCGAACCGGGCAAGTAATGAAAGGCCACGGGTCAAGGCGCTGTATCACCTGCGGGGGCCAAAGGCCTGGGCGGCGACCGGCTGGTGTGGTCTGGTGTTCGCCTGCGCGTTTGTCATTCCGGTGCTGCAACTGGTGGTGTGGTTCTGGCAGCGCGGGCGATTCGATCTGGATGAGCGCTACGCCGGGCTGATTCTCCATACGCTGTATCTGGGCGGCATGGCGGCGTTGATCACGGTTGGCGTGGCGATGTTGTTGGCGTTCGCCCGGCGTCTGGCGCCCACCCGGACGATCAATTCCGCAGTCGGTCTGGCCAATCTCGGTTATGCCTTGCCAGGGTCGGTGCTGGCGGTGTCGATCATGCTCGCATTCAGTTATCTGGATCGGGAGCTGGTGATTCCGCTGTCCGGCTGGCTCGGCGGTGCGGGCAAACCGTTGCTGCTGGGCAGTCTGGCGGCGTTGCTGCTGGCGTATCTGGTGCGGTTCGTGGCGGTGGCCTATGGGCCGCTGGAAAGCAGTCTGGCGCGTATACGGCCCTCTTTGCCTGAAGCGGCACGTAGCCTGGGTGTCAGTGGGCCGCGACTGTTTTTCAAAGTGTATCTGCCGCTGTTGCTGCCCGGCACGCTCAGCGCCGCGTTGCTGGTGTTCGTCGATGTGCTCAAGGAAATGCCCGCGACCCTGCTGATGCGCCCGTTTGGCTGGGACACGCTGGCGGTGCGGATCTTCGAAATGACCAGCGAAGGGGAATGGGCGAGGGCGTCGTTGCCGGCGCTGACGTTAGTGCTGGTCGGCTTGTTGCCGGTCATCGGACTTATTCGCCGTTCGGCGCATCGAAACACTTAGTAGTGAGACCTGAATCATGCGGCTACAATGCGCGGCATTCGGTGCGGTCCGTCTGACAGACCCTGTCGCTGAAATCGGCTGAAAGCCTTTTTTTACAGGGCTTTCCGATCCGTGCAGCAGCGCTCCGCACCTTCGCCACGCCCGGAAGGAGAAACCCATGGGACAGCGTACGCCTCTGTATGACCTGCATCTCGCCCTCGGCGCGAAGATGGTCGATTTTGGCGGTTGGGACATGCCCCTGCATTACGGCTCGCAGGTCGAGGAACACCATCAGGTGCGCCGCGATTGCGGGGTGTTCGATGTTTCCCACATGACCGTGATCGATGTCACCGGCCCCCAGGCCAAGGCCTGGCTCCAGCATTTGCTGGCCAATGATGTCGAACGCCTGCACAGCCCCGGCCGTGCGTTGTACAGCACCATGCTCAACGAGCGCGGCGGCATCGTCGACGACATGATCGTCTACCGGCTCGAGGACGGTTATCGTCTGGTGGTCAATGCCTCCACCCGCGATCAGGACCTGGCCTGGATGCAGGCGCAGCTGGGCAGTTTCGATGTGCAAATGCACGAACGCTCCGAGCTGGCGATGCTCGCCATTCAAGGCCCCCATGCCCGGCACAAGATTGCCGAGCTGGTGACCCAGTCCCGCGCCAACCTGATCCAGATGCTCAAGCCTTTCGAAGGTCACGTCGACGGCGACTGGTTCATTGCGCGCACGGGCTACACCGGTGAGGACGGACTGGAAATCGCCCTGCCGGCCGATCAGGCCCCCGGGTTTTTCAACGATCTGGTGGGCGCCGGCATTTCCCCCATCGGCCTCGGTGCCCGCGACACGCTGCGGGTCGAAGCCGGCATGAACCTTTACGGTCAGGACATCCACCAGGACGTTTCGCCACTGGCCTCGAACATGGCCTGGAGCATCGCCTGGGAGCCGGCCACGCGCCGGTTCATCGGTCGCGACGCGCTGGAAGCGGAAAAAACCGCCGGCGTGCAGCATAAACTGGTCGGCCTGGTGCTTGAGGAACGCGGGGTTTTGCGGGCTCATCAGGTGGTTCGTATCGCTGATGTTGGCGAAGGGGAGATCACCAGTGGTAGTTTCTCTCCTACGCTTAGCAAGTCGATTGCCCTGGCGCGTGTACCGATGGCGACTGCCGACCGCGCCGAAGTGGAAATCCGTGGCAAGTGGTATCCGGTACGCGTGGTCAAACCGACCTTTGTCCGTCACGGCAAAACCTTGATCTAAACCTTTTCCGGCGGGCACGACCGCTGACAATTTCTTGAGGACACCGAGCATGAGCAACATCCCAGCTGAACTGCGTTTTGCCGAAAGTCATGAATGGGCGCGCCTGGAAGCCGACGGCACCGTCACCGTGGGCATCAGCGATCACGCCCAGGAAGCGTTGGGTGATGTGGTGTTTGTCGAGCTGGCAGAAGTGGGCAAGGTGTTCGCCGCCGGTGATGCCGCCGGTGTCGTCGAGTCGGTCAAGGCCGCTTCCGACATCTATTCCCCGGTTGGTGGCGAAGTGATTGCTGTCAACGAGGAACTGGCCAGCGCGCCGGAAGAACTG
This sequence comes from Pseudomonas gozinkensis, assembly GCF_014863585.1. Taxonomy (NCBI): domain Bacteria; kingdom Pseudomonadati; phylum Pseudomonadota; class Gammaproteobacteria; order Pseudomonadales; family Pseudomonadaceae; genus Pseudomonas; species Pseudomonas gozinkensis. The sequence goes on along the minus strand of NZ_CP062253.1, from coordinate 6,239,879 downwards.
AACAACGATCCGTACGCCGCGTGGATCTTCAAGCTCAAGCCAAGCGACAAGGCCGAGCTGGACAAGCTGCTCGACGCTGCCGCCTACAAGGCTGCCATCGGCGAATAAGCTGCAGGCGAGACCCCCAAAGCCCCGACCCGTCGGGGCTTTTTTCTGCCCGGGACTTTTGCCGTCGGGGTGGCTGCTATGCTGGTTTGACCGTGTTGCATTGACGCCGAGCCGCCAGCCAAGAGAGAGCCCGTCATGTCCCAGTTGCCATCCCTGAGCCAGTTACGCGATCCCCATGCCTTTCTGCGCCGCCACCTCGGCCCCGATGCCGCCGAGCAGCAGGCGATGCTCGACAGCCTAGGCCTCGGCAGCCGGGTCGAACTGATCGAACAGACCGTGCCGCCAGGCATTCGCCTCAACCGCGAGCTGGACCTGCCGCCGGCGCTGGACGAACAGGCGGCGCTGGCAAAGCTGCGCGGTTATGCCGAGCAGAACCAGGTCTGGACCAGCCTGATCGGCATGGGCTACCACGGCACCCTGACGCCGACCGTCATCCTGCGCAACGTGCTGGAAAATCCCGGCTGGTACACGGCCTACACGCCTTATCAACCGGAAATCGCCCAGGGCCGGCTCGAAGCGTTGCTCAACTTTCAGCAACTGACCATCGACCTCACCGGCCTTGAACTGGCCAACGCTTCGCTGCTCGATGAAGCCACCGCCGCGGCGGAAGCCATGGCCCTGGCCAAGCGTGTGGCGAAGTCGAAAAGCAATCTGTTCTTCGTCGACGAAAACTGTCATCCACAAACCATTTCCGTGGTGCAGACCCGCGCCGAAGGCTTCGGCTTCGAGTTGATTGTCGACGCTGTGGATAACTTGAAGCAGCACCAGGTGTTCGGCGCGTTGCTGCAATACCCCGACACCCACGGCGAAGTTCGCGACTTGCGGCCACTGATCGATCACCTGCACGCGCAGCAAGCGCTGGCGTGCGTGGCGGCCGATCTGCTCAGTCTGTTGCTGCTGACCCCGCCGGGCGAACTGGGTGCCGATGTGGTGTTTGGCTCATCCCAGCGCTTCGGCGTGCCGATGGGTTACGGCGGCCCGCACGCAGCGTTTTTCGCCAGTCGCGAGGAATACAAACGGGCGATACCGGGGCGGATCATCGGCGTGTCGAAAGATGCCCGTGGCAACGTTGCGTTGCGCATGGCCCTGCAAACCCGCGAACAGCATATCCGCCGGGAGAAGGCCAATTCGAACATCTGCACCGCACAGGTCCTGCTGGCCAACATCGCCAGTTTCTATGCGGTCTATCACGGTCCGGAAGGGCTGAAACGAATCGCCCAGCGCGTGCACCGGCTGACCTGTATTCTCGCCGCCGGGCTTGAGCGCCATGGCATCAAGCGCCTCAACCAACATTTCTTCGACACCCTCACGCTGGACGTGGGCGGGGCGCAAACCGCGATCATCGAAAGTGCCCGGGCCGCGCAGATCAACCTGCGCATCCTCGGTCGCGGCCAACTGGGCCTGAGCCTCGACGAGACCTGTGATGAAAACACCGTGGCCAGACTGTTCGATGTGCTGCTGGGCGCCGATCACGGGTTGAGCGTCGGTGATCTCGACGCTGAAACGCTGACCTCCGGCATTCCCGACACGCTGCAACGCAGCACGCCGTACCTGCGTCACCCGGTGTTCAACGCCCACCACAGCGAAACCGAGATGCTGCGCTACCTCAAGCAGCTGGAGAACAAGGATCTGGCGCTCAACCAGTCGATGATCCCGCTGGGCTCCTGCACCATGAAACTCAACGCCACCAGCGAAATGATCCCGATCACCTGGCCGCAATTCGCCAACCTGCACCCGTTCGTGCCCCGTGAGCAGGCGGTCGGTTACACCCTGATGATCGAGGAGCTTGAGCGCTGGCTGTGCGCGATCACCGGGTTCGATGCGATCTGCATGCAGCCCAACTCCGGCGCCCAGGGCGAGTACGCCGGGTTGCTGGCGATCCGCAAATACCACGAGAGCCGCCAGCAGGGCGGGCGGGATATCTGCCTGATTCCATCTTCGGCCCACGGCACCAACCCGGCCTCGGCGCAGATGGCCGGGATGCGCGTGGTGATTGTCGAGTGCGACGACGCCGGCAACGTTGATCTGGAGGATTTGAAAGCCAAGGCGTCCGAGGCCGGGGACAAACTGTCGTGCCTGATGGCGACCTACCCGTCGACCCACGGCGTGTACGAGGAAGGCATCAGCGAAATCTGCGAAGTTATCCACAAGCACGGCGGCCAGGTTTACATGGACGGCGCCAACCTCAATGCCCAGGTCGGGCTGGCGCGGCCGGCGGACATCGGCGCCGACGTGTCACACATGAACCTGCACAAGACCTTCTGCATTCCCCACGGCGGAGGCGGGCCGGGCATGGGGCCGATTGGTATTCGCGCGCATCTGGCACCGTTCGTCGCCAATCATCCGGTGGTGCCGATCGACGGGCCGCAACCGCAAAACGGTGCGGTCAGCGCCGCGCCGTGGGGCAGTGCGAGCATTCTGCCGATCAGCTGGATGTACATCGCGATGATGGGGCCGCAACTGGCGGACGCCAGCGAAGTGGCGATCCTCGCGGCTAACTACTTGGCGCAGCATCTGTCAGGTGCGTTCCCCGTTCTGTACACCGGGCGCAACGAGCGGGTCGCCCACGAATGCATTCTGGATCTGCGGCCGCTCAAGGCCGCCACCGGCATCAGCGAAGAAGACGTCGCCAAGCGCCTGATGGATTACGGCTTCCACGCGCCGACCATGTCGTTCCCGGTGCCGGGTACCTTGATGGTCGAGCCGACCGAGAGCGAATCCAAGGCTGAACTGGATCGCTTCATCGGCGCGATGCTGAGTATTCGCGCGGAAATCACCGAGGTGCAAAACGGCAACTGGCCGGCCGAGGACAACCCGCTCAAACGGGCCCCGCACACCCTGGCTGATATCACCGGCGTGTGGGAGCGGCCGTACAGCATCGAGCGGGGCATCACGCCGGATGCGCACACCAAGGCGCACAAATATTGGCCTGCGGTGAACCGGGTCGATAACGTCTACGGTGACCGCAACCTGTTCTGCGCCTGCGTGCCGGTGGACGATTACCTCTGATCTTTCGCGTATACCTCGACCCTGTGGGAGCAAGCCCGCTCCCACAGGGGCTATGGTGAATTTGAAACGGCGGGCAAAAAAATGCCGCTCGTGTGAGCGGCATTTTTGTCTGTCCGGAAGGTTATTCCGAGGCCACGGCGTTCTTCGCCAGGATCGCGTTCGCCAGTTCCATGTCCGTTGCCTGCAGGCCCGGGTTGTCGGCGCGGACTTTCTGCATCGCGGCTTCCAGGTACGGGCCGCGGATACCGCCGTCGCTGGCGACGAAGCTGCCGGCGTCGTCCTGAGCGGCAACGATCAGTTTGTGATCCTTGAAAGTCAGGTAGGTCGAGCCGGTCGTGGCGCCGGACGAAATGACGTTACGCCAAAAGCTGTCGGCCATTGCCGAACCGACGGGCAGAGACAGCAGGGCAAGGGTGGCGACAGCAAGTTTGAGACGCATGTTGGGTGACTCCACTGGTGTTGAATAACCGGTTGGATTGCCATTTCCCCGATCCGGTTCCGTGAGCGGCTATTTCTGCTCGCTCTGTGGTGTCACCCGCAACACTTCCTCAAGCGTAGTCAGCCCCGCCGCGACTTTCTGCGCGCCGGACAACCGCAGGCTGCGCATGCCTTCCTTGAACGCCTGCCGACGGATCGCAGTGAGATCGGTGTCGGGGCTGATCAAGGCCTTGAGGCCGTCACTCAGTTGCATGATTTCGTAGACCCCGGCGCGACCGTGATAACCGGTGTCGCGGCATTCCAGGCAACCGATGGCCCGTTGCGCATTGCCCGGCAGCGGTGCCTGCCACGGCCGGGTCAGGGTTTGCCAGTCTTCTTCGTCAAGGGTCAGCGGCGCCTTGCAGTGCGGACACAGTGTGCGCACCAGTCGTTGCGCCATGACGCCGAGCACGGTGGCCTTGATCAGGTAATGCGGCACGCCGAGTTCCAGCAGACGGCTGATGGCACTCGGCGCGTCGTTGGTGTGCAGGGTCGAGAGCACGAGGTGTCCGGTCAGCGCCGCCTGAATCGCCATTTCGGCGGTCTCCAGATCGCGGATCTCGCCGATCATGATGATGTCCGGGTCTTGCCGCATCAGCGCGCGCACGCCGGCGGCGAACGTCAGGTCGATGTTGTGCTGGACCTGCATCTGGTTGAAGGCCGGCTCGACCATCTCGATCGGGTCCTCGATGGTGCAGAGGTTGACCTCCGGCGTCGCCAGTTTTTTCAGCGTGGTGTACAGCGTGGTGGTCTTGCCGGAACCGGTCGGGCCGGTGACCAGGATGATGCCGTTGGGCTGGCGGGTCATGTCCTGCCAGCGCCGCAGATCGTCAGCGGAAAACCCCAGCTGATCGAAATCCTTGAGCAGCACTTCCGGGTCGAAGATCCGCATCACCATTTTTTCGCCGAACGCTGTGGGCAGGGTCGACAGCCGCAGTTCGACTTCGCCGCCGTCCGGGGTCTTGGTCTTGACCCGGCCATCCTGGGGTTTGCGCTTCTCGGCGACATTCATCCGGCCAAGGCTTTTCAGGCGGCTGACGATAGCCATCGTCACCTGCGGCGGAAATTGATAGACGTTGTGCAACACGCCGTCGATGCGAAAACGCACCGTGCCTTGCTCGCGCCGGGGTTCGATGTGGATATCGCTGGCCCGCTGCTGGAAGGCGTACTGGAACAGCCAGTCGACGATGTTGACGATGTGCGCATCGTTGGCGTCCGGCTCCTGATCGCTGGCGCCGAGGTTGAGCAGTTGTTCGAAGTTGCCGAGGTTGCCGCCCTGCGCATCGGCATTGCTGGCGCCGCTGACCGATTTGGCGAGGCGGAAGAATTCGACGCTGAAACGCTGAATGTCCGCCGGATTGGCCACCACTCGCTTGATCGGCAGTTTCAGGACGTGAGTCAGATCCGCCTCCCAGCCGCTGACGTAGGGCTGGGCGCTGGCGACGGTGACGGCGTCGCGGTCGACTGACACCGCGAGGATCTTGTGGCGCTGGGCGAAGGCATAGGACATCAGCGGCGTGATGGCGGCGACGTTGATCTTCAGCGGATCGATCCGCAGGTACGGCTGGCCGGCCTGCTGCGCCAGCCACAGGGTCAGGCTTTCCAGGTCGAGGTATTTGCCCGGACGGCTGAGGTCGTCCAGTTGCTGACTGGCGATGAATTCCAGCGGGTGCTTCTGGCCGTGGGCGGCATGCCGACGCCGGGCATTCAGGGCCTGTTCGGCCGAGTCCTGGCAGATGAAACCCTGGGCGACCAGTTCACGCAGTACCTCATTGAGATCCAGCCAGCGGTCCTGAGTGGCGAGTTGAACGGACATGCGGGCTCCTTTTGAACGACAGTGCGCAAAGGATAGTCGCGGCCCCGCCGACCGTTGGGCCACTACCCGACGAAGACGTTTCGGTTCTTGTCAGCCGGCCGCCTGCGCCGGCGCATCCCACGCCGCGTCGGGGTTTTGCAGGTTCACCGAGCAGACGCTGATCAGGTTACGAAGTTTTTCCGCGATCACCTGGGCGCGGTGCCAGCTCAGGCCACCCATGATGATGTCGATTGACAGCAGATCGTCCAGCCGCTGGACATTGACCTGTTCCGGGGTGAGGAACTGCAAGGCGAACAGGTTCAGCACCCGCACCAGCAAATCCGGCTCGGCCTCGGCCAGGATCTGGTACTGCGCAAGGCAATGGGTATTGCTGGCGTTCCACACATCGGCACGGGGCGCAGGGGTGTTGACGGCTTCGAGGTGTGGCATGGCAGGTCCCCGGAATCAGTGGAGGAATTTTTACATTCGATGCCGGGCATTTCTTGTCTAAGATGAGCTGATTAGGCGGCTGATCGGGTAGATCAATTCGCTATTTATTGGTTTTGAGGATTGTTTATGCACAGTGAGCTGGACAGCTACGACCGGCGCATTCTCGCCCTGCTGCAAGAGGACGCTTCCTTGTCCAGCGCACAGATTGCCGAACAGGTGGGCCTGTCGCAGTCGCCCTGTTGGCGGCGTATTCAGCGGATGAAGGAGGAGGGGATCATTCGTGGTCAGGTGACCTTGCTCGATCGCAAGAAAATCGGTCTGAACACGCAGATCTTTGCCGAAATCAAACTCAATGCTCATGGGCGTTCGAACTTCACTGAGTTCACCGAGGCGATTCGCGGCTTTCCGGAAGTGCTGGAGTGTTACGTGTTGATGGGGGCGGTGGATTTTCTGTTGCGGATTGTCGCGGCGGACATCGAGGCGTATGAGCGGTTCTTCTTCGAGAAGCTGTCGCTGGTGCCGGGGATTCAGGAAGTGAACTCGATTGTGGCGTTGTCGGAGATCAAGTCCACGACGAGTTTGCCGGTCTGACGTTTTGCTGTGGATGTGCGGGCCTCATCGCTGGCAAGCCAGCTCCCACAGGGTTCCAGGTTGAAACGCATATTGTGTTTCAACACAAAAACCTGTGGGAGCTGGCTTGCCAGCGATGGCGGTGTTACATGCGCAGCAGCATTTTCCAGGCGCGATTCTGGTAAACCGCAATTGCCTGATGCTTGCGCGCATCGAGCAGTTCGTCGGTGATGGTCGGCTCGTTGGCCAGTTGCGCCAGCTTGTTCAGCTCGCCGTACAGACGATCCATTTCCGGGATTTCCAGCACATTGCGCGCGTGGTGCAGCCAGACCTGGATGCGCTCGATGCGCGGCAGTTGCTCGGCCAGATCTTCCGGCTGTTGCTGGTAACGCTGCAATTGCAGCGAAGTGGCTTCTTCGCCCAGAAGGCGCGGCAGCCAGCTTTGCAACTGCGCGGCACCCTGGCGATTGCCACGGGTGTTGCGGTCAGCCGTCCAGGTGCGGGCCAGCAACCAGCGCGAAGCGTTCAGCGAGAACAGCCCCCAGCGCGGATCTTCCAGTTCTTCGAGGAACTGCTCCGGCGCGGCTTTGCGCACGTCTTCGTCTTCGATACCGACCTGTACCAGCGGACGCCAGTCTTCCAGCAACGCATCCAGCGCAACGCGCAAGTCGTGGGTCGACGGACGCGGTGCGGCCTGGCCGAGGCTGCTCAGCAGGGCGCGCATTTCCGCGAGGTTCTCGACCCAGTCCTGCAGCAGGCGCCAGTGGCCGTTGAAACGATACTGTTCGGCCAGACGCTGACTGCTGCCGAGCAAGTGCCAGGCCAGAGCGGCGAAGGCATCGTCCAGCGGGGTTTCAGCGGTGATGGCTGGCGCCGGCAGGCTCAGCGAGTAGCTGTTGGCGTCGTACAGGCGATAGCCGCGCTCGGCCTTGCTGATGTCGCACGGCATCAGAGCCAGGGTTTCCGCCAGCTCGGCGGCCAGTTCCAGCAGCGCGGCAGGCTCGCCTTCGCGCAGTTCCAGTTCCAGTTCGCAGATTTCTTCTTTCTGCTTGCCGACTACCACGTGGCCCAGGTCCAGCGCGGCTTCAATGACCACTTTGGTCTTGCCACGACCCCAGGCGATTTCGGCGCGCTCGCGGACGAAATCGGTGGTGAAGATCGGCTTCAGGGTTTTCTTGTCCAGCTCGGCGAGGGACTCGGGCCAGCATTCTCCGTCGAGTTTTTTCACGTCGAGCTTGGCTTTGGGCAGGTTCCAGTCGTACTCGTTACGCTCGGACAGGCCGGCGACGCTCTGGCCACGGGTCTTGAGGGTCTGAATCACCTCTTCGCCGTCCTTGCGCAGGCGCAGGGCAACCTTGGCCCGGGCCAGGTCACGCTCGGGCGTGTCGAAGTACTGATTCATCAACTCACGGCGTTCCCAGCCACTTTTGTTGCGTTTTTTCAGGAGAGGGTGCTCGCGCAGGGCGGCGAGGGTTTCGCGGCTGACGCGGAGTTTGATTTCGGTTTCTTTCTGCATGGCCGGAAAATCCAGGATCGGGAGCGCAGCCGGGGGAGTGTGTGGCTGCCAAGGCCGTGCAGTGTACAGGACTGAACCTTCCTACGCTTTGCGGCGGTTTATTCTCGGCGCCGGATGGTTCTATGATGGACTTCAATCCGGGAGTTGGAGTCAGCGATGCCTTTGCCGTCCATGCAAGACCAGTTCGCTGCACTGATCGCCGTGCCGTCGGTCAGTTGCACCCAGCCGAGCCTCGATCAGTCCAACCGGGCGGTGATCGATCTGCTCGCGGGATGGCTCGGCGATCTCGGTTTCAATTGCGATATCCAGCAGGTCAGCCCCGGCAAATTCAACCTGCTCGCCAGTTTCGGCAGCGGCCCCGGCGGACTGGTGCTGGCCGGGCACAGCGACACGGTGCCGTACGACGATGCGCTGTGGAAAACCGATCCGCTGAAACTCACCGAAGTCGACGGCCGCTGGGTCGGCCTCGGCAGTTGCGACATGAAGGGCTTTTTTGCCCTGATCATCGAAGCCGTGCAACCGCTGCTCGATCAGCCGTTCAAGCAACCGCTGCTGATCCTCGCCACCTGCGATGAAGAAAGCTCGATGTCCGGGGCCCGGGCGCTGGCCGAAGCGGGGCGCCCGTTGGGCCGTGCGGCGGTGATTGGCGAGCCGACCGGGCTCAAGCCGATCCGCATGCACAAGGGGATCATGATGGAGCGCATCGATATCCTCGGACAGAGCGGCCATTCGTCGGATCCGCGTCTCGGGCACAGCGCCCTTGAAGCGATGCACGACGCCATCGGCGAGCTGCGCGGCCTGCGCCTTCTGTGGCAGCGCGAATTCAACAACCCGCAGTTCAGCGTGCCGCAGCCGACCATGAACTTCGGCTGCATCCATGGTGGCGACAACCCCAACCGCATTTGCGGCCAGTGTTCGCTGGAATTCGACCTGCGGCCGCTGCCGGGGATGGACCCCAAGGTCTTGCGCAGCGAGATTCTGCGCAGGCTCAACCCGGTCGCCGAGCGCCATCAGGTGAAGATTGATTACGCGCCGCTGTTTCCCGAAGTGCCACCGTTCGAGCAGGCCGAAGACGCCGAGCTGGTGCGAATAGCCGAAAAACTCACCGGCCACACGGCCGAAGCGGTAGCGTTCGGCACCGAAGCGCCTTATCTTCAGCGCCTCGGCTGCGAAACCATCGTGCTCGGCCCGGGTGACATCGCCTGTGCGCACCAGCCGGACGAGTACCTTGAAATGTCACGTTTGCAGCCTACCGTGCATCTATTGCGGCAGTTGATCGAACATTACTGTCTCAAAGCTGTATAAATTGCCCAAACACCCACCCGTATTCATGAGGAGAGCGCGCGTGTCGCCAAGCCTGTTCCGACGATAACCATCAGCCCGCTGTGCGTTTTCCGTTTCGCCCCTTTTCCGGCTGCTATTTATTACAGGCCCAGGTTCATGCCCGAATACGTCAATTGGCTTCGCCACGCGTCTCCTTATATCAATGCTCACCGCGATTGCACTTTCGTCGTCATGCTTCCGGGCGACGGCGTGGAGCATCCGAATTTCGGCAACATCGTCCATGACATCGTGCTGCTGCACAGCCTCGGTGTGCGACTGGTGCTGGTTCATGGCTCTCGTCCACAGATTGAAACCCGCCTTGCCGCCCGCGGCCTGACCCCGCATTACCACCACGGTATGCGCATCACCGATGCCGCGACGCTGGAGTGCGTGATCGACGCGGTTGGCCAGTTGCGCATCGCCATCGAAGCGCGGCTGTCGATGGATATGGCCTCGTCGCCGATGCAGGGCTCGCGCCTGCGGGTGGCCAGCGGCAACCTCGTGACGGCGCGGCCGATCGGCGTGCTGGAAGGTGTCGACTATCACCACACCGGCGAAGTGCGCCGGGTCGACCGCAAGGGCATCAACCGCCTGCTCGACGAGCGCTCCATCGTGTTGCTGTCGCCGCTGGGTTATTCGCCGACCGGTGAGATCTTCAACCTGGCCTGCGAAGACGTCGCCACCCGTGCCGCCATCGATCTGGGCGCCGACAAACTGCTGCTGTTCGGCGCCGACCTCGGTCTGATCGATGAAAACGGCAAACTGGTGCGCGAGCTGCGTCCGCAACAGGTGCCGGCGCATTTGCAGCGTCTGGGCAGCAACTATCAGGCGGAACTGCTGGATGCCGCCGCCGAAGCCTGCCGTGGCGGTGTGGCGCGCAGCCATATCGTCAGTTATGCCGAGGACGGCGCGCTGCTGACCGAACTGTTCACCCGTGACGGTGGCGGTACGTTGGTGGCTCAGGAGCAATTCGAACTGGTGCGCGAGGCGGCGATTGAAGACGTCGGCGGCTTGCTCGACCTGATCAGTCCGCTGGAAGAGCAGGGGATTCTGGTGCGTCGCTCCCGCGAAGTGCTGGAGCGTGAGATCGAGCAGTTCAGCGTGGTCGAGCGGGAAGGGATGATCATTGCCTGTGCGGCGCTGTATCAGATTGCCGATTCGGATGCCGGCGAGCTGGCGTGCCTGGCAGTGAATCCCGAGTATCGCCATGGCGGCCGCGGCGACGAACTGCTGGAACGCATCGAGACCCGTGCCCGGGCGCAGGGCCTGAAAACCCTGTTTGTCCTCACCACCCGCACCGCCCACTGGTTCCGGGAGCGCGGCTTCGAACCGAGCAGCGTCGAGCGCCTGCCGGCGGCGCGGGCTTCTCTCTATAACTATCAGCGCAATTCGAAGATCTTCGAAAAGTCTCTGTAACGTGACGCCCTCATCGCGAGCAGGCTCGCTCCCACAAAGGTTCACTGAGCCTGTGTGGGAGCGAGCCTGCTCGCGATAGCGTTTATTCGGTTACAAACTTCGCACTGACGTACGGCGAGTAGTCAGGCAAAACACTTTCGACCTTGCCTTGCTCCTTCAAAAACTTCGCCGTCTCACCAATAGCCTTCGCCGTGCCGCCGTCCAGCAGCGCCGTGGTCTGTTGCGCCTTGGCGTCCGGGAAGGCCGAGCCGGCGAGCAATTCCGGGACGTCGGCGGCATTGGCACCGGTCAGTTTGGCGATTTTCTGTACAGGCACCGAGTCGGCCGTCCAGCTGTCTTTATGAGCCGCGTAATCAGCGAACGAGTTCAGGGTCACCTTGGCAAACTTGGCCACGATTTCAGGATGCTTCTCGGCAAAGTCCTTGCGCGCGACCCAGACTTCGAAGGTCGGCGCGCCCCACTGGCCGACCTGCGCGGCATCGGTGAGGGTCTTGCCGGTCTTGCGGATTTCCCCCAGCGCCGGCGACCAGACAAAGGCACCGTCGATGTCGCCGCGCTTCCATGCCGCCGCGATTTCTGCGGGTTGCAGGTTCACTACTTTGACTTTCGAGGTGTCCAGGCCCCAGTGCTTCAGCGCGCCGAGCAGGCTGTAGTGGGAGGTGGAGACGAACGGGGTGGCGATGGTCTTGCCGATCAGGTCTTCGGGCTTGTTGATACCGCTGCCGTTACGCACCACCAGCGCTTCGGCGGCATTGATCTGCGCCGAGACGATGAAGGCAACGATCGGCAGATTACGCGAGGCGGCGGCCGCCAGCGGGCTGGAGCCGAGGTTGCCGATCTGCACATCGCCGGAGGCAATGGCTGTCACAACTTCCGGGCCACTGTTGAACCGGCGCCAGTCGATTTTCTCGCCGATGGTCTTCTCGTAGACGCCGTCTGCCTGGGGCACTTTGCTCGGGTCGATACCGGTCTGATAGCCCACGGTGAGGTTGGCAGCATGGGCTGAAAAAGAAATCAGCGCCGACACACAAACTGTAACAAATTGACTAGATAGTGCGCGTTTGGCCATCATGGCGTCGCCTTTTTGATAGGGATTGACGAATCGGGGTTGCGTCAAAGCTAATCGATCTAAAAAAAGGCTAACAAATACCATTTAGTAATGAGCTTAGTCGCCGATACGCTGTATCCCGGTACAGATGGCAATTGGCTGGCCATATATCCGAATGATATGAAAAAGAATGAATAAATTCTTTTTGGGATTATCAGGAAGTCTTTACCCTGCAGGGACCAAATAACTGCGATTAGACCTTGGTCGTAGACACACAAGGTTACGATTGACTTGTCAGTCACGGTCTGGCGCTAATCGCGCATCTTAGGATCCAGGGGCATCAGACCCCGGACCAGGAACACAAGAATTAGAAACGAGAGGAGCGATACATGAACAAGTCCACCTTGGCCCTGGCCGTGGCCGTAGGGGTTATTGCGCAGCAGGCAGGCGCAGCCGGTTTCATCGAAGACAGCAAGGCCACCCTGGGGCTGCGTAACTTCTACATCAACACCGACAACCGCGATGGCGCTGGCGCCAACAAGAACGAAGAGTGGGGCCAAGGCTTCGATCTGCGTTTCATCTCCGGCTACACCCAAGGCACTGTAGGCTTCGGTATCGACGCCATCGGCCTGCTGGGCGTGCGTCTGGATTCGGGCGGCGGCACCAACGGCAACAGCGGCACCGCTTACGGCGGCACTGTGTTCCCGAGCGAGTCCAACGGTAAAGCCGTAGACAACTTCTCCAGCCTGGGTCTGACTGCCAAAGCCAAGATCTCCCAGACTGAACTGAAGCTGGGTACCCTGCAGCCGAAGAACCCGGTCATCGTGACCAACGACGGTCGTCTGCTGCCACAAACCTGGCAGGGTGGTCAGATCACTTCCGGCGAAATCAAGGACCTGACTCTGGTCGGTGGTCAGATCGAAGCCGTGAAAGGCCGTAACTCCAGCAACAACGAGAACCTGTCCATCGGCGGTGCAAACACCCGTGGCACTGGCTTCCGTGACAGCAACAAGTTCATCTACGCCGGTGGTGACTACAAGATCACCAAAGACCTGACTGCCCAGTACTACTACGGCAACCTGGAAGACTTCTACAAGCAGCACTTCCTGGGTCTGGTACACAACTGGGCCATCGGCCCGGGCGTATTGAAGTCTGACTTCCGTTACTTCAACAGCTCCGACGACGGCAAGAACGGCACTGATCCGGCCTACTACAGCAGCGGTAAATACACCGGCGTGCGTAACGGTCGTGGCGAAGTCGACAACAACCTGTACAGCGGCCTGTTCCTGTACACCGTTGAAGGTCACACCTTCGGTGGCGGTTACCAGGTTTCCAACGGCAGCTCCGACTTCCCTTGGCTGAACCAGGGCGACGGTTCGTCGAACTACACCATCACCGACATGCAGATCCAGAAGTTCGGTCGTGCCGGCGAGAAAACCTGGCAGGCTCGCTACTCGTATGACTTCGCTAAAGTCGGCGTACCTGGCCTGACCGCTGGTGTGGTTTACCTGAAAGGCGATTCGATCGACACCGTTGGCACCAACGGTCGCGAAAACGCTTCGAACCGTTCCGAGTGGGAACGCGACTTCACCATCGGTTACGTCGTACCGGAAGGTCCGTTCAAGAACGTCGGCCTGATGTGGAAAAACGCTGTATGGCGCACCGACCTGCCGAACACTCGTTCGCAGGACGAAAACCGCCTGATCGTCAGCTACTCGATCCCGCTGCTGTAATAGCGCGCTCCTGCACTGATGTAAAAAAGCCCCGTCCGGCATCGCGCCGGACGGGGCTTTTGCGTTTCGGGTCCGGCTCACCCCCGTAAGCCTTTCCCGATGTTCCCCTCTTTACAGCAACTCAAGGCCTTCTCGAACCTTGAGGGCGATGTTCGTCGCGATGCTGCGGGGCGTCCAGTGAACAGATGTTTAATATTCTTTATAGATATAAATATCTAGTTATTTATTCTTTTTCAGAAGAACGAATCACGAGCTACAGTTGAGGTCTCCAACCACTCATCAGGAGCCGCACCATGAGCCTCAGACTTGGCGATATCGCCCCCGATTTCGAACAGGATTCCAGCGCCGGCAAGATTCGTTTCCACGAATGGCTGGGCGATAGCTGGGGCGTGCTGTTCTCCCACCCGGCGGACTTCACCCCGGTGTGCACCACCGAGCTGGGCTTCACTGCCAAGCTCAAGGATGAGTTCACCCAACGTGGCGTGAAGGCTATTGCGCTGTCGGTCGATCCGGTGGACTCGCACCACAAGTGGATCGGTGACATCAACGAAACCCAGAACACCATCGTCAACTTCCCGATCCTGGCCGATGCCGATCGCAAGGTGTCCGATCTGTATGACCTGATCCATCCGAACGCCAACGACACCCTGACCGTTCGTTCGCTGTTCGTGATTGATCCGAACAAGAAGATCCGCCTGACCATCACCTACCCGGCCAGCACCGGGCGCAACTTCCACGAGATCCTGCGGGTGATCGATTCGCTGCAGCTCACCGACAACTACAAGGTGGCCACCCCGGCCAACTGGCAGGACGGTGACGAGGTGGTGATCGTGCCGTCGCTCAAGGACGAAGACGAAATCAAGCAACGTTTTCCGAAAGGCTACCGCGCGGTGAAGCCGTACCTGCGCCTCACCCCACAGCCCAACAAATAACCTACTTGGGATCGTTCCCACGCTCCGCGTGGGAATGAATACATGGACGCTCCGCGTCCACTGTGACGCAGAGCGTCACGGGCGGCATTCCCACGCGGACGGTTCGACGCCTCGACGTGGGAACGATCAGTCTGGGAGCGATCAGTACGAACCACGATGCAGGGTTTCAGGCCGTTTTCACGGCCTGTTTTTTTGCCCGCAGGAAAGTGAAATGCATATCTCCATAAAGAATAACCAAATGAATAAATATGATTTATGGATATATAAATCAGCTGGTAAGGTCACTGACATCGAAGCGAGATCGCAACCCGCGAATCGCCTGTAACGCGCAAGGAATTCTCTGAATGCTGGTCGTCTCACTCGGTGGCAGCCCTAGTCAACGTTCCCGGTCCGGGGTGTTGCTGGAGCGCTCGCAACGCTGGTTGCAGCAGCAAGGGGTGGAAGTGGTGAGTTATCAGGTGCGGGACTTCCCGGCCGAAGACTTGCTCCACGCTCGCTTCGACAGCCCGAAGGTGCTCGACCTGCTGCAACAGATTGAAAACGCCGATGGCCTGCTGATCGCCACGCCGGTGTACAAGGCGTCGTTTTCCGGCGCGCTGAAGACCGTGCTGGATCTGCTGCCCGAACGCGCCCTGAACCACAAGATTGTTCTGCCAATGGCCACCGGCGGCAGCATCGCCCACATGCTGGTGGTCGATTACGCCCTCAAGCCTGTGCTGTCGGCGTTGAAGGCCCAGGAAATGCTGCAAGGGATTTTTGCCGAGGACAGCCAGATCGCCTACGGCGAAGGCAGTGCCCAGGCGCAGTTGGCGCCGGCTCTGGAGCAGCGACTGCATGAGGCGCTGGACCAGTTTGTCAGCGCCATGGCCCGCCGGCCGAAGCCGCTGGAGCCGGGGCTGTTGAACGAACGTTTGTTGAGTGCTCGCTGGAGCATTTGAGCCACATCGAAACTTGAAGTACTCACCTTACTCAGCCGCCAACGGCCAAGCAGGTGCAGCCAAAACCCAACAGCAAAAAGGAGAGCGCTATGCGCACTGTATTTTTGCGTCGTGGTCTGGTCGCTCTGTTTGCTGCGGCTGTCACCTTCGGCGCCATCACTCAAGCTCAGGCCGAGACGCTACGAATCGGTTATCAGAAGTACGGCACGCTGGTGCTGCTCAAAGCCAAGGGCACTCTGGAGAAACGTCTCGCCGCCCAAGGCGTCGACGTGCAATGGACTGAATTCCCCGGCGGCCCGCAGTTGCTGGAAGGCCTGAACGTCGGCTCGATCGACTTCGGCGTCACCGGCGAAACCCCGCCGGTCTTCGCTCAGGCGGCCGGTGCCGATCTGCTCTACGTCGCCTACGAGCCACCAGCGCCGAACAGCGAAGCGATCCTCGTGCCGAAAGATTCGCCGATCAAATCGGTGGCGGATCTCAAGGGCAAGAAAGTCGCCCTGAACAAAGGCTCCAACGTCCACTACCTGCTGGTGCGTGCGCTGGAAGACGCCGGCCTCAAGTACACCGACATTCAAACCGTCTTCCTGCCGCCGGCCGATGCCCGCGCCGCGTTCGAACGCGGCAGCGTCGACGCCTGGGTCATCTGGGATCCGTACCAGGCCGCCGCCGAGAAACAGCTGCAAGCGCACACCCTGCGTGACGGCAAAGGCATCGTCGACAACCACCAGTTCTACCTGGCGACCAAACCCTACGCACAGAAAAATCCCGAGGTGATCAAGACCCTCGTGGAAGAAGTGCGCGCCGTCGGCGAGTGGTCCAGGGCCAACCCGGAAGACGTGACCCAACAGGTGTCGCCGCTGCTCGGCCTGCCGGCAGACATCACCCTGACCTCGGTGAAACGCCAGGGCTACGGCGCGCTGTTCCTGACCCCGGAAGTGGTCGCCGCACAACAGAAAATCGCCGACACCTTCTACCAGCTCAAGCTGATTCCCAAGCCATTGAGCATCAAGGACGTGATCTGGACCCCACCGGCCGCTGTGGCAAAAGCGCAGTAATTCGAATCCCCAAGGAGACCACTCCATGAGCCTCAACATCTTCTGGTTCCTGCCTACCCACGGCGACGGCCATTACCTTGGCACCGCCGAAGGCGCCCGCGCCGTCGACCACGGCTATCTGCAACAGGTCGCGCAAGCGGCGGATCGACTGGGTTTTGGCGGTGTGCTGATTCCCACCGGCCGTTCCTGCGAGGACTCGTGGCTGGTGGCGGCCTCGCTGATCCCGGTGACTCAGCGTCTGAAGTTTCTGGTCGCCCTGCGCCCCGGGATCATTTCCCCGACGGTGGCAGCGCGTCAGGCAGCAACGCTGGATCGTCTGTCTGGCGGTCGTGCGCTGTTCAACCTGGTGACCGGTGGCGATCCGGAAGAGTTGGCCGGCGACGGTCTGTTCCTCGATCACGAAGCGCGCTATCAGGCTTCGGTGGAGTTCACCCGGATCTGGCGCCGTGTGCTGGAAGGCGAAACCGTGGATTACGACGGCGAGCACATCAGCGTGAAGGGCGCCAAATTGCTCTATCCGCCGATCCAGCAACCGCGTCCGCCGCTGTATTTCGGTGGTTCGTCGGAAGCGGCGCAGGATCTGGCCGCCGAACAAGTGGAAATGGTCCTGACCTGGGGCGAGCCACCTGCAGCAGTCGCGGAGAAGATCGAACAGGTTCGCGCCAAAGCGGCCAAGCTCGGCCGCACCGTGCGCTTCGGCATTCGCCTGCATGTGATCGTGCGGGAAACCAACGCTGAAGCCTGGCAGGCGGCGGATCGCCTGATCTCGCATCTGGACGACGACACCATCAAACGTGCCCAGGCTTCGCTGGCGCGGTTCGATTCGGTCGGCCAGCAACGCATGGCCGCGCTGCACGGTGGCAGTCGCGACAACCTTGAAGTCAGCCCGAACCTGTGGGCCGGCGTCGGTCTGGTGCGCGGCGGTGCCGGTACCGCGCTGGTCGGCGATGGTCCGACTGTCGCTGCACGGGTGAAGGAATACGCGGATCTGGGCATCGATACCTTCATCTTCTCCGGTTATCCACACCTTGAAGAGTCGTATCGGGTGGCCGAACTGCTGTTCCCGCACCTCGACGTCGAGCGCCCGGAACTGCCGAAAAGCGCCGGTTACGTCAGCCCGTTCGGCGAGATGGTGGCCAACGACATTCTTCCCAAAGCCGCGTCCCAGAGCTGAGGCGCCGCCATGAAGAAATTTATCCACAGCCTCGCGCCCTGGGCGTTGCCGGTGTTGTTACTGGCGGTGTGGCAGTTGTCGGTGTCGGCCGGTTGGCTGTCGACGCGGATTCTGCCGGCGCCGGTGGCGGTGATCGAAGCCGGCGTCAGCCTGGTGCGCAGCGGCGAAATCTGGACGCACCTGGCAATCAGCGGCTGGCGCGCCGCGCTGGGGTTCACCATCGGTGGCAGCATCGGCCTGGTGCTGGGTTTCATCACCGGTCTGTCGAAGTGGGGCGAACGCCTGCTCGACAGTTCGGTGCAGATGATCCGCAACGTGCCGCACCTGGCGCTGATTCCGCTGGTGATCCTGTGGTTCGGCATCGATGAGTCGGCGAAGATTTTCCTGGTGGCGTTGGGCACGTTGTTCCCGATTTACCTCAACACCTATCACGGCATCCGCAACGTCGACCCGGCGCTGGTGGAAATGGCCCGCAGTTATGGCCTGTCCGGTTTCAGCCTGTTCTGGCAAGTGATTCTGCCGGGCGCGCTGCCTTCGATTCTGGTCGGCGTGCGCTTCGCCCTGGGTTTCATGTGGCTGACGCTGATCGTGGCGGAAACCATCTCCGCCAGCTCCGGCATCGGTTATCTGGCGATGAATGCCCGTGAGTTCTTGCAGACGGACGTAGTGGTGCTGGCGATTCTGCTGTACGCGGTGCTCGGCAAGCTGGCCGACCTCGCGGCCCGTGGACTTGAGCGTGTGTGGCTGCGCTGGCATCCGGCGTATCAAGTGGCGAAAGGAGGTGCGGCATGACCGCTCAACAACCTCCACGCCTGCTGCGCGGGATTCCGCTGGCGGTGCGCAACCTGCAAAAGACCTTCGGCTCGCGGCAAGTGCTGCGCGGCATCGATCTGCACATTCCGGCGGGGCAGTTTGTCGCTGTGGTCGGGCGCAGTGGTTGCGGCAAAAGTACATTGCTGCGCTTGCTCGCCGGCCTCGATCAACCCTCCGGCGGCGATCTGCTGGCCGGTGCTGCACCGCTCAGCGATGCGCGGAACGACACCCGGCTGATGTTCCAGGAAGCGCGACTGCTGCCGTGGAAAAAGATCATCGACAACGTCGGTCTCGGCCTCAAGGGCAACTGGCGCCCGCAAGCCTTGCAGGCGCTGGATGCGGTGGGCCTGGCGGATCGCGCCAATGAGTGGCCGGCGGCGCTGTCCGGCGGGCAGAAGCAGCGTGTGGCGCTGGCCCGGGCGCTGATTCATCAACCGCGTCTGTTGCTGCTCGACGAGCCGCTGGGCGCACTGGATGCGCTGACCCGGATCGAGATGCAGCAACTGATCGAACGTCTCTGGCAACAGCACGGTTTCACCGTGTTGCTGGTGACCCACGACGTCAGCGAGGCGGTGGCGATTGCCGACCGGGTGATTCTGATCGAGGACGGCGAAGTCGGCCTCGACCTGCAAGTGGAACTGCCGCGTCCTCGGGTGCGTGGTTCCCATCGGCTGGCGGCGCTGGAAACCGAAGTACTCAACCGTGTGTTGTCCCTGCCCGGCGAGCCGCCGGCGCCGGAACCCGTTTCACCCTTGCCTACGCAACTGCGTTGGGCTCAATAACTCAAGCAAACGACAGGAATCAATGCCATGACTATCAAAGCCATCAACGTACGCAACCAGTTCAAAGGCGCGATCAAGGAGATCGTTCTCGGCGACGTGCTGTCGGAAATCGACGTGCAGACCGCTTCCGGCATCGTCACGTCGGTGATCACCACCCGTTCGGTCAAGGAGCTGGAACTGGAGGTCGGCAGCGAAGTGATCGCCTTCGTGAAATCCACCGAGGTGTCCATCGCCAAGTTGTAAGAGCGTGGAACAAAAACAACCCCGAAGGGTGTGAGCCCTTCGGGGTTTTTTCATGGCTTGTGATCGGTGGTGCTGCCTTCGCGAGCAAGCTCGCTCCCACCGATTCAGTGCCACCCACCAATATTGCGAGCGCCACAAATCCCTGTGGGAGCGAGCTTGCTCGCGATGAGGCCGGTGAGTGCGCTAGAGGATTCTTTTCGGCAGATACGGCGGCAGATACAGCCCGATGTAAGCATCGAACACCCGCATGCCTTCCTCGGCCATGCGCGGGGTGATCTGTCCGTGCTGCTGCACCGAACGGGCATAGACGCGGTCGCCCAGCTCCATGGCCAGCGCGAATACGTCCACGTCATCGGGCAGTCGCGGCAGTTCGAAGTGATGGTCGAACAACTTGTGCATCAGGTCGCCCAGTTCGAGATCGTGCTGACGGTCGGCCTGAGTGACTTCGGTGAGGCCGTGCTGGGCGAGGATCAGTTGGCGGGCGGCGGCATCTTCGCCGTAGATCTCCAGCATCCGCTCCTCGACCAATCGCGACAGGTCACGCCAGTCGCGCAGGGCATCGTGATCGATCGGCGCTTGCAGGCAGGCGCGGAAGGCAGCGTGCACATCTGCGGTGAGCGCTTCGAGCAGCGCCGGGACGCTGGCGAAGAAGTGGTAGACCGAGGAGGGCGGAATCTGCGCGCGCTCGGCCACGCTGTAGATCGACAGGCTCGCCACGCCCTCGGCGGCCAGCAGCGTGCGCGCGGCGTCGAGTATCGAATCGATCCGCGCCTGACTGCGGGCACGGGGTTTGCGGACGGGGGCGGGACGCGTCATGAAAGTCTCCTGCGGGGCAGCGGGCATTGTACGAGCCGGGTTCCGTGTTGTCTGCCCGGACGCCATCGCTGGCAAGTCGAGTCGTCGCACCGCAGCTCCCACATGTTCTTCGTCGAACATGCATTCCGAGCACAACAACATTCCTTGTGGGAGCTGGCTTGCCAGCGATCCGCCGCAGGCGGCCATTCACACAAGAAACAGGTAATTAATGTTCGGCCAATAAAAAAAACGCCGCTGGCTGAGAAGCCAACGGCGTTTTCCTTTGCTGCAGTCCGCTTAAACGGTGTGCAGGTACCAGTTGTACTCAAGGTCGGAGATGGAGTGTTCGAACTCCTCCAGCTCGCTTTCCTTACAGGCGACGAAGATATCGATGTATTTCGGATCGATGTACTTGGCCATCACCTCGCTGTCGTCCAGCTCGCGCAGGGCATCGCGCAAGTTGTTCGGCAGGCTCTGCTCGTTCTGCTCGTAGCTGTTGCCTTCGACCGGAGCGCCCGGTTCGATCTTGTTGACCAGACCGTGGTGCACGCCCGCCAGCACCGAAGCCATCAGCAGGTACGGGTTGGCGTCGGCGCCGGCCACGCGGTGTTCCAGACGGACCGCGTCGGCGGAGCCGGTCGGTACGCGCAGGGCTACGGTGCGGTTGTCCAGGCCCCAGCTCGGCGAGTTCGGCACGTAGAACTGTGCGCCGAAACGACGGTAGGAGTTGACGTTCGGGCAGAGGAAAGCCATCTGCGCGGGCAGGGTCTCGAGCACACCGCCGATCGCGTGACGCAGCGCGGCGTTCTGCTCGGGATCCTCGCTGGCAAAAATGTTTTTGCCTTCTTTGTCGAGAACCGAAATGTGGACATGCAGACCGTTGCCAGCCTGGCCCGGGTACGGCTTGGCCATGAAAGTGGTGTCCATTTCATGGTCGTAGGCGATGTTCTTGATCAGACGCTTGAGCAGGACCGCGTAGTCGCATGCCTTGATCGGGTCGGCGACGTGGTGCAGGTTCACTTCGAACTGCGCCGGGGCACTTTCCTTGACGATGGCGTCGGCCGGGATGCCTTGCTCTTTGGCGCCTTCCAGAATGTCCTGGAGGCAGTCGACGTATTCGTCGAGGTCGTCGATCAGGTAAACCTGGGTCGAATGCGGGCGTTTGCCGGAGATCGGCGAGCGTGGCGGCTGAGGGCGGCCGTTCACGTTTTCCTGGTCGATCAGGTAGAACTCGAGTTCGAACGCGGCGCAGATGGTCAGGCCGAGCTCGTCAAACTTTGCAACAACTTGACGGAGCACTTCGCGCGGGTCGGCGAAGAATGGGTCACCTTCGAGTTCGTGCATGGTCATCAGCAATTGCGCGGTCGGGCGCTTCTGCCATGGCTCGTTGCACAGGGTATCGGGGATCGGATAGCAGATACGGTCGGCGTCGCCGATGTCCAGGCCCAGGCCGGTGCTTTCCACCGTCGAACCATTGATATCCAGAGCAAATAGAGAGGCCGGCAGGTTGATGCCTTTCTCGTAAACCTTGTGGAGGCTGGTGCGTTCGATGCGCTTGCCGCGCACCACACCATTCATATCCGCAATCAGAAGGTCAACGTACAGAACCTCAGGATGTTCCTTAAGGAACGCGTTCGCTTCGTTAAGCTGAACGGCACGCGGGGGTACCGACATGATGCAACACCTTTGTTGTTAAAAATATCAATCATTGATCTTTTCTGGTTTCAGTCAACCCGAACGGCCTGCCGAAGTCAAGCGAGGCCTTTTCTGCCCTGAAAAAGCGCCGCGAGGGCATTTATGGGGCACTTTGGGGCATTTTTTTATCCGTGAAGGACGCGCCACCCGCAGGCTTGAGCAGGCCGTGTTGTATTTTTTACGGGGGTGTTGTGTAAAAAAATGAACAAGGCTAAGCTCGGATCAAACCCATAACAGCAATAATACCGGGGTGCTTCATGTCTCGCCTGCCGTTAATCGGCGTCACCGACTGCTCTTTGCAGTCCGGTCTGCATGCTTATCACATCAGTGGCGACACGTCCGTCCGCAGCGCGGCCAGCAAGGCCTGCAACGTGCCAGCGATCTCCCTGCCCATGGCAGATCGAGCGGCAGCGTCCGATATTCTGGACGTGTGCGAGGGCATCCTCTTTAGCGGTTCTCCTTTCAATATAGATCTCTTTCCCGCTCCCGGCCTGCACCGCGTTCGTCGCCGTGCCCGTGATTCTGCACGCCCGGGATGTGCACAGGAAATGCAACGCCAGCGTAAAGGGCAGGTAAGCTCCTCCTTCATTGTCTATGCGCGGTGCCGGGCGTAAGCCGGCACTGCGCGCAAGCAAGGCCCTTTAACGCGACGCCTGGTGCGTCAAACTTGCCTGACATGCGTCAGGAGACTCAGCCCAGAGGCATTTATGAGTAACAACCTCGACCAGCTCACCGATTGGTTGAAAGACCACAAGATCACAGAAGTCGAATGCATGATCGGCGACCTGACCGGCATCACCCGGGGCAAGATCTCGCCGACCAACAAGTTCATCGCCGAAAAAGGCATGCGCCTGCCAGAGAGCGTTCTGTTGCAGACCGTGACCGGCGACTACGTCGAAGACGACATCTATTACGAACTGCTCGACCCGGCCGACATCGACATGATCTGCCGTCCCGACCAGAACGCCGTGTACCTGGTGCCATGGGCCATCGAGCCGACCGCCCAGGTGATCCACGACACCTACGACAAGCAAGGCAACCCGATCGAGCTGTCGCCGCGCAACGTGCTCAAGAAAGTCCTGAAACTCTATGCCGACAAGGGCTGGCAGCCGATCGTGGCGCCGGAAATGGAGTTCTACCTGACCAAGCGCAGCGACGACCCCGACTATCCGTTGCAGCCGCCGGTCGGCCGTTCCGGGCGTCCGGAAATCGGTCGTCAGTCGTTCTCCATCGAAGCGGCGAACGAATTCGATCCGCTGTTCGAAGACGTCTACGACTGGTGCGAATTGCAGGAGCTGGACCTCGACACGCTGATCCACGAGGACGGCACAGCGCAGATGGAAATCAACTTCCGTCACGGCGATGCCCTGTCGCTGGCCGACCAGATCCTGGTGTTCAAGCGCACCATGCGTGAGGCCGCCCTCAAGCACAACGTGGCCGCGACCTTCATGGCCAAGCCGATGACCGGCGAGCCGGGCAGTGCCATGCACCTGCACCAGAGCATCATCGACATCGAGACCGGCAAGAACGTGTTCTCCAATGAAGACGGGACCATGAGCCAGCTGTTCCTGCACCACATCGGTGGCCTGCAGAAACTGATCCCTGAGCTGTTGCCGCTGTTCGCACCGAACGTCAACTCGTTCCGCCGCTTCCTGCCGGACACCTCCGCGCCAGTAAACGTGGAATGGGGCGAAGAAAACCGCACCGTGGGCCTGCGCGTCCCGGATGCTGGCCCGCAGAACCGCCGGGTGGAAAACCGCCTGCCGGGCGCCGACGCCAACCCGTACCTGGCGATTGCCGCGAGCCTGCTCTGCGGCTACATCGGCATGGTGGAGGGCATCAACCCGAGCGCGCCGGTCGTGGGCCGTGGCTACGAACGCCGCAACCTGCGCCTGCCGCTGACCATCGAAGATGCGCTGGAGCGCATGGAAAACAGCGCGACCATCGAGAAATACCTGGGCAAGACCTTCATCACCGGTTACGTCGCGGTCAAGCGGGCCGAGCATGAAAACTTCAAGCGCGTGATCAGTTCGTGGGAGCGTGAGTACCTGCTCTTCGCCGTCTGATACGCCGGGCGCGGTGGCCAGCCGCCGCGCCTTCACCGATAACAAGGAGAATTGGCATGACCAGCAACAACCCGCAAACCCGTGAGTGGCAAGCCCTCAGCAGCGATCACCACCTGGCCCCGTTCAGCGACTTCAAGCAGCTGAAAGAAAAGGGTCCACGGATCATCACCAACGCCAAGGGCGTGTACCTGTGGGACAGCGAGGGCAACAAGATCCTCGATGGCATGGCGGGTCTGTGGTGTGTGGCGATCGGTTATGGACGCGATGAGCTGGCCGATGCGGCCGCCAGGCAAATGCGCGAACTGCCTTACTACAACCTGTTCTTCCAGACCGCGCACCCGCCGGCACTGGAACTGGCCAAGGCCATCGCCGACGTGGCGCCGGAGGGCATGAACCACGTGTTCTTCACCGGTTCCGGTTCCGAAGGCAACGACACCATGCTGCGCATGGTTCGCCACTATTGGGCGATCAAGGGCCAGCCGAACAAGAAAGTCATCATCAGCCGCAAGAACGGCTACCACGGCTCCACCGTGGCCGGCGCGAGCCTGGGCGGCATGACTTATATGCACGAGCAAGGCGACTTGCCGATTCCGGGCATCGTCCACATCGCCCAGCCGTACTGGTTCGCCGAAGGCGGCGACATGACCCCGGAAGAGTTCGGGATCTGGGCGGCCAATCAGCTGGAAGAGAAGATTCTCGAAGTTGGCGTGGATAACGTCGGTGCGTTTATTGCCGAGCCGATCCAGGGTGCCGGCGGCGTGATCATTCCGCCAGACACCTACTGGCCGCGTATCAAGGAAATCCTCGCCAAGTACGACATCCTGTTCGTGGCCGATGAAGTGATCTGCGGTTTCGGCCGTACCGGCCAATGGTTCGGCAGCGATTTCTACGACCTCAAGCCGCACATGATGACCATCGCCAAAGGCCTGACGTCCGGCTACATCCCGATGGGTGGCCTGATCGTGCGTGACGAAGTGGTGGCGGTGCTCAACGAAGGCGGCGACTTCAACCACGGCTTCACCTACTCCGGGCACCCGGTGGCGGCGGCGGTGGGTCTGGAAAACATCCGGATTCTGCGCGAAGAGAAAATCATCGATCGCGCTCATGAAGAAACGGCACCGTATTTGCAGAAGCGTCTGCGCGAACTGAACGATCACCCGTTGGTGGGTGAAGTGCGCGGCGTCGGTCTGCTGGGGGCCATCGAGCTGGTGCAGGACAAGGCCACTCGCAAGCGTTACGAAGGCAAGGGTGTGGGCATGATCTGCCGTCAGTTCTGCTTCGACAACGGGCTGATCATGCGTGCCGTGGGCGACACCATGATCATCGCGCCGCCGCTGGTGATCAGCAAGGCGGAGATCGATGAGCTGGTGACAAAGGCACGCAAGTGTCTGGACCTGACCCTGAGTGCGTTGCAGGGGTAAGTGCTAGGCTCTGAGCGATGGAGCTGTTGCGCTGTCGCCCGGAGCTGTCAGAAAGGCTGGTCTTTTCTTGAAAGACCGCCTCGGATCTTGCCAGACTAGCCGCGGTTCCAGTTGTCCGGGTTCGGCCGCTGAACAAAGTGGTTCAAAAAAGAAAAATTTGGAGCATTAACGCATGAAGGCATTAGGCAAAAAGCTCGCTGGCAAGACTCTGCTCGCCATGTCCCTGATGGGCGTGATGGCGGGTGCGGTCCAGGCGGACGACAAGGTGTTGCACGTTTACAACTGGTCCGACTACATCGCGCCGGACACGGTTGCCAATTTCGAAAAAGAGACGGGCATCAAGGTCGTCTATGACGTTTTCGACAGCAACGAAACCCTGGAAGCCAAGCTGCTGGCCGGCAAATCCGGTTACGACATCGTGGTGCCTTCCAACAACTTCCTGGCCAAGCAGATCAAGGCCGGCGTTTATCAGGAACTGGACAAGTCCAAGCTGACGAACTGGAAGAACCTCGACGAAGACCTGCTCAAGGCTGTTGGCGACGCCAGCGACCCGGGCAACAAGCACGCGTTCCCGTACATGTGGGGTTCGATCGGCATCGGCTACAACCCGGAGAAGGTCAAGGCTGCGCTGGGCGTCGACAAGATCGATTCCTGGGACATCGTGTTCAAGCCTGAAAACATCGAAAAGCTGAAAAGCTGCGGCGTGAGCTTCCTCGACGCGCCGACCGAAATGATTCCGGCGGCTTTGCACTACCTGGGCAAACCGACCAACAGCAAAGACAAGGCTGACCTGAAAGCCGCCGAGGACCTGTTCCTCAAAGTGCGTCCTTCGGTTGCCTACTTCCACTCCTCGAAGTACATCTCGGACCTGGCCAACGGCAACATCTGCGTAGCCGTCGGTTACTCGGGTGACCTGGAACAATCCAAGACCCGAGCCAAGGAAGCCGGTGACAAGGTCAAACTGGCCTACACCATTCCGAAAGAAGGTGCCGGTACTTTCTACGACATGGTCGCCATTCCAAAGGATGCCGAAAACGTCGAAGCCGCCTACAAGTTCATGAACTACCTGCTCGAGCCGAAAGTGATGGCCGAAATCACCAACGCCGTGCGTTTCCCGAACGGCAACAAGGCGGCCACGCCGCTGGTGGACAAGGAAATCACCAGCGATCCGAGCATCTACCCTTCGGCTGAAGTGAAGAAGCAGCTCTATGCGATCAGCGATCTGGACGCGGCCACCCTGCGCCTGATCACTCGCAGCTGGACCAAGATCAAATCCGGTAAATAAGCCGGTTTGAAGCAGTCACCGCTGGCCGTCGCCTTCACCCGGGCGGCCAGTGGTGCAATTAAATGACAGAAAGTTTTGCTGGAACGGTTTTTCGAAGGTAAGTTGCGCGCCGGTTTTGTTGCCGGGCAACCGTGACTGTCATGCAGCACGGGGCAACTTGGGCCCAACTAAATTAGAGGACCTCCACTTGCCTATTTTTTCTTCTTTGCGCAATGCCCTGCTGGCCGCTGCCGGCCTGACGTTCGCTGTCGGTGCCCAGGCCGCCGGTACTGTGCATATTTATAACTGGTCGGATTACATCGGCGAGACCACCCTGGCCGATTTCCAGAAAGACACCGGGATCAAACCGGTCTACGACGTGTTCGACTCCAACGAAACCCTGGAGGGCAAACTGCTCGCCGGGCGTACCGGTTACGACGTGGTCGTGCCGTCGAACCACTTCCTCGGCAAGCAGATCAAGGCGGGCGCTTTCCAGAAGCTCGACAAGGCGCAGCTGTCGAACTATTCCAATCTTGATCCGGTGCTGCTCAAGCGTCTGGAACAGAACGATCCGGGCAACCTCTACGCCGTACCGTACCTGTGGGGCACCAACGGCATCGGCTACAACGTCGATAAAGTGAAGGCCGTGCTGGGCGTCGACAAGATCGACTCCTGGAGCGTGCTGTTCGAGCCGGAGAACATCAAGAAGCTGCACAGCTGCGGCGTGGCGTTCCTCGATTCGGCCGATGAAATGATGCCGACCGTGCTCAACTACATGGGCCTGAACGCCAACAGCACCGATCCCAAGGATTACGCCAAGGCCACGGACAAACTGCTGGCGGTGCGTCCTTACGTGACCTACTTCCATTCCTCGAAATACATCGGCGACCTGGCCAACGGCGACATCTGCGTGGCCATCGGATTCTCCGGCGACATCTTCCAGGCCAAGCACCGCGCCGAAGAAGCCAAGAAAGGCGTGAACATCGCCTACTCGATCCCGAAAGAGGGCGGTGCGCTGTGGTTCGACATGCTGGCGATTCCGAAGGATTCGGCCAACGTCAAAGAGGCCCACGCCTTCATCAACTATTTGCTGAAACCTGAGGTGATCGCCCAGGTCAGTGATTACGTCGGTTACGCCAACCCCAACCCGGGTTCGGACAAGCTGATGGAGCAATCCATCCGCACCGACGAGTCGGTTTATCCACCGCAGGCCGTGCTCGACAAGACCTACGTGTCGATCGAGTTGCCGCCGAACATTCAGCGTTTGATGACCCGCAGCTGGACCAAGGTCAAGTCGGGTAAATAGCTTCAACGTACAAACTATCCTGGGTTCGTCTTGCGTGGGCGAACTGCACTCTTTTTTTCTGGGAGTTTTGTAAATGGCAGTTGCCTCCGGCGCCTATAAGAAAGCCCTCGAGGGCGACCAGACACCGAAACAGGTGCTGGTCAAAATCGACCGGGTCACGAAGAAGTTCGACGAGACGGTTGCCGTGGACGATGTGTCCCTGGAAATCAAGAAGGGCGAGATCTTCGCCCTGCTCGGCGGTTCGGGATCGGGCAAATCCACTCTGCTGCGGATGCTGGCAGGGTTCGAACGGCCCACGGAGGGGCGCATTTTCCTCGACGGCGTCGACATCACCGACATGCCGCCGTACGAGCGACCGATCAACATGATGTTCCAGTCCTACGCCCTGTTCCCGCACATGACCGTGGCGCAGAACATCGCCTTCGGCCTGCAGCAGGACAAGATTCCCAAGGCCGAGATCGACGCCCGCGTGGCCGAAATGCTCAAACTGGTGCAGATGAGCCAGTACGCCAAGCGCAAGCCGCATCAGTTGTCCGGCGGCCAGCGTCAGCGTGTGGCGCTGGCGCGTTCGCTGGCCAAGCGGCCTAAACTGCTGCTGCTCGACGAACCGATGGGCGCACTGGACAAGAAACTGCGTTCTCAGATGCAGCTTGAGCTGGTGGAAATCATCGAGCGCGTTGGCGTGACCTGCGTGATGGTGACCCACGACCAGGAAGAGGCCATGACCATGGCCGAGCGCATCGCGATCATGCACCTGGGCTGGATCGCCCAGATCGGCAGCCCGATCGACATCTACGAAACCCCGACCAGCCGTCTGGTCTGCGAATTCATCGGTAACGTGAACATCTTCGAAGGTGAAGTGATCGACGACGCCGAAGGCCACGCGAGCATCACCTGCAAGGACCTCGACCGGCAGATCTACGTCGGCCACGGCATCAGCACCTCGGTGCAGGACAAGTCCGTGACCTACGCGATCCGTCCGGAAAAACTGCTGGTCACCGCCGACCAGCCGACCTGCGAATACAACTGGTCGAGCGGCAAGGTGCATGACATCGCCTACCTCGGCGGTCACTCGGTGTTCTACGTCGAATTGCCGAGCGGCAAGCTGGTGCAGTCGTTCGTGGCCAACGCCGAACGCCGTGGCGCACGTCCGACCTGGGGCGATCAGGTCTACGTGTGGTGGGAAGACGACAGCGGCGTGGTACTTCGCTCATGAACATGCGCAAATTCAAACGCCGGCTCAATCGAAGAATTCCCGGTGGCCGTCAGCTGGTCATCGGGGTTCCGTTCATCTGGCTGTTCCTGTTCTTCATGCTGCCGTTCTTCATCGTCCTGAAGATCAGCTTCGCCGAAGCGGACGTGGCGATCCCGCCGTACACCGAGATCTACACCTACGCCGAGCAGAAGCTGCAACTGCTGCTGAACCTGGGCAACTACGCGATGCTCGGCGACGACGAGCTGTACATCGCCGCTTACCTCGGCTCGCTGAAGATGGCGTTTTTCAGCACGCTGCTGTGCCTGTTGATCGGCTACCCCATGGCCTACGCCATCGCCAGCGCCCGCAAAGAGCTGCAGACGGTGCTGGTGCTGCTGATCATGATGCCGACCTGGACCGCAATCCTGATCCGCGTGTATGCGTGGATGGGCATCCTCAGCAATAACGGCCTGCTCAACGGCTTCCTGATGAGCATGGGTTTGATCGACGAGCCGCTGCAGATCCTCAACACCAACCTGGCGGTGTACATCGGCGTCGTCTATTCGTACCTGCCCTTCATGATCCTGCCGCTGTACGCCAACCTGGTGAAGCACGACACCAGCCTGCTGGAGGCCGCTTCCGACCTGGGTTCGAGCACCTTCAACAGCTTCTGGAAAATCACCGTGCCGCTGTCCAAGAACGGCATCATCGCCGGCTGCATGCTGGTGTTCATTCCGGTGGTGGGCGAGTTCGTGATCCCGGAACTGCTCGGCGGTCCGGAAACCCTGATGATCGGTAAAGTGCTCTGGCAAGAGTTCTTCAACAACCGTGACTGGCCGGTGGCGTCCGCCCTGGCGGTGGTGATGCTGGCGATCCTGATCGTGCCGATCATCCTGTTCAACCGCAGTCAGGCCAAGGAAATGGAGGGTAAAGAATGAAGCGCTTCCGTTTCTCCAGCCTGATGCTGGTGCTCGGCCTGTTGTTCATTTACCTGCCGATGCTGATCCTGGTGATCTACTCGTTCAACGCATCCAAACTGGTGACGGTGTGGGGCGGCTGGTCGGTGAAGTGGTACGTCGGCCTGCTCGACAACTCGCAACTGATGGGCTCGGTGGTGCGCTCGCTGGAAATCGCCTGCTACACCGCGATTGCCGCCGTGGCGCTGGGTACGCTGGCAGCCTTCGTGCTGACCCGCATCACCCGCTTCAAGGGCCGCACGCTGTTCGGTGGCCTGGTCACCGCGCCGCTGGTCATGCCTGAGGTGATTACCGGTCTGTCGCTGTTGCTGCTGTTCGTGGCCATGGCGCAGATGATCGGCTGGCCGCAGGAGCGCGGCATCGTCACCATCTGGATCGCCCACACCACGTTCTGTGCGGCGTATGTGGCGGTGGTGGTCTCGGCGCGTCTGCGTGAGCTGGATCTGTCGATCGAAGAAGCGGCGATGGACCTCGGTGCGCGGCCGTGGAAGGTGTTCTTCCTGATCACCATCCCGATGATCGCGCCGTCGCTGGCGGCGGGCGGCATGATGTCGTTCGCGCTGTCGCTGGACGACCTGGTATTGGCGAGCTTCGTCTCCGGCCCGGGTTCGACGACCCTGCCGATGGAAGTGTTCTCGGCGGTGCGTCTGGGCGTCAAGCCTGAGATCAACGCCGTGGCCAGTCTGATTCTGCTGGCGGTGTCACTGGTGACCTTCATGGTCTGGTTCTTCAGCCGCCGTGCCGAAGAAGCCCGCAAGAAAGCGATTCAGCAGGCCATCGAAGAAGGCGCTGCCGATTCGTGGAAGCAACCGGACGTGCGCCGGGCGCCGACGCCGGAAGCGGCTTAAGCAGTCATGGGGCTGGTCACAACTCTGTGATCAACCCCAATCCCTGTGGGAGCGGGCTTGCCCGCGATAGCGTCGTTCCATTCAACATTGATGTTGGCTGTGATGACGCCATCGCTGGCAAGTCGAGTCGTCGCACCGCAGCTCCCACAGGTTTATCTGCGGTCAGGCAACCCACGGGGATTTGCGGATGACTTCAACGAAGTTCATCGGCTTGAACCCCGGCGCCTGATCCTTCAGCACATCGCTCTTCACATTGCCGAACGTAGTCTGCGGACGATGACGCAAGCCGTCGGCGAACGCGCAGATGATGCACTCCTTGAAGCCCTCGCCCCGTGGATGCGCATGCACTACCGCCTCGCGCTGCACCGTGGTGAACGCCGCGTAGTCCATGCCCAGCACATCCATCTCGACGCCTGCGGTCACCAGCGCCACGGTCGGACGCAGATGCTTCGGTACACCCGGCGTGGTGTGCAGGGCGATCGACAGCCAGACCTGTTCGATGTCGTCATCACTCAACCCGTACGGTTTTAGAAACGCGGCGGCTGCGTTGGCACCATCGACTTCGAAGCGCTCGTCATCGCTGCGGTGACCTTCGACCAGACCCAGGTCGTGGAACATCGCGCCGACGTACAGCAGCTCCGGATCGTAGGCCAGTTGCTGACGCTCACCGCTCAAGGCGCCGAACAGAAATACCCGGCGCGAGTGGTGGTAAAGCAGGTCGGATTCGATGTCGCGGATGTACTCGGTGGTGGCCCGGGCGAGGGCGCTGTCGGGGATCTGGATACCGGCGATGGTCGTGGTCATGTTGAGCTTCCTCGTCGAAAACGCCGTCACGGCGCTGATGGAGAAAGTCTGTTCCCGGGGGCTAAACCGGACAATCGATCCATGGCTGCGATCCTTGCCATTCCACCTGCAAATCGTGCCAGCTCGCTTCTGCGGCGAGGATTGGCTAGGGTTGGCGCTGATCCGCCATTCCCCGAGAGCCGAGATTGCCATGAACAGAACCGTCGCCATCGTGGTGTTCCCCGGCGTGCAGGCGCTGGACGTCAGCGGGCCGATGGACGTGTTTGCCGAGGCCAACCGCTTCCTGGCGCCGGAGGATCATTACCGGCTCGAGGTGATCGGCGTCGAGCGCGGGCCGATGGCGTGTTCCAACGGGCTGACCCTGAGTGCGCACCGGCATTTCAGCGAAGCGTCGCAGGTTTACGATTTGCTGCTGGTGGCGGGCGGGCCGCAGTTGCCGTTCCTGGATTTCGGCGAGACGTTCGATGCCTGGCTGCGCGAGGCCTGTGGGCGGTCGCGGCGATTCGGCTCGATCTGCAACGGCGCGTTCATGCTCGCCCGTGCCGGGTTGCTGGACGGGCGTACGGTCACCACCCACTGGAACGACGCCGAAGCGCTGGCGCAGTTGTGCCCGTCGAGCCGGGTCGAGGCTGATCGCTTGTACGTCGAGGATGGCCAGCTCTACACCTCGGCGGGGGTGACGGCGGGGATCGATCTGTCGCTGTATCTGCTGGCGCGTGATCACGGGTCCGAGGTCGCGCTGAGCGTGGCCAAGCGGCTGGTGGTGTTCACCCAGCGCTCGGGCGGGCAGTCGCAGTTCAGTCCGTTCCTCACGCCCCATGCAGAGCCGACGTCGGCGGTGGCGATGGTGCAGCTGTATGTGCTGGCCAATCTCACCGGCGACCTGACCATTGCCGACCTGGCGAATGCCGCGAACATGAGTGCGCGGAATTTCTCCCGGGTGTTTGCCAGGGAGGCGAAAGTCACCCCGGCGGAGTTCGTCGAGCGGGCGCGGGTGGATGCGGCGCGGGTGATGCTCGAAAGCACCACGGCGCCGCTGAAGACGGTGGCGTATCAGTGCGGATTTCGTGATGCGCAACACATGCGCAGCGTGTTCAACCGGCGGCTGGGGGGGACGCCGCAGCAGTTTCGGCTGAATTTTGCGGCGATGGTTTGAGCGGCGCTTATTGCGCCGCTCGCGCCGGCAACAGCTTCAAGGTACTTCGCGTATTCGCTGTCACCTCCTCATCACTGAAATGCGCCTGCACATACATCCCGTCCACATACGCTTCCGCCTGATCGTCATAGTGGCTGTCGAACGGCACGCCGCTCTGGCCGACCGGGTTGATCGTCAGGCTGTGAGCCGGGTCAGCGAAGTCCACCAACCGGCGGGTCGACGGGCCGTAGGTCACCGGCCACGGCGCGGGGCCGATCTTGGCCGAGAGGTTGTTCGGCACTTCATGGGAGCCCGGTGCGGCGAAGGGGCCGACATTGAAAATGCGATCCAGCGGCTTCTGCTGACCCAACGGATGACCATGGGTCAGGGTGTGGGCCTTGCCCCATTGCCAGCCGGAAGCATCATCACCGAGGGTCGACTTCAGGTGCGCCATGCTCGCCTGCCACGCGACGCGCACGGTGTCGACGCGGGTCTCCTTGTTCGGCGTGCTGCGGTTGTCCCACCACGGTGAATCGGCATTCGCCGCGAGCCGGGGCAGGGCCGCATCGATCACCCGGGTCGACAGCAGGGTTTCGAAGAAATCATTGCCCAGCTCATCGCGCATTGCCGCGTCGGCGAGGTTGAACAGGAACTGGTTGAACACTGTCGCACTGACCGAATCCAGCGGATAGTCGCCTTGCCACTGGGCCAGTTGCTCAATCAGCTTCTGCTCGGCGGGATTGCCCGCCACCTCCCGCAGCACTGGCAGCAACGGCGCCAGCAGACGCGGACCGTAACCGGTGGTGGTGCCCAGTTGCAGCTTCTGGTTGGCTTCGTTGTCCCACTTCACGTTCTTGTCGGCGAGCTGGCGGTTGAGCTGCTGGCCACGGTCGGCGAGGTTGTAGTAACCGGGGATCTCCATGCCGGTCGGCGACACGGGCTGGAAGTTGGCCGAGACGATATAGCCGCGCGCCGGGTTCTCTTCCTGCGGGTTGGCGCTGAACGGGAAGTAGCCGTCCTTGTCCGCCTGATTGCCGCTGCCGTCGAGAATGAAGCCAGGCTTCACCCCGGCCGGCCGTTTGGGCAGAAGGGCCGAGGCCCACCAGGCGATATCGCCCTTGGCGTTGGCGTAGACGATGTTCAGCCCCGGCGCCTGCACCTTGGCCGCAGCGGCGCGAGCCTTGGCCAGGGTGTCGGCGCGGTTGAGCTGGTAGAAACCTTCGAGGATCGGATTCGGCGTTTCGAGGAATGCCCACCACATCGCAATCGGGGTTTTCCCGGCGGCGCTGCCGAGGGCGTCATTGACGATCGGCCCGTGGGGCGACCGACGCAGGGTGATGGTCACCGGCGTCTGGCCTTTCACGGCGATCTGCTGCTCGGTCTTGACCATGTCGGTCCACTGGCCGCGATACCAGACCTGATCCGGGTTATCCGGATTGACCTTCTCGGCGATCAGGTCCAGGTCATCGTTCTGGAACATGGTCAGGCTCCAGCCGAAATCCAGGTTGTGGCCGAGAAACGCAAACGGCACCAGCGCCTGATGATGGCCGTAGAGTTCAAACCCCGGCGCCGACAATTGCGCCTCGTACCACACCGACGGCACCGAAAAGCGAATGTGCGGATCGCCCGCCAGTAAGGGTTTGGCGCCCTTGCTGCGGCTGCCGGCGATGACCCAGGCGTTGCTGCCTTCGAACTGCGGCAGGCCGTTGTCGATCAGCGCCTGTTCGCTGACGCGGGCGAGGGTGCTCAGGTCTTTCCAGTCTTCGGCGGCGAGGGCCGGTGCGGTGCCGGCGTGGTCCTTGGCGAGCACGCCCTTGGGCTGCCAGTCGAGGTCGAAGACGTTGAGGTAATCGGCGCCCAGTTGATCTCGCACGTAGGTCAGCAGCGGTTCAGTGCGAAACGCGGCGGCAAAGCTGTAGGCCATGTAGCCGGCGACGCTGATGCTGTCCTCGGCGGTGAACGGCCGCTTGGGGATGCCCAGCACGTCGAACTCGACAGGGGCGGCGTGCGAGTCCTGATATTGATTGATACCGTCCAGATAGGCTTGCAGGGCCTTCCACGCCGGTGACTGCTTGTCGAGGCCAGCCACGTAACTGGCGGCCCGCTCGCGGATGCGCAGGCTGCGGAACAACTTGTCGGTGTCGAGCAGCTTCGGCCCGAGCACTTCGGCCAGCTCGCCCCGGGCCAGGCGGCGCATGGCTTCCATCTGAAAGAGGCGATCCTGGGCGTGCACATAACCGAGGGCGCGGTAAAGGTCAGTCTCGTTTTCGGCCCGGATGTGCGGCACGCCGCGCTCGTCGTAACGCACGGTCACCGAACCTTGCAGGTTGCGCAACTCCACCTGGCCCTGGCGCGTCGGTTGCTTGCTGTACACGTACCAGCCGCCGGCGGCGAGCAGGACAACGATGAGCAAGGCAAGAACGGTGAACACGCGTTTCATGGTGACTCCTTGTGCATTCGGGATTGCCGCCCGTGCGGGCTGCAAACAATTAGCACACGCCTCGTGTGCTGCGCATCGCCGTCCTTGAAATGTCCGGAATGCCTTACTTCGTTTCCGCCGGCCACGGGCAATAACACCCAACCGCCAACGTATGAGTCGCATTGACCGGACGATCATCACTCAACGCTTGCAGGATCGGTTCGATAAAACTGTTGCTGGAGTTGCACGTCAGGCCTTCGCTGTACGGGCCGAAGTACGCCAGTTTGCCGCTGCGGTCCCAGATCGCCACGGCCGGGCTCGCGGGAATCTGTTCAGAGCCGGGCAGCACCGCGATGGTTTTGAGATTGCTGAGGGTGGCGGGCAACTGGCCATGGCTGCCGGCCTTCTGCACCGCGAAGAACTCAACGCCCTTGGGGCCGAACTGTTCGACCATTTCGGTCAGGTGCTGTTGATTGCCGACGTTGCACGGGCAGGCCGGGTCCCAGAAGTGCACCAGACGGATATTGCCGGGGCCGGCGAGGTCGGCGGGCAGGCGCAGCGGGTCGCCGGAAAACACCGCGGTGTGCTCGCTGAAGGCGCGCAGGTAGCGGCCCTGAAACCAGTCGTACGCAGCCCACAGCACGCCGGCACACACGATGGCGAGCAGGCTGGCAAACAGTGCGGTGCGGTAGGGCGAACGCATGGTTTTCGATCCTCGAAGGCCGGCTAGCTTGCCATGCTTGCTTCTACAGATGAATATCGCAGGCCGATAAAGTCCGTTTACCGTTCTGGAATTGCCCATGTCTGTTGCCTTCGATCCCGATCATCTGCGTGCGAGCCTCAAGCCTCTGGCCGAGTGGCAGCCGTTGTCCGAGGAGGCGAAGGCGTATCAGCGGTTCTACAAGACCGACTTTCCGGAGCGTGATGTCTGGCGTGGGATGGGCCGGTTCGACGTCGATGGTTATGAGCTGGTCAGTCATTGCTGGTGGCCGGCGGAAACGGCCAAGGCCACGCTGTTTCTGGTGCACGGTTTTTATGATCACACCGGCCTCTACCGGCATGTGATCGAGTGGGCGCTGGATCAGGGCTTCGCGGTGATTGCCTGCGACCTGCCGGGGCATGGTCTGTCCAGCGGCGAGCGGGCGAGCATCCGCGACTTCTCCGAATATCAGGATGCGCTGCAAGGCCTGTTCGCCGAGGCGCGCTCGATTGCCTTGCCGCAGCCGTGGCACCTGTGCGGGCAAAGCACCGGTGGGGCGATCATTGTCGATCACGTGCTCAACCATGGCGAAAACAGCCCGGCGCAAGGCCAGCTGATTCTGCTGGCACCGTTGGTGCGTCCGCGGGCCTGGGGCTGGTCGCAGTTCAGTTATTACCTGCTGCGGCCCTTCGTTCGGGGCATCGCCCGGCGGTTCAGCGAGAACTCCAACGACCCGGATTTCCTGCCGTTCCTGCAGGCCGATCCGTTGCAGCCAAAACGCTTGCCGACCGCATGGGTCGGGGCGTTGTCACGCTGGATCAACCGGGTGGAATACGCGAAGAAAAGTCCGCGCCGGCCATTGATCGTTCAGGGCCAGGCGGACATGACCGTGGACTGGCAGCACAACCTGCAAGTGATGAAGTGGAAGTTCGACCGGCCGCAGATTCTGTTGCTGGCCGAGGCGCGGCATCACCTGGCCAATGAGACGGCGGAAATGCGCGAGGAGTATTTCGAGTTCTTGAGCAAGCGGATCAAGGGCCGCAACCCCTAGTGATCGAGATGGCCTCATCGCTGGCAAGCCAGCTCCCACAATTTTTCCAGTGCTCACATAATTTTTGATCGACTGAAAACCCTGTGGGAGCTGGCTTGCCAGCGATGGCGGACTGTCAGGCGACAGAGATCACTGACTGAGGTTCGAGGTGCTCTGGCCGACGGCCAGCCCGGCGCGGATCGCGGCCAGCGCGGCCTGATAGTAGGCCTTGCCTTCGGTGGACTCGGCAAAGGTCGCGAACTCTTCCAGCTCTTCATCCGACAGATCACGATAGACGTAGAGCAGCGTGTTGTTCAGGTCGGCACCGATCTGATCCATCAGGCGCTGGCGTTGACCGTTCAACATGCCCTGGGCCTGACCGCCGCCGAGCAGGCCGGGGATCATCGAGCTCAGGCTGTCCGCCGCCACACCGGCAATCGCCAGACTGACTTCGGCGCCGGCTTCGCGCGCGGGCAGGGCCTGGGCGAGGTGGCCGATGATCAGCAGGCGGCTGTCGCTGGCCGGCATCTTCGGCAGGCCCTTGGCGTTTTTTGCCAATTGATCGCGACGGGTCGCCAGCAGTTCGGCGGCGACGATCTTCTTGCCCAGCGGTGACTGAAAGAATGACAGGGCCGGTTTCGGATCGGCGAGGTTCTTGCGCAGTTGCGCTTCGGCGCGTTGATCCACGGCCTGGGGGGCGAAGCGCTGATTGCTGTTGTTCACCAGCGCCTGAAACACCGCCGGCGGCAGGCTGTTCTGGTAACGCTGCTGCGCGGCACTCAGGGCGTCGTTGAAATGCGCGCGTTGTTCTGGCCAGCCGGCGACCTTGTACAACTGGTCGTGGCCGTCCGCCCAGGCGGGCAAAACGCAGAACATCAACAGTGAAAGAAGCAAACGGCGCATAAGGACTCCTGTCGGCAGCCGACTATTCTCCGTGCGGTGCCAGTACTTGTCGAGAATTCGTATCAAGCCGCCGCGTGGCTCTGTCGGATTTCTTGCCGCAGGCATACTATGCGCGCCATGCAAATATCCTCTGATCACCCGCTGCTGTTACGTATCGTCGACGACCTGGCCGAGCGCGGCTGGTCGCAGCAGAACATTTTCCTGCCTGCGGATTTGACCCGCGCACTGGCGGCCGAGTGCCGCAAACGTGACGCCGAAGGTGAACTGGCGCCGGCGGGGGTCGGACGTGGCCCGTTTTCGGAGATCCGCGAGGGGATTCGTGGCGACCATATCCAGTGGATCGACCCCGGTCAGGCCGAGGCCAGCGACCGCTACCTGAACCTGATGGACAGCCTGCGTGAAGCGCTCAACCGCGGGTTGTTCCTGGGGCTTGAAGACTTCGAGTGCCACTTCGCGCTGTACCCGCCGGGGGCTTTCTATCGCAAGCATGTCGACCGTTTCCGCGACGATGACCGGCGCATGGTCTCGGCGGTGATCTACCTCAATGACGGCTGGCTACCGGAGGATGGCGGGCAACTGCGCATGTACCTGGAGAATGACCGCGTTCATGACGTACAGCCTACGGGCGGTTGTCTGGTGGTGTTTCTCTCCGGCGAAGTCCCTCATGAAGTGTTGCCAGCCAGCCGCGAGCGGCTGTCGCTGACAGGCTGGTTCCGCCGCCGTGGCAACGAGCCGTTCTGAGATGCACAGGATTCTGGTCAGTCGCTGCCTGCTTGGCCATCGCGTGCGTTACGACGGTGGGGCCAGCGGGCCGTTCGATCTGCTGGAACAGTGGATTGCCGAAGGGCGAGTAGTGCCGCTGTGCCCGGAAGTCGCCGGTGGCTTGCCGACGCCACGAGCGGCAGCGGAGATTCCCGGCGGGCAGGGTAGCGAAGTGCTGGACGGGCTCGCTTCGGTGATCACCACCGAGGGCGAAGATGTCAGTTCACAGTTTCTCGACGGCGCACGGCAGGCGCTGGCGCTGGTGCAAAAGCACGGGATTCGGGTGGCGGTGCTCAAGGCCAACAGTCCTTCGTGCGGGAATCTGTTGACCTATGACGGGACGTTCAGTGGGGTGAAGGTGAGTGGCGAGGGCGTCACGGCAGCCTTGCTCAAGCGCCATGGCGTGCAGGTTTTCAGCGAACTTGAGTTGCCGCAAGCCGCACGGGCCCTGACACATCTCGACTAATCCCGCACCTCAAACACTGTGGGAGCGAGCTTGCTCGCGATTGCGTATTGTCAGTACCGGTATTTGTGGCTGACAGACCGCTTTCGCGAGCAAGCTCGCTCCCACATGGAAATTGCGCTCATTTCAGGTCTTCAGTGGCCTGCGCGCTCAACCACTTCTTCGACAACGCCTCCAGCCGCCCGTCCGCCCTGATCCGCTGCAAGGCATTCTCAAGGCTCACGTGAAACGCCGGGTTGCCCTTCTGAAACGGAATCGCCAGTTCCACCGGCGGCATAACCTTCGGCTTTTCCTCAGTCAGCGTCTGGACCAGCACCAGAGGGCGCGGCTGCTCATCCTTTTTCGCCAGCAACTGCGCATTGACCTGCGTGTAAGGCTCGCTCACGTCGAAACGATCCTTGAGTTCCGGGGTCAGTGCTATGTGGTTGAGCGCGACGTCGTACTTGCCGCTTTCAACGCCCTGGAGCAGATCGGCTTCGTCGGTGACGATGAAGTCGGCGCGCACATCCAGTTCGTTGGCCAGCAGTTGCCCAAGCTCGACCTCGAACCCCGTGAGCGTGTCGCCGTCCTTGAAATTGAAGGGCGGTGTATTAGCCTCAAGGGCTATGCGCAACTCGCCACGGTCGTAGACGTCGTCAATCAGTTCGGCATGAGCCAGCGGGCTCAGAAGGGGTAGCAGGCAGATCAGGCCAGGCAGAAAACGCATGGTCACTCCTTTGAAATCGATATCGGCCTGTTTTCCAGGCTCGCTTTGCTATGGTTGTCGAGTGCCTTCGACAACGAATGGTCATGAAGTTGTCATGACCGTGCGGATTTTACGGAAAAACTGGAGAAGAAAATGAAAAGCTTTATGTCACGTGCAGCGTTGGCCGGTGTGCTGATGGGTGTTTCGGTACTGGCCAGTGCGGCCACGCCGGCACCGAAAGGCGCCGAAGTGTTCATCGTTTCTCCCGAGGACGGAGCCACGGTTCCGCAGACCTTCACGGTCAAGTTCGGCGTAAAGGACATCGCGCTGGCACCCGCCGGTGACGTCACCAAGAACACCGGTCACCACCATCTGCTGATCGATGCCAAGGAAATCGTTCCGGCCGGTTCCGTCGTGCCGACCGACGCCAACCACATGCACTTCGGCAAGGCGCAGACCCAGGCCGACATCAAGCTCGCGCCGGGCAAACACACCTTGCAGCTGGAGCTGGGTGACAGCGGCCACATGGCCTTCGATCCGCCGATCGTGTCGAAGAAGATCACCGTCAACGTCGAATGACGTTTTCGCGTGCATGAAAAAGGGAGCCCGAAGGCTCCCTTTTTTTGTCGCTCAACGCTTGATCAGAACAGCACGCGGCTACGGATGGTGCCGTTGACGTGTTGCAGCTTCTCTTGCGCCAGCTCCGAGTACTCGGCGTCGACGTCGATCACCACGTAGCCGACCTTCTCGTTGGTCTGCAGGAACTGACCGGAGATGTTGATGCCGTTTTCGGCGAAGACCTTGTTGATCTCGCTCATCACGCCCGGGATGTTCTCGTGGATGTGCAGCAGACGGTGCTTGCCAGGGTGAGCCGGCAGGGCCACTTCCGGGAAGTTCACGGACGATACCGAGGTACCGTTGTCGCTGTACTTGACCAGTTTTTCTGCCACTTCCAGACCGATGTTGGCCTGGGCTTCAGCAGTGGAACCGCCGATGTGCGGGGTCAGGATCACGTTATCCAGGCCACGCAGCGGGCTTTCGAACTCTTCGTCGTTGGAGCGCGGCTCGACCGGGAACACGTCGATGGCGGCGCCGATCAGGTGCTTGTCCTTGATCGCAGCGGCCAGGTGATCCAGCTCGACCACGGTGCCGCGTGCAGCGTTGATCAGGATGCCGCCCTTCTTGATGGCGCGGATTTCCTTCTCGCCGATCATCCACTGGGTCGCAGCGGTTTCCGGAACGTGCAGGGTGACGATGTCGGACATGCCCAGCAGCTCGTGCAAGTTGCCGACCTGGGTCGCGTTGCCCAGTGGCAGCTTGGTCACGGTGTCGTAGAAGAACACCTGCATGCCCAGACCTTCGGCCAGAACCGACAGCTGAGTACCGATCGAGCCGTAGCCGACGATGCCCAGTTTCTTGCCACGGATCTCGAAGGAGTTGGCTGCGGACTTGATCCAGCCGCCACGGTGGCAGGAAGCGTTTTTCTCAGGGATGCCGCGCAGCAGCAGGATCGCTTCGGCCAGCACCAGCTCGGCCACGGAGCGGGTGTTGGAGTACGGCGCGTTGAACACGGCGATGCCGCGCTCGCGGGCCGCTTCCAGGTCAACCTGGTTGGTGCCGATGCAGAAACAGCCGACCGCGACCAGTTTCTTCGCGTGATCGAAGATCTCTTCGGTCAGTTGGGTGCGCGAACGAATGCCGATGAAGTGAGCGTCAGCGATCTTTTCCTTGAGCTGGGCTTCCGGCAGGGAGCCTGTCAGGTATTCGATGCTGGTGTAGCCCGCCGCCTTGAGGACGTCGACAGCCGATTGGTGGACGCCTTCGAGAAGAAGGAACTTGATCTTGCTCTTATCGAGAGAAGTCTTGCTCATCTGCGTAAACCTGTATCCCGGAGAAAAATGGCAGGGAGGGGAGCAGCCTGGAGCTGACCCGCACGGCAAGAAAGCCGTCACCGCAGAACCGCCGTTGGGCACTGGCCTGCGGGGTCGGTATGCTAGCATAGCCGCCCCGCTAATCACTCATTCCTGCGACGTGAAGCGTTCTCAGGATGACCATGAATTGTTCGAGAGTTCCGTCGATGACCAATCCTGCCCTGATTGATGAACTGAAGACCCTGGTCGAGCCTGGCAAGGTCCTGACCGATGCCGACTCCCTGAACGCTTACGGCAAGGACTGGACCAAGCACTTCGCCCCGGCGCCCAGCGCCATCGTGTTCCCCAAGACCATCGAGCAGGTGCAGGCCGTCGTCCGCTGGGCCAACGAACATAAAGTGGCGCTGGTGCCGTCGGGCGGGCGCACCGGTCTTTCCGCCGCAGCCGTGGCCGCCAATGGCGAAGTGGTCGTGTCGTTCGACTACATGAACCAGATTCTCGACATCAACCTCACCGACCGCACCGCCGTCTGTCAGCCGGGCGTGGTCACCGAGCAATTGCAGAACGCCGCCGAAGAACATGACCTGTACTACCCGGTGGACTTCGCTTCGGCAGGTTCCAGTCAGATTGGCGGCAACATCGGCACCAATGCCGGCGGGATCAAGGTCATTCGCTACGGCATGACCCGCAATTGGGTCGCAGGCATGAAGGTGGTGACCGGCAAGGGCGATGTGCTGGAACTGAACAAAGACCTGATCAAGAACGCCACCGGTTATGACCTGCGCCAGCTGTTCATCGGCGCCGAGGGCACTCTGGGTTTTGTGGTCGAGGCCACCATGCGCCTGGACCGTTCGCCGAAAAACCTGACCGCGATGGTCCTCGGCACCGCCGATTTCGATTCGATCATGCCGGTGCTGCACGCTTTTCAGGGCCGGCTCGACCTGACCGCGTTCGAATTTTTCTCCGACAAGGCCCTGGCCAAGGTCATGGGGCGTGGCGATGTCCCGGCGCCGTTTGAAACCGACTGCCCGTTCTATGCCTTGCTGGAATTCGAGGCGACCACCGAAGAAGTGGCCAACACCGCCCTGGAAACCTTCGAGCATTGCGTGGAGCAGGGCTGGGTGCTGGACGGCGTGATGAGCCAGAGCGAAACCCAGTTGCAGAACCTGTGGAAGCTGCGCGAGTACATCTCCGAAACCATCTCCCACTGGACGCCGTACAAGAACGACATCTCGGTCACCGTATCCAAAGTCCCGGCGTTTCTGCAGGAAATCGACGCGATCGTCGGCGAACACTATCCGGATTTCGAAATCGTCTGGTTCGGCCACATCGGCGACGGCAACCTGCACCTGAACATCCTCAAGCCGGACAACCTGAGCAAGGACGAGTTTTTCGCCAAGTGCGCCACCGTCAACAAGTGGGTGTTCGAAACCGTCGAGAAGTACAACGGTTCGATTTCCGCCGAACACGGCGTGGGCATGACCAAGCGTGACTACTTGACCTACAGCCGCTCGCCGGTGGAAATCGAATACATGAAAGCGGTCAAGGCGGTGTTCGACCCGAACGGCATCATGAACCCGGGCAAGATCTTCGCGGTTTGATTGGCAATCCCTGATGAATCAATGAAGGCAGGAGTCGGTAATGAGCTATCAGCACCAGTATGTCGACGGTACGCGGATTCATTTTCCGCTGGGGAAAGTGGTGTGCATCGGCCGTAACTACGCCGAACACGCCAAGGAACTGGACAACCCGGTCCCTACCGAGCCGTTGCTGTTCATCAAGCCGGGCAGTTGCGTGGTGCCGCTGGAAGGCGGGTTCAGCATTCCGACCGAGCGTGGCTCGGTGCATTACGAAGCGGAAATCGCCGTGTTGATCGGCAAGCCGCTGTCGACCAAACCAAGCCGTGAAGAAGTGCTGGACGCGATCTCCGGTTTCGCCCCGGCGCTGGACCTGACCCTGCGCGACAAGCAGGCCGAGCTCAAGTCCAAGGGCCTGCCGTGGGAAATCGCCAAGTCGTTCGATGGCGCGGCGGTGATTGCACCGTTCGTGGTCGGCAGCACTTTCGCCGATTTGACCGACATCGGCATCCGCCTGACCATCAACGGCGAAGTGCGCCAGGACGGCAACAGCAGCGCGATGCTCAACCCGATCGTACCGATGATCCAGCACATGGCCGGCTGCTTCTCGCTGCAGGCCGGTGACGTGATCCTGACCGGCACGCCGGTGGGCGTCGGCCCGCTGAACGTTGGTGATGAGATCGTGCTGGAACTGCCGGGCGCCAGTCGCTTCACCAGCAGCGTTCGCTGACTGCAACTCTGAGTAAAACTGTGGGAGCGAGCTTGCTCCCACATTTGTTTTTGTGTTGCAGCTCGCAAACACATAAGGCATTC
Organism: Pseudomonas gozinkensis; assembly: GCF_014863585.1. Lineage (NCBI taxonomy): Bacteria > Pseudomonadati > Pseudomonadota > Gammaproteobacteria > Pseudomonadales > Pseudomonadaceae > Pseudomonas > Pseudomonas gozinkensis. The sequence goes on along the minus strand of NZ_CP062253.1, from coordinate 6,195,768 downwards.
CGGCCATTTGCCGTTTTTTTCACATTTTGTCCGGATAATTCCGGTCATTCTGGCGTCTGAGCCGGCCTCTTTGTGCTATTACCCGTAGCCTGAATTTTCGGAACGCGTCCTTCGATGTCATCTCAAACTCAGCTAAAACCCGCTCGTCGTTCACGCTTCGCCCTGCGCTGGTATTCCTGGCTCTTGTTGGCAGCCGCCGCTGCGTACGGGCTGGCGTATGCGATGCATTGGGATGACCGGGGCGTGCTGTGGGTGCTGGAGCGTTTCGAAAGCACGGCGGAGAAGCAGGAAAGCGTCTGGCTCCCGGACTACCGGGTGGTCATCGACGCCAAGCTGCTGCCGGGGATGGAAAAGGACGAAGCTTCGGACCTGTCCTATAACCCGCAGACCAAAACCCTGTTTTCGGTGATGGGCAAGAATCCGTTTCTGGTCGAACTGACCCTTCAGGGTGACGTGCTGCGCAAGATGCCACTGGTGGGCTGGAGCAACCCTGAAGGCCTGACGGTGATGCCAAACGGCTTGATGGCGATTGTCGATGAGCGCGAGCACCTGCTCTCCATCGTCAAGGTCGATGCCGAAACCCGCGAACTGAAGCGCGACGATTTCCCGAAATACGACCTTGGCCCGTCGAAAGACCAGAACAAGGCTTTCGAAGCCATCACCTGGGACGCCCGCAATCAGCAGCTGCTGCTGGGCGAAGAGCGTCCGCCGGCGCTGTTCACCTGGAAAAGCGACGGCAGCCAGACGCTCGAGGGCGACAAGCAGAAACTCGACAGCGACGAACTGGACATTCGCAACCTTTCGGCCCTGGCGATCGACCCGCGCACCGGTCACACCCTGGTGCTGTCCGCCGATTCGCACTTGTTGCTGGAGCTGGACGAGAAGGGCGAACAGGTCAGCTTCATGACCCTGCTTGGCGGTTTCAACGGTTTGAAGAAAACCATTCCCCGCGCCGAGGGCGTGACCATGGACGAGTCGGGCACGCTGTACATGGTCAGCGAGCCGAATCTGTTCTACCGCTTCGAAAAGCAGAAGTAATTACTCCTACAGCAAATGCAGATCGGTTGAGTTGTGGCCTGGGGCAAGTGGCCATTAAGCTTCAGTTCAGACGGGCGTGATATTTCATCCGCCTGTTTTGATTCCGAGCTTGCCCGAATGCGTCGACTTGCCCGTCCCAAACCTCTGTTCATCATCTTGTCGGTGATTGCCCTGATCGTGTTGATTGCGATCGGGCAATACATGCGCCTGTTCGAGCGTGCCTGGTTCAACCTGCATGCGCTCTGGCAGCCGATAAGCAGCGAGGCCATCGGGCTGGATCAATATCGGGTGGAGATCGAAGCGAAAGTCATCGACGGTCTGAACGACGACGTCTCGGCGCTGACCTACGATCCGGTGCGCAAGAGCCTGTTCACTGTCACCAACAAGAATGCCGAGCTGATCGAGCTGTCGCTGGACGGCACGATCCTGCGCCGTGTCGCCTTGATCGGCTTCGGCGATCCGGAGGCGGTGGAGTTCATCAGCGCCGATACGTACGTGATCACTGACGAGCGCCAGCAGCGGCTGATCAAGATCCATCTGGAACACGACACCACGTTCCTCGATGCAGCGGATGCCGAACAAATGACCCTTGGTGTGCACATGAGCGGCAACAAGGGGTTTGAAGGTCTGGCTTACGACTCGGTGGGCAAGCGCCTGTTCGTGGCCAAGGAGCGGGATCCGATGCTGATCTATGAGGTGCACGGTTTCCCGCACTTCAATCCGGAAAAATCCTACGCGGTACACGTCATCAACAATCCCAAGCGCGATGCCGGGATGTTCGTGCGCGATCTGTCGAGCCTGCAATACGACGAGCGCAGCGGCCATTTGCTGGCGTTGTCCGACGAGTCACGGCTGATTCTGGAACTGGATGTGGACGGGCGTCCGTTGAGCACTCTGTCGTTGAGCGGTGGCCGGCAGGGCCTGAAAAAAACCGTGCCGCAGGCGGAAGGTATCGCGATGGATGACGACGGGACGTTGTATCTGGTGAGCGAGCCGAATCTGTTTTATGTCTTCAGGAAGCCTGTGCAGCCCTGACTGACGCCCTGAAAAACTGTGGGAGCTGGCTTGCCAGCGATGAGGCCATGACTCTCAACATTAATGTTGACTGGCAGGCCGCCATCGCTGGCAAGCCAGCTCCCACAGGTTTTTCATCTGCCCACAACAATGTGGGCAGTTTCGGCTTACTCAGCCTTCAGTGTTTTCACACCTTCGGAAGTACCCAGCAGCAACAGATCCGCCGGACGCGCCGCGAACAGACCGTTGGTGACCACGCCGACAATCGCATTGATCTGCGCTTCCAGCTCCACCGGATTGGTGATCTGCAGGTTGTGCACGTCGAGGATGATGTTGCCGTTGTCGGTCAGCACGCCTTCGCGGTAGACCGGATCGCCGCCCAGTTTCACCAGTTGACGGGCGACGTGGCTGCGGGCCATCGGGATCACTTCCACCGGCAGTGGGAACGCGCCCAGCACCGGCACCAGTTTGCTGGCGTCGGCGATGCAGATGAAGGTCTGGGCCACGGCCGCGACGATCTTCTCGCGGGTCAGGGCTGCGCCGCCGCCCTTGATCAGGTTCAGGTGTTCGTCGCTTTCATCGGCGCCGTCGACGTAGAACTCCAGGTTGCTGACCGTGTTCAGTTCATACACCGGAATCCCGTGGCCCTTGAGGCGTGCGGCGGTGGCTTCGGAGCTCGCGACCGCGCCATCGAACGCGCCCTTGTGCTGGGCCAGGGCGTCGATGAAGCAGTTGGCGGTGGAGCCGGTGCCGACGCCGACGATGCTCTTGTCGTCGAGTTTCGGAAGGATGAAGTCGACGGCGGCCTGGGCCACGGCCTGTTTGAGTTGATCCTGGGTCATGCGGGCTCCGGAAGCGGGCAAGGTAAGAACGGAAAGGCCGGCATTATAGCCTCAAGCCGGGCTAAAACCTCTGGATTCGTGTGGTCGTGCGCCCAAAAGGCGGGTTAGACTCGTTGGTCCCGCCCAACCGCCAGTGATGCTTTCCGATGCTCGAACAGTACGTCAAGAAGATCCTCACCTCGCGCGTTTATGACGTTGCCGTAGAAACCCCGCTGCAGAACGCCCGCCAGCTCTCCGAGCGGCTGGGCAACGACATCTGGCTCAAGCGCGAAGACTTGCAGCCGGTGTTCTCGTTCAAGATTCGCGGCGCCTACAACAAGCTGACCCAGTTGAGCGACGAAGAACGCGCACGCGGCGTGGTCACCGCGTCGGCGGGCAACCATGCGCAGGGCCTGGCCCTGGCGGCGAAAGTGCTGGGCGTGAAAGCGACCATCGTGATGCCCAAGACTACCCCGGAGATCAAGGTCGAAGGCGTGCGCTCCCGTGGCGGCAAGGTGGTGCTGCACGGTGATTCCTTCCCGGAAGCGCTGGCTTATTCGCTGAAACTGGTCGATGAAAAAGGCTACGTCTACATCCACCCGTACGACGATCCGCACACCATCGCCGGGCAGGGCACCGTGGCGATGGAAATCCTGCGTCAGCACCCGCAGCCACTGGACGCGATCTTCGTTCCGGTGGGCGGCGGCGGTCTGATCGCCGGCATCGCGGCGTACGTGAAATACCTGCGCCCGGACATCAAGGTCATCGGCGTCGAGCCCGACGACTCCAACTGTCTGCAAGCGGCAATGGCCGCGGGCGAGCGCGTGGTGCTGCCGACCGTGGGCATCTTCGCCGACGGCGTGGCGGTGGCGCAGATCGGCCAGCACACCTTCGACATCTGCAAGGATTACGTCGATGAAGTGATCACCGTCAGCACCGACGAAATCTGTGCGGCAATCAAGGACATCTACGACGATACCCGTTCGATCACCGAACCGGCCGGCGCCCTCGGCGTGGCCGGGATCAAGAAGTACGTCGAGCAGCGCGGCGTCAGCGGCCAGACCTTCGTGGCCATCGACTCCGGGGCCAACGTCAACTTCGACCGCCTGCGCCACGTCGCCGAACGCGCCGAACTGGGTGAAGGCCGCGAAGCGATCATCGCCGTGACCATCCCGGAGAAGGCCGGCAGCTTCAAGGCCTTCTGCGAGGCCATCGGCAAGCGCCAGATCACCGAATTCAATTACCGCTACAACAATGGCAGCGAAGCGCACATCTTCGTCGGCGTGCAGACCCACCCGGACAACGACCCACGCAGTGCGCTGCTGGCAAGCCTGACCGAACAGGGTTTCCCGGTGCTCGACCTGACCGACAACGAACTGGCCAAACTGCACATCCGTCACATGGTCGGCGGTCGTGCGGCGCACGTGGTCGATGAAGTGGTGCTGCGCTTCGAGTTCCCGGAGCGTCCGGGCGCGCTGTTTAACTTCCTCAACAAGCTTGGCGGGCGCTGGAATATCTCGATGTTCCACTACCGCAACCACGGCGCAGCGGACGGCCGCGTGGTGGCGGGTCTGCAAGTGCCCCACGACGAACGTCATCTGGTGCCCGCAGCCCTTGAGGAAATCGGCTACCCGTACTGGGACGAAAGCGACAACCCCGCCTATCAGCTGTTTCTTGGCTGAACGGCTACGCTGATGGGCAGGCCATAAGGAAATCGGATCATGGAAACGTTAACCGCCCTGAAAGCGGCGCACATGCTGGCGACTGCGGTGCTGTTGCTCGGTGCGCTGGGCCTGGGAATCTGGGTCTGGCGCGCACGGCGCAAGGGTGACGCGACGGCGGGCAGCCGCACGTTGCAGCGGCCATGGCTGTTTGTCTGGCTGTTGATCGTGCTGGCGCTGGTGAGCATGCCATTCACCGGCTGGTGGATGGTGCATCTGGTGGGCTGGCCGTTGGGGCAGACGTGGATTCTGGCCTCCAGCGTGCTGTACACCGTGGCGGCGCTGGCGTGGTTCTGGCTGCTGGTGCGCTTGAACCGGTTGCGCAAGGTGCCGGGCGGCGTGGGCCGGTTCAGCCTGGGGCTGGCGTTGTTCGGGCTGGTCTGCTTTATCGCGATTGCCGGGTTGATGGGCGCCAAGCCGGTTTAAGGCTTCACACCGAGTCGACCCAATCGCTGGCAAGCCAGCTCCCACAAGGATATTCGGTGAACACAGATTTTGTGAGCGCCCGTAAAACCTGTGGGAGCGGGCTTGCCCCGGGCGGCGTTCCGACGAAGGCGTAGTCAGTCGCGCAGACTGATTACCGGCCAGCCGCGTTTCTCGGCTTCGGCGCGCAGGTTCGGATCCGGGTCTACCGCCACCGGATTCGCAACCTGCTCCAGCAGCGGCAGGTCATTCATCGAGTCGCTGTAGAAATAGCTGCCTTCCAGCGAATGCCCGGTTTCTTCCAGCCAGCGGTTCAGGCGCGTCACCTTGCCTTCACGGAAGCACGGCACGTCGGTGCTGCGCCCGGTGTAGCGGCCATCCTGCATCTCGCACTCGGTGGCGATCAGGGTTTCGACGCCCAGGCGCACGGCGATCGGCGCGGTGACGAAGCGGTTGGTAGCGGTGATGATCACCAGTTTGTCGCCGGCATCACGGTGCTTTTTCAGCAACTCGAGCGCCTTCGGCAGCACGATCGGCTCGATGCAGTCGCGCATGTAGTCGTTGTGCCACTGCTCAAGCACGGCCATCTCGGTGCGGCCGAGGATTTCCAGGCAGAAGTTCAGGTAGGCCGCGTTATCCAGTTTGCCGGCCAGGTAATCCTGATAGAACTCGTCGTTGCGCGTCTTGTAGGCAATCGGGTCGAGGAAGCCGCGTTCGCACAGATAATCGCCCCAGGCGTGATCGCTGTCGCCGCCCAGAAGAGTGTTGTCCAAATCGAATAAAGCCAGGCGCATTGCAGTTACCCGCTGAAAAGTCAGTAAAAAGGCCACAAGAATACGGTCTTTTCACAAGAGTGCACATAAGCTCGGAACCTTCGTTGCCGCCTTCACAACCTTTGTGGAACAATGCGGCGACATGCGTTTGCGAGGTTGTTGCCGTGATCGACCCCGATGGTTTCCGCCCTAATGTCGGGATCATTCTGACGAATGACGCCGGCCAGGTGCTATGGGCTCGCCGTATCAATCAAGATGCCTGGCAGTTTCCGCAAGGGGGAATCAATCCCGAGGAGACGCCGGAAGACGCCTTGTACCGCGAGCTGAACGAAGAAGTTGGCCTGGAACGCGAAGATGTTGAAATACTGGCCTGCACCCGGGGCTGGTTGCGCTATCGTTTGCCGCAACGTCTGGTGCGAACCCACAGCCAACCGCTGTGCATCGGCCAGAAACAGAAATGGTTTCTCCTGCGCCTGATCTCCAACGAGCAGCGGGTGCGGATGGATTTGACCGGTAAACCGGAGTTCGATGGCTGGCGCTGGGTCAGTTATTGGTATCCGTTGGGCCAGGTGGTGACATTCAAGCGCGAAGTGTATCGCCGCGCTCTCAAAGAGCTTGCCCCGCGCCTTTTAGCGCGCGACTGACGACGGAGTTCGACCCCGAGCCATGCTCAATACGCTGCGCAAGATCGTCCAGGAAGTTAACTCCGCCAAGGATCTCAAGGCGGCGTTGGGGATTATTGTGTTGCGCGTCAAAGAGGCCATGGGCAGCCAGGTCTGCTCGGTCTATCTGCTTGATCCAGAGACCAACCGCTTCGTGCTGATGGCCACCGAGGGCTTGAACAAGCGCTCGATCGGCAAGGTCAGCATGGCACCCAACGAAGGTCTGGTCGGCCTGGTCGGCACGCGTGAAGAACCCCTGAACCTCGAAAACGCCGCGGATCACCCGCGCTACCGCTACTTCGCCGAAACCGGCGAGGAGCGCTACGCCTCGTTCCTCGGGGCGCCGATCATTCACCACCGCCGCGTCGTCGGCGTGTTGGTCATCCAGCAAAAAGAACGCCGCCAGTTCGATGAAGGTGAAGAAGCCTTCCTCGTGACCATGAGCGCACAGCTAGCTGGCGTAATCGCTCACGCCGAGGCCACCGGCTCGATCCGTGGCCTGGGCCGTCAGGGCAAGGGCATCCAGGAAGCCAAATTCGTCGGCGTGCCGGGTTCACCGGGCGCGGCGGTCGGTACCGCGGTGGTCATGCTGCCGCCGGCGGATCTGGACGTGGTGCCGGACAAGACCATCACCGACATCGACGCGGAACTGGCGCTGTTCAAGACCGCCATCGAAGGCGTGCGCGCCGACATGCGTGCGTTGTCGGCGAAGCTCGCAACCCAGCTGCGTCCGGAAGAGCGCGCGCTGTTCGACGTCTACCTGATGATGCTCGACGATGCCTCGCTGGGCAGCGAAATCACCAACGTGATCAAGACCGGCCAATGGGCACAGGGCGCGCTGCGTCAGGTCGTGACCGATCACGTCAACCGTTTCGATTTGATGGACGACGAATACCTGCGTGAGCGGGCGTCGGACGTCAAGGACCTCGGTCGCCGCCTGCTCGCCTATTTGCAGGAAGAGCGCCAGCAGAACCTGGTCTATCCGGAAAAAACCATTCTGGTCAGTGAAGAGCTGACCCCGGCGATGCTCGGCGAAGTGCCGGAAGGTACGCTGGTCGGTCTGGTCTCGGTACTCGGTTCGGGCAACTCCCACGTCGCGATCCTGGCCCGGGCCATGGGTATTCCGACGGTGATGGGTCTGGTCGACCTGCCGTACGCCAAGGTCGACGGCATCGAAATGATCGTCGATGGCACACGGGGCGAGGTCTACACCAACCCCAGCGAAGTGCTGCGCAAGCAATTCACCGAGGTGGTGGAGGAAGAGAAGCAACTGGCGCTGGGGCTCGATACCCTGCGCGACTTGCCGTGCGTGACCCTCGACGGTCACCGCATGCCGCTATGGGTCAACACCGGCCTGCTGGCGGACGTGGCGCGGGCGCAGAAGCGCGGCGCCGAAGGCGTTGGTCTGTACCGCACCGAAGTGCCGTTCATGATCAACCAGCGTTTCCCGAGCGAGAAGGAACAACTGGCGATCTACCGCGAGCAGCTCGCCGCGTTTCACCCGCAACCGGTGACCATGCGCAGCCTGGACATCGGCGGCGACAAGTCGCTGTCGTACTTCCCGATCAAGGAAGACAACCCGTTCCTCGGCTGGCGCGGGATCCGCGTCACCCTCGACCACCCGGAAATCTTCCTGGTGCAGACCCGCGCGATGCTCAAGGCCAGCGAAGGCCTGAACAACCTGCGGATCCTGCTGCCGATGATCTCCGGCATCCACGAGCTCGAAGAGGCGCTGCACCTGATCCACCGGGCCTGGGGCGAAGTGCGCGACGAAGGCACCGACGTGCCGATGCCGCCGGTGGGTGTGATGATCGAAATTCCTGCGGCGGTCTACCAGACCAAAGAGCTGGCGCGGATGGTGGACTTCCTGTCGGTCGGCTCCAACGACTTGACTCAGTATCTGCTGGCGGTGGACCGCAACAACCCACGGGTGGCCGATCTCTACGACTACCTGCATCCGGCGGTGCTGCAAGCCCTGCAAACCGTCGTGCGCGACGCCCATGCCGAAGGCAAGCCGGTGAGCATCTGCGGCGAGATGGCCGGTGACCCGGCGGCAGCGGTGCTGTTGATGGCGATGGGTTTCGACAGCCTGTCGATGAACGCCACCAACCTGCCGAAAGTGAAATGGATGCTGCGTCAGATCAACCTGAGCAAGGCCAAGGATCTGCTGAAGGAACTGATGACCATCGACAACCCGCAGGTTATCCACAGCTCGCTGCAACTGGCGCTGAAGAACCTCGGGCTGGCGAAGATGGTCAATCCGGCGGCGGCAAAACCTCTCTGAAATTCTGAGGGCCTCATCGCTGGCAAGCCAGCTCCCACAGTTTCCTCTGGTGTTCACAAAATATGTGTCCACCGAGCATCCTGTGGGAGCTGGCTTGCCAGCGATGGCGTCCGTATAGCAACGCCTAAATCAGAATTTCCACTTCCCCCAAGTGCCCGCCATATGGCCCGAAACTACGCTCGACCATCCGCCGCGTCCCGTCCGCCTGCACAATCAGCGCCGTACTCGCCCGCGTCCCATAGCTCTGGCTGGCAATAAACACGCTCGACAGCAACGACTCGGTCGCCAGCCCCACGCCGGTATCCGGCAGATCAGCAAACGGCGCCGTTTGCGCATCACCCAACAACGCCAACAATCGCTCGGGCTGCGGATCATCCAGCACCGCACTCAATGCCGACTTGGCCTTCAGCAGTTTCGGCCACGGCGTATCCAGCCCGGCGTTGGACAATCCATAAACGCCCGGCTGCAACATCACCGGTTCCGAAGACCGCGCGTTGAAATGCCACAGCTCGTTGGCATTGCCCAGCAGCAGATTGAACCCGGCATACTCCGGCGAACGGGCGACAACGTCGGACAAATAGTCATCGATCGACAGGTTTCTGGTGAGAAATCCTGCCACCAGCTCGCCCCGAGAGCGTCGCGCCGGCGGCTGATGCGGGTCGCGGATATTGGTCAGCGCCGCAAAACGACCGTTGGCGCCCAGGCCGAGCCAGGTGCCCCCAGCCTCAAGATCCCGACCGGCGTGAACATGCGGCGACTCGGGCCACTGCGCCAGCGGCAGGCTGGGCCGGGCGTAGAATTCGTCACGGTTGGCCGCGACGATCAGCGGCTGGGCATGCCCCGGCCGCCAGGCGAAAACGATCAGGCACATAAGGTGGTCCTTGTGTGTTTTTTGCCCACTCTACGCAGACATCGTCCGTGCATCCATCGCCAGTGGAGCCGAAGGGTATCCATCCGTTACCATGCCGCTCCGGTTTTGGGGGCGCGCCTTGGGAGGCAGTCATGGAATTTCTGCTCTATCTGGCGCTGGGCGCCTGTGCGGGCGTACTGGCCGGGCTGTTCGGGGTGGGCGGCGGGATCATCATCGTCCCGGTGCTGGTGTTCAGTTTCACCTTGCAGGGCTTCGATCCGTCGATCCTGACCCATCTGGCGGTCGGCACGTCCCTGGCGACGATCATCTTCACGTCGGTCAATGCCGTGCGCGAGCATCATCGACGCGGCGCCGTGCGCTGGCCGATCTTCAAGTGGATGACCGTCGGCATCCTGCTCGGCGCCGGTTTCGGCGCGCTGACCGCCGAAGCGATTTCCGGGCCCAACCTGCAAAAGATCATCGGTGTGTTCGCCCTGGTGATCGCGGCGCAGCTGGCGCTGGACGTCAAACCCAAGGCCAGCCGAACGGTGCCCGGCAAGCTCGGTCTGACCGTGGCCGGCAGTGTGATCGGCTGGGCGTCGGCGATTTTCGGCATTGGCGGCGGCTCGCTGACCGTGCCGTTCCTGACCTGGCGCAGCGTGCCGATGCAGCAGGCAGTGGCGACTTCGTCGGCCTGTGGCCTGCCGATCGCTGTTGCAAGTGCAATAAGTTTCATGATTCTGGGCTGGCATGATCCGTTGCTGCCGGCCCATAGTCTCGGGTTTGTGTATTTGCCAGCGCTTTTGGGCATTGCCCTGACCAGCATGGTGTTCGCCCGGATCGGCGCGCGGCTGGCGCACAGGTTGTCGCCGAAGTTGCTGAAACGGCTGTTCGCGGCTTTGCTGTTTTGCGTGGGCTTGAGCTTTCTGTTCTGAGCCGTCTGTTTTGGCAGGTCGCAATCCTGGCTTAATCCTGAGGTGACAGCGTCGCCCGGGAATTTTTGAAGATTTGAATGCTAACGAGGAGTCGCAATGCTGCCTTACCCGCAGATCGATCCGGTGGCCCTGGCCATCGGTCCGCTGAAAATCCACTGGTACGGCCTGATGTACCTGGTCGGCATCGGCGGCGCGTGGCTGCTGGCATCGCGCCGGCTCAACCGTTTTGACCCGACCTGGACCAAGGAAAAGCTGTCCGACCTGGTGTTCTGGCTGTCGATGGGGGTGATTGTCGGCGGGCGTCTGGGCTATGTGCTGTTCTACGACCTGAGTGCCTACCTGGCCAACCCGACGCTGATTTTCGAAGTGTGGAAGGGCGGCATGTCGTTCCACGGTGGTTTCATCGGCGTCATGCTGGCGGCTCTGTGGTTCGGCAAGCGTAACGGCAAGTCGTTCTTCCAGTTGATGGACTTTGTGGCGCCGATGGTGCCGATCGGCCTGGGCGCCGGACGTATCGGCAACTTCATCAACGCCGAGCTGTGGGGCAAGGCCACCGACGTGCCGTGGGCCATGGTGTTCCCGCCGTTCAGCGATCCGGCGCAACTGCCGCGTCACCCGTCCCAGCTGTATCAGTTCGCGCTCGAAGGCGTGGCGCTGTTCCTGATCCTCTGGCTGTTCTCGCGTAAACCGCGACCAACCATGGCGGTCTCGGGCATGTTCGCGCTGTTCTATGGCATCTTCCGTTTCATCGTCGAATTCGTCCGCGTACCGGACGCGCAACTGGGCTATCTGGCCTGGAACTGGCTGACCATGGGTCAGGTACTCTGCGTACCGATGATCATCGGCGGGCTGTTCCTGATCTGGCTGGCCTACCACCGCGCCCCGGCGGCGCCGGTTGCACCGACAGCTTAAATATTCGAACCCCGGCGATGTCTGCCGGGGCTCAAGGACACAGGTAACTCATGAAGCAATATCTCGATCTGGTGTCGCACGTCATCAACAACGGCACCAAACAGGCCAACCGTACCGGCGTGAACACCATCAGCTTTCCGGGCGCCATGCTGCGCTTCGATCTGCAGGAAGGTTTCCCGGCGATCACCACCCGCAAGATGGCCTTCAAGTCGGCCATCGGCGAGATGTGCGGCTTTTTGCGTGGCGTGAACAACGCTGCCGAATTCCGCGCGCTGGGCTGCAAGGTCTGGGATCAGAACGCCAACGAAAACGCCCAGTGGCTGGCCAACCCGTTCCGCCAGGGCGAAGACGACCTCGGCGAGATCTACGGCGTGCAATGGCGCAAATGGCCGGCGTACAAGCAGATCCCTTTGAGCAACACCGCCGCCATCGAACAAACCCTGAGCAACGGCTACAAGCAGATTGCCCAGGGCGAAGAAGACGGCCAGGCCTACGTCGTGCTGTACAAAGCCATCGATCAGGTGCGCCAGTGCGTCGACACGATCATCAAGGACCCGGGCAGCCGCCGCATCCTGTTCCACGGCTGGAACTGCGCCCAGCTCGATGAAATGGCCCTGCCGCCGTGCCATCTGCTGTACCAGTTCCACCCGAATGTCGAGACCAAAGAGATATCTCTGACCCTCTACATCCGCTCCAACGACCTGGGCCTGGGCACACCGTTCAACCTCACCGAAGGTGCTGCGCTGCTGAGCCTGATCGGTCGCCTGACCGGCTACACGCCGCGCTGGTTCACCTATTTCATCGGTGATGCCCACGTCTACGAAAACCACCTCGACATGCTCAACGAACAGCTCAAGCGCGAGCCGTTCGCCATGCCGAAACTGAAGATTTCGGACCGCGTGCCGGAGTTTGCCAAGACGGGTGTTTATCAGCCGGAATGGCTGGAGCTGGTGGAACCGAGCGACTTCTCGCTGGAAGGCTACGAGCACCATGCGCCGATGACCGCGCCGATGGCGGTCTAGTCGGCAGGATCGTTCCCACGCTCTGCGTGGGAATGAATCCCGTGACGCTCCGCGTCACTTTGGACGCGGAGCGTCCATGGCGGCATTCCCACGCGGAGCATGGGAACGAGCGACTATGGCTAGTGGCCGTGACTGCGGCCCACATGCGAATGCTCAACCTCCGCCGCGACAACCCCGCCGCTGACTTCCAGCCGCTGCAAAATCCCGCACTGATCCGCCTCCGGCCCTTCGCCACAGCGCTGGCGCAGGTCGAGCAGTTGCGTCTGCAACGCCAACAACCCATCGATCCGCGCCTTGACGTGCTGGATGTGCTCGTCGATCAGTGCATTCACGCTTTCGCATTGATCCTGCGGGCTGTCGCGCAAGGCCAGCAGGCTGCGGATTTCTTCGAGGGTCATGTCGAGGGTGCGGCAGTTGCGGATGAACGTCAGGCGCTCGGCGTGGGCCTGGGTGTAGACGCGGTAGTTGCCGTCGCTGCGGGCCGGCTCCGGCAGCAGGTTTTCACGCTCGTAGTAGCGAATGGTTTCCACGGCGCAATCAGTCTGTTTCGCCAGTTCTCCGATCTTCATGACGGCAATCTCCAAAAGGGTGCTTGACCCTATAGTGGCTACAGGGTCTTTACTTGGCAACAGGCACCTTCATGGACGCGACCAATGAGCGATTCCCTGCACACCCACAAGCCCGGCGACGGGCACGATCACAGTCACAAACTGCAGCCTGTGCATAAACATGCCCACGCCGGCGACTCCTGCTGCGGGTCGAAAACCGTTACGCCTGCGCCGGTTCATTCGAGTGAAGACTCTTGCTGCTCGTTGAAAGCTGCCGCGCCTTCGTTGATTCAATTGAGCGAAGCGCCGAGCGCCGACGCCCGGCTGAGCAGCTTCCGCATCGAGGCGATGGACTGCCCGACCGAACAGACGCTGATCCAGAACAAGCTCGGCAAACTGGCCGGGATCCAGCAGCTGGAATTCAACCTGATCAACCGCGTGCTCGGCGTGACCCACAATCTGCCGGACACCGCGCCGATCATCGACGCGATCAAATCCCTGGGCATGCAGGCCGAGCCGCTGGAGGCGGGCGTCGAAGCGCCAACGCCGGCGCCGGTGAAAAAACACTGGTGGCCGCTGGCGCTGTCCGGCGTCGGTGCGCTCGCTGCCGAAGTGATCCACTTCACCAGCGCCGCCCCGACCTGGGTAGTGGCGATCATCGCGCTGATCTCGATCCTCAGCGGCGGCCTCACCACCTACAAGAAGGGCTGGATCGCCCTGAAGAACCGCAACCTCAACATCAACGCCCTGATGAGCATCGCCGTGACCGGCGCCGTGTTGATCGGCCAATGGCCGGAAGCGGCGATGGTGATGTTCCTGTTCACCGTGGCCGAGCTGATCGAAGCGCGCTCGCTGGACCGCGCGCGCAACGCCATCAGCGGCCTGATGCAGATGACGCCGGAGCAGGCGACGGTGTTGCAGGCGGACGGTAACTGGGTCGAACTGGATGTGAAAAGCATCGATCTCGGCGCCCGCGTGCGGGTGAAACCCGGCGAGCGCATTGCGCTGGACGGTGAAGTCGTCAGCGGCAGTTCGACTATCGATCAGGCGCCGATCACTGGTGAAAGCCTGCCGGTAGAGAAAACTGTCGGCGACAAAGTGTTCGCAGGCACCATCAACCAGGCCGGTTCGCTGGAATACGCGGTGACCGCAGCAGCGAACAACTCCACCCTGGCGCGGATCATCCACGCCGTGGAGCAGGCGCAAGGTGCACGGGCGCCGACCCAGCGTTTCGTCGATCAGTTCTCGAAGATCTACACCCCGGTGGTCTTCGTCCTGGCCCTGGCCGTGGCGATCATCCCGCCGTTGTTCATGGGCGCCGCGTGGTTCGACTGGATCTACCGCGCGCTGGTGCTGCTGGTGGTCGCGTGCCCGTGTGCGCTGGTGATTTCCACTCCAGTGACCATCGTCAGCGGCCTCGCCGCAGCGGCGCGCAAAGGCATTCTGGTCAAGGGCGGCGTGTACCTGGAGGGCGGTTTCAAGCTCGACTATCTGGCCCTCGACAAGACCGGCACCATCACCCACGGCAAACCGGTGCAGACCGATTACCTGTCCCTCGACCCGACCGCCGACGCCACGGCCCCGGCGATTGCCGCCGCGCTGGCCGGACGTTCCGATCACCCGGTGTCGCTGGCGATCGCCAACGCGGCTTTGGATAAAGGTTTCGCGTCGCGGGTTGTGGATAACTTCGAAGCACTGGCCGGGCGTGGGGTAAAAGGCGAGGTCAACGGTCAGGTCTACCACTTGGGCAACCATCGTCTGGTGGAAGAATTGGGCCTGTGCTCGCCGCAACTGGAAGAAAAGCTGTACGCGCTGGAGAAACAGGGCAAATCCGTGGTGCTGTTGCTCGATAGTTCCGGCCCGCTGGCGCTGTTTGCCGTGGCCGACACGGTCAAGGAGACCAGCCGCGAAGCCATTCGCCAATTGCACGAACTGGGCGTGAAAACCCTGATGCTCACTGGCGACAACGTCCACACCGCGCAGGCGATTGCGGCGCAGGTCGGGATCGATCAGGCCAAGGGCGATCTGCTGCCCACCGACAAACTGCAAGCCATCGAAGAACTGTATGCACAGGGCCGACGGGTCGGCATGGTCGGCGACGGTATCAACGATGCGCCGGCACTGGCTCGGGCCGAGATCGGTTTTGCGATGGCGGCAGCCGGCACCGATACGGCGATTGAAACCGCCGATGTCGCTCTGATGGACGACGATCTGCGCAAGATTCCGGCCTTCATCAGCCTGTCGCGTCATACCGCCGCTATCCTCAAACAGAACATCGCGCTGGCGCTGGTGATCAAAGCGATCTTTCTTGGGGTAACCTTCGCCGGGCTCGCCACCATGTGGATGGCGGTGTTTGCCGACATGGGCGTGAGCCTGCTGGTGGTGTTCAACGGTTTGCGCCTGTTGCGCAAATAGAGGAAGAGGGACGGTTGTGCTGAGTGCCGAGCTGAAAGCGTTTTACATGGTGGCCCGTCTGGGCAGCATCACGCTGGCGGCGAAAAAGCTCGGCCTCAGCCAACCGACCGTGACCACTCAGATTCGCAATCTGGAAAGCCAGTATTCGGTGGAGCTGTTCTACCGTGGCGGCCGACGCCTGAGTGTCAGCGACGAAGGCGCGCGGCTGTTGCCGATGGTTAAGGCGCTGTTGCAGCAGGAGGCCGATATCGAGTTCTTCCTGCGCAACAGCGGCCAGGTGCAGGGCACGCTGCGCATTGCCGCCACCGCGCCGTATTACATCCTCGATCTGGTGAAGACCTTCCGCGAGCGTTTGCCGCAGGTGGAAGTCTCGGTGGAAATCGGTAATTCACAGCAGGTGCTCGAAGCGCTGGAGGATTACCGGGTGGATGTCGCGGCATCCTCGCAGTTGCTCGACGATGCCCGGCTGATCCGTCGGGTGTTGGGCAGCGATCCACTGGTGCTGGCGGTGCATCGCAATCATCCACTGGCGGCGCACGACCATGTGACGCTGAGTGCGCTGGCCGGGCATACCTTGTTGATGCGCGAGTCCGGTTCGACGACTCGGCGCCTGACCGAAGAGTTGCTGGCCAGTGCTGGCGTCAGTTTCGGCCCGTTGCTGGAGATCGGCAGCCGCGAGTCGATCCGCGAAGCGGTGTTGCGCAACATCGGCATCAGCATCATTGCCCGCCAGGAAGTGCCGCACGATCCGCAGTTGCGGGTGTTGACCCTGGAGAATGCGCCGCAGATTCCCGAATACCTTTACTGCCTCAAGGAACGCAAGAACGCCCGGTTGCCAGCGGCGTTTCTCGGACTGGCCCAGGAAATGTCCCCGGCCTGAGATCTCCAGTGCCTGTTCAGGCCTTATCGCTGGCAAGCCAGCTCCCACAGGAATCTTCAGTGAATACAAATTTTGTAAACACCCGAGAAACTGTGGGAGCTGGCTTGCCAGCGATGGGGCCAGATCAAACGACACATGATCTGAAGTTCTGAACCAAAATCCCTGAATACCACTATCGGTCGATTTTGCCTTGTTGCCATATGACCGACGCATTACAACTCTAGGATTCGTCTCATCTGCTTGATGAGGCCTGTCCATGAACCCTGCAATCGCAACTGCCCTGACCAACCCCGGCGCACCGATGAAAGTGCGCGGCGTGCAGAAGCGCTTCGGCGCATTCACGGCGCTGGATAACGTCTCCCTCGATGTCGCGGCCGGTGAGCTGGTGTGCCTGCTCGGCCCGTCGGGCTGTGGCAAGACCACGCTGCTGCGTTGCATTGCCGGTCTGGAGAAGCAGGACAGCGGCGAGTTGTACCTCGGCGAGCGCGACGTTTCCCACCTCGCCCCGCAGGCTCGGGACTACGGCATTCTGTTCCAGTCCTACGCGCTGTTCCCCAATCTGACCGTCGAAGCGAACATTGCCTACGGCCTCGCCGGCAGCGGTCGCGATGAAGTGCGCCGTCGCGTCGGTCAGATGCTGGAACTGGTCGGCCTCAGCGGCAGTGAGAAAAAGTACCCGGGCCAATTGTCCGGCGGCCAGCAACAACGTGTGGCACTGGCCCGCGCTCTGGCACCGGCGCCGTCGCTGCTGTTGCTCGACGAACCGATGTCGGCCCTCGATGCCCGGGTGCGCGAGCATCTGTGCACCGAGCTGCGCCAACTGCAACGCAACCTCGGCATCACCACCCTGATGGTCACCCACAATCAGGACGAAGCCATGCTGATGGCCGACCGCATCGCCGTGATGAACAACGGCAAGGTCGAGCAGTACGCCACCCCGCAGGAAATCTACAACCGCCCGGCCACGCCGTTCGTGGCCGAGTTTGTCGGCCAGGGCAACTGGCTGCCGTTCCAGCGCAGCAGCGACAGCCACGCCAAGGTCGGCGGGATGAACCTGCGCCTGGCCGATGGCAGCGTCCATAGTCCGTCGGGCCGGCTGTTCTGCCGCCCGGAAGCGATCAACGTCAATCCGCTGGTGCATGAGGAAAACCTGTTCCCGGCCAAGGTCCGCGAGATCACTTTCCTCGGCAACCGCTGCCGCATGAGCTTCGAACTCGATCAATTGCCAGGCCATGCCTTGCTCGCCGAACTGGCGCCGGAAGCCATGCCGCGCCTCGGCGCCCAGCAGATCATGGTCGCCTTGCCGCCACGCAGCCTGCAGGTGTTTGCCTGATGAACAGCAACCTCGCACTGCCGCTACCGCAAAAGCAGGCGCGGCAGGTGTCCGGGGCCGAGGTCGGCGACCGGATCTTCGTCCTCGGCGGCAAACTCCTGCTGCTGGTGTTGCTCGGTGTGGCGGTGCTGTTGCCATTGCTGGCGATCTTCTGGCGCGGTTTCAGCAGCGAAGCCGGGCAGGGCGGTGGCTGGCTCGCCGCGAAAGAGTTGGTGACCAGCGACAATTTCCACTGGCTGCTCGGCAACAGCCTGAAAGTTTCCCTCAGCGTTGCGGCCATCGTCGTACCGCTGGCCTACCTGTTTGCCTACGCCTTGCAGCGCACGTTGATTCCGGCAAAAGGCATCTGGCGCGGTATTTCGCTGCTGCCGCTGATGGCACCTTCGATGTTGCCGGGGATTGCGCTGGTCTATCTGTTCGGCAATCAGGGCATGTTGCGCGGGCTGCTGTCGGACAACATCTACGGTTTCTGGGGGATTGTTCTGGGTGAGGTGATCTACACCTTCCCACACGCCTTGATGATTTTGCTGTCAGCCCTGTCGCTGGCGGATGCGCGATTGTTCGACGCTGCGTCGAGCATGGGCGCCAGTCCTGCGAAAGCCTTCCGCAGCATTACCTGGCCGGCGACTCGCCAAGCCGTGTTCGCCGCGTTCTGCCTGGTGTTCACCCTGACCATCACCGATTTCGGGGTGCCGGTGGTGGTCGGTGGCGACTATCAGGTGCTGGCGCTGGAAGCCTACAAAGCGGTGGTCGGCCAGCAGCAATTCGGTCGTGGCGCGTTGATCGGCATGGTTCTGTTGCTGCCGGCGCTGTTCAGCTTCGGCGTTGATGCCTGGCTGCGTCGTCGTCACGGCGACTCCATGAGCGGCCGCGCCCAGGTGTTCAAACCGGCGCCGTCGAAGAAGCGCGATGCCTTTTATCTCAGCGTGGTCCTGCTGATCAGCGCCGCGTTGCTGCTGGTGTTCGGCATGGCGGTGTTCTCGTCGCTGGTGAAGTTCTGGCCGTACAACCTGTCGCTGTCGCTCAACCACTATCAGTTCAACGAAACCGCCGGCGGTGGCTGGCTGGCCTACGGCAACAGTCTGAAGATGGCGCTGGGCACGGCGCTGATTGGCAGCGTGCTGATCTTCACCGGCGCCTACCTGATGGAAAAGACCCGCAGCCAGCGCGGGTTGAATCTGACACTGCGAATGCTCAGTTTCGTACCGATGGCGGTGCCGGGGCTGGTGCTGGGTCTGGGTTACGTCTTCTTCTTCAACCTGACCGGCAACCCGCTGCACGTGCTGTACGGGACCATGACCCTGCTGATCGTCTGCACCATTGCTCACTATTTGACCACTGCGCAGATGACCGCCACCACCGCACTGCGCCAGCTCGACGCCGAGTTCGAAGCCGCCGCGCTGTCGCTCAAGGCGCCGCTGTACCGGCATTACCTGCGGGTCACCGTGCCGATCTGCCTGCCGGCGCTGCTGGACATCGTGCGCTACCTGTTCGTCTCGGCCATGACCACCGTGTCCGCCGCGATCTTCCTCTATAGCCCCGACACCATCCTCGCGGCAGTAGCAGTGCTGAACATGGATGACGCCGGCAACGTCGGCGGCGCGGCGGCGATGTCGACCCTGATTCTGTTCACCTCGGCGGGTGTGTCCCTGTTGCTGGCGTGGGCTTCGCGCGGCTTGCTGCGCCGCTCCCAGGCCTGGCGGCAAACGGCGCCGGGCCACTGATTCCATCCCGTTCAACTCCCCCTCAACTCAAAAGACAGGAAAACGATCATGTTCAAGCCTATGGCCCTGGCCGCTGCTGTGCTCGCTACTTTCAGCCTGAATGCCTTCGCGGCAAAAACCGAGTTGACGGTGTACACCGCCCTCGAAGCCGAACAGTTGAAGTCCTATAAAGAGGCCTTCGAAAAGGCCAATCCGGACGTTGAAATCAAGTGGGTGCGCGACTCCACCGGGATCATCACCGCCAAACTGCTGGCCGAAAAGGATCGCCCGCAGGCTGACGCGGTGTGGGGCCTGGCGGCGTCGAGCCTGGCGATCCTCGATCAGCAAGGCATGCTGCAAAGTTACGCACCGAAGGACCTTGGCAAGATCGGCGCGAACTACCGCGACGCGGCCAATCCGCCAGCCTGGGTCGGCATGGACGTGTGGGCCGCAACGATCTGCTTCAACACCGTCGAGGCCGAGAAACAGGGCCTGACCAAACCGGTGAGCTGGCAGGACCTGACCAAGCCTGAGTACAAGGGCAAGATCGTGATGCCGAACCCGGCCTCGTCCGGCACCGGTTTCCTCGACGTCAGCGCCTGGCTGCAAACCTTCGGCGAGAAACAGGGCTGGGCCTACATGGACGGTCTGCACCAGAACATCGGCCAGTACGTTCACTCCGGTTCCAAGCCTTGCAAACTGGCGGCAGCGGGCGAATTCCCGATCGGCATTTCCTTCGAATACCCGGCCGTTCAGTTGAAGCGCCAGGGTGCGCCGCTGGACATCATCCTGCCGAAGGAAGGCCTGGGCTGGGAGATCGAAGCGACTGCGGTGATCAAAGGCACTCCGCACGAAGAGGCCGCGAAGAAACTGGCTGACTTCTCCGCCAGCGCCCCGGCGATGGACCTGTACAAGGAAAATTTCGCCGTCCTCGCGCAGCCGGGCATCGCCAAGCCGCAGACCGAACTGCCGGCCGACTACGAGCAACGCCTGATCAAGAACGACTTTGCCTGGGCCTCGAAAAATCGTGACGAGATCCTGACCGAATGGCGCAAGCGCTATGACGGCAAGTCCGAGAAAGTCGCTGCCAAGTAAGATCTTCATCGACTGACAGGGCCCCATCGCTGGCAAGCCAGCTCCCACAGGTTTGGCGGTGTTCACACAATGTGTGTTTCACACCGGCCAATGTGGGAGCTGGCTTGCCAGCGATGGCGGTCTCGCATTCAGAGCACCTCTCAATGACACAACACAAAGACTTGCTGATCGTCGGCGCCGGCATTCTGGGCCTGTCCCACGCCTATGCCGCCGCCCGGCGCGGTCTCAAGGTTACGGTTTTCGAGCGCACCGCCACGCCACTCGGCGCCTCGGTACGCAACTTCGGTCAGGCGCTGGTCACCGGCCAGCCACCGGGCCCGATGCTCGAACTGGCCAAAGCCAGCCGCGAGATCTGGGGCCAGTGGGCACAGCTCGCCGGCCTGCAACTCAAGCGCAACGGTTCGTACCTGTTCGCCCGCACCGAGGCCGAAGAGCACTTGCTCGAAGCCTTCTGCGCCGGGCGCGCCGTGGAGCATGATTACCGTGTCGAGCTGCTGCGCGGTGCCGCGCTGCGCGATCTGTATGGCGGCCAGTTCAGCCATCACCGCGCCGCGTTGCACGGCATGGACGATCAACAGCTGTATTCCCGGGAAGCGATTCCGGCGCTGATCGATTACCTGCGTCGCGAACTCGACGTCGAGTTTCACTTCTCGACATTGGTGCGCGACGTCGAGCCGGGACGCCTGCACAGCACCGTCGGCCGCTTCACCGCCGAGCAGATCATTGTCTGTTCCGGCCACGATTATCAGACCCTGCTGGCCGAGCCGATTGCCACCCTCGACCCGCAAATCTGCCGTCTGCAAATGCTCCGCGCCCGGCCGCAGATTGATCTGAACTTGCAACACGCCTTGCTCACCGGCCTCAGCTGCGTGCACTACGGCGCCTTCGCTGACTTGCCGGAAGCAGCGGCTGTGCAGGCACAGATTCTGCGCGAGCAGCCGCACCTTCAGGAAAACGGCATTCACCTGCTGATCAGCCCGACGCCTTACGGCGAACTGATCATCGGTGATTCGCACCATTACGGCAGCGATCCTTCACCGTTCAACGCCGAGCAGGTCGACAACTGGATGCTCGAACTGGTCGAACAGACCCTCGGCTGCAAGGTGCAAGTGGTCGAGCGCTGGCAGGGTGTCTATGGTTCCCGGGGGCCGGGGCCGTTTTCGTTCCTGCGGCCGGCACCGGGGCTGAGTGTGGCGCTGATGCACAGCGGCGTCGGCATGAGCGTCGGCCCGGCCATGGCCGAGCGCAATGTTGCACGGCTTTTTGGAGAGAACTGATGTTGAGTCACGAACAAGTCATCGCCCGGGTGTTCGGCCTCTATGAGCGCTTCGGCGCCAGCGACTACATCGGCGAACCGGTGTCGCAGATCGAGCACATGTCCCAGGCGGCGCAACTGGCCATCGCCGAAGGCTTTGACGATGAAGTGGTGCTCGCCGCGTTCTTCCACGACATCGGCCATTTGTGTGCCGAAGGTGCGGAGAACATGGGCGGCTACGGCGTGGTCAGCCACGAACGCCTCGGCGCGGACTATTTGCGTGAGGCCGGATTCAGCGAGCGCCTGGCGCGGCTGGTGGAATATCACGTCCAGGCCAAGCGTTACCTGACGCTCAGAGAGGCGGGTTATTACGAACGCTTGAGCGAAGCCAGCCGCCGCACCCTGGAATATCAGGGCGGGGTGATGACCGAGGCTGAAGCGGATGCGTTCGAGCAGGATCCGTTGTGCGCCGTTAGCCTGCGGATGCGCCAGTGGGATGAGCTGGCGAAGGAAATGGCGGTGCCGGTGATGGATCTTGCGGTGTTGAAGCACAAGGCCTTTACCGTGTTGTCCCGCGAAGCGCGCTGAACCTTCTTACGCCAAACCGGGAAACGGTGCATGGCGCGTGTTGTCCCCTTCGGCCCAGACTGTTTTTTTGCCGAAGGAGCGCACGGATGCGTTTTTTGAAAGTGATTGCCCAGGATCGACAAGGCAGCGGCGCAGCGGACAGTATCGAGCTGCGCTTTCATGACAGCGAACTGGATTGGCGCGAAGCCTCGGCTCGCGAGGTGGCGCTACTGCGCAGCTTCTCCAGCACCTATCTGAAATGTGCCTGGTTCAACGCGGCCGACGAGGACACGCGACATCTGCGGATGTTCGCTCTGAACCCCGGCAGCGATGGAACGCCGGAATCAGTCAGGCTGCACTTTCACGAGGGCGAAACGATCGCTTACAAGGCCGCCGTCCACGACCTGGATAACGATGGCGGCTTCGAGGTTGTGCTGTGTTCGGACGTCGACAACGACGGGCGCACCAATCGCACGGATCGCAGCCGGGTGACGACGCTGGTCAAACAGTTTCTCAAGCTCGGCTGGTTCTAGAGTTCGAGGACCTTGCCGACCAGTTCATCGATCTGTTCCTGACGCTGGGCCTGATTCAGTTTCGGATGCGGGTTGAGCGACGACCATTGTGGGTGGGCCCGGGCGATATTCAGCGCCTCCGGCAGCTTGCCTTCGCGCCAGGTCTTGTCCTGCGGCGTGGCCACCTGAATGCTGTCCAGCGCCGCATGGCCTCGGGCATTCAGCGCTTGCAGCAGTTGCCGTTGACGCAATGCCAGCAGGCGCAACACGTTGTCGTCGACGGTCAGTTCCCGCTGCCCTTTGATCTTGCCGAGCAGGCGGTTGCCATAGCTGCGGGCGGTTTGCAGGGCGCCGCCGGCAATTGCACCGGCCAGGGCCGCTGCGCCGAGGGTAATGCCGCCCACCAGTAAGTCCACACCCGCACCGGCTGCGGCGCCGGCGGCAATCCCGCCACCGACCCGCACGCCGAGTTGCTTCAGGGTTTCCGGGTTGAACAGGTCATCGCCCCAACGCCCGTCGAGCAGCGGCAGATCACTGGCGGCAGCGTCTTGCGGGCGGAAGGCGTAGAGCTTGAGCAGCGCTTCGACGCATTTCTGCTCGCGTTGGCGCACGGCTTTGCGCAGTTCGCTGATGGCCTGTTGTTCCTGTTCGGCGTTGCTCGCCACACTGCGCCGGCACGCGGCGCAGTCGATCAGCAATTCGGCGATCAGGCGCGCGGCACTTTGTTCACGGGCGAGGCGTTGGGCCTGTTGATCGGCGATCAGCCGTTCAAGTTGTGGGCGGGCGTTTTCCAGTAGCAACGCGAGGCTTTCATACAGCCGCCGCTCGCCATCTTCGGGTGGGGCGACGCTGTCGAACCGCACCAGCGCATGCAGGCCCAGACGCGCCAATGCTTCGCGCCAGTCAGGCTCGCGGTGGTTGGCGCTGCTGACGAAATTCAGCACCGGCAGCAACGGCTTGCCGCAACTGGCCAGTACCTCCAGCTCATCGCGGTACTTGGCCAGCACCGGTTCGCGCGCATCGATCACATACAGGCCGGCATCGGAGTCGAGCAATTGCCGCAGTACTTTGGCTTCCTGTTCGAAACGCTGGCGCGCTTCGCTGCCGTCGAGAAACCGCGCCAATCGCGCCGGACCGTCGAGGCGTTCACCAGGGCGCTCCAGGCGCTCGAGAAAATCCAGCAGGGCGATGGCGTCTTCCAGACCGGGTGTGTCGTAGAGGTCGAGCAACGGTTCGCCATCCACCGACAACCGCGCGCCTTCGACATGCCGGGTGGTGCTCGGGCGATGGGAGACTTCGCCGAAACCGACGTCGCGGGTCAGGGTGCGCAACAGCGAAGTCTTGCCGACGTTGGTGTGGCCGACCACCGCCAGTTTCAGCGGCGCTTTCCAGGCATCAGTCATGTCCGTGCTCCAGCCAGTTCAACGGGGCGCAATCGGCGAACGGCAGCTCCAGCTGCTGCAGCGCCACGTGCCAGTCACCGAGGCGTTCGGCGTCCAGCGCTTGCCCCGATGGCGCCTGCAACAGCCAGACACGGGTCGCGGCGGCATTGCGCGCCAGCTCGGCGATCAGCGCCAGGCTGCCGCGATCCGGTGACCGTCGTGGGTCGCAGGCAATCGCGAGGCGCGCGGGCGGGAAGCGGCTGAGCTGTTCGAGCAGTTTGTTGCGCGATTCGCGGCTGTCGAGGATGCCGGCGTTGCTGACGTTTTTCGGCAGCGTCGGTGGCCATGGGTGTTGATCGTCGAGTTCGATTGCCACCAGCAACGCGCCATCGCTGGCGTGTTCGCCGACGGTGCTTTCGACGCGGTGCAATTGCGCAGGCTCAGGGTCGGTGATGCCGAGGCGTTCGCTGGTCGGCATCAGGCGTTCGCGCAGTTGGGCGTAACCGGGCAGGTTCAAGTCCAGACGCAACGCCGCTTTGCCGCTGTTCCAGCGCCAGAAGCAAAACAGCGCCAACAGCAGACGCGGCAATACGCCGTACACCACCAGCACGCCGACCAGCCAGGTCGCCCACGCCTGACGGGCGCTTTCGATGTTCAGCGCGGTGTCGCCGCTGGCGCGGATCATGTCCACGGTCGGCACGTTGAAGCCTAGCAGCGCCGGCAAGGTGCCAAGGGCCTGGGTCATGTTGATGAACGTATCGGCACTGAGAATCGTGGTTTCCCAGACGAAGCCGTAGCGCCGGGTCGCCATCAGCGTCAGCAGCAAAACCAGCGCGCTGACCATCGCCAGCAACCACAGGCCATTGACCAGCGTACCGAGCGCCCAGCGATTGAGTTTCTGGCGTTGCAGCATCAACAGCAGGGCTGGCGCCAGTTGCGCCGCCTTGGCATCGCGGGCAAGTTTTTCACTGAGCCACAGCCACAAGCGGCCGAGTGTGGCGCCATGTTCGCCAGCGAAGATCAGCCCCAGCGCCCAGCTCAACAGCAAGATCAGATTCAGCCCGAGCAGGCTGCCCAAGGCCCAGAACACGTTGACCGGCGTCTGGCCCAGTGCGGCAAAGGCCAGGCCGGCGCCGCTCAGTACCGCGAAGATCGCCAGCAGCACCAGCGCCAGGCGCGCGCCTTGCAGCCAGTGCTTGAGCGCCGAGGTCAGGCCGTCGCGCTCGGCCAGCCACAGGGCGCGGCGTTGAATGCGTCCCGGCAGATCGCCGCCGGCCGCGCGGGCCAGGCGATTGGCTTCCAGATCGTCCAGCGGGCCTGCGTGTTCTTCGCGCAGACGCACGGTTTCGGTGAGCCAGAGGTTTTGCAGTGAAGTCAGTTCAGTCACGCGGCATCCCGTTGCTTGATTGAGCCGTGAGCATAACCGCTGTGGCGCTTATCGGGGTAAGGGCGGCTCTGGTATCCTCGCCGGCATGACTAAATCACTCCCCCTCAGCCTGATCGCAGCCCTCGGTGAAAACCGCGTGATCGGCGTCGATAACAGCATGCCCTGGCACCTGCCGGGGGACTTCAAATACTTCAAGGCCACGACGCTCGGCAAGCCGATCATCATGGGTCGCAAGACCTGGGATTCGCTGGGTCGTCCGTTGCCGGGCCGTCTGAACATCGTGGTCAGCCGTCAGGCCGGTCTGGTGCTGGAAGGGGCGGAAGTCTATCCCTCGCTGGAAGCTGCCGTGGTTCGCGCCGAAGAGTGGGCGAAAGAGCAGGGCGTCGATGAGTTGATGCTGATTGGCGGGGCACAGTTGTATGCGCAGGGACTGGCGCAGGCGGATCGTCTGTATCTGACCCGTGTGGCGTTGAGTCCGGAAGGGGATGCCTGGTTTCCGGAATTCGATCTGAACCAGTGGAAACTGGTGTCGAACGTGCCGAATCCGGCTGAAGGCGACAAACCGGCTTACCACTTCGAAGTCTGGGAAAAAGCTTAAAAGCATCGCTGGCAAGCCAGCTCCCACAGTGTCCAAGGTGAATCACATGTTGTGTGAACATCCGGAACCCTTGTGGGAGCTGGCTTGCCAGCGATGAGGGTAGATCAGGCAAAGTAGAACTTAAGCCTGAGCAAGCTCCGCATGCTCATCGGCGTCCAGCAGGGCCTTGTCGGTCTGCTGCATCACCTGGCTGGTAATCGCGCCAGCGGTGATCGAACCGCTCACGTTCAGCGCCGTACGACCCATGTCGATCAGCGGCTCGACCGAAATCAGCAACGCCACCAGCGAAACCGGCAAGCCCATGGCCGGCAGCACGATCAGCGCGGCGAAGGTCGCACCGCCACCCACGCCCGCCACACCGGCCGAACTCAGGGTCACAATCGCCACCAGCGTCGCGATCCACAGCGGATCCAGCGGGTTGATGCCGACGGTTGGCGCAACCATCACCGCGAGCATCGCCGGGTACAGACCGGCGCAGCCGTTCTGGCCGATGGTTGCGCCGAACGATGCGGCGAAGCTTGCCACCGATTGCGGAATGCCCAGACGACGGGTCTGCGCTTCGATGCTCAGCGGAATGCTCGCCGCACTGGAGCGGCTGGTGAACGCGAAGGTCAGCACCGGCCATATTTTGCGGAAGAAGCGCAGCGGGTTGATCCCGGCCGCCGACACCAGCAGACCGTGCACCACGAACATCAGGCCCAGGCCGAGGTACGACACCACCACGAAACTGCCGAGCTTGATGATGTCCTGCAGGTTGGAACCGGCGACCACTTTGGTCATCAGCGCCAGCACGCCGTACGGGGTCAGCTTCATCACCAGACGCACCAGGCGCATCACCCAGGCTTGCAGGGTGTCGATGGCGTTGATCACTTTCTGACCTTTCTCGACATCATCCTTGAGCAGTTGCAGCGCGGCGACCCCCAGGAACGCGGCGAAGATCACCACGCTGATGATCGAGGTCGGCTTGGCCCGCGCCAGGTCGGCGAACGGGTTCTGCGGGATGAACGACAGCAGCAGTTGCGGCACATTCAGGTCGGCGACCTTGCCGGCATAGTCGGTCTGAATGGTTTGCAGACGGGCCATTTCCTGAGTGCCGGCGACCAGGCCTTCGGCGGTCAGGCCAAACAGGTTGGTCAGGCCGATGCCGATCAGCGCCGCAATCGCGGTGGTGAACAGCAGCGTGCCGATGGTCAGGAAGCTGATCTTGCCCAGCGACGATGCGTTGTGCAGACGGGCCACGGCGCTGAGGATCGAGGCGAACACCAGCGGGATCACGATCATTTGCAGCAGCTGCACGTAACCGTTGCCGACCAGATCGAACCAGCCGATCGAGGCTTTCAGCACCGGGTTGCCGGCACCGTAGATCGTGTGCAGCGCGACGCCGAACGCCACGCCCAGCACCAGGGCGAGCAGGACTTTTTTCGCCAGGCTCCACGTGGTGTGACGGGTTTGCGCCAGACCGAAGAGCAGGGCGAGGAACACCAGCAAGTTGAGAATCAGGGGCAGATTCATGGGGACTCCAGAAAAGACTGTGCCAACAACCTTCCGGGGCTGTTGCGAACCGGCAAGCCTAACAGCTTGATTTCCAATGATTTAATACCGAAATCAAAGGTCGTCCGTCGTTTTTGGAATAAGCGGGTGTCGCTCTCGGAGATGCAGCTGGCGCGAAACGGACGTGGACGGTCGCTGACAGACGGGGACTGTCACATTTATTTGTTAGCGTCGATTTCTTTGACCCAGGGAGAAGCGCCAATGAAGTTTGCACCGAAATTTCTGGCTGTCGCACTGACTGTGGGAATGGGCCTGGCCACTCAGGCATTCGCCACCGACCTGAAACACTGGCCGGCGGATCAGGCCAAGGCACTGGACGCGATGATCGCCGCCAACGCCAACAAGGGTAACTACGCGGTGTTCGACATGGACAACACCAGTTACCGCTACGACCTCGAAGAGTCGTTGCTGCCGTTCATGGAAAACAAGGGCCTGATCACCCGCGACAAGCTCGACCCCTCCCTGAAACTGATGCCGTTCAAGGACACCGCCGACCACAAGGAAAGCCTGTTCAGCTACTACTACCGCCTCTGCGAAGTCGACGACATGGTTTGCTATCCATGGGTGGCGCAGGTGTTCTCCGGTTTCACCCTCAAGGAACTCAAGGGCTACGTCGACGAACTGATGGCCTCGGGCAAACCGGTGCCGGCGACCTATTACGAAGGTGACGTGGTCAAGAACCTGGATGTGAATCCGCCGAAAATCTTCACCGGCCAGAAAGAGCTGTACAACAAACTGATGGAGAACGGCATCGAGGTTTACGTGATGACTGCTGCCTCCGAAGAACTGGTGCGCATGGTCGCGGCCGATCCGAAGTACGGCTACAACGTCAAACCGCAGAACGTGATCGGCGTGACCACGTTGCTGAAGAACCGCGAGACTGGCGAGCTGACCACCGCGCGCAAACAGATCACCGCCGGCAAGTATGACGAGAAGGCCAACCTCGGCCTCGAACTGACCCCGTACCTGTGGACCCCGGCGACCTGGATGGCCGGCAAGCACGCGGCGATCCTGACCTACATCGACGAATGGAAAAAACCGGTGCTGGTGGGTGGCGACACGCCGACCAGCGACGGCTACATGCTGTTCCACGATGTGGACGTGGCCAAGGGTGGCATTCATCTGTGGGTCAACCGCAAGGACAAGTACATGACCCAGCTCCAGGGCATGATGGCCAAGCACGCAGCGGCCCAGGCGAAAGAAGGCCTGCCGGTGACGGCGGACAAAAACTGGGTGATCGTGAAGCCGGAAGAAATCCAGTAATTGCTACGGTGATTGCTCCCGCGCAGAGCGCAATGATCGTTCCCACGCTCCCGCGTGGGAATGCAGCCCGTGACGCTCCGCGTCACTGGACGCAGAGCGTCCCTTGAGGCATTCCCACGCGGGAGCGTGGGAACGATCACCCAGTAAACTTGAAGGCAAAAAAATGCCCCGCACTTGGCGGGGCATTTTGTTTCTGCGATTTGACGCTTACAGCCCGTCGAGCATCGCCTTGTTACGCACTGCACCCTTGTCGGCGCTGGTCGCCAGCAGGGCGTAGGCCTTGAGGGCGGTGGTCACTTTACGTGGACGTTTTTCCACCGGTTTCCAGCCCTTCTTGTCCTGCTCGACCCGGCGTGCCGCCAGTTCTTCGTCGCTGATCAACAGGTTGATCGAGCGGTTCGGGATGTCGATCAGCACTTTGTCACCGTCCTGCACCAGACCGATTGCGCCGCCGGCCGCAGCCTCTGGCGAAGCGTGGCCGATGGACAGACCGGAAGTACCGCCGGAGAAACGGCCGTCGGTCAGCAGAGCGCAGGCTTTGCCCAGGCCTTTGGATTTCAGGTACGAGGTCGGGTAGAGCATTTCCTGCATGCCCGGGCCGCCTTTCGGGCCTTCGTAGCGAATGATGACGATGTCGCCTTCCTTCACTTCGTCGGCGAGGATGCCGCGCACGGCGCTGTCCTGGCTTTCGAAGATCTTCGCGTTGCCTTCGAACACGTGGATCGACTCGTCGACGCCGGCGGTTTTCACCACGCAGCCATCCAGGGCGATGTTGCCGTACAGCACGGCCAGGCCGCCTTCTTTCGAATAGGCGTGTTCGAAGCTGCGGATGCAGCCGTTTTCACGGTCGTCGTCCAGGGTTTCCCAACGGGTCGACTGGCTGAACGCGGTTTGTGTAGGAATGCCGGCCGGGCCTGCCTTGAAGAAATGGTGCACGGCTTCATCGTCGGTCTGGGTGATGTCCCACTTGGCGATGGCTTCTTCCATGCTGCGGCTATGCACGGTCGGCAGGTCGGTGTGCAGCAGGCCGCCACGGGCCAGCGAACCGAGGATGCTGAAGATGCCGCCGGCACGGTGTACGTCTTCCATGTGGTACTTCTGGATGTTCGGCGCGACCTTGCACAGTTGCGGCACCTTGCGTGACAGACGATCGATGTCCCGCAGGTCGAAGTCGATCTCGGCTTCCTGGGCGGCGGCCAGCAAGTGCAGGATGGTGTTGGTCGAACCGCCCATGGCGATGTCGAGCATCATCGCGTTTTCGAACGCCTTGAAGTTGGCGATGTTGCGCGGCAATACCGACTCGTCGTTCTCGCCGTAGTAGCGCTTGCACAGCTCGACGATGGTGCGGCCGGCCTGCAGGAACAGCTGTTCGCGGTCGCTGTGGGTGGCCAGGGTCGAACCGTTGCCCGGCAGTGCGAGGCCCAGGGCTTCGGTCAGGCAGTTCATCGAGTTGGCGGTGAACATGCCGGAGCACGAACCGCAGGTCGGGCAGGCGCTGCGCTCGTACTCGGCAACCTTCTCGTCAGAAGCGCTGGAGTCGGCGGCGATCACCATGGCGTCGACGAGGTCGAGACCGTGGCTGGCCAGTTTGGTCTTGCCGGCTTCCATCGGGCCGCCGGAGACGAAGATCACCGGGATGTTCAGGCGCAGGGCGGCCATCAGCATACCGGGGGTGATCTTGTCGCAGTTCGAGATGCAGACGATGGCGTCGGCACAGTGGGCGTTGACCATGTACTCGACGGAGTCGGCGATGATCTCGCGGCTCGGCAGCGAATAGAGCATGCCGTCGTGGCCCATGGCGATGCCGTCGTCCACGGCGATGGTGTTGAATTCTTTTGCAACGCCGCCAGCGCGTTCGATCTCACGGGCAACCAGTTGACCCAGGTCCTTCAGGTGCACGTGACCCGGTACGAACTGGGTGAAGGAGTTGGCAATGGCGATGATCGGCTTCTTGAAGTCGTCATCTTTCATCCCGGTGGCGCGCCACAGTGCGCGGGCGCCGGCCATGTTGCGGCCGTGGGTGGATGTTTTCGAGCGGTAATCTGGCATGGAGCACTCCGGGCGGCTAATCAGGTATCAAAAGGGAGTGAGCTTCTATTGACGTCTGGAACACTCAGAAATGGCCGTGTGTCCTGATGTTGCCGATGACGTTGCGGGATCGCCGCTGGTCTCAGCCTGAGCTCATAAACCCGCCGGGGATGAATGGCGATGAATCTCGCGATTCTACACCGCTGGCGTCAGGAGGGAATGGCGCAAAGCGTTGTTCCAGTGCTGACGAAGCGTGCGGGATGACGACCGGCAGGATTAATCGCTATCCGGTTGCCCCACCAGATCGTTGCGCCGACCGATCCGCGCGTTCAGTGCCAGTGCCACCCCGCTGAGTATCACGAAGCTGTAGCCCAGCGTGGATTGCAGAGTGGTCGGGCTCAGGCTGATCAAGGCACTGATCAACCCGCCGCAGATGAAAATGATTGTGCTGCCGGCCGAGGCCGAGGTGCCGGCGTTTTCCGGAAACAGACTCATGGCCCGGGACGTGGCGGCCGGCCGGGCAATAGTGGTGCCGGCGGTACAGATCAGCATCGGGATCAGCACGGTCGCCGGAGCCAGTGCAAGGTTCGACGACAGGTACAGCATGCTCACGCCGGCGAACAGGATCAGGCTCAGGCCGACGACCATCTGCTGGCCGCTGTTGATGCGCCTGCTCAGCACGCTGGCGAGGATGCCCCCGGTGACGTAAGCCGCACCGTAGATCAACAGGATCAACGAAAATTCGTAAGCGGACAGTTGCAGCCGATCCATGAAAATCAGCGGCGAGATCACGATGAATGAAAAATGGCAGGCGAATGCAAATGCTGAAATCAGCCAGTAGCCGACGAAGTCGAAATCTCCCAGAACCCGTCGATAGGCCGTGAGGAAGTTCGTATGTGTGCCACTGCCGGTCGGTCGGGTGTTCTCCAGAAACAGCCAGGCCTTGAGCAGCACTGCGGCTGATAATGCGATGAACACCCAGAAACTGCCGCGCCAGCCCAATGTCGCCTGAAGAAAGGTGCCGGCCAGCGGCGATAT
The DNA here is from genome assembly GCF_014863585.1 of Pseudomonas gozinkensis. Taxonomy (NCBI): domain Bacteria; kingdom Pseudomonadati; phylum Pseudomonadota; class Gammaproteobacteria; order Pseudomonadales; family Pseudomonadaceae; genus Pseudomonas; species Pseudomonas gozinkensis. Next base: position 6,163,758 of record NZ_CP062253.1, on the reverse strand, counting down.
CGAGATGAAAATCCCGCCGGCGGTGACCATCAGGATCCGCAGGCGATCACGCTGCTCGCCTTCAAACAGGTCCTGCACCAGCGCCTGGGACAGCACGAAGCAACCGCACCCCAGCGCCTGCACCACCCGAAAAATCAGAAACAGCGAATAGTCCGAGGTCATCACGCACCCGAGGGCGCCGAGCATCGAAACGCTCATGCCGGCGAGCAGCAGGCCCTTGCGCCCGATCACATCCGACAGCGGCCCGATCAGCAACTGGGCGAAGGCAATCCCGACGGCGAACAGGCTGATCGACAGGGCGATGTCCGCCGGGGTGCTGCGAAAGTGCTCGGCGAGTGCGGGGAATGAAGGCAGCAGGACATCCAGTGGAAAGACGCCGAGCAACACCATTGCCAGCAAAAGACTGACAGCTCCGCGCTGCTGTTGTCGGGTTACCACAGGTTGTCCGTCATCCATCGATCAGTCCTGCCTTGGCAAATAGTGTCTGGTTTTGAGGTTCGTTGAAAAAGCCGGCTTTCTTCAATGCGTTCAGTGTGGCGAGGCTGCCGGCGCGAGCCCGCCGCTGACTGGCCTGGGTGGTTGTCATCGTGCCGAGAATGTCCGTCACCGTCGTGTTAGCAATACCTGCGCCACTGAGGCTTTCCTGCAGCCAGAGCTCATCCACTTCGAAAAAGATTGCGAAAATGTCGAGCAAGGTCGTTGCGGTGAACGTTCTCTGTCGCGGGCCCAGGCGCAGCCAGAGGTAGTGGAACACTTCGGTGAAATAGCGGCTGTGGCGCGCTTCGTCGGTCAGGTGATCGCGCAACATGTCGTTGACCCCGGACACCAGGCTGTCGCGGCATACATCCAGCAGTTCACGGGCAATGATGGTTTCCGAGACGAAACCCAGAAGAAAGCACACCAGCGGCCGTTGCTCCTGCCCGGTGCGCGCAATCAGCAGGTTCATCCGGGTGATCCGCCTGGGCATCGCCGGACGCGCGCTGAGGGCGTAGACGCCAGCAATCTGCTCCGCCACCTGACTGGAAAACAGGGCGTGATAGCCCTCGTCGGTGTAGAGCTGGAGTGCGGCCGTTTTCATCGGCGCCGGTACCTCGACCGGGAGCTCGCCGTGGACGATGGTTTCGACGGCGCGATTGACGATTCGGTGTTCAAGTAGCGTGGTGTAGTCGAGAAAATGCACCAGATGCCGGGCCGTAAGCCGATGCAGCATCGAACGGCCCGCTGCTTCGATGACCGGGTGGGCCAGGTAGGGCAGGAACGCCGGCGGAAACCAGTGCCGGGTCTCCAGTTGTTTCTGCAGGTCATCCGGTAAGCGGTAATCGTGAGAACTGGTGCGAACCGAGGCGCGGGTGTTCCAGTCACTCAGGGTGAACTGAAAGACCGGTTCCGGGGCGAGGGCGCTCATGGTTGTGCCTCACGCAGCAGGTCACGCATTTCCTGGCACATCGCCTGACCGTCGCTTTCCCCGCAACCGACAAAGAACAAGGGTTGCTCTGCACTGTTCTCGAGCTTCAGCAACGTTTCGACCTGATCATCGGAAAACGCGCCCGTCAGCCAGGTGTTCATACCCAGGGCTGTGGCCACCAGCTGAAACGTCTGTGAAAGGTGCCCGGCTTCGACGAACGCCATTCGATAGGCGCGCGAGTGGGGGTATTTCCACCAGAGCCGGTCGAAGCGGGCGGTGATGAACAATCCCAATGGCAGGTTATTGATGAAATGCTGGCCCCCCAGCAGATTGCCGGGCGCGGTGTCGGGCAAGGGGTTGATGAAGCTCAAGGCGTGTTCGACGGAGTGGTAGGCATACACGCCGGGCGCCAGTCCGTCGACGTTCTGGACAAACACGTACCCGGCGCAGGCATTGAGCCCGCCCCCGGAAGGGCTGCTGCGCCGCGCGCTCAGTCCATCGGCGATGCTGTCGTCGCAATCGGCTTCGCGTTCTCGCAGGTAACCGAGTGACAGGTAGAGCAAGGTGCCGACATCGTCCAGCGACACGGCGGCGCCGGTGAAGGATCGGCAGGTCTTTCTCCGGGTCAGTGAACTCGACAGGCTGTCGTCATTCAGTACGAGCGGTGCGGGTAGGGCGATGAGTGCGTCCGGACGGGTATCCGCAGGGATGTCGACCGGCGGTGGAGTGGCAAGCACTGTATTGCAGTGCTCGAGGTATTGCCTGGACCATTCCTGAATGTTTCGGGGAGTGTGTTCGCAAGGAATATCCCGAGTCCCGATATGGTAGATCCTGGACAGTTCATCCCAGCCCCAGGCAGGTGCTGAGTTTTTTGAAGAAATCAGTATTCCGGCATTTAATAGCTGTGTGTCTATTATGTTGCTGCTGTCATATAAGTCAGGGTTGTGGACAAGTTGCGTCAGTCGGGAAGAGTACTCAAGGTCAAGTTCGTGTTGAGTATGGTCTTTGTAGTTCCAGACTATCTGGCCGGGCGTTCGTGGCAGTATGAATAAATAAGGGTTTATATGCATGTTGGGGCACGCTGCTCTGGATAGGTGCTTTGTCAGAGGCGCTGGGTAGCCGGCTATACCCAGCGCCAACCTTACTTAACGGGCTTTAGGTGCGACCAGAAAAGCCAGGTTTGCGAGGGAGCGGGATTCCAGAGTAATTGCTTTCATGATTGAACTCCTTGTTCATTGTTGCTTCGTGGTTAGTTGGTGTCACCTCCGTGGTGACGACTTAATAATAGTTTGTAATGGATTAATCGCAAGCAAATATTAAGTAGGAATAATCCAGTAATTTTGTCGGAGTGATCTTCGGTTGGAAGTGAGTGTGTAAGTTAAATGTCAGTAAATAAAGTATTCACGGAAATGTCCTGCGCGTCGACAGGGCGATAAATGTAGGAAAGCAAAGTGCGAGATAAAAGAAAGGGGAGCCCATGGGCTCCCCTTTCGATAGCTTCCACGCTGTGCGTCTGTCAGCTGTTAGGCAGCAGACGGCAGGTGATGCTCTTGATGTAGCGGGTTTCCGGGATGGCCGGGTGTACCGGGTGATCCGGGCCCTGACCGCCGCGCTCCAGCAGCTGGATGTTGCGGTCCAGATGACGGGCGCTGGTCAGCAGGATGTTCTGCAGATCGTCTTCCGGCAGGTGCATCGAGCAGGAAGCGCTGAACAGGATGCCGTCCTTGTTGAGCAGGCGCATGGCTTGCTCGTTCAGGCGACGGTAGGCGCCTTCACCGTTCTTCAGGTCTTTCTTGCGTTTGATGAATGCAGGCGGGTCGGCAACGATCACGTCGAAGCGTTCTTCGCTGGCCTTGAGTTCCTTCAGTGCTTCGAAGACGTCGCCTTCGATGCAGGTCATCTTGTCGGCGAAACCGTTCAGTGCGGCGTTGCGCTCGACGCCGTCGAGGGCGAAGCCCGATGCGTCGACGCAGAATACTTCGCTGGCGCCGAACGCGGCGGCTTGAACACCCCAGCCACCGATGTAGCTGTACAGGTCAAGCACACGCTTGCCCTTGGCGTAGGGGGCCAGACGTGCGCGGTTCATGCGGTGATCGTAGAACCAGCCGGTTTTCTGGCCCTGAACCACCGGCGCTTCGAATTTCACGCCGTTCTCTTCCAGCGCCACCCACTCCGGCACCACGCCGAACACGGTTTCGGTGTAACGCTCGAGGCCTTCGGCGTCGCGAGCGGCGGAGTCGTTCTTGAACAGGATGCCGCTTGGCTTGAGCACTTGGGTCAGCGCCGCGATCACGTCATCTTTATGCGCTTCCATGGTCGCCGAGGCGAGCTGCACCACCAGGATGTCGCCGAAACGGTCGACCACCAGACCCGGCAACAGGTCGGAATCGCCGTAGACCAGGCGATAGAACGGCTTGTCGAACAGACGCTCGCGCAGCGACAGCGCCACGTTCAGGCGATGCACCAGCAGCGACTTGTCCAGCGGCAGCTTGATGTCGCGCGACAGCAGGCGCGCGCAGATCAGGTTGTTCGGGCTCATGGCGACGATGCCCAGCGGCTTGCCGCCGGCGGCTTCGAGGATCGACTGGTCGCCGGCCTTGAAGCCGTGCAACGGGGTCGCGGCCACGTCGATTTCGTTGCTGTAGATCCACAGGTGACCGGCGCGCAGGCGACGGTCGGCGTTGGCTTTGAGGCGCAAGCTAGGCAGGGACATGACGTCGCTCCGGAAAAAAGAGCGGGAGTATACCGTGTTGCGCCGCACGCGGGTTCGACGCTGGACACGCGGCGCGTCAGCCCGGCCTGCAAATGAATGAAGGCAGAATTGGCCAGATGGTCTTGAATGAAAGTTTCCGCCGATCTGCCCCCGATGTGTCGTCCGTCGGTTTTTAGAGGTTAGAATCGCCGCCTGTCCCAGAGTGTGTACTTATGTCCCAAGAGCTGACCACCGAACAGATTCAACAGTCCCTGCAAGGCATCAGCGTGCCCGCGCAGCCGCAGATCATGGTGGATCTGCAAATGGAGCAATACATGCCCGACCCGGACCTGGAGACGATCGCCAAGCTGATCTCCCAGGATCCCGGCCTGTCCGGCTCGCTGCTGAAAATCGTCAACTCGCCGTATTACGGCCTGAGCAACAAGATCACTTCGATCAAGCGCGCGGTGAACCTGTTGGGCAGTCGTTCGATCGTCAATCTGATCAACGCGATGTCGATCAAGGGCGAGATGAATGACGACACTATCGTCACCCTCAACCGTTTCTGGGATACCGCCCAGGACGTGGCCATGACCTGCCTGACCCTGGCCAAGCGTGTCGGCACCGAGGCCAGCGACGAGGCTTACGCCCTGGGTCTGTTCCATGACTGCGGCGTGCCGTTGATGCTTCAGCGTTTCCCGGATTACATGACGACGCTCGAAAAGGCCTACGCCAACGCAAGTGCCGAGCGCCGGGTCGTGGACACCGAGAACGATGTCTACAACACCAATCACTCGGTGGTCGGTTACTACACCGCGAAGTCCTGGCGCCTGCCGGAACACGTCAGCGCGGCCATCGCCAACCACCACAATGCCCTGGCGATCTTCAGCGACGAGACTTCGCGCAACAGTCAGATGAAAAACCTGCTGGCGATCCTGAAAATGGCCGAGCACATCTGCGCGTCGTACCGGGTGCTGGGCAACCAGACCGAAGACTTCGAATGGCAGGCTGTCGGGCCGCTGGTGCTGGAATACATCGGCCTCTCGGATTACGACTTCGAAACGTTGAAGCAGACGATCCGCGAACTTGGCGCACACTGATTCGAAAGCTCATGATTCAAAAGCTCATGATTTGAAAAGACCTTTGATTCGAGACACTCATGCCTGAATTGCCGGAAGTCGAAACCACCCGTCGCGGGATCGCCCCGCACCTGGAAGGCCAGCGCGTCAGCCGGGTGATCGTGCGTGACCGGCGGCTGCGCTGGCCGATTCCCGAAGACCTCGATGTGCGCCTGTCCGGGCAGCGCATCGTGCTGGTCGAGCGGCGTGCCAAGTATCTGCTGATCAATGCCGAGGTCGGCACGCTGATCAGTCACTTGGGTATGTCGGGTAACTTGCGGCTGGTGGAAGTCGGGATGCCGGCGGCCAAGCATGAGCATGTCGATATCGAACTGGAGTCGGGCCTGGCCCTGCGCTACACCGATCCGCGGCGCTTCGGGGCGATGCTCTGGAGCACCGACCCGCTCAATCACGAATTGCTGATTCGCCTGGGCCCGGAGCCGTTGACCGATCTGTTCGATGGCGAGCGCTTGTATCAGCTGTCACGCGGGCGTTCGATGGCGGTCAAACCGTTCATCATGGACAACGCGGTGGTGGTGGGGGTCGGCAATATCTACGCGACCGAAGCGCTGTTCGCCGCCGGTATCGATCCGCGCCGTGAAGCCAAAGGCATTTCCCGGGCGCGTTATTTGAAGCTGGCGATCGAGATCAAACGCATCCTCGCTGCCGCCATCGCGCGCGGCGGCACCACGTTGCGCGATTTCATCGGTGGCGACGGGCAGCCGGGGTATTTCCAGCAGGAACTGTTTGTCTACGGTCGTGGCGGCGAGCACTGCAAGGTCTGCGGCACGGGCCTGCGGGAAATGAAGCTCGGTCAGCGTGCCAGCGTCTGGTGTCCGCGCTGCCAAAGCTGAGCAAAGCGTCCGAAAAAGTCCTACGGTCTATAGTGAGTTGTCTCACTGTTAGCCCGAAGGATCGTGCCATGAAGTCCTTGCAAACCCTCATCGTCGCCCTGCTGCTGTGCTTCAGCCTGACCGTTCAGGCCACGGAAGGCGGCAGCGGTGACCCTCGTTACGCCATCCAGAATCCACCGGCCTACGCCATGCTCGGCGATCTGCTGATTGCCCGACCATTGCTGGTGGTGGCGACGGTGATCGGTGCCGGGGCGTTCGTCGTGTCGTTGCCGTTCACCGCGCTGGGTGGCGGGATTGGCGATGCGGGAGAGGCGTTGGTGGTGGCGCCGGCGAAAGCAGCGTTCGTGCGTTGCCTGGGCTGCACAGGGGAAGGATTCGAGCAGCGTGAATGACGCGATCGCAGCCTGGCGCTGCGATCGGGGTCAGGGGCTCAAGCCTTGCCGGTGATCTTGCGGTACTTCTCCATCAACTGTTCTTCAGTCTCCGGATGGGCTTCGTCCAGTGGAATGCAATCCACCGGGCAGACCTGCTGGCACTGCGGCTCGTCGTAATGGCCGACGCACTGGGTGCACAGGTTCGGGTCGATCACGTAGATCTCTTCGCCTTGGGAAATGGCGGCGTTCGGGCACTCGGGTTCGCAGACGTCGCAGTTGATGCAATCGTCGGTGATGATCAGGGACATGCTAACTCCAGCCGGGGCGGGGAGCCCGGGCGCTATGAATCAATGCGCGCAATTGTGCCGCATTGGCGCCCGTAGTGCACGCGGGCGCCGTTTGAACGGTCGTTACTTCTTGAAGCGCAGGGTCAGGGCCTCGGCCACCGCCGGGTGGACGAACTTGCTGATATCGCCGCCCAGGGCCGCGATTTCCCGCACCAGGGTCGAGGAAATGAACGAATAACGCTCGGACGGGGTGAGGAACAGGCTCTCCACATCCGGGGCCAACTGGCGGTTCATGTTGGCCAGCTGGAATTCGTATTCGAAGTCCGACACCGCGCGCAGGCCACGCAGGAACACGTTGGCGTTCTGCTCTTTGGCGAAATGCGCCAGCAGCGTCGAGAAGCCGACCACTTCCACGTTCGGCAGGTGTTTGGTGACCTCGCGGGCCAGCTCGACCCGTTGTTCCAGCGGGAACAGCGGATTCTTCTTGGGGCTGGCGGCGACGGCGATGATCACGTGGTCGAACAGGCGCGAGGCGCGTTCGACCAGATCGCCATGGCCCTTGGTAATAGGGTCGAAGGTACCTGGGTACAACACTCGGTTCATCGCGTCGTCCTGGCGGGAATCCGTTGGGGAGTCGGATGGTATCGCAGCCGTCCCGGTCGGGAAAGTCGCCTGTTGGGTAAGAAAGCACTATAGACGATCGGAATTTTCGTCTTTTTCACGGGTTTCTCAACCGTTCGCCGAGGGATGTCGCCAGCTGCGCCGTCAGACCATACACCGACAACTGCGGGTTGGCGCCGATGCTGGTGGGGAACAGCGAGCCGTCGTGAATCGACAGATTGCGTAGCTGATGATGCCGGCCGAGGCTGTCGGTGACGGCAGTCTTCGGGTCTTCGCCCATGGCGCAACCGCCCATGACGTGGGCGCTGCCCAGGCGTGTGCGATACAACTCCAGACTCAGGCTGTCGATCAACGAGCGGGCCTCGGCCAGACTGTTCACGTAACGCGCATCGGCGTGCATCGGCATCACCGCTTTGGCGCCGCCGGCGAACTGGATCTCGGCCATGCTGTGGAATGACCGGCGCAAGCCTTCCCAGGTGTAAGGCGAAACCTGATAGTCGAGCACCGGCGAGCCGTCACCGCGCAACTCGACGCTGCCGCCCTGACTGTCCGGGTGAAAACCGTCGCGCAGCAGGGCCAGCATCGCGTGGGTGTGGGGCAGGTCCGCCATGTGTTGCGCGCTTTCCTGACCAAAACCACCGAGCAAAGTCGCGGCCAGCGCCGGGTGCAGCGGCGGCACTTCGAGTTTGTAGGCCATCGGGCCGGTGGTGCCGTCCTTCCACTGGAAATGGTCCGAGTAGATCGACTGCGGCGCACCGTAGAACGGGTTGATCACCTCGTCGAAACGCCCGGCGGACATGTTCACCAGATGCAGGAAGGTGCGCTTGCCCAGCCGTTTGTGCGGATCCGGTGCATCCGAACGCATCAGCAGCGCCGGGCTGTTGATCCCGCCACCGGCCAGCACGTAGTGCCGCGCCTTGACCGTGATGGTGCGTCCAGTCGGCTCGACGCAGCGGTCGTCCATCGCCACGCATTGCAGGCCGGTGACCTTGTCGCCGTTGATCAACAGCTTTTCGGCCCGGGCCAGATAAAGCAGTTCGCCACCCTTTTCCAGGGTCGCCGGAATGGTCGTGACCATCATCGATTGCTTGGCGTTGGTCGGACAGCCCATGCCGCAGTAACCCAGGTTCCAGCAGCCGCGCACGTTGCGCGGGATCACGTGCCAGCTGTAGCCGAGCTGTTCGCAGCCTTTGCGGATCACATCGTTGTTGGCGTTGGGTGGCACCATCCACGGGGCGACGCCGAGGCGCTGCTCCATTTTTTCGAACCACGGCGCCATGTCGGCGGGGCTGTGGCCTTTGACGTTGTGCTCTTTGGCCCAGTGTTCGAGGGTCGGCTCGGGCGTACGAAAACTCGATGTCCAGTTGATCAGCGTGGTGCCGCCGACTGCGCGGCCCTGAAGGATGGTGATCGCGCCGTCCTTGCTCATGCGGCCGATGCCTTCCTGATAGAGGCTGCTGTAGGCCTGGTCTTCCAGCAGTTTGAAATCGCTGCTGGTCTTGAGCGGGCCTTCTTCGATCAGCAGCACTTTGTAGCCGGCGGCGCTGAGGATTTCCGCCGTGGTGCCGCCACCGGCGCCGCTGCCGATGATGGCGACGTCGGCTTCCAGGGTCAGGTCATCGGTGAGTTGCGCGCCGTTGTAGGTTTTCCAGCCACGGGCAAGGCCTTCGCGAAACGGGTCGGGTACGGGCATCGATCAGGTTCTCTTATTATTGTTTTGCGTGGGGTCGCCAGGCTCAGACGGCGGGCGGGCCGGGGTAACCGCAGTGGGCCCAGGATTCGGCGCGGGTGTACCAGGCCATCATCACCATTTGCAGCAATGAGCTGTGGCCCATGCGCAGCAGGCTCAGCGAGCTGTTTTCCCAGCGTTCTAGGAAGTGGCGGATCGCCTCGGGGCTGGCGTTTTCCCAACTGCCCCAGATTCCGGTCAATGGCCCGCGCGTCACCGCCATGCCCAGTACATCGAACAGTTGCCGGGTGAGCTTGAGCATTTCCGGCGACAGGTGATCGAGGCTGTAATCCAGCGACTTCAGGGTTCCATCGACAGCGGTGGGCATCTTTTCCACAGCAACGGCGCCATCCAGCATCACTGGAATCAGCGCGCGCAGAAACAGCAGATCACCGCTGCGCAACGTGGCGAATCCGTTGGCCGATACGCTCGACGAACAGCCGCTGAGGCTGGCACCAAGGCCGGCGGTGGCGAGGAAAGCCGTGGCGCCCAGGCTGAATTTCAGCAGGCCACGGCGTGAGAGGGCAGGTGTTTCGGTCAGGCTTGGGTGCATTGTTGTTATTACCCGGCGGTGACGTTAGCGAATGAACAGTTTCTGGATCAGTTTCTGAATGGACTTTCCGTACGGCGGGTAAATCAACTTCGCCGCGTTGAAGCGCTGTTTGACCAGCACCCCCTTGGCCTTGCTGAACGTCAGGAAACCTTCGTGCCCGTGGTAATGGCCCATGCCTGACGGGCCGATGCCGCCGAACGGCATGTCGTCCTGCGCCACATGCAGCAGCGTGTCGTTGAGGCAGACACCACCGGAATGGGTTTCGCTGAGTACGCGCTTCTGTTCGCGTTTGTCGTAGCCGAAGTAGTAAAGAGCCAGAGGACGTGGCCGCTGATTGATGTAAGCAAATGCCTGATCCAGATCCTGATACGGCACGATCGGCAACAGTGGGCCGAAGATTTCGTCCTGCATCACCGTCATCTCGTCGCTGACATTCAGCAGCAGGCTGTGCGGCATGCGCCGGCCCTGGCCTTGGTCGAACAGCGGAATCAACAGCGCGCCCTTGCTGGTGGCGTCGCTGAGGTAGCTGTTGAGCCGCGCCAGTTGGCGCTCGTTGATGATGGCGGTGTAGTCCGGGTTGTCGGCAAGCGTCGGATAAAACCCGCGCACCGCCTGGCGATAGGCTTCGACGAAACCGCCGATGCGCTCTTCCGGGACCAGCACGTAGTCCGGGGCCACGCAGGTCTGGCCGGCGTTGAGGGTCTTGCCGAAGGCGATGCGTTCGGCGGCGTCCTTGAGCGGAACGTCGTGGGAGACGATGGCCGGGGATTTGCCGCCCAGTTCCAGCGTCACCGGCGTCAGGTTTTCCGCCGCCGCGCGCATCACATGCCGGCCGACGCTGGTGGAGCCGGTGAACAGCAGGTGGTCGAAGCGCATTTTCGAAAACGCCACGCCGACATCGGCTTCGCCGAGCACCACGCACACCAGGTCTTCGGGGAAGATCCGCGCCAGCAGTTCCTTGAGCAGCAGGCCGGTGGCCGGGGTCGACTCGCTGAGCTTGAGCATCACCCGATTGCCGGCCGCGAGGGCGCCGGTCAACGGGCCGATGGCCAGAAACAGCGGGTAGTTCCAGGGCACGATGACGCCGACCACACCCAGCGGTTGGTACACGACTTTGGCCGATGCCGGCTGGAAAGCCACACCCACTTTGCGCCGCGAAGGTTTCATCCACTGGCTGATGTGCTGGCTGGCGTAATGAATGCCGTGCAGGCTCGGCATCAGTTCGGCGAGCAGGGTTTCATCGGCGCTGCGGTGGCTGAAGTCGGAGCTGATGGCGTCGATCAGGGCCTGCCGTTCGCTGCTCAGCAAATCGCGCAGGGCCTTGAGCCATTGCTGGCGCTGGGCCGCAGGCGGCATCGGATTGGCGGCGTAGGCGGCACGCTGCGCATCGAACAGCCGGTTGAGCTCTTCCAGCGGCTGTTGCAGCGTTTGCAGGTAGGCAATATCGGCAGTCATCGTCAGCTCCGGAGATGTTGTTGTGAGGAACTTTTTAGAGTCTATGCTCTAGAAAGTCAAATGGCTTCCTTGCGCATCCTGGTTTTATCCCGTTCCGGTTAGGTCGTAAGATGCCCCCCAACGCACTCTGAATTAAAGCTCAAGCCATGGCCCCACGGATCAAAACCAGCGAGCGCATCGTGCAGAACAGCCTCGAGCTGTTCAATCAGCAGGGCGAGCGCAGCATCAGCACCAATCACATCGCTGCCCACATGGAGATTTCTCCGGGCAATCTGTACTACCACTTCCCCAACAAGCAGGCGATCATCGCCGTATTGTTCAGTGAGTACGAAAGCCTGGTGGACAGCTTCCTGCGTCCGCCCCAGGGCCGTGCCGCGACGGTCGAAGACAAGCGCTTCTATCTCAAGGAACTGCTGTCGGCGATGTGGCGCTACCGTTTCCTGCATCGCGATCTCGAGCATCTGCTCGACAGCGATCCGGATCTGGCCGGGCGTTACCGGCGTTTCTCCCAGCGCTGCGTGATCCAGGGCGCGGCGATCTACGAAGGGTTCGTTGCCGCCGGAATCCTGAAGATGGACCGGGTGCAGATCGAATCCCTGACCCTCAACGCGTGGATCATCCTCACCTCGTGGGTGCGCTTCCTGTGCACGACCCGGGAGAATTCCAATTACCTCAGCGAACAGGCCATCAAGCGTGGCGTGTATCAGGTGCTGGTGCTGGAAGCAGGGTTCGTCACCGAGCAGGCTCGCGATGAGGTCAACGCCTTGTTCGAAGAGTTCTACGTGCCACTGGCACAGGCCCTCGAAGAAAGACCGTAATTCCATTTCCTCACTGGAGTCGTTCGCTATGCCGATTGCGCAACTGATCAGCCCGACCGCACTGGATGCCCGCAAGGCACAACCGGGGCTGGTGATTCTCGATTGCCGTTTTGCCCTCGAAGACCCGGATTACGGCCAGCGCAGCTATACCGAGGGGCACATTGCCGGGGCGAACTTCGCCGATCTTGAACGCGACCTCAGCGGTCCGGTGATCAAGGGCGTGACCGGTCGCCATCCGCTGCCGGAGCCGGCGGCGCTGATCGAGCGCCTGCAAGCGTTCGGCATCAATAACGACAGCGACGTGGTTCTGTATGACGACGGCCCGGGTGCCTATGCGGCGCGGGCCTGGTGGTTGCTGGCGTGGTTGGGCAAGCGCGACGGCGTGTTCATTCTCGATGGCGGGCTCAAGGCCTGGCATGCGGCGCGGCTGCCGTTGAGTCTTGATCCACCGTCAACGGCACGGGGCAACTTCAGCGGTCAGCCGGACATGAGCCTGCTGCTCAGCGCCGAGCAATTGCAGCAGCGCCTCGGCCAGCCGGACCTGACCCTGCTCGATGCCCGCGCCTTGCCGCGCTTCAAGGGCGAAGTGGAACCGATCGACCCGATTGCCGGGCATATTCCCGGCGCGAAATGCGCAGCGTTCACCGACAACCTGGGCAGCGACGGGCGTTTCCTGCCGGCCGATCAGCTCAAGCAGCGTTTCGCCGCAAAACTCGGCGAGCGTTCGCCGAACGATCTGGTGGCTTATTGCGGTTCCGGGGTGACGGCGTGCCACAACCTGTTTGCCCTGAGCCTGGCGGGTTATCCGCTGGGTTCGCTGTATGCCGGATCGTGGAGCGAGTGGATCAACGAGCCTTCGCGCGGTATTGCTACGGGCGAATAACTTTGTGGGAGCTAGCTCGCTCCCACATTTGTTTTTTGTTTACTCCAAAAGCCGCGCACTGCGATAGGCCGCCGGCCCCACGCCGTAAACCTGTTTGAACTGCCGGCTCAAATGACTCTGGTCGGCAAATCCCAACTGTGTAGCGACTTCCACCGGCAGGCAGCCGCTCTGCAGCAGACCCCGTGCGCAGGCGATCCGCTGCTGCATCAGCCAGCTGTGCGGCGGCATCCCGGTGGCGCGGCGGAACACCCGAGCGAAGTGGAAAGGCGAGAGGTTCACCGCTGCCGCCAGTTCTTCCAGAGACGGCGGCGCCGCCAGTTGCGCGTGCAGCAACTCCTTGGCCATCGCCACCGCACGGTGCTCTTTGCCGGGCTTGCCGTTGATCTGCACCGCCGCGTGACGCTGCAACAGCAGCATCATCATTTCCCGCCACACCGTTTGCTGTTGCAATGCGGTGGCGGGGCTTTCCAGCAAACGATGCAACTGACAGAAACCGTTGACCAGATCCGGATCGCGATACAGCGTCGCGCCAAAGGCCGGCATCGGCGCAGTCGGCAGCTCCAGCTCTTCAAGCAGTGCAACAATCTTGCCGGTGTCCGGATAAAACGCCCGGTACAGCCAGCCGTCTTCTGTGCCCTTGTGACCGGTGTGCAATTCGTCCGGGTTGATCAGCACCAGCGTGCCGCTGCCGGCCAGGTGTTCGGCACCGCGATAACGATATCGCTGGGCGCCGGCCATGATCATGCCGATCACGTAGCCGTCGTGGACGTGCGGGGCGAAACGCTGCTCGATGTAGCGTGCCGACAGCAGTTCAACACCGGCCAGCGGCGGGGTTTGCCAGAAGCGGATCGACTCGCCCTGATCGCTCATGACCTCACCCACGCCCCGCATCGGCCAGCCACTGCGGAATGCGTCGTTCCAGGTAATAACCTGGCTGACGGAACGTGCCGTCGACGAAGCCGACGTGCCCACCCTTGTCCTGCAATTCGAATTGCGTCGTGGCCGACAACTCTCTGGCCTGCGGCAGGCTGTGGGGAAACACGAACGGGTCGTCCGCGGCCTGAATGATCAGGGTCGGCGTGCGGATCTCGCCGAGAAAGTAGCGACTGGACGCCCGGCGATAGTAATCCTCGGCGTCTACGAAACCGTGCAGCGGCGCGGTCACCCGGCCATCGAAATCCCAGAAGGTGCGCATGTTTTCCAGCGAGCCGAGGGCGGCGAGGGCGGCGAGACCGTCCTCGCGTCCGTCGTGCTGGAACTGGCGCTGCTTGTTCTTGATGTAGGCGACCATCTCGCGCATGAAGTGCGCCTGATAGACCTTAGAGAAACCCTGACCGATACGGTCGGCGCACTGATCGAGGCGAAACGGCACCGACACCGCCACTGCACCGAGCACGCCGCTCGCGCTGCCGGTTTCCCCCAGATGCTTGAGCAGCACATTGCCGCCGAGGGAATAGCCGACTGCATACAACGGTGCCAGTGGCCGCTTGGCTTTCAGGTGGCGGATGGTTTCGACGAGGTCTTCGCTGGCGCCGGAGTGGTAGCTGCGCGGCAACAGGTTCGGTTCGCCGGAACAGCCGCGCCAGTTCAGCGCGACACTGGCCCAGCCTTGCGCGGCGAGTGCTGCCTGGATTCCGGCAACGTAAGGCGAATTGGAAGAGCCGGTCAGCCCGTGGAGCACCAATACCAGAGGCGCTTCAGCGCTGTGCGGACCGTGCCAGTCGAGGTCGAGGAAGTCGCCGTCGTCCAGCCATAGCCGTTCGCGCTGGCGATCAAGGTGCACGGTTTTGCGCCACAGTGGCCCCCACAAGGTTTGCAGGTGCGGGTTGCCGAGGCCGAAGGCGGGGATGAACGGTTTTGACGAAGGGGACACGATTGCTCTCGATGCAGTGCAGCGAGCCTCGGCTGAGACTCGCCGCTTTTTCAGGCCGGTCGGTTAACCGGCGATCACTGCCATACGTTGCCACAACGCGTAATACACCCGCCCGGATTTCTGCTCACGGTGCAGGCGCCAGTTGCCCGGCAGGCCGAGGGTCGATGGCGCGGTTTCGCTTTCAGTGTAGATCCACGAATCATCGGCCAGCCATTGGCGCTCTTCCAGCAACGTGCACACCGCTGGCAGCAGGTTCTGGTTGAATGGCGGGTCGAGGAACACCAGATCGAACGCGGTCGCGGTCTGGGTTTCCAGATAGCGCAGGGCATCGGCGGTCTGCACGTGGCCGTTGGTGCAGCGCAGGGTGCCGAGGTGTTCTTTCAGGCTGGAGACCGCAACATGGCTGGCATCCAGTGCCTGGCCCATGGCCGCGCCACGGGACAGGGCTTCCAGAAACAGCGCGCCGCTGCCGGCGAACGGATCGAGCACCTTGGCGCCGGCGACATACGGTGCGAGCCAGTTGAACAGGGTTTCGCGCACGCGGTCCGGCGTCGGACGCAGGCCCGGCGCATCAGGGAAGCTCAGCTTTCGGCTGCGCCATTCGCCGCCGATGATGCGCAACTGGTTCACACCGTTGTGCAGTTTTTGTACAGGTTTCTTTGGACTGGCCATTAATGCTCCGGAACCCCGAGCGGCTGCTCGGCAGGTTTATCAGATGGGGCCGGTAACGGCTTTTGCGGCACGGTCGGGCCAGCGCTGACGATGACCAGTTTATCCGTGCTCAAGTGTTTGTTCAGAACGTCGCGAACCTGCTCGACGGTCAGGCTCTGGGACTGACGCATGAAGTCGTCCAGATAACTCAGCGGCAGGTTGTAGAAACCCATGGCGCCGAGTTGGCCGACGATATCGGCGTTGCTCGCGGTGGACAGCGGGAAGCTGCCGGCCAGTTCGCGCTTGGCGTCGTCGAGCTCTTTCTGGGTAGGGCCGGTCTTGAGGTAGTCGGCGAGCACGTCCTGCACCAGTTTCAGGGTGCCTTCGCTCATTTCTGCGCGGGTCTGCAGGTTGATCATGAACGGGCCGCGAGCCTGCATCGGGCTGAATGCCGAATACACGCCGTAGGTCAGGCCGCGCTTCTCGCGCACTTCGCTCATCAGCCGGGTGCCGAAACCGCCACCGCCGAGGATCTGGTTGCCCATCGACAAGGCAGCGTAGTCCGGGTCGTCACGGTCGATGCCCAGTTGCGCGATCATCAGGTTGGTCTGTTTCGACGGAAACTCGATGTGGCCGATGCCGGCTTTCGGCTCGGTCGGTTGCTCGACTTTCGCCAGCGCCGGGCCTTTTGGCAGCGCAGCGGAGACCTGGTTGGCAATCGCCTCGGCTTCGCTACGGGACAGATCGCCCACCAGCGCGATCACCACGTTGCCGGCCGCATAGGCCTTGGCGTGGAACTCACGCAGTTGCGCCAGCGTGATCTTCGGCACGCTTTGCGCATTGCCATCGCTGGAATGGGCGTACGGGTGATTGCCGTACAGGCGCTTCATCAGCTCCAGGCTGGCGAGTTTGCCGGGGTTCTGTTTCTGGTACTCGAAACCGGCGAGCATCTGGTTTTTGATGCGCGCAAAGGAGTCGGCCGGGAAGGTCGGTTTGCCCACCACTTCCGAAAACAGCTTCAGCGCCGGCTCGCGTTTGTCCGCGGCGCTCAGGCTGCGCAGCGACGCGATGGCCATGTCTTTGTAGGCGCCGTTGCCGAAATCCGCGCCCAGGCCTTCAAAGCCCTGAGCGATGGCGCCGACATCCTTGCCCGCCACGCCTTCGTTGAGCATGGCGTTGGTCAGCAGGGCCAGGCCCGGCGCGTTGCCGTCCTGGCTGCTGCCGGCGGAAAAGATCAGGCGCATGTCGAACATCGGCAGTTCGCGGGCCTCGACGAACAGCACCTTGGCGCCTTCGGCGGTGTTCCAGGTCTGCACGTCGAGCTTGCGGCTGGCCGGGGCCTTGCCGTCGAGTTCGGCCAGCGATTGCAGCTTTTGGCTGGACTTAGCGTTATCCAGCGCTTCGCTGGCCTTGGTGTTGTCGCTCGGCACCAGATAGAACGCGGCTGAGCCGATGATGGCCACGGCGATCAGGCCGAGCAGCAGGCGTGGGGTTTTGCGCTCACTCATGAGTCGTCTCCAGTGGCAGGACGTGGGCGACGCTGAGACGTTCGCGGGTGAAATACAGCTTGGCGGCGTTCTGGATGTCTTGCGGGGTGACGCTTTCCAGATCGGCCAGTTCGCTGTCCATCAGCTTCCACGACAGGCCGACGGTCTCCAGCTGGCCGATGGCGGTGGCCTGGCTGGTGATCGAATCACGCTCGAAGACCAGACCGGCGATGACCTGCGCTCGCACGCGTTCCAGCTCTTCGGCGGACGGTGCGGTGGTTTTCAGCTGTTCCAGCAGTTTCCACAGGCCGGCTTCAGCCTGGGCCATGGTCTTTTTCTTCTGAGTGTTCGGTGTGGCCGACAGGGTGAACAGGCTGTCACCGCGAGTGTAGGCGTCATAACTCGACGAACCGCCGGACACCAGCTCTTCGCCGCGCTCCAGTTGGGTCGGGATGCGGCCGCTGTAGCCGCCGTCCAGCAGCGCCGAAATCAGGCGCAAGGCGTTGACCGAGCGCTTGTCTTCGGCGGTGGCAATGCTCGGGACGTTGAAGCCGAGCATCAGGCTGGGCAATTGGGTCTGAACGTGCAGGGTGATCTGGCGCTCGCCGGGTTCGGCCAGTTCCAGCGGCTTTTTCGCCGGCGGCACATCGCGTTTCGGGATCGGCCCGAAGTAGCGCTGGGCGAGGGTCTTCACCTCGTCCGGAGTCACGTCGCCGACCACCACCAGCGTGGCGTTGTTCGGCACGTACCAGGACTGATACCAGTGACGCAGCTCTTCGACCTTCATCCGCTCAAGGTCGGCCATCCAGCCGATGGTCGGCGTGTGATAGCCGCTGGCCGGGTAGGCCATGGCCTTGTAACGCTCGTAGGCCTTGGCCATCGGCTTGTCGTCGGTGCGCAGGCGGCGCTCTTCCTTGATGACTTCAATTTCCTTGGCGAATTCGTCGGCCGGCAGGCGCAGGTTGGCCATGCGGTCGGCTTCCAGTTCGAAGGCCACGCCCAGACGGTCGCGGGCCAGCACCTGGTAATAAGCGGTGAAGTCGTCGCTGGTGAACGCGTTCTCTTCGGCGCCGAGGTCGCGCAGGATCAGCGAGGCTTCGCCGGGGCCGACTTTTTCGCTGCCCTTGAACATCATGTGCTCGAGGGCGTGGGACAGACCAGTCTGGCCCGGGGTTTCGTAGCTGGAACCGACCTTGTACCAGACCTGCGACACCACCACCGGCGCGCGATGGTCTTCGCGCACGACGACCTTCAGGCCATTGTCGAGGGTAAATTCGTGGGTCGGTTGCGGGTCGGCCGCCAGGGCCGAAAGGGGCAGGCAGACTGTGCTGAGCAGCAGGCCTGCGGCGCGGCGGGCTAGAGCATTCATTCGTTTTTAAACCTGTTGGGCTGCCCGCTTGGTCTTAGCGTCGGCGGGCGAGAGGGTGCTAGGATACTGATCCGTTTTACTGGGGGCCACGCCTATAAGGCCTTTGATCGGCAGGCAGGTGATGCTAATTGCGGATTTAATCTGGATTTTGTCCGCTAGACTCTGCTTTTTCCCCGACGATGGCCTACCAGTCCTTCGTGTTGATCAATCTTTTGAGGTGCCGCTTGCACCTCGACAAAATGTTGCGCGTGAACAAGCTGGGTGAAACACAGTCTGTTCTGCATCGAATATTTATTTGCCGGGGCGCCCCTGTGGCGCGTCGCTACCGTGAGATAGCCGTCCTCCATGTTTGGTTCCAACGACGACAAGAAGACCCCAGCTGCGGCTGGCGAGAAGAAAAGCCTGTTCGGATGGCTGCGCAAAAAACCGCAGGAACCCGTCGTCGAACAGCCGACCGCCATTCCTGAGCCAGCCCCTGCGCCCGCTCCTGTAATAGAAGAAGCGCCGGCGCCGGTTGTGCTGCCGATTGCCGAGCCGGTGCTGCAACCGGTGGCCGAGGCCGAGCCTGAAGCGCCGGCTGCCGCCGAATTGCCGCTGACCCCGGTTGCCCAGCCATGGCTGACCTTGCCTGTGGCCGAGGAACCGGTGGCATTGGTTGAAGAGGCTGCGCCGCATGTGACGCCGGTGATTCCTGCGCCGGTTGACTTGATGCCTGAGCCGGTTCCGGTTTCTGTGGTTGAGCCTGAACCTGAGCCTGTGATTGAGGCCGCGCCCGTTCCTGCCGAGCCTGTCGCAGTTGCTCCGGTTGCTCCGGTTGCTCCGGTTATCGAAATCCCCGAGCCTGCACCTGCACCTGCACCTGCACCTGCACCTGCACCTGCACCTGCACCTGCACCTGCACCTGCACCGGTCGCCGTAGCGCCAGTCGCTCCTGTGGAAGTCCAGGTAGAAACCCCGGTCGAGGCCCCGCGCACCGAAGAAACCAAGGCCGGCTTCTTTGCCCGTCTCAAGCAAGGCCTGTCCAAGACCAGTGCCAGCATCGGCGAGGGCATGGCCAGCCTGTTCCTCGGCAAGAAGGCGATCGATGACGATCTGCTCGACGACCTCGAAACCCGCCTGCTGACCGCCGACGTAGGCGTCGAGGCGACTTCGGTCATCATCCAGCGCCTGACCCAGAAGGTCGCACGTAAAGAGCTGGCCGATTCCGACGCGCTGTACAAATCCTTGCAAGCCGAGCTGGCCGCAATGCTCAAGCCAGTCGAGCAGCCGCTGAAAATCGTTTCCCAGCACAAGCCATTCGTCATTCTGGTGGTCGGCGTCAACGGCGCCGGCAAGACCACCACCATCGGCAAACTGGCGAAGAAGCTGCAACTGGAAGGCAAGAAAGTCATGCTCGCCGCCGGTGACACCTTCCGTGCGGCGGCTGTCGAGCAGTTGCAGGTCTGGGGCGAGCGCAACAAGATTCCGGTGATTGCCCAGCACACGGGCGCGGACTCGGCTTCGGTGATCTTCGACGCCGTGCAGGCTGCCAAGGCCCGTGGCATCGATGTGCTGATCGCCGACACCGCCGGTCGCCTGCACACCAAAGACAACCTGATGGAAGAGCTGAAAAAGGTTCGCCGGGTGATCGGCAAGCTCGACGCCGATGCGCCGCACGAAGTGCTGCTGGTGCTCGACGCCGGCACCGGCCAGAACGCCATCAACCAGGCCAAGCAATTCAACCAGACCGTCGAACTGACCGGCCTGGCGCTGACCAAGCTCGACGGCACCGCCAAGGGCGGGGTGATTTTCGCCCTGGCCAAGCAGTTCGGCCTGCCGATCCGCTACATCGGCGTCGGTGAAGGCATCGACGATCTGCGTACCTTTGAAGCCGAACCCTTTGTCCAGGCACTGTTTGCCGAGCGGGAGCGTTCATGATTCGTTTCGAACAGGTCGGTAAGCGCTACCCGAACGGTCACGTCGGCTTGCATGAGCTGAGCTTTCGAGTCCGTCGCGGCGAGTTCCTGTTTGTCACCGGCCACTCCGGTGCCGGTAAATCCACGTTGTTGCGCCTGTTGCTGGCGATGGAACGTCCGACCAGCGGCAAGCTGCTGCTGGCCGGGCAGGACCTGAGCACCATCAGCAATGCGCAGATTCCGTTCCTGCGTCGGCAGATCGGCGTGGTGTTCCAGAACCATCAACTGCTGTTCGATCGCACGGTGTTCAACAACGTCGCGCTGCCGTTGCAGATTCTCGGGCTGTCCAAGGTCGAAATCGCCAAGCGCGTCGATTCGGCGTTGGAGCGCGTGGCGCTGTCGGACAAGGCCGAGCTGTATCCGGGCGACCTGTCGACCGGTCAGCAACAGCGCGTCGGCATTGCCCGCGCCATCGTTCACCGTCCGGCCCTGCTGCTGGCGGACGAACCGACCGGTAACCTCGACCCGCGTCTGGCGGCCGAGATCATGGGCGTCTTCGAAGACATCAACCGTTTGGGCACCAGCGTGCTGATCGCCAGTCACGACCTGGCGCTGATCGCGCGCATGCGCCATCGCATGCTGACCCTGCAACGCGGCCGATTGATCGGCGACGGGGAGGCTGGCGAATGAGTGCGACACGTAGTCCGAAGGTTTCCGAGCGCGTGGCCCCGAAGGCCGCCGATCCGCAACCGCCAAAGAAGAAAAAGCACGACGATGACGACGGGCCGGACTTCGCCACGTTGTTCCGTGCCTGGATCGAAAGCCATCGCGCCAGCTGGATCGACAGCCTGCGCCGTCTCGGCAAGCAGCCGATCGGCAGCTTCTTCACCTGCATGGTGATGGCGGTTGCGTTGAGCCTGCCGATGGGCCTTTCGCTGTTGCTGAGCAACGTTGAGCGTCTGGGCGGCTCGTGGCAGCGCGCGGCGCAGATCTCGCTGTACCTGGAGCTCGAAGCCAGTCCGGCCCAAGGCGAAGCGTTGCGCGACCAGATCAAAGCCATGCCGGGCGTAGCTGATGCTGAATATGTCGGCCGCGACCAGGCGCTGGAAGAGTTCCAGCAGCAGTCGGGACTGGGCGAAGCCCTGCGCGAACTGCCGGAAAACCCGCTGCCGGGCGTGGTGCTGGTGACGCCGAACGAGGTCGATAAGTCGACCCTGGAAGCATTAAGACAAAAACTTTCCGAGCTGCCCAAGGTACAACAGGCGCAACTTGATCTAGTCTGGGTCGAGCGTCTGGCCGCCATCCTCAAGCTCGGCGATCGTTTTGTCTTCGGTCTGACGGTGTTGCTGGTTTCCGCATTACTTTTGGTGATAGGCAATACCATTCGTCTTCATATTGAAAACCGCCGCACCGAGATAGAAGTGATTAAACTCGTCGGCGGCACCGACAGCTATGTGCGTCGTCCCTTCCTTTATATGGGCGCGCTGTATGGCTTCGGTGCGGGGCTGCTGTCCTGGGGTGTATTGGCGTTCGGCCTGAACTGGCTGAACGACGCGGTGGTTGGACTGGCCGGCTTGTACGGCAGTGATTTCGCACTGGCCGGCGTGCCAGTTGCCGACGGTCTGTCGCTCTTGCTTGGCGCGGTGCTGTTGGGTTATATCGGTGCATGGATTGCAGTCGCACGTCATCTCAGGGAGCTGGCGCCGAAGTAGAATCTTTTTTGCGCGTGATTGACCTTTCAGTGGTTAAGGAAACTTTCATTTGAGTTTCCGGTCAATTTTTCGCAATGCTGAAAAGCATGAGTATGTAAGTCGGAGGTTTTTCCGTATGTCCAATTCTTTGCAACCTGCGTATGCATTGGTTCCAGGCGCAAACCTGGAAGCCTACGTGCACACCGTCAACAGCATTCCATTGCTGACGCCGGAGCAGGAGCGTGAACTGGCCGAGAGTCTCTACTATGAGCAGGATTTGGGGGCGGCTCGGCAGATGGTGCTCGCCCACCTGCGGTTTGTCGTACACATTGCCCGTAGCTATTCCGGCTATGGTCTGGCTCAGGCTGACCTGATCCAGGAAGGCAATGTCGGCCTGATGAAGGCCGTGAAGCGTTTCAACCCGGAAATGGGTGTGCGTCTGGTGTCCTTCGCGGTGCACTGGATCAAGGCCGAAATTCACGAGTTCATCCTGCGCAACTGGCGGATCGTGAAAGTCGCGACCACCAAGGCCCAGCGCAAGCTGTTCTTCAACCTGCGCAGCCAGAAGAAACGTCTGGCCTGGCTGAACAACGAGGAAGTCCACCGTGTGGCGGAAAGCCTCGGCGTCGAGCCGCGTGAAGTGCGTGAGATGGAAAGCCGCCTGACCGGCCATGACATGGCCTTCGATCCGGCTGCCGAAGCCGACGACGACAGCGCTTTCCAGTCGCCGGCCAACTACCTGGAAGACCACCGGTACGACCCGGCGCGTCAACTGGAAGATGCCGACTGGAGCGACAACTCCAATCACAACCTGCACGAAGCGCTGGAAGTGCTGGACGAACGCAGCCGCGACATCCTCTACCAGCGCTGGCTGGCAGAAGAGAAAGCCACGCTGCACGACCTGGCGCAGAAGTACAACGTGTCGGCCGAGCGGATCCGTCAGCTCGAGAAGAGCGCGATGAACAAGCTCAAGTTGTCGATTGCCGCGTAATCGGTAGTCCGGTAATAAAAACGCCCCGATCAGTGATGATCGGGGCGTTTTTGTGTGCGTGTCAGAAAGTCATTGGGCCCACGGTGCCTTGCGCGAATCATTGAGTGTCAGCAGGTAGCTGTCCCCGCCCAGCTGGCTCATCTGCTGGCGAATCCATCCGGCCCGGCGTGAAACATAGGATGTCGGGTGGCTGGCGCTCCAGACCCGGGGATTGGGCAATACGGCCGCCAGATAACTCGCCTGCTGCCGCGACAAAGACTTGGCGCTTACGCCAAAGTGATGCCGTGCCGCCGCTTCGGCACCAAACACACCGTCATCCCATTCGACACTGTTCAGATACACCTCAAGGATGCGCTGCTTGGGCCAGAACACTTCGATCAGTGCGGTGAACCAGGCCTCCAGGCCTTTGCGCAGATAGCTGCGACCGGACCACAAAAACAGGTTCTTCGACACTTGCTGGCTCAGGGTGCTGGCGCCGCGAATCGACCCGCCGAGTTCGTTGTGGGCCAGTGCGGCCTTGATTGCACTCAGGTCAAAACCCCAGTGCTCGGGGAATTTCTGGTCTTCGCCGGCAATCACCGCGACCTTCAGGTCATCGGAGATCTCGTCCCACGGCTTCCACGTGCGTTGCAGGTCGATCGGCTCGCCGTCGACCCAGGATTCGATCTTTCGCTCGACCATCAGCGCCGTGCCCGGTGGCGGCACGAAGCGAAACACCAACACCAGCAATACGCTGCCGCCCGCTAACCAGAGCAGGGCCTTCGTGAAACGACGGAGAAATGAACGCAGCATAGAGATGGCTTGGCCGAACCGGTTGAGCGGGCCATTATACAGACCCTGCCGATCGAGTCTGACTGGAGTTCTACATGCTGCGTAGCTTTCTGATGCTGGCTGCCTTCTTTGGTTTCACGGGTGTCGGCCTCGGCGCATTCGCCGCCCATGGCCTGAAAAACCGCCTGACCCCGGAGTACCTGGCGATCTTCCACACCGGCGTCACCTACCAACTGGTGCACGCGCTGGCGCTGTTCGGCGTGGCGCTGCTGGCCACCCAGCTTCAGGGGCGTCTGGTCGCCTGGGCCGGGATCTCGTTCACCGTTGGCATCCTGTTGTTCTCTGGCAGCCTGTACCTGTTGACCACCATCGGTATCGGCAAGCTCGGCATCATTACCCCGTTCGGTGGTCTGGCGTTCCTGATCGGCTGGCTGTGCCTCGGACTCGCCGCCTGGCGCCTGCAGCCAACCGCTTGACGCTTGGTGCTGACCTTTAGGTCATGATCGGGCTAGAATGCCACCCCCTAAAAAGTGATGGCGGCGTTGCGCATGCGCATTCAGTTGAACGGTGAGTCCTTTGAACTGCCCGACGGTGAAACCGTTGCGGCCCTGCTGACCCGTCTGGATCTGACCGGACGCCGCGTCGCGGTCGAGCTCAATCTGGATATCGTCCCGCGCAGCCAGCATGCCGACACCACTTTGAACGACGGCGACAACGTCGAAGTGGTGCACGCCATCGGCGGCGGCTAGCTGTCCGGCCTGCATGGGCCGAGAATTCTGCAAGACCCTCACCCCAACAGAGGATTTCCCATGAGCATCGTTCGTAGCGACAAGCCTTTCGTTCTGGCCGGTCGTACTTACCAGTCGCGTTTGCTGGTCGGTACCGGCAAGTACCGTGACATGGAAGAGACCCGTCTGGCCATCGAAGCCTCGGGTGCCGAGATCGTCACCTTCGCCGTGCGCCGCACCAACCTGGGCCAGATCGAAGGCGAGCCGAACCTGCTCGAAGTGCTGTCGCCGGATCGCTACACCTTCCTGCCGAACACCGCCGGCTGCTACGACGCGGTCGAGGCCGTGCGCACCTGCCGCCTGGCCCGTGAGCTGCTCGATGGCCACAATCTGGTGAAGCTGGAAGTGCTGGCCGACCAGAAAACCCTGTTCCCCAACGTGATCGAAACCCTCAAGGCCGCCGAAGTGCTGGTCAAGGAAGGCTTCGACGTGATGGTTTACACCAGTGATGACCCGATCATCGCCCGGCAACTGGCGGAAATCGGCTGCATCGCGGTCATGCCGCTGGCCGGTCTGATCGGCTCGGGCCTGGGGATCTGCAACCCGTACAACCTGCAGATCATCCTCGAAGAAGCGAAAATCCCGGTGCTGGTGGATGCCGGTGTCGGCACCGCTTCCGACGCCACCATCTCGATGGAGCTGGGCTGTGATGCGGTGCTGATGAACTCGGCCATCGCCCACGCCCAGCAGCCGATCATGATGGCTGAAGCCATGAAACACGCGATCGTCGCGGGCCGCCTGGCCTACCTCGCCGGCCGCATGCCGAAAAAACTCTATGCCAGCGCCTCTTCGCCGCTGGATGGTCTGATCAAGTAAGAGCTATTGATGACTGAATCGAACGACACGCCAATCCAGACGGAAGAAGGCGACGAGCGCCAACACCGTCGCATCAAGAGTTTCGTGATGCGCGCCGGGCGCATGACCGAAGGCCAGCAGCGCGGCCTGGATCAGGGCGCGCCGAAGTTCGTCCTGCCGCTGGCCGATGCGCCGGTGGATTACGACCAGGTGTTCGGCCGCTCCGCGCCGCGTTCGCTGGAGATCGGTTTCGGCATGGGCCACTCGCTGCTGGAAATGGCCGCCGCTGCGCCGGAACAGGATTTCATCGGTGTCGAGGTTCACCGTCCGGGTGTCGGCGCGCTGCTCAACGGCGTGCTGACTCAGGGCCTGACCAACCTGCGGGTCTACGATTGCGACGCGATCGAAGTGCTCAACCGCTGCATCGCCGACAACAGCCTTGATCGCCTGATGTTGTTCTTCCCGGATCCGTGGCACAAGAGCCGTCACCACAAGCGCCGCATCGTTCAGGCGTCCTTCGCTGAACTGGTGCGCAGCAAGCTGAAAGTCGGCGGCATTCTGCACATGGCCACTGACTGGGAGCCGTACGCCGAATACATGCTGGAAGTGATGAACGTCGCCCCGGGCTATCGCAACCTCGCCGAAGACGGCAAGTGCGTGCCGCGCCCGGCCGAACGCCCGATCACCAAGTTCGAACGCCGCGGCGAACGTCTTGGGCATGGCGTGTGGGATCTGAAGTTCGAAAAGCTCGCTTAAGCATCACGCAATAAAAAACTGTGGGAGCGAGCTTGCTCGCGATTGCGGTCTGGCAGTCAACGAAGATGTTGAATGTTATGACGCTTTCGCGAGCAAGCTCGCTCCCACATTTGTTTTTGTGTGCTGAGGACATTACAGAATCGAGATGTAGCGCACTGGGACTCGCTCTGTCAGCCAGACGCCATTCTCGGCCTGATAGAACCTGAAACCCTGTTCCTGCATTTGCCGCGCGGCGACTTGCAGAATCACGACCGTTCCGTAACGTTGCCCAACCGCTGAAGCGGTGGCAGTTTCTTGGGACAAATGCACGTGATGACGTGACCCCGGGATCAATCCCTGCTCGTTGATCGAGTCCATGAAACGTGTCGCCGTGCCGTGGTACAGCGTTTCCGGAGGCTGCTTTTCTTCGAACTGCAGTTCCACGCTTTTCGTCGAGTGGCCCTGTACGGCACGAATCGACTGGCCATCTGCGGAGATCGAAAAGCGCTTCTTGTCACTGCTCGCCACGACGTTTTCAATCAGCGTGCGATCCAGCGTTCTGCCGTCCCGCGCCGCGCCATCGATCAAGGCGTCGATGTTCGTCCAGCCTTCAGAGTCCAGCGTCAGGCCGATCGCCTGAGGCTCATGACGCAGCACGAAGCTGAGAAATTTGCTTGTTTCGTCCAGCAGTTTCTTGCTCATGAACTTCCCTGTCTGTTCTCAATGCGCGATCAGCGGCGATCCGCGACCACGCCAATCAACACCAGCACCACCAACAACACCGGCGCCAGGCTGTAGTTGTTGAACTGGCTCAGCCCCTTCACCACCCAGGGCGTGGCGTAGATCAGCGCTGCGCCGCTGCCGATCATGCACAGCAGGGCCATCAACGGGACGCGCAGGGCGCCGGCGATGCTGCCCAGGCGTTGCTCGACCCAGCCCTTGAAGTCGGCGCCGAACAGCACCAGCAAACAGCCCACCAGGGCCAGAGCGATTTCCGAGAGGTTGCTGCGGCTCCAGCGGGACACGGTGGCGAGCAGGTCGAGTATCAAATCCATGCGGTTTCCTTAAGAGCGGTCAGCTCAGAAATTTCTGCAGCAAGTCGTTGAGGAACAGTTGTCCGCGCTCGGTGGCCGCCAGACGTGACGGTTCGACCTGCAACAGACCGCTTTGTTCTGCCTCGCGCCGGTGTTCGTCGAGGCTCTCCAGCGGCAGGCCGGTGCGCTCCGGGTACAGGCGCGATTCGACGCCGGCGGTCAGGCGCAGGGCGTTCATCAGGAACTCGAACGGCATCTCGTCGTTGGTCAGGGCTTTCTCGCCGGCCTGGAAGCTTTTGGCCGGGTTGAGGTAGTCCTTCGGCAGGCGCGTCTTCCAGGTGCGCACGATGCGCCCGTCCGGGTGGCTGAGCTTGCCGTGGGCGCCGGCGCCGATGCCGATGAAGTCGCCGAAGCTCCAGTAATTGAGGTTATGCCGCGCCGGGCGACCGGGTTGCGCATAGGCCGAAACTTCGTACTGCGCGTAACCGTGCTCGGCCAGCAGCGCTTGCCCGGCCTCTTGAATGTCCCACAGCGTGTCGTCTTCCGGTAGCACCGGCGGCTGGTTCCAGAACACGGTGTTCGGCTCCAGCGTCAGCTGATACCAGGAAATGTGCGTCGGCTTCAGGTCGATAGCCTGGCGCAGATCGCTCAAGGCATCGTCCAGCGACTGGTCCGGCAGGCCGTGCATCAAGTCGAGGTTGAAATTATCGAACCCGGCCTGACGCGCCATGCCAGCGGCGCGTACCGCTTCGTCGCCGTTGTGGATGCGGCCGAGGGCCTTGAGCTTTTCCTGCTGGAAGCTCTGGATGCCGATCGACAGGCGATTGATCCCCAGTTTGCGGTAGGCGACGAACTTCTCCTGTTCGAAGGTCCCGGGGTTGGCTTCCAGGGTGATTTCGATGTCATCGGCAAACGGAATGCGTTGTTTCACACCTTCGAGCAAGCGGCCGAGGGCTTCGGCACTGAACAGGCTCGGTGTGCCGCCGCCAAAGAAGATCGAACTCAGCTCACGGCCATACACCGCGTGCAGATCCTGATCGAGGTCGGCCAGCATCGCGTCGACGTATTCCTGCTCCGGCAGCACCGGGCTGGCGGTGTGGGAGTTGAAGTCGCAATAGGGGCATTTGCGCACACACCACGGGATGTGGATGTACAGCGCCAGGGGCGGCAGCGTCGGCAACGGCGCCCGAGGCGAGGAGGCGGCGCCGCCGATAATCAGCGACGACGCGCAGGAGCTATCGGTCATTTCAAGCCCAGACGCTGGCGCAGCAGATCCATTGCACGGGCGCGGTGGCTGATCTGGTTCTTGTCGCTCGGGCTCAGCTCGGCGCTGGACACGTTGCGCTCCGGCACCCAGAACAGCGGGTCGTAGCCGAAACCGTGCTCACCGCTGGCGGCGGTCAGGATGCGCCCGTGCCACAGGCCTTCGCAGAGGATCGGCAGCGGATCGTCGGCGTGACGCACCAGCGCCAGCACACAGACGAACTGCGCGCCGCGCTCGGCTTCAGGCACATCCTTCAAGGCGTCGAGCAGCTTGGCGTTGTTCGCCGCGTCACCCTTGCCGTCGGCGTAGCGCGCCGAGTAGATGCCCGGCGCACCGCCGAGGAAATCCACCGCCAGACCCGAATCGTCGGCCAGCGCCGGCAGCCCGGAGATGCGAGCGGCATTGCGCGCCTTGAGGATCGCGTTCTCGACGAACGACAGACCGGTTTCTTCCGGCTCCACGCTGCTGAATTCGCCGATCGAGCGCAGTTGCACCGATTCGCCGAGCATGGCCTGGAGTTCCTTGAGTTTGCCGGCGTTATGGCTGGCCAGTACGAGTTGCGTGAGATTGATCATTGGCCAGGGAAAAGCTCTTGGTTGAAATTGATGGTGTTGATCTTGTCGCCGTTCTGCACCTTGATTTCAAAGGTGCGGGTTTCCTGCTGCTCCACCGGGTACTGGGCGATGTAGTAGATCGCGCCTTGCTCGGTGATCTGGCGGAAGGTCAGCGGCACGCTCTGGCTGGTCAGGTCTTTGACGGTGCCGGTGACTTGGGCGATCAGCGGTTTGCCGTCCTTGATCACCGAGACATTGATCACGCCCTGGTTCTTGCTGCGGATCAGCTCGGCAGCCTTGGCGATGTCGGGCGTCAGGAAGGTGGAGTTGAAGGTGTTGTAATGCACGGTGACATCACCGAACACTTCCTTGCGTTCGCCCTTGATGGCATCGGCGGCCACGGCCGACAGGCTCAGGCAGGCGGCCAATAGCACGGTAATCAAGCGTCCCATGTTCGTTCTCCTCGCAATGTCGTGGTTCAGACCGCGATTCTGTGATCCGCAAGCCCCGGGCTGCTGACGCGGTAGATACCGATCTCACCTAACAGATTAGGCCATAGCTTACTGGCCCACCCGTGGCGGTGCTGTTGATCCACGGCAAGCCGATCAATGACCTTCGCCTCACGTTCGCGACAAAGTTCTTCAAAGTCTTCGAAGGTGCAGAAGTGGATGTTCGGCGTGTTGTACCAGGTGTACGGCAGGAACTCGGACACCGGCATCCGGCCCTTGCTCGCCAGGTACCAGCGGCAGCGCCAGTGACCGAAATTCGGGAAGGTGATGATGCACTGGCGCCCGACCCGCAGCATTTCGTCGAGGATCTTGTCCGGGTAATGCACGGCTTGCAGGGCCTGGGTCATCACCACGATGTCGAAGCTGTTGCTGGCGAAGTTGCCCAGGCCCTTGTCCAGGTCCTGCTCGATGACGTTGACGCCCTTGGCCACGCACTCGGCGATGTTGTCCGGGTCGTTTTCCAGGCCGTAGCCAGTGACTTGTTTGTGGTCGCGCAGCCAGGTCAGCAACTCGCCGTCGCCGCAACCGAGGTCGAGCACGCGGCTGCCGGCGGGGATCCATTCCTGGATGATTTCCAGATCAGCTCTCATGGCTTTCTCACAACGTAATGCGGTTCATGTAATTGCCGAACGCCTGCAAATAACGCGGGATCGGAATCAGGAAGGCGTCGTGGCCCTGCGGCGCATCGATTTCCAGGTAGCTGACGTCCTTGCGCGCGGCCATCAGCGCGTCCACCAGTTCCCGCGATCGGGCCGGGGAGAAGCGCCAGTCGGTGGTGAACGACATCACGCAGAACTTCGCTTTGGCACCTTCGAAGGTTTTCGCCAGGTTATCGTTGAAGTTCGCCGCCGGATCGAAGTAGTCCAGCGCCTTGGTCATCAACAGATAAGTGTTGGCATCGAAGCGCCCGGAGAACTCTTCGCCCTGATAGCGCAGGTAGCTTTCGACCTGGAACTCGACGCTGTGGAAGTCGTAGTTGAGCTTTTCGCTCTTCAGGCCGCGGCCGAATTTCTCGCCCATGGAGTCGTCGGACAGGTAGGTGATGTGCCCGACCATCCGCGCCAGCATCAGGCCGCGCTTGGGGATGACGCCTTGTTCCTGGAACGAGCCGCCGTGGAATTCCGGGTCGGTTAGGATCGCCTGGCGCGCCACTTCGTTGAAGGCGATGTTCTGCGCCGACAGCTTGGGGGCCGAGGCGATGGCCAGGCAGTGGCGAACGCGATCCGGATACGTGATGGTCCATTGCAGCGCCTGCATGCCGCCCAGGCTGCCGCCGATCACCGCCGCCCACTGGCCGATGCCGAGCAGGTCGGCCAGACGTGCCTGGCTGTGCACCCAGTCTTCCACGGTCAGCACCGGGAAGTCGGCGCCGAACGGCTTGCCGGTTTCCGGATTGAGGCTGCTCGGGCCGGTGGAGCCGTTGCAACCGCCGAGGTTGTTCAGGCTGACCACGAAGAACTTGTTGGTGTCGATCGGTTTGCCGGGGCCGATGCAGCTGTCCCACCAACCGGGCTTGCGGTCGTCGACGCTGTGGTAACCCGCAGCGTGGTGATGGCCGGACAGGGCGTGGCAGATCAGCACGGCGTTGCTCGCTTGCGCGTTCAGCGTGCCGTAGGTTTCGTAGATCAGGTCATAATCGGCCAGCGAACGGCCGCAGGCCAGGGCCAGCGGTTCGCTGAAGTGCGCCGTTTGCGGCGTCACCAGACCAACAGAATCGGGGGGAAAGGCAGCTGGCATCGACCCTGCTCTCGTTGAAATGAGGCGTAAGTCTAAAGACCGGTGGGGTTAGCGGCAAGCAACGATCAGGCCTGATTTGCGCTCGTTCCCACGCTCTGCGTGGGAACGCCTCATTGGACGCTCCGCGTCCGCTTCGGCAGGGACGCGGAGCGTCCCGGGATGCATTCCCACGCAGAGCGTGGGAACGATCAAGGTAAAGCCAGACCCGGCAAGTCCGGCAGCTTTTTCGGTGCGCTGATGCGCACTCGCTTCTGCCGGTTCAGCTCACCGCCGATCAGGCTGACCTGACTTTTGGAGACCCCGAAAGCCTTGGCCAGAAACCCCATCAGGTATGCATTGGCCTTGCCTTCGACCGGCGGCGCGGTCAGGCGGATCTTCAAGCGATCACCGTGCAGCCCGCAGAAATCATCGCTGCGGGCGGCCGGTTGCAGGTGACACTCCAGAATCAGGTCGTCACCGTCCCAGCGAAACCAGCTCACATCAGCAGGCGCAGGATTTCCGGCATCATCGTCATCACCGCGAGGTTGTTGATCACCAGCATGTCGATCAGCTTCAGCACGAGGAAGGCAAAGATCGGCGACAGGTCGAGACCGCCGAGGTTCGGCACGATGCGGCGGAACGGCGCCAGAGCCGGTTCACAGATCTGGTTTACCAGTTCGGCGCCCGGATTGTGGCTGCCCGGTGCGACCCAGGACAGGATGATGCTGATGATCATGGCCCAGAAGAAAATCTTCAGGAACAGCGCCGTCACGCCGATCAGCGACCAGATCAACAGTTGCAGCGGATTACCGGTGGTGCCGTAGGTCAGCAGCAGGGTCAGCGCCATCAGCGCCAGTTGCACGAGGATCGCCAGCACCAGCGACGACATGTCGAGGCCGAACAGGCTCGGAATGATCCGGCGCAGTGGCTTGAGCAGTGGCTGGGTAGCCTTGACCACGAACTGGCACAGCGGGTTGTAGAAGTTCGCCCGCACCAGTTGCAGGACGAAGCGCAGCAGCACGATCAGCAGGTACAGACTGCCGAGGGTTTGCAGCACGTAAACCGCTACGGTGTTCAATCCAATCATGTAAGGCTCCTTATTTGCCCAGTTGTTCGGCCATTTCGGCCGAGCGGTGCGCGGCGGCGCCGAGTGCTTTTTCCACCAGGGCTTCGAAGCCACCGGCCTGGAACGATTTGATCGCAGCTTCCGTGGTACCGGCCGGCGAGGTCACGCGGCGGCGCAGTTCGGCGGCGTCGACGTCGCTGGATACCGCCATGTGCGCGGCGCCCAGAGCGGTCTGCAAAGTCAGTTGCTCGGCGGTTTCTTTCGGCAAACCGAGTTTGACGCCGGCGGCGGTCATGGCTTCGATCAGCAGGAAAAAGTACGCCGGGCCGGAACCGGAGACGGCGGTGACCGCGTCCAGTTGCTGCTCTTCGTTCAGCCACAGGGCGATGCCCACGGCGGACAGCAGTTCTTCAGCCTGTTGGCGTTGTTCGGCACTCACTGCGCTGGTGGCGTACAAACCGCTCACGCCCTGGCGCAGCAGCGCCGGGGTGTTCGGCATGCAGCGCACGATCGGCTGCTCGCCAAGCCATGCAGTCATGCTGGCGCAGGTGATGCCGGCGGCAATGGAGACCACCAGTTGATTCGGTTTCAGGCTCGGGCGAATCGCTTCGCACACAAGCTTCATGGCTTGTGGCTTGACCGCCAGTACCACCACGTCGGCGCCGTCGATAGCCTGGGCGTTGTCGGCGAAGGTTTCGATGCCGTGTTCCGCGCTGACTTTGGCGCGGGTCTCTTCGCCCGGATCGCTGGCGCGAATGTGTGCAGCTTCCAGACCCTTGGCCCGCAGGCCGCCGATCAGGCTGGCGGCCATGTTGCCGGCACCGATAAAGGCAATACGCGTGTTGCTCATGTCAGGTCCTTATCTGGAAATGTTCAAGATTGGGAATAGTCGCGGGCGCCGAACAGGGCCGTACCGATACGGACCCAGGTGGCGCCCTGGGCAATGGCCGACTCGAGGTCGTGGCTCATGCCCATGGAAAGTGTGTCGAGTGGCAGATCGAGGCTGGCCTGCAACTTCTGAACGGCAGCGAATGCAGCATCCTGCTCGGCGCGATCTTCGGTCGGCTCGGGAATCGCCATCAATCCGCGCAGCTTCAAACGCGGCAGGGCGCTGATGGCCTGGGCCAGGGCCGGCAGGTCTTGCGGCGTACAGCCGGACTTGCTGGCTTCACCGCTGACGTTGACCTGAATGCAGATATTCAGTGGCGGCAGATCCGCCGGGCGTTGTTCGGACAAGCGTTGGGCGATTTTCAGACGATCCACGGAGTGCACCCAGGCGAAATGCTCGGCAATCGAGCGGGTCTTGTTCGACTGAATGGGGCCGATGAAGTGCCAGATCAAGGGAAGGTCGGCCAGTTCGAGCTGTTTGCCCAAGGCCTCTTGCAGATAGTTCTCGCCGAAATCGCGCAGGCCGGCGGCGTACGCTTCGCGCAGGGCTTGTGCAGGTTTGGTCTTGCTCACGGCCAGCAGCTGGACGCTGTTTTCATCGCGTCCGGCGGCTTGGGTGGCGTTACGGATTCGCGAACTAACCAGTTGAATGTTGTCTGCTATCGTGGACATCAAGAGGCGCCAGCGGTCTGAAGGTTCGCGGCATTCTACTGGAATTGAGGGACGCTATGGATATCACTGAACTGCTGGCCTTCAGCGCCAAACAGGGCGCTTCCGACCTGCACCTGTCGGCCGGTCTGCCGCCGATGATCCGCGTGGATGGCGACGTGCGGCGGATCAATCTGCCGGCGCTGGATCACAAGCAAGTACACGAGCTGATCTACGACATCATGAACGACACCCAGCGGGTGGACTTCGAGAAACATCTGGAAACCGACTTTTCCTTCGAAGTCCCCGGCGTGGCGCGCTTCCGGGTCAATGCCTTCAACCAGAACCGGGGCGCCGGTGCGGTGTTCCGGACCATCCCGTCGAAAGTGCTGAGCATGGAAGACCTCGCCATGGGTGACGTCTTTCGCAAGATCACCGATGCGCCACGGGGGCTGGTGCTGGTGACCGGCCCGACCGGCTCCGGCAAGTCCACGACCCTGGCGGCGATGATCGACTACCTCAACACCCATCGCCATCACCACATCCTGACCATCGAAGATCCGATCGAATTCGTCCACGAATCGCGCAAATGCCTGATCAATCAGCGCGAAGTCCACCGCGATACCCGCAGTTTCGCTACGGCGCTGCGGTCAGCGCTGCGCGAAGACCCGGATGTGATCCTCGTGGGTGAGATGCGTGATCTGGAAACCATCCGCCTGGCGCTGACGGCGGCCGAGACCGGGCACCTGGTGTTCGGCACGCTGCACACCACATCGGCGGCCAAGACCATCGACCGGGTGGTGGACGTGTTTCCCGGAGACGAGAAATCCATGGTGCGCTCGATGCTCTCGGAGTCGTTGCTGGCGGTGGTGTCGCAGACGCTGATCAAGAAGATCGGCGGCGGCCGGGTGGCGGCGCACGAAATCATGCTGGGCACGTCGGCGATCCGTAACCTGATCCGCGAGGACAAGGTGGCGCAGATGTATTCGGCGATACAGACCGGCGGCTCCCTGGGGATGCAGACACTCGACATGTGCCTGAAGGATCTGGTGACCAAGGGCTTGATCAGCCGCGAGCACGCGCGGGAAAAGGCGCGCACGCCGGATAATTTCTAGACAAAAAAATCGCAGCCCGTGGGCTGCGATTTTTTTGTTCTGATCGTTCCCACGTCGAGGCGTCGAACCGTCCGCGTGGGAATGCAGCCCGGGACGCTCCGCGCCCCAAAGCGGACGCAGAGCGTGCGGACGAGCCAGCTTCAGCGCTGAACGACGCGCATCTGCCCCTGTTCCTTCGGCAATACGCGTTTGGCTACGACGTAATGCTTTTCCCAGTACGGCTTGTTCAGTGTGTCGATGCTCACCGACTTGCCGCGCCGTGGCGCATGGATGAAACGGTCGTTGCCCAGGTAGATGGCAACGTGATTGACCCGACGGCTCTTGATGTTGAAGAAAATCAGGTCGCCCGGCTTCAGGTCCTTGCGTTCGACTTTCTCGCCGTGACCGCTGGCCATGGCGTTCGAGGTGCGTGGCAGGTCGAACGTGGCGTCGTTGAACGCGTATTTCACCAGACCGCTGCAGTCGAAGCCTTTACTCGGGCTGCTGCCGCCCCAACGGTATGGCGTACCGAGGACGTTTACCGCGCGACTGAGGACGTTGCTGCTTTCCTTGGTCGCCATCGGTGGCACCAGCTTGCTGCGGCCGTTGCTGCTCAGCGTGGTGTGTTTGACCTGTTTGCCTTTGTTCGAAGGAGCAGAGGCATGGGATTTGGGGGTGAAACCGTTAACGTTGGGAAGACGTTGCTCACGATTGGTGGCGTGGGCGGCCAGTGGCATTAATAGGCAAATGGTCAGCCATGTCTTGAAAAATGGACGCATTAGGCAGGGCTCTTGTGTGTTAGCGCGCAACTTTATAACAGCTTTTTTGTCACTTCCGAGGCCGTTGGTCGATTCAATCGGGTGCCAACGGAACCAAATAAGCGGCAAAAAGACGCAATTGTCGGACAGAAGTCCGGTGCTATAAGGCTTTGACGGGAGACACGGTAGCATTTGCCATACGTCGGCTACCTGTAAAAAAGTCACAAAGAATTAAAGAATATTTATCTATCGCGTGAATCGAGGTCTTAATGAACAGCTATCAGCTGCCCCGTGTGAAGGAAAAAGACACCCACAGCAAGGTGATCGGCTACCTGTTGTGGATTTTCGGTTTCACAGGCTCGCACCGCTTCTATTACGGCAAACCGGTAACCGGCACGATCTGGTTTTTCACCTTCGGGTTGCTGGGGATCGGCTGGCTGATCGACGTGTTCCTGATCCCGGCGATGGATCGCGAAGCCGACCTGCGTTTCGCCGCGGGCCCTATCGAGTACAACGTGGCGTGGATTCTGCTGACCTTCCTCGGCGCGTTCGGCGTGCACCGGATGTATCAGGGCAAGTGGATCAGCGGGGTGGTGTATCTGCTGACCGGCGGGTTGTTCTTTCTGGGGGTGCTGTATGACTTCTGGACGCTGAACGATCAGGTGTCGGTGCGTAACGCCGAAGGGCGGGGCGCCTTCCAATAAAGCTTCGCGAGCAAGCTCGCTCCCACAGGGTTCGTGGTGACCTTGTGGGAGCGAGCTTGCTCGCGATTGGGGGCAACTCGGTATCAAGCCTGATGGCTGATCCGGCCATCCACCAGCGTGTAACGCACCACACCCGGCAGGCTATGGCCGAGGAACGGGCAGTTCTCGCCCTTCGACAGCCAGGTTTCGCCGGCAACGGTCGAAGCCTTCGGATCGAACAGCACGATATCCGCCGCGCCACCCACCACCAGTTTGCCCGCCGGCAGGCGCAGGGCCTCGGCCGGGCCGGCGCTCAGGCGGGCCAGCAGGGTCGGAAGATCCAGTAGACCGTCCTCGACCAGCGTCATCGCCAGCGGCAGCAGCAGTTCGACGCTGCTGATGCCCGGCTCGGTCGCGCCAAACGGTGCCAGTTTGGCATCGCGCTCATGGGGCTGGTGATGGCTGGAAATGGCCGAGACCACGCC
Source organism: Pseudomonas gozinkensis (assembly GCF_014863585.1). Lineage (NCBI taxonomy): Bacteria > Pseudomonadati > Pseudomonadota > Gammaproteobacteria > Pseudomonadales > Pseudomonadaceae > Pseudomonas > Pseudomonas gozinkensis. Next base: position 6,127,224 of record NZ_CP062253.1, on the reverse strand, counting down.
GGACTTCACCGCTTCACGCAGACCATCGCGGTCGGCGCGGGTGCGCAGCGGCGGTTGCACGTGGTACAGGCTGCTGAAGTCGATCAGCGCTTCGTCCGTCAGGATCAGCTGATACAGGGCAACATCCGCCGTGACTTTCAAACCACGGGCCTGAGCCTGAGCGATCAGGGCCACGCCGCGAGCGCTGGTCAGCTGGCTGAAGTGCGCGCGCACGCCGGTCTGCTCGACCAGCAGCAGATCCCGGGCGAGGGCCACGGTTTCAGCGGTTTCCGGAATACCCGGCAGGCCGAGGAAGCTGGCGGTGGCGCCTTCGTGGGCCAGGCCGCCGTCGGCGAGGTCGTGATCCTGCGAGTTGAAAATCACCGTCAGGTCGAAGGTCGCCGCGTAATCCAGCGCCCGGCACAGGGTACGGGTGTTGCGGAAGCTTTCGAGGCCGTTGCCGAACGCCACACAACCGGCGTCGCGCAGGGCAACCAGTTCGGCCAGCTGTTCACCATCCAGACCTTTGCTCAGGGCACCGATCGGGAACACCTTGGTGTTGCCGGCCTCGCGGGCGCGGTCGAGGATCAGCTCGGCCACGGCGGAGGTGTCGAGCACCGGTTTGGTTTTCGGCGGGCAGCACAGGCTGGTCACACCACCGGCCGCCGCAGCGCGGGTTTCGCTGGCGATGGTGCCTTTGCGGCTGTAGCCCGGCTCGCGCAGGGCGACGTTGAGGTCGACCAGCCCCGGAGCGGCCACCAGGCCTGTGGCGTCGATGGTTTCGACGGCGGTGAAACCGGCCGGTGCAGCGCCGAGGGCGACGATCTTGCAGGCTTCAACGTGAATATCGGTGATTTGATCCAGGCCGCTGCTTGGATCGATGACGCGGGCGCCGAGAATGCTGAGCTTCACTGGGCGTTCTCCTGCTCGAATTGACGCTGCGCTGTTTGTCCGCTCATGGCCATGGACAGCACGGCCATACGGATCGCGATGCCGTAGGTGACTTGATTGAGAATGACCGAGTGCGGGCCGTCGGCCACTGCCGACTCGATCTCCACGCCACGGTTGATCGGCCCCGGGTGCATGACGATGCAATCGGGTTTGGCGCCGGCCAGGCGTGCGGTGGTCAGGCCGAACAGGCGGTAGAACTCGCCTTCGCTCGGCAGCAGGCCGCCGGTCATGCGCTCACGCTGCAGGCGCAGCATGATCACCACGTCGACGTCTTTGAGGCCTTCGGTCATGTCGGTGTAGACCTTCACGCCGTATTGCTCGATGCCGATTGGCAGCAGGGTTTTCGGCGCGATCACGCGGATGTCCGGGCAGCCGAGGGTCTTCAGGGCGAGCATGTTCGAGCGCGCCACCCGCGAGTGCAGGATGTCGCCGACGATGGCCACCGAAAGGTTCTCGAAGCCGCCCTTGTGACGGCGGATGGTCAGCATGTCGAGCATGCCCTGGGTCGGGTGCGCGTGCCGGCCGTCGCCGCCGTTGATGATCGCCACTTGCGGGCAGACATGTTCGGCGATGAAGTGTGCCGCGCCCGAGTCACCGTGGCGAACGACGAACATGTCGGCGGCCATGGCTTCCAGGTTGCGCAGGGTGTCGAGCAGGGTTTCGCCCTTGCTGGCCGACGAGGTCGACACGTTCAGGGTGATCACGTCCGCCGACAGCCGCTGGGCCGCCAGTTCGAAGGTGGTGCGGGTGCGGGTCGAGTTTTCGAAGAACACGTTGCACACGGTCTTGCCGCGCAACAACGGGACCTTCTTCACGGCCCGGGCACCGACTTCGAGGAACGAGTCGGCGGTGTCGAGGATTTCCGTCAGCAACTCGCGGCGCAGGCCGTCGAGCGAGAGGAAGTGGCGCAGCTGGCCCTGATCATTGAGCTGCAGCGGGCGCTTGGTATCTAGAGGCGTCATCGCGAGGGGGACTCTCAATAGGGCGGATTAAAGGGCAAGGTCTTGCAGTTCGAGGGCCAGCTCCGGCCCGGACAGCTTGACCCGCTCGTGGGCGGCCAGCGACAGGGTCGCGCCGACCACGTTCGGGCGGATCGGCAGTTCGCCGGCGTCCAGGTCCAGCAGGCAGACCAGCGTCACGCTGGCCGGGCGGCCGTAGTCGAACAGTTCGTTCATGGCGGCGCGAATGGTCCGGCCGCTCATCAGTACGTCGTCGATCAGCACCAGATGCTGGCCTTCGATTTCGAAGGGCAGGGCGGACGGGCGCACTTGCGGGTGCAGGCCGTTCTGGCTGAAGTCGTCGCGGTAGAAGGAAACATCCAGCGTGCCCAATGGCGCGTCGCTGCCCAGCTCTTCGAGCAGGGCCTGGGCGACCCAGACGCCGCCTGTGCGGATGCCGATGTAACGCGGTTCGCTGATCTCACGCTGGGCAAGGTGCGCCTTGAGGCGGGTCGCCATCTGGCTGATCAGATCGGCGGGATTGGGCAGGCTCATGGTTGCTCCTTCTTGGGGTCGAGCCGGTTCTCGCGAACCGGGGCTCGGGTTGTAACCAAAAGAAAAGCGCCGTAGCGCTTGTCAGGATTCAAATAGTGCGGTGTTTTCGTCGAGCCAGCCTTGCAGCAGCAGGGCGGCGGCGATGGCGTCCACCGGGTTGTCGCGGTAGCTGCCTTTCTGTCCGCCGCGCACCAGTCGCTCGCCCTTGGCTTCGAAGGTCGTCAGGCGTTCGTCGTGGGTATAGAAAGGCAGGTTGAAGCGGCCGTTGAGGCGCCGGGCGAATTTCTCGGCGCGGGCGCACATCTCGCTGGGCGTGCCGTCCATGTTCAGCGGCAGGCCGACCACCACGGCGTCGGGTTTCCATTCCTTTATCAGGGCTTCGACCTGATTCCAGTCCGGCACACCGTTTTGCGCCTTCAAGGTGCACAGTTCGCGGGCCTGGCCGGTAATCACCTGGCCGACCGCCACGCCGATCTGTTTGGTGCCGTAGTCGAAGCCGAGGATCAGGCGCAGGGCCATCAGGCGTGTCCTGCCTGGCTGGTCAACAGGCTGAGGTTGATCCCCAGGTGTTTGGCCGCCGCTTCCAGGCGCAGTTCACTGCTGGTGTTGAACAGGATGTCGGCGTCGTACGGGCAGGTCAGCCAGGCGTTGTCGGCCAGTTCGGCTTCCAGCTGCCCGGCTTCCCAGCCGGCATAGCCGAGGGTGATCACGCTTTTGGCCGGGCCCACGCCGTCGGCGATGGCGAACAGCACGTCCTGCGAGGTGGACAGTGCCAGATCGCCGTCCAGTTCGACGGTGGCCTGGAACGTCTTGCCCGCCGGGTGCAGCACAAAGCCGCGATCGGTCTGCACCGGGCCGCCGATGAAGATCGGCACATGCTGGCACAGCGCTGGCGGGTCGATGTCCGGGCGCAGTTGTTCGAGGATGTCGGCCAGATTCAGCTCTTGCGGTCGGTTGACCACCAGCCCCATGGCGCCATTGGCCGTGTGCTCGACGATGTAGGTCAAGGTGTGGGCAAAGTTCGGGTCGGCCATGTGTGGCATGGCGATCAGGAAGTGATGCTTGAGGTAGCTGGGGCTGACGTTTTTCATGTGCGGTAGTGTGGCGTTCGGGGGGCGAACTGACAAGCTGGAGATGCTTACAACACTGTTCCAATGTGGGAGCGAGCTTGCTCGCGAAAGCGGTGGATCAGTCACATCAATGTTGCATGACACACCACATTCGCGAGCAAGCTCGCTCCCACAGGGGTTCTGCGGTGTGTCAGTTGCTCGAGAGCTTGTCACCGCGAGCGAATTTCCAGGTGCGGATGATTTCCAGCCGGTCGATGTCCGACAGGTCCCCGGTAAACGGTGCAAACGGTGCCGCCAGCCGCACGATGCGCTGCGCTGCCTGATCCAGCAGCGGCTGGCCGGAAGACTCCAGCACCAGCACTTCATACAGCGAGCCGTCGCGGTTGATCGACACCATCAGGCGCAGATTGCCGTAGATCTGCTTGCGCCGGGCTTCGTCGGGGTAATTGAGGTTGCCGATGCGCTCGACCTTTTTGCGCCACTCGTCCTTGTACCAGGCGCCCTTGTCGCGCATGGTCGAGGCGGCGCTCAGGCGGTGGATGCGCGGGCGCTTGGCGTACAGCTGTTGTTCGTTGGCCAGTTCGGCTTCGAGGCTGGCGATGTCGCTGGAGAGCTGCGAGCTGTCGAAAGTCGGGGCATCGACCGTCGGTTTGGTCTCGGTCTTCGCCTCTTCTTTTTTGGTCGGCGCCTTTTTCGGTTTTGGCGCGACGGTGGTCACGGCCGCCTTGGGCGCGGCTTCCTGCACTTCCGGCCTGGCGGCCGGCGGCGGGGTGACTTTCTTGACTTCATTTGCCTGGAACGGCGCGACCTCGGTGGTCTTGGGGATCGCCTTCTTGTCGAGGGTGCCGCTGCCCTCCTGGTTTTCCTGGGCGAGGAAGTCAGCCTTCGCCGGCTTCTTTTCGCTCTTGAAGGTGGCGAGGGTGATTTCCAGGGTTTTGCTGATCTGCTTGGGCTCGACCATGGTGAAACCCACGCCGAGCAGCAGCGCCAAATGGATCAGCGCCGCGAGAAACAGGGTAAATCCGAGGCGATCGACCGGGCGCACGCCTTTATGGGCGAGTTCAGCGGGCAGATCGGACGGAAGTGTCATGACAAGAAAACCAACATCGCGTTTTTCACAGGCCGCGCATGATAACGCAATGTTGGTTTCTCGCCTTGGGCTTCAAGCATCAAGCGACAGGCTGCATGTGACACACATCAAGCTTGCAGCTTTTTCTCGATGGCATCCATCAGCAGGCCGCCGATGTCGGTGCCGAAGGCGTTGTCGATCTCGCGGATGCAGGTCGGGCTGGTGACGTTGATTTCGGTCAGGTGTTCACCGATCACGTCAAGGCCGACGAACAGCAGGCCTTTCTCGCGCAAGGTCGGGCCGACCTGGGCAGCGATCCAGCGATCCTTGTCGGTCAACGGACGGGCTTCGCCACGACCACCGGCCGCGAGGTTGCCACGGGTTTCGCCCTGGGCCGGAATCCGCGCCAGGCAGTAATCCACCGGCTCGCCGTCGATCATCAGGATGCGCTTGTCGCCGTCCTTGATCGCCGGCAGGTAGGCCTGGCCCATGATCTGCTGGGCGCCGAGGGCGGTCAGGGTTTCCAGAATCACCGACAGGTTCGGGTCGCCGGCGCGGTGACGGAAAATCGAGGTGCCACCCATACCGTCCAGCGGCTTGAGGATCACATCGCCATGTTTGGCGGCGAATTCACGCAGCACGTCGGCGCGGCGGCTGACCACGGTCGGCGGCGTGCACTGCGGGAACAGCGTGGCGAACAGCTTTTCGTTGCAGTCACGCAGGCTCTGCGGCTTGTTGACCACCAGTACGCCGGCGGCTTCGGCCTGTTCGAGCAGGTAGGTGGAGTAGACGAACTCCATGTCGAACGGCGGATCCTTGCGCATCAGGATCACGTTCAGGTCGCTCAGCAGCGAATCCTGCTCGGCGCCCAGTTCGAACCATTTTTCCGGGTTGGCGAAGACTTTCAGCGGCTTCATCCGCGCCCGTGCCTGGCCTTCACCCTGATAAAGGTCTTTCTGTTCCATATAGAACAGTTCCCAGCCGCGCTTCTGCGCCGCCAGCAGCATGGCCAGCGAGCTATCCTTTTTATAGGAAATGCTGGCGATAGGGTCCATGACAATCCCGACGCGAACGCTCATTGGGTTTTCCTCGAAAATTGGCTACCGGATCGGTATGAAAAAAGTGCCGCCAGAGTGGCTCCGGGCGGGTTTTCGGTCAAGGAAAAACCCGTCGATAGATTGCTTCTGGAGACTGTGCTAAAAAGGCTCCCAACCGTGCTGGCCCTTGAGCATCAAGGGTTTCCAGCCATCAGTCATCGCAAAACGGACAAATTGATTCGCAAAGGCGACGGTAGAGCCCCCTTATGGAACAGCAGTCCAGCGCCTTGAAGGTCATGGTGATCGACGACTCGAAAACGATTCGTCGCACCGCCGAGACCCTGTTGAAAAATGCAGGGTGCGAAGTCATCACCGCGATCGACGGTTTTGACGCCCTGGCGAAGATCGCCGACCACCATCCCGGGATCATCTTTGTCGACATCATGATGCCGCGTCTGGATGGTTATCAGACCTGCGCTTTAATCAAGAACAACAACGCGTTCAAGGGCACGCCGGTGATCATGCTGTCGTCCCGGGACGGGCTGTTCGACAAGGCCAAGGGGCGGATTGTCGGTTCCGATCAATTTTTGACCAAACCTTTCAGCAAGGAAGAACTGCTCGACGCGATTTCGGCCCATGTTCCGGGCTTCGCTGCCGCTTTGCCGCAGTAAGACACGCACAGAGACGCTCGGCCAGCGGGCCCGGTGTCGACAAGAAAAATGGGGAAGACCATGGCACGTATCCTGATCGTCGATGATTCGCCGACCGAAATGTACAAACTCACCGGCATGCTGGAAAAGCACGGGCACGAAGTGCTGAAAGCCGAAAACGGCGCCGACGGCGTGGCCCTGGCCCGCCAGGAGAAGCCCGACGCGGTGCTGATGGACATCGTCATGCCCGGCCTCAACGGCTTTCAGGCTACCCGTCAATTGACCAAGGATGCGGAAACCAGCCACATCCCGGTGATCATCATCACCACCAAGGATCAGGAGACCGACAAGGTCTGGGGCACCCGCCAGGGCGCCAAGGACTACCTGACCAAACCGGTCGACGAAGACACGCTGATCAAGACCCTGAACAACGTGCTGGCCGGTTGACCGCGCCGCCATGAGTGAATCGCTGACCGCGTTCGAACTCTTGTGGCAGATCGACCAGCGCTGTCGCCTGCTGGCGGCGGACCTGCCGTCGCAACCGGCGCGCCAGGATCGCTGGAGCGGCATCGGCTTTCGTCTGGGCGAGCACTGGTACGTCACGCCGATGGGCGAAGTCAGCGAAGTGCTGCCCGAACTGCGTGTCACCCAGCTGCCGGGCGTCAAGCCGTGGGTCAAGGGCGTGGCCAACCTGCGCGGTCGCCTGCTGCCGGTCATGGACCTGTGCGGATTCTTCGGCCATGAGCTGTCACCGATGCGCAAACAGCGGCGGGTATTGGTGGTAGAGCATCAGGACGTGTTTGCCGGTTTGCTGGTCGATGAAGTCTTCGGCCTGCAGCACTTCGAGCAGGGCAGTTTCGAATCCGTCTCGATCAGCAAACGGCAAGGCTCCAAGGGCGAGTTCATCAAGGGCTATTTCCGGCGCGAGCAGAACTGGCGGGTGTTCAGCCTGTTTGCGCTGGCGCAGTCACCGAGTTTCATGCACGTCGCGGTTTAACAGGCGAGGACCGATGATCAAAGCAAAAACAGGCAAGCCCGCAGAAGGCTCGCGCAGCCGCTCGCAGATCATCGTGCTGTTCATCGCACTGATCGTGTTCATCATGCTGCTGTTCGCCAACTTCGCTTACCTCAACACCCAGGCCAACTACGACAAGCAGTACATCGGCCACGCCGGCGAGCTGCGGGTGCTATCGCAGCGGATCGCCAAGAACGCCACCGAAGCCGCCGCCGGCAAGGCTGCCGCATTCAAACTGTTGAGCGATGCGCGCAACGACTTCGCCCAGCGCTGGAGCTATCTGAAGAAAGGTGACCCGGCCACCGGTCTGCCGCCGGCACCGTCCACCGTGCGTCCGGAAATGCGCGCCGTGCAGCTGGACTGGGAACGCCTGCTGAAAAACACCGACGCGATTCTCTCCAGCGAACAGACCGTGCTGTCCCTGCATCAGGTGGCCGCGACTTTGGCCGAAACCGTGCCGCAGTTGCAGATCGAATACGAAAAAGTCGTCGAGATTCTCCTGCAACGCGGCGCTCCGGCGGCGCAGGTGGCGATGGCCCAGCGTCAGTCGCTGCTGGCCGAGCGGATTCTCGGCGCGGTCAACACCGTGCTGTCGGGCGATGAAAATTCCCAGCAGGCCGCCGACGCCTTCGGTCGCGATGCTGCGCGCTTCGGTCAGGTGCTTAACGGCATGCTGCAAGGTAACTCGACGCTGAAGATCAGTCAGGTCGAAGATCGCGACGCCCGCGCTCGCTTGAGCGAGATTTCCGAGCTGTTCCAGTTCGTCTCAGGTTCTGTGGATGAAATCCTCGAAACCTCGCCGGAGCTGTTCAAGGTCCGTGAATCCGCCACCAATATCTTCAGCCTGTCGCAGACCCTGCTCGACGAAGCCTCGCACCTGGCCACCGGTTTCGAGAACCTCGCCGGCGGGCGCAACACCGACACCATCGGCGGTTATGTGCTGGGCCTGCTGGCGCTGGCTTCGATCATCCTGATCGGCATGGTCATGGTCCGGGAAACCAACCGTCAGTTGCGCGAGACCGCCGAGAAGAACGAACGCAACCAGAACGCGATCATGCGTCTGCTCGACGAAATCGAAGACCTCGCCGACGGCGACCTGACCGTAACGGCCTCGGTGACGGAAGACTTTACCGGGACCATCGCCGACTCGATCAACTATTCCGTCGACCAGTTGCGCGATCTGGTCGCCACCATCAACCTCACCGCCGGCCAGGTCGCCGCTGCGGTGCAGGAAACCCAGGCCACCGCCATGCACCTGGCCCAGGCCTCTGAGCATCAGGCCCAGCAGATTTCCGAAGCTTCGACGGCGATCAACGACATGGCCCAATCGATTGATCAGGTGTCGGCCAACGCCGCCGAATCTTCGGCGGTGGCCGAGCGTTCGGTGGAGATCGCCAACAAGGGCAACGAGGTGGTGCACAACACCATCCACGGCATGGACAACATCCGCGAACAGATCCAGGACACCGCCAAGCGCATCAAGCGCCTGGGCGAGTCGTCCCAGGAAATCGGTGACATCGTCAGCCTGATCGATGACATTGCCGACCAGACCAACATCCTCGCCCTCAACGCGGCGATTCAGGCCTCGATGGCCGGTGACGCCGGGCGCGGTTTCGCCGTGGTTGCCGACGAAGTGCAACGGCTGGCCGAGCGTTCGTCCGCCGCAACCCGGCAGATCGAAACGCTGGTGCGGGCGATCCAGACCGACACCAACGAAGCCGTGATTTCCATGGAGCAGACCACCACCGAAGTGGTGCGCGGCGCGCGGCTGGCGCAGGATGCCGGTGTGGCCCTGGAAGAAATCGAAGGCGTGTCCAAGACCCTCGCGGCGCTGATCCAGAGCATTTCCAACGCGGCGCAGCAGCAGACGTCTTCGGCCGGGCAGATTTCCCTGACGATGAACGTGATCCAGCAGATCACCTCGCAGACGTCGTCCGGCTCCACGGCCACCGCCGAGAGCATCGGCAACCTGGCGAAAATGGCCAGCCAGTTGCGTCGCTCGGTGTCCGGGTTCACCTTGCCGGCGGCGGCGGCAGCGCCTGCCACGGACAAGGCGTGAGGCCTGCGGGCGAGTTCATGTCGAGCGGAGTGGTTATGGGTGACCGGCACGACTACGTGGCCCTCGAATGGGTCAAGGGTGAAATAGCCGAGACGCTGAGACAGGCGCATCAGGCCATTGAAGCCGTGCTTGACGATCCGCAGTCGGTGCCCGGACTGGACGAATGCCTGGCCTGCATCCATCAGGTCCACGGCAGCCTGCAGATGGTCGAGTTCTACGGCGCGGCGCTGCTGGCCGAAGAGATGGAGCACCTGGTCGAAGCGTTGCAGAACGACCGCGTCAGCCACCGCGACGAAGCGCTGCACTTGTTGTTGCAGGCGCTGGGTCAATTGCCGATCTACCTCGACCGCGTGCAGGGCGCCCGCCGTGACCTGCCGCTGGTGGTGCTGCCGCTGATCAACGATTTGCGCAGCGCCCGGGGCGAAAGTCTGTTGTCGGAAACCAGCCTGTTCAGCCCGCAGTTGCCAGAGCTGGCGCCTCTGGGCGAGGAAACTCTGGCGCTGCTGGAACCGGCGGAGCTGCCGAATGTGCTGCGCAAATTACGCCAGATGCTGCAAATGGCGCTGGTCGGATTGCTTCGCGAACAGGATGACCAGACGCACCTCGCTTATCTGGCCAAGGTCTTTACCCGGCTTGAAGCACTCAGCGGTAACTCGCCACTGAGCCCGTTGTGGCAGGTCGCCTCGGCACTCGTCGAAGGCATGCGCGAAGGGCGGATCGCCAACAGCCCGGCCCTGCGCAGCCTGTTCAAGGACGCCGACAAGGAACTCAAGCGCCTGCTCGAACAGGGCATGCCCGGCCTCAACCAGCCGCCACCGCCTGAACTGCTGAAAAGCCTGCTGTTTTATATCGCCAAAGCCGAACATCCCACCGGGCAGATGCTGACCATGAAAGATCGCTACTCCCTGGACGACGCGCTGCCCGACAGCGCGATGGTCGACGAAGAACGCGCGCGCCTGGCCGGCCCCGACCGCGATGCCATGCGCTCGGTGCTCGCGGCGCTGTGCGAAGAACTGGTGCGGGTCAAGGAACGCCTCGACCTGTTCGTGCGCAGCGACCGCCAGCACGCCTCGGACCTGGACAGCCTGCTCGCACCGTTGCGGCAGATCGCCGACACCCTCGCGGTGCTCGGTTTCGGTCAGCCGCGCAAGGTCATCATCGATCAACTGGCGGTGGTGCTCAGCCTCGCGCAGGGCCAGCGCGAACCGAATGACGCCACGCTGATGGACGTTGCCGGCGCCTTGCTCTACGTCGAAGCGACGCTGGCCGGGATGGTCGGTACGGTGGAGCCGGAGAGCCCGGAAGACTCGCGCCTGCCGACCACCGACCTGACGCAGATCCATCAGATCGTGATCAAGGAAGCGCGCATCTGCCTGCAACAGGCCAAGGACATGATCGTCGACTACATCGACGCCGACTGGGATCGCCAGCAACTGCAAAGCCTGCCGGCGCTGCTGACCCAGGTGCGCGGCGCACTGGCGATGATTCCGCTGGCGCGGGCGGCAAGCCTGCTCGAAGCCTGCAACGGGTTTATCCGCGAGCATCTGTTGCTCGATTCTCACGAACCGGGCTGGCAGCAACTCGACAGCCTCGCCGACGCCATTACCAGCCTCGAGTATTACCTCGAACGCCTGACCGACGATCCGCAGGCACCCAGCGAACACTTGCTGGATATCGCGCAGAAAAGCCTCGCCAGCCTCGGCTTCTTTCCTGACGAACAGCCCGGCGAGCCGCATGTGCCGGTGCTCGACGATGTGCTCAGCCCCAGCGAAGCGCTGGTGATGCAGGATTTGCAGGAGCTGGACGACCCGCAGATTGTGCAATCGTTGGCGGAAGTGCTGGCCAGCCCGGTCTCTGCGGTCAACCCGCCGGCGCTGACCACGCCGGGCAGCCTGCTGCCGCCACCGGCCGATGAAGAGCCGGTGGACGACGAACTGCGCGAAGTGTTCCTCGAAGAGACCGGGGAAGTGCTCGAAGTACTGAGCGAATACTTGCCGCGCTGGTCTGCCGCGCCCGATGACCGCGCCGCCCTGAGTGAACTGCGCCGCGCCTTCCACACCCTCAAGGGCAGTGGCCGGATGGTGCGCGCGCTGGTCCTCGGCGAGCTGGCCTGGGCGGTGGAAAACCTGCTCAACCGCGTGCTGGAACACAGTGTCGAACCCGGCCCGGCGGTGCGCCAGTTGCTGGCCGACACGCTGCTGCTGTTGCCGGACCTGATCGCCGAATTCGCCACCAACGGCCAGCGTCAACGCCACGATGTCGATCAACTGGCGGCCCGCGCCCACGCGCTGGCCAAAGGCGACACGCCGCTGCCGGCCGAAGACGTGGAAGACGTCGCGGCCCTCGATCCGCTGTTGCTGGAGATCTTCCGCAACGAAGCCGAGACCCACCTCGCCAGCCTCAACCGTTTTCTCGATCAGGCCGCCGAGCATGTGCCGTTGCAGGCCAGCGACGAGTTGCAGCGCGCGCTGCACACCCTCAAGGGCAGCGCCTCGATGGCAGGGGTGTCGCCGATTGCCGAACTGGCGGCGCCGCTCGACAAACTGGCCCGGGAATTCAAGGCCCATCAACTGGCGCTGGACCTCGACGAAGTGGAGCTGCTGCTCGAAGCCGAGGGCCTGTTCCGCGTCGGTCTGCGTCAGCTCAAACACGATCCGCTGGCGCCGATTGTCGGCGCGCAGTCGCTGATCAAACGCACCGAAACCCTGCTCGGCGAGCGCCTGGAATCGATCCTCAGCGCCCCGAGCAGTGCGTTGCGGGTCAAGCGCGATCCGCAACTGATCAACAACTTCCTGGCCCAGGGCATGGACATCCTGCTCGACGCCGAAAGCCTCTTGCAGCGCTGGCAGCAGCACCCCGGTGAACGTCAGGAGCTCAGCGCGTTGCTGGATGAGCTGACCACCCTGGGCGAAGGCGCGCACCTGGCGGATCTGCTGCCGGTGGATGTGCTGTGTGAAGCCTTGCTCGACCTGTACGGTGCGGTCGAAGAAAGCAGCCTGGCGGTCAGCGAGCGGTTTTTCCATGAGGCGCAACAGGCCCACGAAGCGCTGATCAATATGCTCGATGAACTGGCCGCCGGCCAGGAAATCACCCCGCAACCGCAACGCATCCGCGCCTTGCACGAACTGCTCGACGAGAGCCTCGATCCGTCGGCCATGGGCCTGATCCGCAGCGATGGCAGCCGCACCCTGAGCATCCGCGAACTGGGCAGCGCCACCGCCGAACTGCAGCAACACCGCATCGACAGCGGGCCGGACGACGAGATCGTCGAGATCTTCCTCGAAGAGGCGGTGGACATCCTCGACAGCGCCGGCCAAGCCTTGCAGCGCTGGCTGAAGGATCCGGAAAACGGCGCACCGCTGTCGTCGCTGCAACGGGATTTGCACACTCTCAAGGGCGGCGCACGGATGGCCGAGGTCGAAGCCGTTGGCGATCTGGCCCATGAGCTGGAAGGCCTTTACGAAGGGCTGGTGGATCGTCGTTACAGCCACAGCGAAGCCTTGGACCGACTGTTGCGCCAGAGCCACGAGCGTCTGGCGTTGTTCCTCGAACAGTTGCACCGGCACCAGCCGCTGGATCCGGCGCAGGACCTGATCGAAGCGATCCGCCGCTTCCGCCAGGGCCCGAGCGCCAGTCCCGAAACACCGACAGCTTCCGTCACGCAGGACGGCCCCGGACACGACCCTGAACTGCTGGAAATCTTCCTCGAAGAAGGTTTCGACATCATCGAAAACTCCGGCGCCGCGCTGCTGCGCTGGCAGGCCGAGCCCGGCAATCGCCAGGAAGTGGAAACCCTGTTGCGCGACCTGCACACCCTCAAGGGCGGCGCGCGGATGGTGGAGATCGGCCCGATCGGCGACCTCGCCCACGAGCTGGAATACCTTTACGAAAGCCTGTCCGCCGGCACCCTGCAAGGCAGCGCCGAACTGTTCGCGCTGTTGCAGCGCGGCCAGGACCGCTTGGCGCAAATGCTCGACGCGGTGCGCGCCGGCCAGCCGTGCCCTCCGGCGGACCGGCTGATCAGCGCGATCCAGAATTTCAGCCATCCGCTGGTCGTGCAAACCCCGGCACCCGTGCCGCCGGTGGCGGTCAAGGCCGAGCCTGCTGCCCCGGCGCCCGAGGCCGGGGCGGACATGGTCAAGGTCTCCGCCGAGCTGCTGGATGAACTGGTCAACCTCGCCGGCGAAACCTCGATTTTCCGCGGGCGAATCGAACAGCAAGTCAGCGATGCGCAGACCGCGCTGCACGAGATGGAAACCACCATCGAGCGTATGCGCGACCAGTTGCGCCGGCTCGACACCGAAACCCAGGGGCGGATCCTCAGCCGCCAGCAAGTGGACGCCGAACGCCTCGGCTACGAAGATTTCGACCCGCTGGAAATGGACCGCCATTCGCAGCTGCAGCAGTTGTCCCGTGCGCTGTTCGAGTCCGCTTCCGACCTGCTCGACCTCAAGGAAACCCTCGACCGACGCACCCACGACGCCGAGAACCTGTTGCAGCAGCAGGGGCGGATCAACACTGAATTGCAGGAAGGCCTGATGCGCACGCGCATGGTGCCGTTCGAACGCATGTTGCCGCGTTTGAAACGCATCGTCCGGCAGGTCGCCGAAGAGCTGGGCAAGGACGTCGCGTTCAGCGTCGGCAACGCCGAAGGCGAGATGGACCGCAACGTCCTCGAACGCATGGCCGCACCGCTGGAGCACATGCTGCGCAACGCCGTCGACCATGGTCTGGAGTCCGCCGAAGTCCGGCTGGCGGCGGGCAAACCGGCGCAAGGGCAGATCAGCCTCGACTTGTCCCGCGAGGGCGGCGACATCGTGTTCGACATCCGCGACGATGGCGCCGGTGTGCCGCTGGACGCGGTGCGGCGCAAGGCGATCAAGCGCGGTCTGCTGGCGCCGGACGCCGACATCAGCGACCGCGAGGTGTTGCAGTTCATTCTCCAACCGGGGTTTTCCACGGCCGAGAAAATCACCCAGATTTCCGGGCGCGGCGTGGGTATGGACGTGGTGCACGAAGAAGTCCGGCAACTGGGCGGCACCATGAGCATCGACTCGGTGCCGGGGCAGGGCGTGCACTTCCGGATTCGCCTGCCGTTCACCGTGTCGGTCAATCGTGCGCTGATGGTGCAGTGCGGCGAGGATCAATACGCGATTCCGTTGAACACCATCGACGGCATCGTCCGTGTGCTGCCGAATGAGCTGGACGGGCATTTCCGTCTCGATCCGCCGAGTTATCAGTACGGCGGCCAGCGTTATGAGCTGTGCTACCTGGGCGAGCTGCTGAAAACCGCGCCACGGCCAAAACTGTCCGGGCAGAGCCTGCCGGTGCCGGTCTTGCTGGTGCAGTGCAACGACCGGCACATCGCGGTGCAGGTCGACACGATGGCCGGCACCCGCGAGATCGTGGTCAAGAGCCTCGGCCCACAGTTCGCGTCGGTGCAGGGCGTGTCCGGGGCGACGATCCTCGGCGATGGCCGGGTGGTGCTGATTCTCGACCTGCTGGCGCCGATCCGCGCGATGCAGGCGCGGTTGCCGCAGCGTCCGGCCAGTCACGAAATCGAAAGCGAACCGCAGAAGCCGTTGCTGGTGATGGTGGTCGACGATTCGGTCACGGTGCGCAAGGTCACCAGCCGGCTGCTCGAACGCCACGGCATGAACGTGCTGACCGCCAAGGACGGGGTCGATGCGATGTTGCTGCTGGAAGAACACATGCCCGACCTGATGCTGCTCGACATCGAAATGCCGCGCATGGACGGCTTCGAAGTGGCGACCCAGGTGCGTCACGACGAGCGCCTGCAACACCTGCCGATCATCATGATCACCTCGCGCACCGGCCAGAAACACCGCGACCGCGCGATGGCCATCGGTGTCAACGACTACCTCGGCAAGCCGTACCAGGAATCGGTGCTGCTCGAAAGCATCGCCCTGTGGAGCAAAAAACATGCATGAACGCCGGCACAACCAGCGCACCAGCCAACTCACGGGGCTGCTGCTGCCGCTGGCGGATCGCAACCTGATCCTGCCCAACGTCGCCGTCGCCGAGCTGATCGACTACCAGTCCAGCGCCTTCGATCTCGACACGCCGCCGTGGTATCTGGGCCGGGTGACCTGGCGCGAGCGGCAGATTCCGTTGCTGAGTTTCGAGTCGGCGTGCGGCAACAAGATCGTCATCGGCGATCGCGCACGGATCGTCATCCTCAACGCCCTCGGCGGGCGGCCGGAATTGAAGTTCATTGCGCTGCTGGTGCAGGGGATTCCGCGCTCTTACAAGCTCGACAGCCAGTTGAGTTATGTCGACGTGCCGTTGTGTGCGCTGGAGCAGGCGGCGGTGCAGGTGGGGGAGCAGGTGGCGAAGGTTCCGGATTTGTTGGCGCTGGAGACACTGTTGGTGGACGCGGGGCTTGTCCACTGATCCAGAGTGTGTGGCGATCTCACTGGCCTCATCGCTGGCAAGCCAGCTCCCACAAGGTTCTGGACCGTTCACAAAAACTTGGCTCACCACAATCACTGTGGGAGCTGGCTTGCCAGCGATGAGGCCAGTATTCATTACGCTGAGCGTAATGATCCGCCGCCGCGCTTGATTGATGCCCCCAGCCGACACTCCTAAGGTAACTCCACGACAGCGAACCCCGTGGAGTGAGCATGACAACAACAATATCCCCCGACTCGCGCTGGACGCGGCGGCGTGACGAGAAGCAGCGCCGCCTCGACAAGGTGCGCGGGCTGGCCGACGGTGCGGTGTTGCCCACCGACAGGATCGTCGCGGCGCTTGAGGCGCTGATCCTGCCCGGCGACCGTGTGGTGCTGGAGGGCAACAATCAGAAGCAGGCGGATTTCCTTTCCCGTGCGCTGGCCAAGGCCGATCCTGAAAAGCTCCACGACCTGCACATGATCATGCCCAGCGTCGGTCGATCCGAGCATCTGGACCTGTTCGAACGCGGTATCGCCCGCAAGCTCGATTTCTCCTTCGCCGGCACCCAGAGCCTGCGCATCAGCCAGTTGCTCGAAGACGGGCTGCTGGAAGTCGGCGCGATCCACACCTACATCGAACTCTACGCCCGGCTGGTGGTGGACCTGATCCCCAACGTCGTGCTCTCGGCCGGGTTCATGGCCGACCGTGCCGGCAACATCTACACCGGCCCGAGCACCGAAGACACCCCGGCATTGATCGAACCGGCCGCGTTCAGCGACGGCATCGTCATCGTCCAGGTCAACCAACTGGTGGACGACGTCAGCGAACTGCCTCGCGTGGACATCCCCGCATCGTGGGTCGATTTCGTGGTAGTGGCGGACAAGCCGTTCTACATCGAACCGCTGTTCACTCGCGACCCTCGCCACATCAAGCCTGTGCACGTGCTGATGGCGATGATGGCGATCCGCGGGATCTACGAAAAACACAACGTGCAGTCGCTGAACCACGGCATCGGCTTCAACACCGCGGCCATCGAACTGATCCTGCCGACCTACGGCGAATCCCTCGGCCTCAAGGGCAAGATCTGCCGCAACTGGACGCTCAATCCGCACCCGACGCTGATCCCGGCGATTGAAAGCGGCTGGGTCGAAAGCGTGCACTGCTTCGGCACCGAACTGGGCATGGAAAACTACATCGCTGCTCGCCCCGATGTGTTCTTCACCGGGCGCGACGGCTCGCTGCGTTCCAACCGGATGTTCTGCCAACTGGCCGGGCAATACGCGGTGGACCTGTTCATCGGCGCGACCCTGCAAGTCGATGGCGATGGTCATTCTTCAACCGTAACCCGAGGCCGTCTCGCCGGTTTCGGTGGCGCACCGAACATGGGGCACGACCCACGCGGTCGCCGTCACGGCACTCCAGCCTGGCTCGACATGCGCCATGACGATTCGCAGCAACCGATGCTCGAACGCGGCAAGAAACTCGTGGTGCAAATGGTCGAGACCTTCCAGGAGGGCGGCAAACCGACCTTCGTCGAAACCCTCGACGCGGTGGAGGTGGCGAAGAAAAGCGGCATGCCGCTGGCGCCGATCATGATCTACGGCGACGACGTCACTCACCTGCTCACCGAAGAAGGCATCGCCTACCTGTACAAGGCGCGTTCGCTGGAAGAGCGTCAGGCGATGATCGCAGCGGTGGCCGGCGTCACCGCCATCGGTCTGCGGCACAACCCGAAAGACACCGAACGCATGCGCCGCGAAGGCCTGATCGCCTTGCCCGAAGACCTCGGCATCCGTCGCACCGACGCTACCCGCGAATTGCTGGCGGCGAAGAGCGTGGCCGATCTGGTCGAGTGGTCCGGCGGTCTCTACAACCCGCCCGCCAAGTTCAGGAGCTGGTAATGCACGCACTCAACCTGCAACCGAAAACCATCACCCTTGCGGAGCGGCTGGCGGATCTGGCCGTGGACGCGCTGATCGACGAAGCTGACCTGTCGCCGAAACCGGCATTGGTCGACCGTCGCGGAAACGGTGCACACACCGATCTGCACCTCGGATTGATGCACGCCTCGGCACTGGCGTTGTGGCCGGCGTTCAAGGAAATGGCCGAAGCTGCGCTTGAGTTCGGCGAGATCGGCTTGCCGCTGCGCGAAGCCATTGGCCGCATCGGCCGGGAAGGCGAGCAAGCGATGCTCGCCACCACCAACGGCGTGAACACCCATCGCGGGGCGATCTGGGCGCTGGGCCTGCTGGTCACGGCTGCTGCGCTGGATACCAAGTCCACCAGCGCTGGCGCCGTCACGCTGCGCGCCGCGCGTCTGGCGTTGCTCGATGACCGTGATGCGCCGCGCCCGCTGAGCCACGGTGCCCAAGTCGCCCAACGCTACGGCGCTCGCGGTGCCCGGGAAGAAGCGCAACTTGGCTTCCCGTCCGTGGTGCAACGCGGTCTGCCGCAGCTCAAGCGCAGCCGCGCCGCCGGCCATGGCGAACAGAATGCCCGGCTCGATGGCTTGCTGGCGATCATGACCGACCTTGCCGATACCTGCGTCCTCTATCGCGCCGGCGTAGAGGGCCTGCACGCCATGCAACACGGCGCCCGGGCGGTACTCGACGCCGGTGGCAGCGCCAGTCTCACCGGTCGTCGTCGCCTGCACGAACTGGATCAACAACTCATCGCATTGAATGCCTCGCCCGGTGGCGCCGCCGACTTGCTCGCCGCCACTCTGCTGCTTGATCGAATCGAGCGCGACGGCATCCTTCAGGGAGCGTTTTGATGGAAACCTTATCCTTTGAATTCCCCGCCGGGCAGCCGCCACGCGGTCGGGCGCTGGTCGGTTGTGTCGGCTCGGGTGATCTGGAAGTGCTGATCGAACCGGGCCTGGCCGGCAAGCTGACAATCAACGTGCAGACCTCGGTCAACGGCGCGCAGCAGCGCTGGCAGCATCTGTTTGCGCGGATGTTCGACGGCACCACGCCGCCGGCGATGGCCATCGATATCCACGACTTCGGCGCGACTCCGGGCGTGGTGCGTCTGCGTCTGGAACAAGGCTTCGAGGAGATCGGTCATGACTGATACCTCAGCGCTTTTGCACAAACACAGCTTCGTCGAACTTGGCGCTCGTCAACGGGCGAAAGCCTTGCTCGACGCCGGCACCTTCCGTGAACTGCTCGACCCGTTCCAGCGCGTCATGTCGCCGTGGCTCGAACGTCAGGGCGTGGTGCCGCAGGCCGATGACGGCGTGGTGATCGCCAAGGGCAGCCTCGACGGTTTGCCGGTGGTGATTGCTGCCATCGAGGGTGCATTTCAGGGCGGCAGCCTCGGTGAAGTCGGCGGCGCAAAGATCGCCGGCGCACTGGAACTGGCCGCCGAGGACAACCGCAAAGGCCTCCCGACCCGCGCCATCCTGCTGCTGGAAACCGGCGGCGTGCGCTTGCAGGAAGCCAACCTCGGACTGGCGGCGATTGCCGACATTCACGCGGCAATTGTCGATCTGCAGCAATACCAACCGGTGGTCGGTGTGGTGGCCGGCAGCGTTGGTTGCTTTGGCGGGATGTCGATTGCCGCTGCGCTGTGCAGCTATTTATTGGTGACCCAGGAAGCACGCCTCGGCCTGAACGGCCCGCAGGTGATCGAGCAGGAAGCCGGGATCGAGGAATACGACTCCCGCGACCGGCCCTTCATCTGGAGCCTGACCGGCGGTGAGCAACGGTTTGCCAGTGGCCTGGTGGATCGTTACGTCGCCGATGATGTCGCGCAGATTCGTGGGCAGGTCGGCGAGTTGCTGCAACAAGGCCTGCCGGAGCAGCCTCGCAGCCAGCGGGCCGAATGGTTCCTGCAACGGCTGGCGAGCCTGGACACTGACAAGCAAGTCGAGCCTTCGATGGTTCGCCATCTGTATCGAGGAGAGCGCTCATGAGTGGTTATTCCGTGCGCGGTTTGAACTGGTTCAACGCCTTGAGCGCTGGCGCGAATGCCGTTCAGGGTTTGCCGGCATCGCTGAAAGTCGCTGACGGTGAGCTCGGGCGGTTTATCGCGGTGGTCGCCGATCCGCAAAACCGTTTCCCTCGCGCTCGCAACGGCGAAGTCGGTTTGCTCGAAGGCTGGGGCCTGGCCAAGGCTGTAGATGACGCGATCACCGCTGACCGTGACAAAGCGCAAAAACGTCCCTTGATCGCCATCGTCGATGTGCCGAGTCAGGCCTACGGTCGCCGCGAAGAAGCCTTCGGCATTCATCAGGCCTTGGCCGGTGCGGCGGACGCTTACGCCCGTGCGCGTCTGGCCGGGCATCCGGTGATTGCGCTGCTGGTGGGCAAGGCCATGTCCGGGGCGTTTCTGGCCCACGGTTATCAGGCCAACCGCTTGATCGCCCTGCGTGATCCGGGGGTGATGGTGCATGCGATGGGCAAGGCTTCGGCGGCGCGGGTGACTTTGCGCAGCGTCGAAGAACTGGAAGCCCTGGCGTCCAGCGTGCCGCCGATGGCTTATGACATCGACAGCTACGCCAGCCTCGGCTTGCTCTGGGAAACCCTGTCGGTGCAGCAGATCGAACAGCCGACGGCGGAGGATCTGGCGCGGGTCGGCGAATGCCTGAAGCAAGCCATCGGCGATGTTGCTGCGACTGACTTGAGCAATCGTCTCGGCGCGAAAAATCGCGAAGCCTCAAGCCGCGTACGTGAACTGTTGAGGGCGCAGTGGTGAGCACGCCGCTGGCCCACGACCTGCTGTGGGGCATGACGCCGGCGCAACTGCCGGCGGATGCGCCGCAGTGGGCAATTGAATCGCTGGCTGCCGGGCAACCGGTGGTGGTGCGCCGTGCCGTGAGCGCTGAAGGTCTGATTGCGGTTGGCGTGCGCGGTGTATTGCGCGAGCAGCGGTTGGCGGCGTTTATGTCTGTCGATTCGATTGCCTGTCGGGTCAGTCCCGAGGCGCTTTGTCATGTGGACAGCGAGCGTGATCTGCCGGTCATGCAGGCGCTGCGGCAACTGCGGCCGATGCTCGACGATTGCGGGTGGATCTGGGGTGTCAGCGGCAGTGTCGGGTTTGAACTGGCCAGCGGTTTTACGGCAATGCACGAGGCGAGTGATCTCGACTTGATCCTGCGTACACCGCAACTCATCACCCGTAACCAGGCACGCAAATTGGTCGCGGTTTTCGATCAGGCGAGCTGCCGGGTCGACATGCAGTTGCAGACGCCGTTCGGTGCCGTCGCCCTGCGCGAATGGGCCAGTGCCTCGGCGCGGGTGCTGTTGAAAAACGCCCATGAAGCCTGTCTGGTGTCTGATCCGTGGAACCCGCAGGAGCAGGCAGCGTGAGCAGTTTGCTGGTGTTTCCCGGTCAGGGCGCGCAGCAGCCCGGCATGCTCCAGCGTTTGCCTCGGGAAACGCTGATCGAGGCCAGCGATAGCCTCGGTGAAGATGTCTTGCGGCTGGATTCCAGCGAAGCGTTGCGCAGCACCCGATCGGTTCAGCTCTGCCTGCTGATCGCCGGGGTTGCAGCCTCGCGGCAGTTGTTGCAGGACGGACTCCCCGCAGATTACGTCGCCGGCCTGTCCATCGGTGCGTATCCGGCAGCGGTGGTCGCCGGAGCATTGAGCTTCAGCGATGCGCTGCAACTGGTCAGCCTGCGTGGCGAGTTGATGCAGCAGGCTTATCCACAGGGCTTCGGCATGACCGCGATCATCGGTCTGCAATTATCCACAGTCGAAACGCTGCTGGTGCAGGTGCACGGCGCAGAAACACCGGTGTACCTGGCCAACATCAACGCCGATAACCAGGTGGTGATTGCCGGCAGTGACAAGGCGATGCAAGCGGTCGCCGAGCTGGCACGCAGTCGTGGCGCCGGGCTGGCGAAACGTCTGGCGGTCAGTGTGCCGTCGCACTGCCCGTTGCTGGATGAGCCTGCGCAAACCCTCGCCGAAGCGTTCAAAAAGATAGAACTGAAAACACCGAAAATCGCTTACCTGAGCGGCAGTCGCGCAAGGCCTGTGACCAAGGTAGAAGCGCTGCGCGACGACCTCGCCTTCAACATGTGCCGCGTGGTGGACTGGCGCGGCACCGTACAAAGCGCCTATGAGCGCGGTGTGCGACTACAGATCGAACTGCCGCCCGGTGCGGTGCTGACCGGGCTGGCGCGCCGGGTGTTCGAACAGGGAACTGTCACTGCCTTCGACAGCGCCCGGCTCGACACCTTGCAGGCGCTGTTGCGTGAAGAGGAGGGCCGACGACCCTAAATCACCGACTCAGGCTTCGAACAACAAAAACAACATTCGACGATGCACTTTGAGGACTACAACAATGATTATTTACGGTGTGGCGTTTCTCGCCTTTTGTACGCTGGTGGGTATCTGGGTCGGTGAACTGCTCGGCAAGTTGATCGGCGTGCCGGCCAATGTCGGCGGTGTCGGTATTGCGATGCTGCTGTTGATCGGGTTGGGCAGTTACTTGAACAAAAGTGGCTGGCTCAAGGGCAAGACCGAACAGGGCGTCGAGTTCTGGAGTGCGATCTACATTCCGATCGTGGTTGCCATGGCCGCGCAGCAGAACGTTTACGGCGCGCTGAAGGGCGGCCCGATGGCGATCCTTGCGGGAACGCTCGCCGTGGTCATCGCCTTTGCCTTGGTGCCGGTGCTGGTGCGCCTCGGTAACAAGGAACCGACACCGATCACACCTGCCAAGACTGCGGGGTGAGCGCCATGTACGAATCCATGATGAAAGTCATCACCGGCTACGGGCTGATCAGCGGCTTCCTGATTGTCGGCCTGACCATGTGGGTGTCCTACTGGATGTCCAACACCTTCACCAAGGGCCGCCTGCACGGCTCGGCCATCGCCATTTTGCTGGGCCTGGTGCTGTCGTATGTCGGTGGGGCGCTGACTGGCGGTCAGAAAGGTGTCGTGGACATTCCACTGTTGTCGGGTATCGGTTTGCTCGGCGGTGCCATGCTGCGGGACTTCGCGATTGTTGCCACGGCGTTCGGCGTGAGTGTCGATGAGTTGAAGCGGGCCGGGTTTGCTGGCGTGCTGGCGTTGTTTGTCGGCGTGGGCACGTCGTTTGTTGCCGGGGTCGGTGTGGCGATGGCATTCGGTTATACCGATGCGGTGAGTCTGACGACCATTGGTGCAGGGGCGGTGACCTACATCGTCGGGCCGGTAACTGGCGCGGCGATTGGCGCGAGTTCCGAGGTCATGGCGCTGTCTATCGCCGCAGGGTTGATCAAGGCGATTCTGGTGATGGTCATGACGCCGTTCGTGGCGCCGATGATTGGTCTGAACAACCCGCGCAGTGCGGTGATTTTTGGCGGTTTGATGGGGACGTCCAGTGGTGTGGCCGGAGGGTTGGCGGCGACCGATCCTAAGCTGGTGCCTTATGGTTGCCTGACGGCGGCGTTCTATACCGCACTTGGATGCTTGCTCGGGCCTTCGGTGTTGTTTCTGCTGATGCGTGGGTTGATGGGCTAAACCGAAGATTAGTTGTCGTTCGGGCTGACGCCATCGCTGGCAAGCCAGCTCCCACAGGTTTTGTGTTGTAAGAAGATTTCCGAATCAGCACAAAACCCTGTGGGAGCTGGCTTGCCAGCGATGCAGGCGACTCGGTTTCAGGTCTGGCGATTGGCATACATCCGACACTCCGCCAGCAACGCCAGCAAATTCGGATCCCGCTCCTTGGCCTTCAAGAACACCACGCCAATGTGCTGCTGCAACCGGTACTTCTCCTGCAACGGAATCAGCTTCACCCGGTTCTCGTACACCGCCGCAATCCTCCCCGGCAGCAACGCATAACCGACCCCCGAGCTGACCATGCTCAGCAGGGTGAAGATGTCGTTGACCTGCATCGCCACCTTCGGCTCGAACCCCGCCTGCCTGAACACCCGAATACCGTCCTGATGGGTAGCGAAGCCTTGGGTGAGGGTGATGAAGGTTTCGTCGCGCACCTCCGCCAGATCCACTTCGCTGCGTTGGGCGAAGCGCGAATCCGCCGGGGTGGCGAGGAAGATGTCGTCGGAAAACAGCGGAATCTGCTCGCAGTCCGGGTCGTTGACGGTGTCGTCCAGCGACACCAGGATCGCGTCGACTTCCATGTTTTTCAGCTTGTAGAGCAGGTCGATGTTCGAGCCGAGGATCAGGTCGATGTTGAGTTCGCTGCGGCGGATCTTCAAACCCATGATCAGCTGCGGCACGGTTTTCACCGTCAGTGAATACAGCGAGCCGAGCTTGAAGCGCTCGGCCGAGAACCCGGCCGCTTCACGGGTCAGGCGCACGCTTTCGACCACGTCCTGAATCAGCTTCTGCGCCCGCTCTTCGAGCACGTAGGCGCTTTCCAGTGGCGTCAGGTTGCGCCCTTCGTGTTTGAACAACGGGCAGCGCAGGGCGCTTTCCAGCGAATGGATCGCGCGGTGCACGCTGACGTTGCTGGTCTGCAGCTCGGCGGCGGCGCGGGCGAGGTTGCCGGTGCGCATGAAGGCGAGGAACACCTCGAGTTTCTTCAGGGTCAATTCTTCGTCGATCAGCATGGCGCGGACTCTTCTTGGTATCGCTCGATTGTGCCCAAATATCAGGACAGGCGCCTGCCTGCGTTGAACGGAAACATTGCGCTTTTACGCTCGAGGCCCGAGCCTTGCGCGCTGCGGTAATGAAATCGAGGTGTGCGACACATGTATCACGGAGAAAAACTGAACGCCTGGACGCATCTGGTCGGGGCGGTGGCGGCGTTTGTCGGGGGCGTCTGGATGCTGGTGATCGCCAGCCTCGACGGCAGCCCCTGGAAGATCGTCAGCGTGGCGATTTATGCCTTCACCTTGCTGGTGCTCTACAGCGCATCGACCGTGTACCACAGCGTGCGCGGGCGCAAGAAAGCGATCATGAAGAAGGTCGATCACTTTTCGATCTACCTGCTGATCGCCGGCAGTTACACGCCATTCTGCCTGGTGACCCTGCGCGGGCCGTGGGGCTGGACGTTGTTCGGTATTGTCTGGGGGCTGGCGCTGATCGGCATCCTGCAGGAAATCAAGCCGCGCTCCGAGGCGCGGATTCTGTCGATCGTGATCTACGCGGTGATGGGCTGGATCGTGCTGGTGGCGGTCAAACCGCTGATCGCCGCGCTGGGCAGTGCCGGGTTTGCCTGGCTGGCGTCGGGTGGCGTGCTGTACACCGTGGGGATCATCTTTTTTGCCCTCGACCATCGGCTACGCCATGCCCACGGTATCTGGCATCTGTTCGTGATCGCCGGGAGCCTGCTGCATTTTGTGGCGATCTTGTTTTATGTCTTATAGACCGAGGCGCCGCCAATCGCTGGCAAGCCAGCTCCCACAGGGTTTGGTGTTGCTCACAACTGTTGCGGCCAACAAGGATCCCGTGGGAGCTGGCTTGCCAGCGATAGGGCCTTAGAAATCACCCCACAGCTGTTGGGCCACCGCCAGGGCCACAACCGGCGCTGTTTCTGTGCGCAGCACGCGCGGGCCGAGGCGGGCGGCGTGGAAACCGTTGGCCTTGGCTTGCTCGACTTCTGTGTCGGACAAGCCGCCTTCGGGGCCGATCAGGAACGCCAGCGTCGCAGGCTTGGCGTGGCTGACCAACGGCTCGGCTACCGGGTGCAGTACCAGTTTCAGTTCGGCTTCGGTCTGCTTCAGCCAGTCGGCCAGCAGCACTGGTGGATGAATCACCGGCACCCGGGAACGACCGCATTGCTCGCAAGCGCTGATCGCCACCTGACGCCAGTGCAACAGGCGTTTGTCGGCGCGTTCGTCCTTGAGGCGGACTTCGCAGCGCTCGCTGAAGATCGGGGTGATTTCGTTGACGCCCAGTTCGGTGGCTTTCTGGATCGCCCAATCCATCCGCTCGCCCCGGGACAGGCCCTGGCCGAGGTGGATTTGCAGCGGCGATTCGACCTGACCTGCGAACTGCTCGTCGATCTGCACCACCACGCGTTTCTTGCCGACTTCCACCAGCGAGCCGCGAAACTCGTGACCGGAACCGTCGAACAACTGCACCGCGTCGCCCTCGGCCATGCGCAGC
This sequence comes from Pseudomonas gozinkensis, assembly GCF_014863585.1. Classification (NCBI taxonomy): domain Bacteria; kingdom Pseudomonadati; phylum Pseudomonadota; class Gammaproteobacteria; order Pseudomonadales; family Pseudomonadaceae; genus Pseudomonas; species Pseudomonas gozinkensis. The sequence goes on along the minus strand of NZ_CP062253.1, from coordinate 6,101,478 downwards.
ACGCGGCTGATGTAATGCGCCTGGGCTTCCGGCAGTTCGTGTTCGCCAATGCTGAGCGGGGCGTCGGTAAAGAAGCGGGACAGTCTCATTCGGAGTCTCGAAAAAATTGTAAAAGTCTGGCGGCCCTATCGCTGGCAAGCCAGCTCCCACAGGTCTACGCAATTCCCTGTGGGAGCTGGCTTGCCAGCGATGACGGTAGTCCGGTCACCGCTGAAGCTTAAGTGAAGTCAATCAGCCCGGATCACGGAACCCGGGATGGAAATCCTTCGGCACCGCCACACTGACGCTGTCACGGGTGGCGATGTCGATGCCTTCGCTGGCGACTTCGGCAAGGAAGTCGATCTGCTCCGGGGTGATCACATACGGCGGCAGGAAATACACCACGCTGCCCAGCGGACGCAGCAGCGCGCCACGCTCCAGCGCATGCTGGAACACCTTCAGGCCGCGACGCTCCTGCCACGGATAAGCCTCTTTCGTGGCTTTGTCCTTGACCATCTCGATCGCCAGCACCATGCCGGTCTGACGGACTTCCGAGACATTCGGATGATCCACCAGATGCGCCGTGGCCGACGCCATGCGCTGGGCCAAGGCCTGGTTGTTTTCGATCACGTTGTCCTGCTCGAAAATATCCAGAGTCGCCAGTGCCGCCGCACACGCCAGCGGGTTGCCGGTGTAGCTGTGCGAATGCAGGAAGGCGCGCAGGGTCGGGTAGTCGTCGTAAAACGCGCTGTACACCTCGTCGGTGGTCAGGCACGCCGCCAACGGCAGATAACCGCCGGTCAGGGCTTTCGACAGGCACAGGAAGTCCGGGCGGATGCCGGCCTGTTCGCAGGCGAACATCGTCCCGGTGCGGCCGAAGCCGACGGCAATTTCGTCGTGGATCAGGTGCACGCCATAACGGTCGCAAGCTTCGCGCAGCAGCTTGAGGTACACCGGGTGGTACATGCGCATGCCGCCGGCGCCCTGGATCAGCGGCTCGACGATCACGGCAGCGACGCTGTCATGATTTTCCGCCAGCGTCTGTTCCATGGCCGCGAACATGTTGCGCGAATGTTCTTCCCAGCTCATGCCCTGCGGGCGCAGGTAGCAATCCGGGCTCGGCACCTTGATGGTGTCCATCAGCAGGGCTTTGTAGGTTTCGGTGAACAACGGCACGTCACCGACCGCCATCGCCGCCATGGTCTCGCCGTGGTAGCTGTTGGTCAGGGTGACGAAGCGCTTCTTGTTCGGCTGGCCGCGGTTGAGCCAGTAGTGAAAGCTCATTTTCAGCGCGACTTCGATGCAAGACGAACCGTTATCGGCGTAGAACACCCGGTTCAGACCTTCCGGCGTCATCTTTACCAGACGCTCGGACAGCTCGATTACCGGCTGATGGCTGAAACCGGCCAGAATCACATGTTCCAGCTGATCGACCTGATCCTTGATGCGCTGGTTGATGCGCGGGTTGGCGTGACCGAACACGTTGACCCACCAGGAGCTGACGGCATCCAGATAACGCTTGCCTTCGAAGTCTTCCAGCCAGACGCCTTCACCGCGCTTGATCGGGATCAGCGGCAGCTGTTCGTGGTCTTTCATCTGGGTGCAGGGATGCCACAGCACCGCGAGATCGCGTTGCATCCACTGGTTGTTCAGGCCCATGTTCAGTCTCCTCGAGGCGGCTCGCGTCAGGCGCGGGCAAACAATCGCGCAAGCCTATGCAATGCGTCGCGTCGGGACAACCCATTGTGTCGATTGAGCTACTTTGTATGGGCCGATAGACGTCGCTGGCGGCGTTTTGATGGCTGACGTATTCTTCGCGGTTCTTTGGGTCGTCTGACCCGCAAAACTGCATTTTCCTACGTGTTTTTCCGGAGTTCGCTGAATGTCTGTCGGTTGGCTGCGCGCCTGTGCGCTAGTGGTGTTGGGGCTGTTTAGCGTTACGGCGCTGGCCAAGGATAAAACCGCAATCGTGATCGGCGGCGGCCTGTCGGGCCTGACGGCGGCTTACGAACTGCAGAACAAGGGCTGGCAGGTCACCCTGCTCGAAGCCAAGCCGAGCCTGGGCGGTCGCTCGGGCATGGCCACCAGCGAGTGGATCGGCAACGACAAGACTCAACCGGTGCTGAACAAGTACGTATCGACTTTCAAGCTGAACACCACGCCAGCCCCTGAATTCGTACGGACCCCGGGTTACCTGATCGACGGCGAGTATTTTTCCGCCGCCGACCTGGCCGCCAAACAGCCCGCCACGGCCGAAGCGCTGAAGCGCTACGAGAAAACCCGTGACGATCTGGCGCGCTCGATCGACGATCCGCAGAACCCGGCGGCGACCAATACTCTGCACGCCCTGGACCAGATCAACGTCTCGAGCTGGCTCGACAAGCAGAACCTGTCAGCCACCGCGCGTCAGCTGATCAACCAGGACATCCGCACCCACTACGACGAACCTTCGCGCCTTTCGCTGCTGTATTTCGCGCAGCAGAGCCGGGTGTATCGCGGCGTGTCCGACCGTGACCTGCGCGCTTCGCGCCTGGTCGGCGGCAGCCCGGTGCTGGCCCAGGCTTTCGTCAAGCAACTGAAAACCATCAAGACCGACTCGCCAGTGTCCGCCATCACTCAGGACAAGGACGGCGTGACCGTCAAGGTCGGCAGCGTCGGCTACCAGGCAGACTACGTGGTGCTGGCGGTGCCGTTGCGCGCCCTCAACAAGATCCAGCTGACCCCGGCGCTGGACGCTCAGCACCTGGCCGCGATCAAAGGCACCAACTACGGCTGGCGCGACCAGATCATGCTGAAGTTCAAGACGCCTGTGTGGGAAAGCAAGGCGCGGATGTCCGGCGAGATCTACAGCAACACCGGTCTGGGCATGTTGTGGATCGAGCCAGCCCTGAAGGGCGGCGCGAACGTGGTGATCAACCTGTCCGGCGACAACGCTCGCGTCATGCAGGCCTTCGGCGACAAGCAGATGGTCGATCAGGTGCTGATCCGTCTGCACGCGTTTTATCCACAGGCCCGTGGCGCATTCACCGGTTATGAAATCCGTCGTTACAGCACCGATCCATCGACCGGTGGTTCCTACCTGGCCTTCGGTCCTGGTCAGATCAGCAAATTCTGGCGCCTGTGGGAGCGTCCGTTGCAACGCGTAGCGTTTGCCGGCGAACACACCGACACCTTGTACCCGGGCACCCTGGAAGGCGCACTGCGCACCGGTCAGCGCGCGGCCAGTCAGGTTGAAGACCTGGCGGCGGGCAAATCCTTCGAACCGGTCAAAGTCGGCCCTGCAGCGGCCACCGCCGTAGCGGCAGGTGCAGCGGGCGCGGCAGTGGCGGCGAAGAAAGGCAACTTCTTCACCAACCTGTTCGGCGGTTCGGACGACGACAAGAAACCAGAGCCAGTGAAAGCGCCAGAGCCGGCACCTGCTCCAGCCGCTCCAGCGCCTGCACCGACTCCGGCCCCTGCGCCAGCCCCGGTGGAAGCACCGAAGCCAGCGACTCCGGTGAAAGCCGAGCCGGCGAAGAAAGCGGCAGCCAAGCCAGCAGCGAAGAAACCGGCGGCCAAGACCGAAGCGAAAAAACCTGCAGCCAAACCTGCGGCGAAAAAAGCTGAGCCGGCGAAGAAGCCAGCGGCCAAACCGGCGGCAACCACCGAGACCAAAGCGCAGTAGGACTTTGCGGTGAATGAAAAAGCGCGGCTTTCATGCCGCGCTTTTTATTGCCTGTGCGGCAGCAATCGCGAGCAAGCTCGCTCCCACAGGTTTCGGCTTTGAGCGTGATTCTTGTGAACGCCACCGGCCACTGTGGGAGCGAGCTTGCTCGCGAAGAGGCCAGAACCGGCACCTGAAAGTATTCGGTCGCCAGCTAATCTCCCGTCACACTTTTCCCTTTAATCTTTCCTTAACTCCCCCGTTCAAGACTCTTGATCGTATTTCTCGATATTTCAAAGCGAAATTTTCCGCTTTAATTCGATAGATAACTCGCTAGTCTTGGTTCGCAGTTCTCACAGGATTTGGGCAATGCAGCTACGTAACTCTTCTTCGCGCTACGGTTGGGTCAGCATCTTCATGCACTGGGGCGTGGCGCTGGTGGTCTTCGGGCTGTTCGCGCTGGGTCTGTGGATGGTGGGGCTGGATTACTACAGCACCTGGCGCAAAGACGCGCCGGATCTGCACAAGAGCATCGGTCTGGTGCTGCTGGGTGTGATGGTGTTGCGGGTGTTGTGGCGCTTTGTCAGCCCGCCACCGCCAACGCTGCAAAGCTACAGCCGCATGACCCGCATCGGCGCCAGGTTCGGCCATGGGTTTCTGTACCTTGCGCTGTTCGCCGTGATGATTGCCGGTTACCTGATTTCCACCGCAGACGGTGTCGGGATCCCGGTGTTTGGCCTGTTTGAAGTTCCTGCACTGGTTTCCGGACTACCGGATCAGGCAGATACCGCCGGTGTGATTCATCTCTGGCTGGCGTGGGCGCTGGTAATTTTTTCCGGCCTTCATGCGTTGGCAGCATTGAAGCACCACTTTATCGATCGTGATGCGACCCTGACACGAATGCTGGGACGCAAAGCCTGATGTTCAACCTCGACTCCAAAGGAAAACAAAGCATGTTGAAAAAGACTCTGGCCGCTCTGGCAATCGGCTCTGCCGTCCTGTCCGCCAACGTGATGGCCGCTGACTACGTGGTTGACAAAGAAGGCCAGCACGCCTTCGTCGACTTCAAGATCAGCCACCTGGGCTACAGCTACATCACCGGTACCTTCAAGGACATCAGCGGCAAGTTCAGCTTCGATGCTGCCAAGCCTGAAGACAGCAAGATCGAGTTCGACGTGAAGACCGCCAGCGTGTTCACCAACCACGCCGAGCGTGACAAGCACATCGCCAGCAAAGACTTCCTGGACGTGGGCAAATTCGCTGACGCCAAGTTCGTTTCCACCAGCGTCAAATCCACCGGCAAGAATGCCGCTGGCAAAGACACGGCTGACGTGACCGGCGACCTGACGCTGCACGGCGTGACCAAGCCGATCGTGGTCAAGGCCACTTTCCTGGGTGAAGGCAAGGATCCATGGGGCGGCTACCGTGCCGGCTTCGAAGGCACCACCAGCATCAAGCGCTCTGATTTCGGCAAGATGATGGACCTGGGTCCACAGTCCGACAACGTCGACCTGTACATCTCGTTTGAAGGTGTCAAAGCGAAGTAATTTTCGCCAGACATACAAAAACGCCCCCGGTCTTGCGACCGGGGGCGTTTTTTATTGCCTGCAATAACACACGCCCCTTGTGGGAGCGAGTTTGCTCGCGATGAGGCCGGCACATTCAAAAGATTGTCAACTGACACGACGCCATCGCGAGCAAGCTCGCTCCCACAGGGTTCTGTGTTGGTCAATAAAATGCCCCGGTTTGAGGCCGGGGCATTTTTTGTTACAGCGTTAACTCAGCGATTGCGGGTCAGCAAGGCCGGTTTTTCACCGCGTGGGCGGCTTGGCAGTTGATCCAGCTGCTCAGGCGTCGGGAAGCGGTCGGCTTTTGATTCCTTGTGCATGATCTTCGGACCGCTGCTGCGCGGGTTCTGCACGGCCGGTTCAGCGCGTTGCTGATCGTCGCGGGCCGGGCGGCGGTTGCGCGAGTTTTCATCGCGACGACCCTGACCATCACGCGGGGCACCGTTGCGCGGGCCGCTGCGTTTGCCTGGTGGCGTGCCGGTGCTCGAACCGTTGCTGTTGCGTGGGCCGTTCTGGCGACCTTGCGGCTGACCGCCGCGTGGTGCGCCCGAACCTGCGCCTTGCGCCGGAGCGCCTGGACGACGGTTGCGACCACCGGCCGGAGCCTGCTTCGGCACGTAATCAACGCGGTTACCGAAGTTATCGATATCGTCGTCGAGGAATTCGTCCGGAGCACGGTCGGCAGCGGCGCGTGGCGGCTGGCTTGGCTGGCGCTGTTCGCGGGCCGGGGTACCTTCGCGCGGTTTCTGTTGACGGGCTGGACGCTCGCCACGCTCACCGCGTTCGCCGGCTGGTTTTTCCTTGCCCTTGTCTTTGCCTTTGTCTTTACGACCGCCGCCACCGCCGCCGCCATTCGGACCGTCGCCACGTGGGCCACGGGCGTTGCGCGGGTTGCGCATGTCCGGACGTTCACGGGCTTCCGGCTTCTCGGCCTCGATGGTGCTGGCATCGAAGCCCATCAGGTCGCCGTCGGCGATTTTCTGCTTGGTCATGCGTTCGATGCTTTTCAGCAGTTTTTCTTCGTCCGGCGCGACCAGCGAGATCGCCTCGCCCGAACGACCGGCCCGGCCGGTACGGCCGATACGGTGCACGTAGTCTTCATCGACGTTCGGCAGTTCGAAGTTGACCACGTGTGGCAACTGGTCGATGTCCAGGCCGCGCGCCGCGATGTCGGTTGCTACCAGAATGCGTACCTGGTTGGCCTTGAAGTCGGCCAGGGCTTTGGTGCGGGCGTTCTGGCTTTTGTTGCCGTGGATCGCCACAGCCGGCAGGCCGTGCTTGTCCAGGTACTCGGCCAGACGGTTGGCGCCGTGCTTGGTGCGGGTGAACACCAGCACCTGTTCCCACGCGCCGGCGGTGATCAGGTGGGCCAGCAGCGCACGCTTGTGGCTGGCCGGCAGACGGAACACGCGTTGCTCGATGCGCTCGACCGTGGTGTTCGGCGGCGTCACTTCGATGCGTTCCGGGTTGTGCAGCAGCTTGCCGGCAAGATCGGTGATGTCTTTGGAGAAGGTCGCCGAGAACAGCAGGTTCTGGCGCTTGGCCGGCAGACGGGCGAGGACTTTCTTCACGTCGTGGACGAAGCCCATGTCGAGCATGCGGTCGGCTTCGTCGAGCACGAGGATTTCAACGTGGGACAGATCGACGCTGCCCTGGCCGCACAGGTCGAGCAGACGACCCGGGCAGGCGACCAGCACGTCAACGCCACGGGACATGGCCTGAACCTGTGGGTTCATGCCGACGCCGCCGAAGATGCAGGCGCTGACGAATTTCAGGTCGCGGGCGTAGATCTTGAAGCTGTCGTGAACCTGGGCCGCCAGTTCGCGGGTCGGTGTCAGGACCAGCACGCGCGGCTGGCGCGGGCCGTGACGCTGGGATTTGTCCGGGTGGCCGTTGGGGAACAGCCGCTCCAGGATCGGAAGGGCGAAACCGCCGGTTTTACCAGTACCTGTCTGTGCCGCAACCATCAGGTCGCGACCTTGCAACACGGCGGGAATGGCCCGCTGTTGCACCGGAGTAGGCTCGGTATAGCCCGCATCTTCGATAGCGCGGACCAAAGCCTCGGAGAGACCGAGGGAAGCAAAGGACATGAGTAATCCTGTTTCAGTTAGGGCTTGGCCCAATGGGAGTCTTGCCTGGCGCGAATGGCGTTTAAGAGGACGCAATCCCGTCCGGTCCTGCTGCGGTTCCGAAGGCACGTCCGGAGCGCTCGCGCGGGCTGAAAAGCTGCGCTGTAGCGGGTCGGGAGGCCTGTTACGGTTCCGGGCGTCCGGGCGTGAGCCTGGCGGGAACGCCGGAGTATAACAGAGCAATCACTGCGCGCCGCTTTCCTGCTGCTCAACGGTTTTACCGCTGGCGGTGGCGTTGCCCAGTGGCGCAGACAGGGCGGGGGCTGCGCCGTAGCGGGCGCTGAGCTCAGCATAGGCCGGTTCGCGCTTGAAACGCTTGAGCTCGGCGCCGAAGCGCTGCACCAGCAAATCCATCCCGGCGTTGCGCCGCACGGCCAGAAACTGGCTCTGACGGCTGATGACCGTGGGGTTTTCCGTGATCTTGTCGCGAATGCCCAGTTCATCGAGCAAATGCTGACCCACGCGGCGGTCGGTGATCAGCAGGTCGATGCGCCCGCGCACCAGTTTGCCGAAATTGGCTTCGTGGGTCGGGGCCGGCTCACGGGTAAACAGGGTCGATTCGCGAAAATCGGGACTGTACAGATAGCCCGGTGAGGTGCCGATGGTCAGGCCCTTGAGGTCTTCCAGGCTGCCAAAGGGGTGCGGTCGCTCGTTGGCGTAGAACATCACGAATTCGACGTCCGACAACGGTTCGCCCGGATAGAGCAGGGTGGCGTCGCGTTCGTCGCTGTGGAAGATATCCAGCGCGCCGTCGGCCTGGCCGGTTTCGAGCATCGACAGGCAGCGTTTCCACGGCAGGAACTGCCATTCGACTTCGATGCCCAGGCGCTTGAACACGATGGCGGTGGTTTCGTAGTCCAGCCCGAGGTTCTTGCCGCCCTGTTCATAGACGTACGGCGCCCACGGTTCGGTGACAATACGCAGCTTCTCGCCCCGAGCCGCAAAGCTCAGGCAAGCAAAAACCAGCACGGCGAATAACTGCGCGATCAAAGGCATGGCTTGAGATTACGACGAGAAACGGCAAAGAGCCAGAAACTGGCCGCAGAAGCTCTGTTTCGGGCGTTAAAAGCAAAAGATCGCAGCGGCGAAAGCGCTGTAGGCACTGTCGCGGCTGCGATCTTCTGGTCTTGCGGTGACGTCTTTTTAGCGCGGCAGCTTCAGGTTGTTCCAGATCGCCAGGCTCGGTTCGGCCTGGTTCATGGAATAGAAGTGCAGGCCAGGTGCGCCACCCTGCAGCAGGCGTTCGCACATCTCGGTGACGACCTGTTCGCCAAAGCGCTGAATGCTTTGGCTGTCATCGCCGTAGGCTTCCAACTGCTTGCGGATCCAGCGCGGGATTTCCGCACCGCAGGCATCGGAGAAGCGCGCGAGTTTGCTGTAGTTGGTGATCGGCATGATTCCCGGCACGACCGGGATGTCCACGCCCAGCGCCTGCAAACGGTCGACAAAGTAGAAGTAGCTGTCGGCGTTGAAGAAGTACTGGGTGATCGCGCTGTCGGCGCCGGCACGGGCCTTGCGCACGAAGTTGGCGAGATCGTCTTCGTAGTTGCGCGCTTGCGGATGCATCTCCGGGTAGGCGGCGACTTCGATGTGGAAATGATTGCCGGTTTCTTCACGAATGAATTCAACCAGCTCATTGGCGTGACGCAGCTCGCCGCTGGTCATGCCCATGCCGGACGGCAGGTCACCGCGCAGGGCGACGATGCGCTTGATACCGGCAGCCTTGTACTCGTTCAGCAGGCCGCGCAGGTCGTCCTTGCTGTCGCCGACGCACGACAGGTGCGGGGCGGCGGGGATTTTGACTTCACTTTCCAGCTGCAACACGGTGTTCAGCGTGCGGTCACGGGTCGAGCCGCCAGCGCCGTAGGTGCAGGAAAAGAAATCAGGGTTGTAGGTGGCCAGCTGACGGGCAGTGGCGAGCAGTTTTTCATGCCCAGCATCGGTCTTGGTCGGGAAGAACTCGAAGCTGTAGCGACGGTCTTGGGACATGGTCATACCCTTGGAAACAAGAACCTTCGAGGCGCTGCAATTCCATGTGGGAGCGAGCTTGCTCGCGAAAACGGTGGGTCAGACAACTATGGTGTTGAATGATAAACCGCCTTCGCGAGCAAGCTCGCTCCCACAGGAAGAGCGAGCAGTCAGCGCCTGTTAGTAGCGGTAAGCGTGCGGCTTGAACGGGCCTTCGACGGTCACGCCGATGTAGTCAGCCTGTTGCTTGGTCAGTTGAGTGACCACGCCGCCGAAGCCGCGAACCATTTCCAGGGCCACTTCTTCGTCGAGTTTCTTCGGCAATACTTCAACGGTCAGGCGCTCGGCTTTCTGGGCTGGCGACAGGTCGGCGTACTTCTGGCCGAACAGGAAGATCTGCGCCAGAACCTGGTTGGCGAACGAACCGTCCATGATGCGGCTCGGGTGACCGGTGGCGTTGCCCAGGTTCACCAGACGGCCTTCGGCCAGCAGGATCAGGTAGTCGTCGTTCTGAGCGTCGAAAGCGCCCGGGCCGGTACGGTGGATCTTGTGCACCTGTGGCTTCACTTCTTCCCATGCCCAGTTCTTGCGCATGAAAGCGGTGTCGATTTCGTTGTCGAAGTGACCGATGTTGCAGACAACGGCACGCTTCTTCAGGGCTTTGAGCATGTTTGCGTCGCAAACGTTGACGTTACCGGTGGTGGTCACGATCAGGTCGATCTTGCCCAGCAGCGCTTTGTCGATGCTGGCTTCGGTGCCGTCGTTGATACCGTCGATGAACGGCGAAACCAGTTCGAAACCGTCCATGCAGGCTTGCATGGCGCAGATCGGGTCGACTTCGGAAACCTTGACGATCATGCCTTCCTGACGCAGGGACTGGGCCGAACCTTTGCCCACGTCACCGTAACCGATGACCAGCGCTTGCTTGCCGGACAGCAGGTGGTCAGTACCACGCTTGATGGCATCGTTCAGGCTGTGACGGCAGCCGTACTTGTTGTCGTTCTTGGACTTGGTCACCGAGTCGTTGACGTTGATGGCCGGGATTTTCAGCTCGCCCTTGGCCAGCATGTCCAGCAGACGGTGTACGCCGGTGGTGGTTTCTTCGGTCACGCCGTGAACGCGGTCCAGAACCTGTGGGTACTTGTCGTGCAGCAGCTGGGTCAGGTCGCCGCCGTCGTCGAGGATCATGTTGGCGTCCCATGGCTGGCCATCCTTCAGGATGGTCTGCTCCAGGCACCACTCGTACTCTTCTTCAGTCTCGCCTTTCCAGGCGAAAACCGGAATGCCGGCAGCGGCGATGGAAGCAGCAGCCTGATCCTGAGTCGAGAAGATGTTGCACGACGACCAGCGTACTTCGGCACCCAGGGCAACCAGGGTTTCGATCAGCACGGCGGTCTGAATGGTCATGTGGATGCAGCCGAGGATTTTTGCGCCTTTCAGCGGCTGCTCGGAAGCGTACTTGCGACGCAGACCCATCAGGGCCGGCATTTCCGACTCGGCGATGATGGTTTCGCGACGGCCCCAGGCAGCCAGGGACATGTCGGCAACTTTGTAATCGTTAAAATCTGCAGGCGTGATAACAGCGCTCATGAAGAGCCTCCATTCGTAATGTATGCGAATGGGCGCCGTTGTGCGTTTAGTGTCCGGCCTGAGCCGGTCAACGCCCCATCCGAGCCTGACAGGTTGAACCTGCTGCAGCGCCCCTCGGACAGGTGGCGGGAAAACGGTAGCAAGTGAAGGTTACCGTTTTGAAACGGGGGCGATTATAGCCGTCTAGACTGATCTTCCAAAGGGTTTCTGTCGGCCAGATGAAGATCGCCAATCGCGACCATAGTAGAAGCCTCATGGAGCATGACCGCTCAGTCTGCCAAGATGGCGCCATCATTCGGCAAGACGCTCAGGAGTGAAGATGAATTTCCACACCCGCAAGTGGGTAAAACCCGAAGACCTCAACCCCAACGGCACCCTGTTCGGCGGCAGCCTGCTGCGCTGGATCGACGAAGAAGCGGCGATCTACGCCATCGTTCAACTGGGCAACCAGCGCGTGGTGACCAAGTACATTTCCGAGATCAACTTCGTCAGCGCCTCGCGCCAGGGCGACATCATCGAACTGGGCATCACCGCCACCGAGTTCGGCCGCACCTCGATCACCCTGACCTGCGAAGTGCGCAACAAGATCACCCGCAAAAGCATCCTGACCGTCGAGAAGATGGTCTTCGTCAACCTCGGCGAAGACGGCTTGCCGGCGCCGCACGGGCGGACCGAGATCAAGTACGTCAAAGACCAGTTCAAGGATGAAACACCCGTTACCGAGTAATCGCACCACCCTGGCGAACGGAAGCCGAGCGGCGCGTGTCGTAGCCTTATGACCCCGCCACCGGTTTCCCGCCATGACCACGCCAACAGACGGCAAGACCCCCGACCTCTCGGCCAAGGAACAACACGAAGTCGAGAAAAGCCAGCCGCCCCGGGCGGCGGTCCTGCATGAAATCATCCGCAAACAGGGCGACCAGGAACTGGAGCGCAGCATCGCCGCGCTGTGGTGGTCGGCGCTGGCGGCCGGGCTGACCATGGGCCTGTCGCTGATGGGCATGGGCCTGCTCAACTCCCGCCTGCCCGAGGGCGACGAATTCAAGGTGATCGCCAGCTTCGGCTACTGCGCAGGCTTTCTCGCGGTGATCCTCGCCCGCCAGCAACTGTTCACCGAAAACACCCTGACCGCCGTGCTGCCGGTGATGACCAAGCCGACCCTGGCCAACTTCGGCCGACTGATCCGGCTCTGGACGGTGGTGCTGTTCGGCAACCTGTGCGGCACGATTCTGGTGGCGTACGTGATGCTCGAACTGCCGATCTTCGACAGCAAGACCGACGAGGCCTTCCTCGAAATCGGCCGCAAGGTCATGGAGAACCACGCGAGTCAGATGTTCGCCAAGGGCATCGTTTCCGGGTGGATGATCGCCACCATGGTCTGGATGATCCCGTCCATGGAGAGCGCGAAGATGTGGATCATCATCCTCATCACTTATTTGATGGCGCTGGGCGATTTCACGCACATCGTGGTGGGGTCGGCGGAAGTGTCGTATCTGGTGTTTGCCGGCGAGTTGCCGTGGAGTGATTTCTGGGCGGTGTTTGCCGGGCCGACCCTGGCGGGGAACATCATAGGCGGCAGTTTCATCTTCGCACTGATCAGTCATGCGCAGATCCGCAGCGAAAGCGGCGCGCCAAAAGAAACGGACGGGCCGAAAGAGTCTGCGGACCAGGCCGAAAAGCCTGATCCGCAGCAGATCAAGAAATGATCAATGGTGCGCGGGCTCGGCAGCGGTCGCCGGCTCGTCGCGCGTTGCGTGCTTGACCAGTTTGCCAATCGTCAGACCCTGCAACAGGATCGACGACAGCACCACGATGTAGGTGATGCTCAGCAGCAGGTCGCGTTCCGGGCCCAGCGGCAGGGCCAGGGCCAGGGCCACCGAAACACCGCCGCGCAAACCGCCCCAGGTCAGGATCCGGATGGTGCCGCGCGGCACCGTTCGCCAGCGGCGCAGCAGGACGATGGCCGGGGCCACGGTGAGCAGGCGCGACAGCAGAATCGCCAGCGCCAGCAGACTCGCCGCCGCCACGTGGAGCCAGTTGAACGGCAGCAGCAACAGCTCCATGCCGATCAACGCGAACAGCAGCGCGTTGAGCATGTCGTCGAGCAATTCCCAGAAACCGTCGAGGTATTTGCGGGTCATGTCGTTCATCGCCAGGTTGCGGCCGAGGTTACCGATGATCAGACCGGCGACCACCATCGCAATCGGCGCCGAGACGTGCAGCTCGGTGGCCATCGCCGAACCGCCGATCACCAGCGCCAGGGTCAGCATGACTTCGATCTGGTGCTGCTCGATGCTCTTGATCATCAGGTACACCAGATAACCGATCAGTCCGCCGAACAGCACACCACCCACCGCTTCGTGAACGAACAGCATGGCCGTTGCGCCGACGGTCGGGGTTTCGCCCAGTTGCGCGATACCCAGCAGCACGGTGAACACCACCACGGCGGTGCCGTCGTTGAACAGCGATTCGCCGACGATGGTGGTTTTCAGCGGCTTCGAGGCATTGGCCGTACGCAGCACGCCGAGTACCGCAATCGGGTCGGTCGGGGAAATCAGCGCGCCGAACAACAGGCAGTAGAGAAAGCTCACGTGCCAGCGGAACAGGGCAAAAATGTAGTAGGCGAGGCTGCCGATCACGGCGGTGGCGATCAGTACGCCGAAGGTCGCCAGCAGGCCGATGGGCCAGCGGTAGCTGCGCAGGTCGTTCAGGTTCACGTGCAAGGCGCCGGCGAACAGCAGGAACGAGAGCATCCAGTTCATCAGCAGATCGCCGAAGTCGATCTGGCCGATCAGTTGCTGTACGCGTTCTTCGAGACCGGGATAACCGAGCAGGCTCAGGCCTTGCAGCAACAGGGAAAACATCAGTGCGGTAACCATCACGCCGATGGTCGGTGGCAGGCCGATGAAGCGGAAATTCACAAAGGTGAGGAGGGTGGTGAGGCAGATGAAAGCGGCGACGAGTTCAAGCATCCGGGGTCCTTTGGATGGGGGTGAAAGACAGCGCGCCCATTCATGGACGCAAGGGTTGGATGGGCTGATGCCGGGTGGGGACACAATTGTGTCCCCCGGGACAATCAGCCGGACACATTGACCGCAGCGACACCCCGACGTTGCAGGTAGATGAAAAACAGCGCCGTCAGCACGGTCAGCACGCCCACCAGCGCGCCGGTCCACGGCAAGTCCGCCAGGTCTGCGCCGCTGGCTACCACCAGCCCGCCGATCCAAGCGCCGGCGGCATTGCCGAGGTTGAAGGCGCTCTGGTTCAGGGTCGAGCCGAGGTTCGGTGCTTCGTGCGCCTGATCGATGATCAGCAGTTGCAGGATCGGGCACAGGGCGAAGGCGAAAATCCCCCACAGCACCAGCGTGATTGCCGCCGGAACCACTGAGCGACTGGTCTGGCTGAACGCCGCCAGAATCACCACCACTGCCAGCGCCACACCCACCAGCGACGGCAACAGACGGCTGTCGGCCAGGCGCCCGCCGAGCATGCTGCCGCCGGTGAGGCCGACGCCGAACAACAGCAGCATCACCGTCACGCCGTGGGGGCTGACGCCGGTGATGTCCTGCAGAATCGGCGCGATGTAGGTGAACACGCTGAACAGGCTGGTGGAGGCCAGCACGCTCATGCCCAGCGCCAGCAACACGTTGACCTTGCCCAGCACCTTGAATTCGCTGGCGAGGTTGGCCTTGTCCATCGGGATATGTTTCGGCAACCACAGCCATTGGGCTAGGGCAGCGATCACACCGATCACCGAGACCGCCCAGAAGGTCGAACGCCAGCCCGCGTACTGGCCAAGCGCGGTGCCCAGCGGTACGCCGAGGACGTTGGCCAGAGTCAGACCGGTGAACATCATGGCAATCGCCTGCGCCCGTTTGTTCGGCGCGACCAGCCCGGCGGCCACCACCGAGCCGATGCCGAAGAACGCGCCGTGGCAGAGTGCGGTGACCACTCGCGCCGCCATCAGCGTCGCGTAGTTCGGCGCCAGTGCGCACAGCACGTTGCCGAGGATGAACATCAGCGTCATGCCCAGCAGCGTGGCCTTGCGCGGCATGTTGGCGGTGCCGATCGCCAGGATCGGCGCACCGAACACCACGCCCAGGGCGTAGCCGGTGATCAACAGGCCGGCGTGGGGAATGCTCACCGCGAGGTCGCGGGCGACATCGGGCAGCAGGCCCATGATGACGAATTCAGTGGTGCCGATGCCGAAAGCGGCAACAGCGAGTGCAAGCAAGGCGAGTGGCATGCGCAAGGTCTCTGTCGGTAGTCTTGACGCTTTGATCAGGCATACGCAGGCCGGCGACCGGTCTCGGACGAGAACGGGACAGGCAGGAATTATTGGAATTTATCTGTGCGCAACTGAGTGCGGCGTGGTCGCTTGCAGTATAAACAGCTGCTGACACATCGCGAATCAATAATCTGACTAATTGGCTCAGGCTCAACAACAAGCACTAAGGAGTGGCACGTGCTGGCAACAGCTCTGGTGTTGGTGGCGGCGCTGTTGCATGCAGCGTGGAACACGTTGATCAAGTTCAGCGCCGAGCGGCTGCTGGTGGTGGCTTGCATGGACACCGTGGCGCTTTTGTTCGTCGCGCTGGCGTTCCCTTTCATCAGCCTGCCGCCGGCGGAAATCTGGCCTTGGATTCTGGCGTCGGCGGCGTTCGAGCTGCTCTATCGTTATCTGCTCATCCAGGCCTATCGGGTCGGCGATCTGGGGCTGGTCTACCCGTTGATGCGCGGACTGTCGCCGCTGGTGGTGCTGGCGCTGACCCTGATCTTCGCCGGCGAAGCGCTGACCACTCAGCAGATCTTCGGGATCATGTTGATCCCGCTGGGCATGGCTTGCCTGCTCTGGCAGGGCGGCGGCGGGAAGCACTTGCCGTGGTCGATGCTGCCGGTGGTGGCGCTGATCGGCTTGTGCATCGGTTGCTACACCTACATCGATGGCCAGGCGTTGCGACGCTGGTCGCATCCGCTGGATTACCTGGTCTGGGTCACGCTGCTCAGTGCCTGGCCGTTTCCGTTGCTGGCGTGGGTGGCCAAGCGTCCGGCGTTCATGCTGTTCTGGCGCGAGCAATGGAAGCTGGGACTGGCGGTCGGGTTCTGCGTGTTGTTCAGCTACGCTCTGGTGCTGTGGGCGATGCAATTGGGCTCGATTGCCGAAGCGGCGGCGTTGCGTGAAATCAGCGTGATTCTGGTGGTGTTGTTCGGCATGCGTTACCTGAAAGAACCTTTCGGCCGGCCACGGCTCTTAGCCTGTGGGCTGGTGCTGGTCGGCATGCTGGTCATGAAGTTCTGACCGCCCGGCAACTCTATGACTCGAAAAAAGGACGGCGTTATGACGGTGGCTCTGTGGTGCGTTTTGATTGCGATCTTTCTGCCCTACCTGTGCACAGGCGTGGCCAAGGCTGTCGGTGGGTATCGGCTGAGCGACAATCACGATCCCCGGGATTTTCTCGAAAGCCTGAACGGCGTGGCGCGACGTGCCCATGCGGCACAGCTGAACAGTTTTGAAGTGACGCCGGCGTTTGCGGCAGCGGTGATCGTTGCGCACCTGGTCGGCACGGCAGAGCTGGTGACGGTCAACGTGCTGGCGGTACTGTTCATCACCAGTCGCCTGCTCTACATCATTTGCTATCTGGCGGACTGGGCGATTCTGCGGTCGCTGGTGTGGTTTGTCGGGATGGGGCTGATTGCCAGTTTCTTCTTCGTTTCGGTCTGAACCTGAAAAGATCGCAGGCTGACGAGGCCTGCGATCTTTTGCTTTGTGCTTATGGCTTGTCGGCCACCTGCGGCACTTGCGGCAACGCCGCCCCTTTCGGCCAAAGCATCCAGATCTGCCCTTGCTGCTTCATGTCGCCAGCCAGTTGCCCGGCGGCATCTCCGGTGCCCCAGAACAGATCCGCACGAACTTCGCCGGCAATCGCGCCGCCGGTGTCCTGCGCGGCCACCGGGCGTACCAGTGCCGTGCCGTCCGGGCGGGTGGTCGACAGCCACAAAAGGCTGCCCAACGGAATCACTTTGCGATCCACTGCCGCGCTGTAACCGGCGGTCAGCGGTACATTCAGCGAGCCGCGCGGACCTTCGTTGCTGTCCGGGTTGCGGGTGAAGAACACGTAGCTCGGGTTGCTCGCCAGCAGTTCCGGAATGCGCGACGGGTTGGCCTTGGCCCACTTGCTGATCGCGCCCATGGTCACTTCTTCTTTTTTCAGCTCGCCCTGTTCCACCAGCCAGCGGCCAATCGGCCGGTACGGATGACCGTTCTGGTCGGCGTAGGCGATGCGCAGCTGCCGGCCGTCATCGGTCTGGATCCGCCCCGAGCCCTGAATCTGCAGGAATTGCAGGTTCATCGGATCGGTCAGCCAGGCCACGACCGGCGCCTTGACGCCCTGGCTCTCGATGGTCGCCGCGTCGTCGTAAGGCTTGAGCACGCGACCTTCGAGGCGTCCGCGCAGGCGCTTGCCCTTCAGTTCCGGGTAAATGCTGTCCAGCGAAACAATGATCATGTCTTCGGGCACGCCATACACCGGCACGTTGGCGGTGGCGGTTTGCGTCAGGCTGCCGGGATAGACCGGTTCGTAGTAGCCGGTGATCAGACCGTTGGGGTTGTCGTTCTCGGCGCGCAGGCCGAACACGTCGAGGTTCTGCTTGAGGAACGTGCGAATGTCGCCAGCGCTTTGCGGCACGTTGGCAGCTGCAGCACAGGTTGCGCCCCAGACCGGATCAGCCTTGAGCCGGGTGCAGGCGCTGCGCCAGGAACCGAAGCCGGCCACAAGGTCGCTATCGGACACCGCCGGCAATGCTTCCCAGGTGGCACTGGAATACGTGGCCAGGGCGTGGGTTTTCGGCTTGGCGCTGTCGCCACCGGTGCAGCCGGCGAGGATCGCCAGCAGCGGGAGGGTAGCGATAAGCGGATGACGCCAGGCCTTGAAACGGCTGTTCATGGAGAATTTCCTGTGCCGGTTGCAGAAGTGCTCCATGCGCTCAAGCAACCCTTATTGTTAATAGGGCTATTGGTGTTTGGCGGTGACGCGGGGATACTGGCCGCCGATTTCCGTGACCTGAAGCCACCATGACTCTTAAAAGAATTTCTGTTGTATTGCTGGCCTGTCTGACCGTGTCCGCCTGTGGCGGTGTCGACCCCAATTCCCCGTTGGGCCAGCGCAAGGCGATCTTCAAGCAGATGCTCAAGACCGGCGAAGACCTGGGTGGCATGTTGCGTGGGCGCATCCCGTTCGACGGACCGAAATTCGCCGAAGGCGCGGTCAAGCTCGATGCGTTGTCCCATGAACCGTGGAAACATTTCCCGCAGGTGCGCGAAGAAGATCACACCAGCGCCAAGGACGATGTCTGGCAGAAGCAGGCCCGCTTCCAGGAAATGGCCCGCACCCTTGAAGCGGCCACCGGTGAACTGGTGATCGCCAGCAAGGTTCAACCCTACAAGGCCAGCAACCTGGGGCCGGCCGTGCAGAAAGTCGAAGATGCCTGCAGTGCCTGCCATAAAGAGTTTCGCGACCACTGATATTCAAGGGATCACAGCCTTTGGCCGTGATCCCCGGCTTTCTTACTTGTCGAGTTCGTCCAGCGCGTCCTGCAATTCCTTGCGTGATTCGGCGAGCTTGTTCTTGCGCTTGTCGATCTTCTCCGGATCGCCTTTCTTCATGGCCTTGTCCAGATCGGCCTGACGCTTGCTCACTTCGTGCTTGGCGTCGAGCACCTTGTTTTCGCGTTCTTTCTTCAGGCCCGCGTCGGTGCAGTGTTCAGTGACTTCACGCAGGGCGGTTTCGAGGCCGGCCTGCTGGTCGGCGTTGCCGCGGGACTTGGCCTGTTCGATCTGATTGATGATGCCCTGCTTCTTGGCGGCACAACCGGTCAGGCCCGGCGCGTCTTCGTCGGCCATCACGGGGGCGGCGAGGACTGCGCAGAAAGACAGCAGGGCGAGCGGTGCGAGAAATTTCATAAAAGCTCCATGTGCAAAGGCAATCGGGTCGGTGAAGCACTGCGCTGTTGGAGCGCTCCGGCGGACATTGGGTTCCCGGCGGGCCGGGGATTGCGTGTTCAGAAGCCGTCGACTCCGGCGGCTTGCAGGGTTTCACTCAGGGCCAGTACCTGCGGGTCGCGAAAAAAGGCACTCAATTGCGCCGCGCGGCCCGGGCCGATTCCGGCTTCTGCCTGCCATTGTTCGGTATTGCGTTGTGCCAGCGCCTGCCATGAATCGGCGAGTGTTGCCTGACCGGTCGGCGGCAATCCCAGGGCTTTGAGCCACTGCAGGAACGGCCGTTGGCGGGCGCTGTGAAAACTGTGCAGCAGGCGGGCACTGCTGCGCTCGCCGAGACCGGCAATGTTAGCAAGCTCCGGCCCGTCGAGGGTCAACCAATCCAGCAGGCTGTTCAGGCGGCCTGTTTCCAGAAGTTTCTCCCAGGTGCCGCGACCGACATGGGGCAGGGCCAGTCCCTGCTTGCCGCTGAGCCAGGTCAGGCGCGCGAGGAACTGGCTTTCGCAGCCCGGCGTCGGTTGCCAGCAGCTCAGGGCGTGAAAGTCGCTGGCGAGCGGAACAGTCAGATCGGCGCGTTCGGTACTGCGCAGCACCACGCTGTCGAGACGCGGAATCGTCAGCCCGGCCAGGCTGATTGCCACCTGATCGCCGGGGCGAATGTCCAGCTCCTGCCAGCGCCTGAGCGAACTGACACTGACCCGTTTGATCTGCCGGTCATCGAGCATCACTGGCGACAGTTCGAGCACCGGCGTGATGCGCCCGGTGCGGCCGATCTTGAAGTTCACCTTGCGCACATCGGCCAGTGCCTGTGCGAAAGGGTATTTCCAGGCGACAGCCCAGTAGGGCGGACGAGCCTGCCAGCGCTCGGCCGGCGGCCGCTGGCTCTGGCGCAGAACCACGCCGTCCGTGGCAAATGGCAGTGGCGAGCGATACCAGTGATCGCGCCAGTGTTGCGCTTCGTTCAGGCTGGTGACGGCATGGGTGTAGGGCTCCGTGGTGGGAAAGCCGAATTGCGCCAGGGCTGCGATTCGCTCCGGCAAGTCCTTCGGCCCTTGCGGCCAGTCCCAGACAAACAGCCCGATGCCGGCGGCGTGTTCCGCGTCGAGATCCTTGCGCCCCAGCAGCCCGGCCACGGTGGCGCGGGCATTGGCGCTGCCGGCACGTGCCTGCGTATGCCCGTTCAAACGCCAGTAAAGTTCGCCTTGCACCAGCAGATCCTGCGGTTGCGTCAGCTGTTGCGGGATGGCCCCGATCTTTTTTGCCGACGCGGTCCAGTCCTGCCCGTGAACACCATCCCCGCGACTGATCGCCTGATGCAATCGGCCGTCGCGATAGATCAGGGTGACCGCCACGCCATCGACCTTGGGTTGTACCCAGACGTTTTGGCGGTCGCGCAGCCAGGTGGCGATGTCTGCCGCGTCGTGGAGTTTGTCCAGGCCGGTGTGGGCGACAGGGTGCGCAACCGGGCCTGATGCGGTGCGCAACGGCGCGGGCGGTGAAGGAAGTTTGAAGCATCGGCGCCATTCGTTCAGGCGCAAGCGGGACTGATCGTAGAGCTCATCGGCGATCACCGAACGGCCTTCGCGATGGTAGGCGTCGTCCCAGCGATCGATCTGTTGTTGCAGGGCGGCGACTTCGCTCGAAGCCCGCGTGGCGGCCCAGTCGGGACAGTCGGCAGCAAAGGCGTTGAGGTGGAAAACTGGCAGGAAAAACAGAAACAGGCGCAGTGTGGCAAGCATTGTGAGCGTCCTTGCTCAGGGAGATGCTTGAAGGCTAGGCGAGGATTTGTTGTTGAGAGAGGTGGGTGTTTTGCGAGCTGTTTCCAATCCCCATTTGATGTCGCTGATACGGGTCTCTTCGCGAGCAAGCTCGCTCCCACAGGGTACGAATGAAAAAGCCCCGCACGGCGAACCGTGCGGGGCTTCTTGTACCGCCAGGAAAATTACAGGCCGGCAGCGGAACGCAGGGCGTCGGCGCGGTCGGTTTTTTCCCAGGTGAAGGTGGAGAAGGTGTCTTCGCCAACAGTCTTGGTCTGCGGAGCGCGACCGAAGTGGCCGTAGGCAGCGGTTTCCTGGTACATCGGGTGCAGCAGGTCCAGCATGGTGGTGATCGCGTATGGACGCAGGTCGAACACTTCGCGGACCAGTTTGATGATCTTGTCATCGCTGATCTTGCCGGTGCCAAAGGTGTTCAGCGAGATCGAGGTAGGCTGGGCCACACCGATCGCGTAGGAAACCTGGATCTCGCAACGCTCGGCCAGGCCGGCAGCCACGATGTTCTTGGCAACATAACGGCCAGCGTAGGCAGCCGAACGGTCAACCTTGGATGGATCTTTACCGGAGAACGCGCCGCCGCCGTGACGGGCCATGCCGCCGTAGCTGTCGACGATGATCTTGCGACCGGTCAGACCGCAGTCACCTACCGGGCCGCCAATGATGAACTGGCCGGTCGGGTTGATGTGGAACTGGGTGTCCTTGCTCAGCAGTTCGGCAGGCAGCACGTGCTTGACGATCAGCTCCATCACGCCTTCGCGCAGGTCGTTGTACGACACTTCAGGGTTGTGCTGGGTCGACAGAACCACGGCGTCGATCCCGACAACCTTGCCGCCTTCGTAACGGCAGGTCACTTGCGACTTGGCGTCCGGACGCAGCCAAGGCAGCAGACCCGATTTGCGGGCTTCGGCCTGACGCTGCACCAGCTGGTGCGAGAAGGTGATCGGTGCCGGCATCAGCACGTCGGTTTCGTTGCTGGCGTAGCCGAACATCAGGCCCTGGTCGCCGGCGCCCTGATCTTCAGGCTTGGCGCGGTCAACACCCTGGTTGATGTCAGGGGACTGCTTGCCGATGATGTTCATCACGCCGCAGGTGGCGCCGTCGAAGCCGACGTCGGAGCTGGTGTAGCCGATGTCGCAAATCACGTCACGAACGATCTGCTCCAGGTCGACCCAGGCGCTGGTGGTCACTTCACCGGCAACGATGGCCACGCCAGTCTTGACCAGGGTTTCCACCGCAACGCGTGCGTGTTTGTCCTGGGCGATGATGGCGTCCAGCACTGCATCGGAAATCTGGTCGGCGATTTTGTCCGGATGTCCTTCAGACACGGACTCGGAGGTGAAGAGGGAGTATTCGCTCATCTCGATGTTTTCCTGAATTTACCGATGGTGAGTGTCGCCAGCCGGTCGCTGAAAATGGCGGACCTGGATCTGGAAACCATTACGTAAGCCTACATAGAGGCTTTCCCCGGGAACGAGTCCCGCAGCGGTGGCCCAACGGGCCAGATCGTCCTGTTCAAACCCCAACCACAGATCACCGCAGGCCTCCCTGGCCCAACTCTGGTTGTGGCTACATAACTCTGTCACGAGCAGGCTACCGCCCGGTTGCAGCAGGCTGGCCATGTGCTTGAGCGCTTCGGCCGGCGCGGCGAAATGGTGCAACACCATGTTCAACACCACGCAATCGGCCTGAAGGCTCACACCATTCAATGCATCGGCCAATTGCAGGCTGACGTTAGCCAGCTGTTCACGTTCACATACCTGGCGGGCCAGTTCGAGCATCGCCGCGCTGTTGTCCAGTGCGGTTACGGTGCCGAAGCGGCGCGCCAGTTCCGGCAGGAAAGCTCCATCGCCGGGGCCGACTTCAATGGCCGTGGCAGCACCATTGAAATTCAGTTTGTCGAGCAGGGCCAGCACGCTTTCACGGTACTGCGGCAGGCCGGCAATCAAATCCTGCTGGGCGCGGAATTTCTCCGCGACCCGGGCGAAAAAGTCCTGGCTGTTGGCCGCGCGTTGGCCGTGAACCTGTGCGATCCGCGTTTCCACGTCCGCTGGCAGCGCCAGATTGTCGACTTCTTCTAACAATGCCGCGTGCAGCTTGCCGCCCAGCAACTCGGTGTGGGGCAGGGCGCGGCGATAGAACACCGCATTGCCTTCGCGGCGAGTCGCCACCAGATCCGCCTGCGCCAGCACTTTGAGGTGATGGCTCATGCCGGACTGACCGATACCGAAAATCTGTGCCAGCTCCAGCACGCCGAACGAGTCGTTGGCCAGGGCGCGCAATACATTCAGCCGCAGCGGATCGCCGCCGGCCTTGCACAAGGCCGCCAGCTCGTCGCAATCGTCATGGCGAATGGAAGGCACGCGTAAGTTCATAGGGCTGGCAGTCTAGTGACGGGTGGAATCCATCGCAAGGCCAATATCAAAAAGTTTTGATATTGCTCGATGGGTGGTGCTTTCGATGGCACTTCTCACCGCCCGGTTAACTCTACAAACGAACAGCGGAAAGGTTTCACCAGCCGAAACCGATGTTATCCATTGGAAAAACGCCTCCGGATGACTATCTGTCATTGCCCCGAAGCGTCTTGGTGAGGGAAAATGCTCGCCTTTTTTCCGTATTGATTTAACAAACCCCCAGGAGATCAGCGATGCCTAGCCGTCGTGAGCGTGCCAACGCCATTCGTGCCCTCAGCATGGATGCCGTGCAAAAAGCCAACAGCGGCCATCCCGGTGCACCTATGGGTATGGCAGATATCGCCGAAGTGCTTTGGCGCGACTACCTCAAGCACAACCCGAGCAACCCGTCGTTCGCCGACCGTGACCGTTTCGTGCTGTCCAACGGCCACGGCTCGATGTTGATCTACTCGCTGCTGCACCTGACCGGTTACGACCTGTCGATCGACGACCTGAAGCAATTCCGTCAACTGCACAGCCGCACCCCGGGCCACCCGGAATTCGGTTACACCCCGGGCGTCGAAACCACCACCGGCCCGCTGGGTCAGGGTCTGGCCAACGCCGTGGGCTTCGCCCTGGCTGAAAAGGTACTGGGCGCGCAGTTCAACCGTCCTGGCCACAACATCGTCGACCACCACACCTACGTGTTCCTGGGTGATGGCTGCATGATGGAAGGCATTTCCCACGAAGTCGCTTCCCTGGCCGGCACTTTGGGCCTGGGCAAGCTGATCGCCTTCTACGATGACAACGGCATCTCCATCGACGGCGAAGTCGAAGGCTGGTTCACCGACGACACGCCGAAGCGTTTCGAGTCCTACAACTGGCAAGTGATCCGCAACGTTGACGGTCACGACCCGGAAGAGATCAAGACCGCCATCGAGACCGCTCGCAAGAGCCCGCTGCCGACCCTGATCTGCTGCAAGACCACCATCGGTTTCGGTTCGCCGAACAAGCAAGGCAAGGAAGACTGCCACGGCGCCCCGCTGGGTGACGCGGAAATCGCCCTGACCCGTCAGGCGCTGAACTGGAACCACGGCCCGTTCGAAATCCCGGCCGACATCTATGCCGAGTGGGACGCCAAGGAAAAGGGCCGCGCCGCCGAAGCCGAGTGGGACCAGCGTTTCGCTGCCTACTCCGCTGCGTTCCCGACCGAAGCCAACGAACTGATCCGTCGCCTGAGCGGCGAACTGCCGGCCGACTTCTCCGAGAAGGCTGATGCCTACATCGCTGAAGTCGCGGCCAAGGGCGAAACCATCGCCAGCCGTAAAGCCAGCCAGAACGCCCTGAACGCGTTCGGCCCGCTGCTGCCGGAAGTGCTGGGCGGTTCGGCTGACCTGGCCGGTTCCAACCTGACCCTGTGGAAAGGCTGCAAAGGCGTCAGCGCCGAAGACGCCAGCGGCAACTACATGTACTACGGCGTGCGCGAATTCGGTATGACCGCGATCATGAACGGTGTTGCCCTGCACGGCGGTCTGGTGCCTTACGGCGCGACCTTCCTGATGTTCATGGAATACGCCCGCAACGCAGTGCGCATGTCCGCTCTGATGAAACAGCGCGTGATCCACGTCTACACCCACGACTCCATCGGTCTGGGCGAAGACGGCCCGACGCACCAGCCGATCGAGCAACTGACCAGCCTGCGCAGCACGCCGAACCTCGACACCTGGCGTCCAGCCGATGCCGTTGAATCGGCCGTGGCCTGGAAAAACGCCCTGGAGCGCAAGGACGGCCCGTCGGCGCTGATCTTCTCGCGTCAGAACCTGCAGCACCAAACCCGTGATGCCGGCCAGATCGCCGACATCCGCCGTGGCGGTTACGTGCTGAAGGACTGCGCAGGCGAGCCTGAGCTGATCCTGATCGCCACCGGTTCGGAAGTCGGTCTGGCCGTTCAGGCCTACGACAAACTGACCGAGCAGGGCCGCAAGGTGCGCGTGGTTTCCATGCCATGCACCAGCGCGTTCGACGCTCAGGACGCCAGCTACAAGCAATCGGTCCTGCCGTTGCAGGTCAGCGCGCGTATCGCGATCGAAGCGGCTCACGCCGACTTCTGGTTCAAGTACGTGGGTCTGGAAGGTCGCGTGATCGGCATGACCACCTACGGCGAATCGGCTCCGGCTTCGGCACTGTTCGAAGAGTTCGGCTTCACCCTGGAAAACATCCTGGGTCAGGCTGAAGAGCTGCTGGAAGACTAAGGCACAACGCGGTGATCTCATGATCACCGCAATCCTTGTGGGAGCTGGCTTGCCAGCGATAGGGCCATCCGCGTCAACATACATGTTGCCTGATCGGACGCTATCGCTGGCAAGCCAGCTCCCACATGGGATGTGTCGCAAATAAGCATTGCGTCTGCCTGCGTATTATCGAGAACCCCATGCCTCAACCGCGTCCCTACAAAGTTGCACTCAACGGCTACGGCCGGATTGGTCGTTGCGTCTTGCGTGCGTTGTTCGAGCGAGGCTCGGCGGCAGGGTTTGAAATTGTCGCGATCAACGATCTGGCCGACATGGCCAGCATCGAATACCTGACACGCTTCGACTCCACCCACGGCCGGTTCCCTGGCGAGGTGAAGGTCGACGGCGATTGTCTGCATATTAATGGCGACTGCGTGAAGGTCCTGCGCAGTGCCACCCCCGAAGGCATCGATTGGGCGTCGCTGGGCGTCGATCTGGTGCTCGAATGCTCCGGCGCCTACCACACTCGTGCAGACGGCCAGCGTTTCCTCGACGCCGGCGCGCCGCGTGTGCTGTTTTCGCAGCCGATGGCCAGCGAGGCGGATGTCGACGCCACCATCGTCTACGGCGTCAATCAGGATTGCCTGACCGGCGACGAACTGCTGGTGTCCAACGCCTCCTGCACCACCAACTGCGGCGTGCCGCTGTTGCGTCTGCTGGATCAGGCGGTCGGTCTGGATTACGTGTCGATCACCACGATTCACTCGGCGATGAACGATCAGCCGGTGATCGACGCCTATCACCACGAAGACCTGCGCCGCACCCGTTCGGCGTTCCAGTCGGTGATCCCGGTGTCCACCGGTCTGGCGCGTGGTATCGAGCGCCTGCTGCCGGAACTTGCCGGGCGAATCCAGGCCAAAGCCGTACGAGTGCCGACGGTCAACGTGTCCTGCCTCGACATCACGATGCAGACCGCGAGCGACACCGACGCCGGCGAAGTCAACCGGATCCTGCGCGATGCCGCCACCAGCGGCCCGCTGAAGGGTCTGTTGGCCTACACCGAATTGCCTCACGCAAGTTGTGATTTCAACCATGACCCACATTCGGCCATCGTCGATGCCAGTCAGACCCGTGTTTCCGGCCCTCGGCTGGTGAACATCCTGGCCTGGTTCGACAACGAATGGGGTTTTGCCAACCGAATGCTGGATGTTGCAGAACACTATCTGCAAACAGCGACTTCAAAAAAACCGTAGGAAGTGCGACCCATGACCGTGTTGAAGATGTCCGACCTCGATCTGCAAGGTAAGCGCGTATTGATCCGCGAAGACCTCAACGTCCCAGTCAAGGACGGTGTTGTCACCAGCGATGCGCGTATCCTGGCCTCGCTGCCGACCATCAAGCTGGCCCTGGAAAAAGGCGCGGCCGTGATGGTCTGCTCGCACCTGGGTCGTCCGACCGAAGGCGAATTCTCTGCCGAGAACAGCCTCAAGCCAGTCGCCGACTATCTGAGCAAGGCGCTGGGTCGTGAAGTGCCGCTGGTGGCCGACTACCTGGGCGGCGTTGACGTCAAGGCCGGCGACATCGTGCTGTTCGAAAACGTGCGCTTCAACAAGGGTGAGAAAAAGAACGCCGACGAACTGGCCCAGCAATACGCCGCCCTGTGCGACGTGTTCGTGATGGACGCTTTCGGCACTGCTCACCGCGCCGAAGGTTCGACCCACGGCGTCGCCAAGTTCGCCAAGGTCGCCGCTGCCGGCCCTCTGCTGGCTGCTGAACTCGACGCACTGGGCAAAGCCCTGGGCGCACCGGCCAAGCCGATGGCTGCCATCGTTGCCGGCTCCAAGGTCTCGACCAAACTCGACGTGCTGAACAGCCTGAGCCAGATCTGCGATCAGCTGATCGTCGGCGGCGGCATCGCCAACACCTTCCTCGCTGCGGCCGGTCACCCCGTCGGCAAATCGCTGTACGAGCCGGACCTGCTGGACACCGCGCGCGCCATCGCCGCCAAGGTCAGCGTGCCGCTGCCGGTGGACGTGGTGGTTGCCAAGGAATTCGCTGAAAGCGCAGAAGCGACCGTGAAGCTTATCGCTGATGTTGCTGCTGACGACATGATCCTCGACATCGGCCCGCAAACCGCGGCCAACTTCGCCGAACTGCTGAAGTCGTCGAAAACCATCCTGTGGAACGGCCCGGTCGGCGTGTTTGAATTCGACCAGTTCGGCAACGGCACCAAAGTGCTGGCCCAGGCCATCGCCGAAAGCGCGGCGTTCTCGATTGCCGGCGGTGGCGACACCCTGGCGGCCATCGATAAATATGGCGTGGCTGAAAAGATCTCCTACATTTCCACCGGCGGTGGCGCGTTCCTCGAATTCGTCGAAGGCAAGGTGCTGCCGGCCGTTGAAGTCCTGGAAAGCCGGGCCAAGGCCTGAGGCCGCCCGATTGGCCAGGCAAAGGAGTGTTCAGATGGTCAAGTCGTTAGCGCTGTTGCTGCTGACCGGTACGCTGGCGGCCTGCGGGAGTAACCCGAAGGCCGAGCCGACACCGGCACCGGGCGAGGCCCAGAAAGGCTGCTACCAGGCCGACTGGCAGGCCGAAACCAACCCGGTGCTGAACAAGCGCTCGGGCCCGGACGGTCTGGACAAATACGAGACGCAAACCCCGGCCAAGGAACATGGTTGTCCTTGACCGGTCTGACTCTTTACTCAAGTCCGGCGGCGTGCGCTGCCGGTCGAGGAACACGGATGAAAGGCTTGATCGCCGTTGCGGCACTGGGATTGTTGGGTGGTTGCGCGCAGTGGAACCCGTTCCAGTCGTCTGCCCCTGTGGATAACTGGACCACCTGGACCTGCGACAGCCAGGCCAAGGTGCTGTGGCGCTTCACCGATGCTGCCCGCAAGGAGGTCGATGTGCGCCTGGGCGGCGGCGATCAGGTCTATCGCCTGAAAGAAGAGCCGGGCGCCTCGGGTGCGCTGTACAGCGACGACATGCTGGCGTTTCACATCAAAGGTAATGAAGGCCTGGTCTACTGGGTCGCTACCAATGATCTGATCGGCCGGGGCTGCAAAGCCGAATAAAACAGAATTTGCTTTATCGAATCACCAGGCCGGGCCTCAACCCCCGATCTGCAATCACTTGAATAGCCGCCGCCGCTCCGGCAGGCTGGCACGATTAACGACCCAAACCGGGAGAGACACACACAATGGCACTTATCAGCATGCGCCAGATGCTGGACCACGCAGCCGAGTTCGGCTACGGCGTTCCAGCCTTCAACGTCAACAACCTTGAGCAGATGCGCGCCATCATGGAAGCCGCTGACAAGACTGACTCCCCGGTGATCGTCCAGGCTTCGGCCGGCGCTCGCAAATACGCCGGCGCGCCGTTCCTGCGTCACCTGATCCTGGCCGCGATCGAAGAATTCCCGCACATCCCGGTGTGCATGCACCAGGACCACGGCACCAGCCCTGACGTCTGCCAGCGTTCCATTCAACTGGGCTTCAGCTCGGTCATGATGGACGGCTCCCTCGGCGAAGACGGCAAGACGCCGACCGACTACGAATACAACGTCCGCGTAACCCAACAAACCGTCGCCATGGCTCACGCCTGCGGCGTTTCGGTTGAAGGCGAACTGGGCTGCCTGGGTTCGCTGGAAACCGGCATGGCCGGTGAAGAAGACGGCATCGGCGCTGAAGGCGTTCTGGATCACAGCCAGATGCTGACCGACCCGGAAGAAGCCGCTGACTTCGTCAAGAAGACTCAGGTCGACGCCCTGGCCATCGCCATCGGCACCAGCCACGGCGCCTACAAGTTCACCAAGCCACCTACCGGCGACGTGCTGGCCATCGACCGCATCAAGGAAATCCACAAACGCATCCCGAACACCCACCTGGTGATGCACGGTTCCTCGTCGGTTCCACAGGAGTGGCTGGCGATCATCAACCAGTACGGCGGCGACATCAAAGAAACCTACGGCGTACCGGTTGAAGAAATCGTCGAAGGCATCAAGCACGGTGTGCGCAAGGTCAACATCGACACCGACCTGCGTCTGGCATCCACCGGCGCAATGCGTCGCCTGATGGCCACCAACCCGAGCGAGTTCGACCCACGTAAATTCTTCGGCGAAACCGTGAAGGCGATGCGCGATGTATGTATCGCTCGTTACGAAGCATTCGGTACTGCCGGCAACGCTTCGAAGATCAAGCCGATCTCGCTGGAAAGCATGTATCAGCGTTATCTGAAGGGTGAGTTGAACGCCAAGGTCAATTGAGACTGGGTGTTTAGCTGATTTGAAAGAAACCCGCCGAGAGGCGGGTTTCTTTTTGCCTGGAGTTTTATCAAGCAGCCGACTGACGTAAGGCGCTTGAAATGTCACCTATAGTGGACATAATCGAGTCTGTATTTATAAAAGTCCTTTATGGGTGACATTTATGCTGCTCCCCAATCCAGCGGTTTTCGGAGAAAGAATTCGGCAATTGCGTCGGGCCAAAGGCTATAGCCAAGCGATATTGGCCCACAGAGCCAAATGCAGCCGCAAAACCATCATTGACCTTGAGGCCGGCGAGAATGTCGCGCTCTACACCGCGTTCAGGGTGCTGTCAGCGCTGGGCATGGCGCTGGAAATTGTCGACAACCGAATCGACCTCAAATCCCTGGCCGATCTGGTAGAGCACGATGAGTAAAGTCAAACGGCTCAACGTCACCACGCCGCAAGGCTTCTCCGGCGAGTTGTCCAAGGGGTCGCAGTTTTCCTTCGCTTATGAAAGCGCAGATGCAACAAGGGAAGTCTCACTGGTCATGCCCTATGACCCAACGCCCTCGGTGAGCAACGTGCTGCATCCGATCTTCGATATGAATGTGCCTGAAGGGTTTCTGGCGGATCAGATCAAGCGCCGGATGGCCAAGCACATGCAAGTCGATGAGATGCGCCTGTTATCAGTTATCGGCGGGAACCAGATCGGACGCCTCACCTACCAAAATCCGATAGAGACTCCGGTATCCGTGCGTGCGCAAGTCGGATTGCAGGAGATCCTGTCTGCCGATATTTCGCAGGGCGTTTTCGAGTTTCTGGTCGACACCTATTTCGAGTCGGGCATTTCAGGGGTGCAGCCCAAAGTGCTGGTACCCGACCTGGACAAACTCGCCGGCAATCGAAAAACCATGCTCAGCTCCGATCTGATCGTCAAATCAGGCGCGGATGAGTACGCGCATCTGGCTCAGAATGAATTTCTTTGCCTGGAGGCGGCTCGTCTTGCCGGTTTGGAAACACCGCCGTTCTGGCTGTCCGAAAACGGCGATTTGTTTGTGATGGAGCGCTTTGACTTGACCGAAGCCGGTCGTCTCGGGTTTGAAGACATGGCCGTTCTGTTGGGGCTCAACAAAGATCCCCATGACAACTACAAGTATTCGCAGAGCTACGAAACCCTCGCGGCTGTGATTGGCCAGGTCTGCCGGCATGGTGATCCGCTTCGGGAATTGGAGCGCTTCTTCTCTTCGGTCTGCCTTTCGGTGATGGTTCGAAACGGGGACGCGCACCTGAAGAACTTCGGTGTGATCTATACCCATCCAGACGCTCTTGAAACCGTGCAATTGGCTCCCGTTTTCGATGTCACCACCACAACGGTCTACGAAAACTACAATCCAAAATCAGGACGCTCATTGGTTGATCGCACATTGGCCATCAAGATGAACAAAGTGAAAAGCTATCCGGATCGCCAGCTACTGATCGAGTTTGGTCGCAAGCATTGCTCAGTGGAGAAGCCGGCCTTGATCATCGAGCGTATTGCCGAGGCGATGACTCAAGCCTTGGCGAATCATCAGACGCGAGTGAACGGTGAGTTGTTTGCTGATATGCAGCGGGAATGGGATGCAGGGCGGGGAGTAGCGTTGAATGACTCCATTGGCTCAGGAATGAAGCGAAAGCCAGTGAGCAAGACTGGCATTTGATGCCTGTCGGCAGAGTTGAAGCAGGGGATAAACAAGTCCACTTTCTTGTGGATGGTAATTGTTGTTCAGCGTGAGAGGGACTGATCTATTTAGTGTGGTGGCTATATGTATTAAATAAATCTGTCCCCGTTTCTCTGTCCCCGTTTCTCCCTCAATTTCAAGCATGGTGGCGGAAACGTTGTTGTTGATGCTGGAGAATTTGACGTCTACGATCCATGAGGGCTGTGTCCTTGGTTTTCTGGTGTGTGTTCGCAACTATTACCGTAGACCAAGGCCAGCCCTTCTTCATTTTTGCTTTTAGCTCAATTGGTTAGCTACTAAATAAGTTCCATTAAAATCAAATCTGACTTCACTTCCCTTACCCCACCTTTACTATTGCGATATCGGAGCTACTTTCCCCACCTGTTTTACATCCACAATTACATACCCCATCAAATGGGTGACGCCATACCATCGCGATGCGGTCCCATATCGGAGACATTGAGCGAGGAGGTGGTGGAATATAGGGCTCGGAACTTTGTTGATGAGGGTTAATATGGCCAAACTCTGTGAGCGAAAGAATCATTTCATCTAGTCGGTCATGAAGAAAAATACGCCTTATGGAACTTTTCTGGATTACCTCTATATTGTTTTCTTGTGGGCCGGTTTGAAGTATAAAACCGTCATCATCGTTTCCAATAATAGTGCCGCCACACATTTTTCCGTCCTCTGAAGCGAATGTTGCTAAGTCATTGCTTTCCAAGAGAATTTTCATCTAAAAGCTCCTTTTTTGTTGAGTCTATATTATTGCTTCATCTCTCAGCCCGATCTACTGTCAAAAATTACAGGTTTTAATAATATTTAGGGCTGGCGTAGGTCAGCGTTATTCCATTTGTGAAGTCGTATCTTTTAAAAGCCGCAATTTTTTTGTGATTAATTTGTTCAAGTTAATGGTGTCTTATAACCAAGGTTGGTGGAGTTGTATTTGCAAATGAAAAAAAAGGGTGGGGAGTGGCATTCTGGTAAGTGAATTAAATAAGTTTCCCCCTCTTTCTATTGTCTTTGCAGATGTCTCAGGAGATTCTAAATTTTGCAGAAAGCGATGCTGAGACAAGAACGCCGCTTGCGTTGCGTTGTAAATAACGAAGTGCATAGTCACCATTTTGAAGTGTCAAATTTTTCTCTACACCAATGCGGCCTAGTTTAATATCCAGTAAAGGATTGAGCCTTTGGAGGGTTAAAGTTTCGGTGTGTACGGTAGTCGAAGGACCAGTGGGGTTGATCGGATTGATTAGAAGCTCGATTTTGTCATCAATCCGAGTGTTTACGGGTAGATGCAATAGCATGCCTGCCAAGGCTGTGTTTGTTTTTGAGTTGTTCCACTGTACCCAAGGTGCTGGGGCCACGCTGGCAGTTGTTGGAGGCGGGGCAGTGATGGAGGAAACAGTTATGCTTGGAGGCGGAAATTGTACTGACGGAGAAAGCATTGTTAAAACGCTCATGATTAAACTCCTGTTGTGTGCAGGGAACGGTGAAAAATTATCCCTTCGCTTAATAACGAGTCCCTGATTTCACTCAATGAATACGGCGCCGGACAGTGTGTCACGGTATATTTGATCGACTTACTATGTCAGGGACTTGTAAGCTATTGGTTGAAAGGAATAGGGTCGGGTTTTATTCGGTGATTGGACGAATTGTAAGCTCGACCCCTTGGCTTATCTCCTGTTGTAGTTCCAGTTGGGGTTGTTCTCTCTGTGCGAGTTAATAGCCATCGTGATTCCAACTCCCGCCGCGGCACTTCTGGAATCAGGTCTCCATGTGACTTTTTTTGCGTCATCTGAAGTCGTGACGTCCGCTGTCAAAATGAATCTATCTGACGCTAGGTTGATCGGCCCGG
Source organism: Pseudomonas gozinkensis (assembly GCF_014863585.1). Taxonomy (NCBI): domain Bacteria; kingdom Pseudomonadati; phylum Pseudomonadota; class Gammaproteobacteria; order Pseudomonadales; family Pseudomonadaceae; genus Pseudomonas; species Pseudomonas gozinkensis. The sequence continues at coordinate 6,068,393 of NZ_CP062253.1, read as the reverse complement.
AAGCATTAACTCTTTGGGATGCATCGAGGATGTCAGCTGTTATTGATGTTGAGTTTGAATCGATGTTTGAGATTCTCGCTATAACCTGTTGTTTGTTCAAGTCCATAAAGGTCAGAAGCTGTCCAAGCGTGATATTCGATAGAGCGGTTGTCTCAATCGTGCTGCAACCCTTCATGGTTTTTTGGGGTTCCGAAAGCCAGACGGATCCGCCGATGCCACCGTACATGCGTACAATATTTTGCATTTCGATCACTTGTGGCTCATTTTTTACGTCAAGAATCAGTGCGTGCGCATCTTGATCAAAGCTGATGAATTTGCCGTCGTAGTAGAAATCATCAACAGTGAAAATGTATACAGAATCACCATTCTCAAAATCAACGTTAGGGAAGTTCATTTGATAATTCCTTTTATGAGTCCTGGATTGAAAGGGTTTGCATTTGTTCTGTTGCTTGTATGGGTGTGGCTGGTTCCCATAGGTTTGGGTCACTGCGAGGGTGATTGTTGTGGATTTTCAAACGTGGTGGGTACTGTCAAAGTTGACAGTTTTTTATACCGTTTGGCGATGGCGTAAATAGCAGTTTTCGTTTTTTGAAGCGGAAGATATTTTTATTTCAGGGGAAATATGAACTCTTCTTTTTTTTGATCTCTGCAGTAAATGAATTCGTCACCTTTTTTTGCTCCCTTTTGTTCAGGTGGTGTTGTAGTGAGTGGTTGAAATGCTGCAGGGCCATAGCTGGGATAGTTCTTATGGCTGAATTGAATTAGAAACTGGTATTTTTTACAGGTTCCTTGAGCTCAAGTGCTTGTTAGGCTGTGAGTGTATGAGCTTGGTTTCAATCATCCATCCGGCATCTTTGATCAAGTAGGTTGAACATGAATGTTGCCCCTGTTGTAGCGGTTCCGGGAAATCTGATTGGATTGAGCGCTACTACCCTGCAAATAGCTTCCGATCCTAATCCTTATTCATTTTTGCAGATGAGAAGTGTTGCGCCGTTGCTGGTGCAAGTGCCGGGGACGGTGTTCGTTGCTTTCCACTACGCATTGCCATGGGCCACCCGGTTTGGCGATGAGCTGGAAATCTTTCTGGTTGACCAAGGCCTTTTTCCAACGTCGGTAATGAAGATTCATCTCGATGACTATCGGATTTTTGTGGCTCTTAGAAGGCAGCAAGGTGTATTTATCCAGAACGAGATCAATACAAGTCGTTGGCCAGCCATGGGTATTACGCCCGGCATCTATGATGTTGAAGTTGTGCACTCTGGTGCGACTCTACCGGGTGTGCCGACTCCGCCCTCTCCGGCGCCTCAAGTGCCCGCTATTCCGAGTCGAGTGGTCGCTCTCAGTTTCCTTCGCCCGTATTTGATTACCTAGTCAGGCAGGCTCCAGGCCATGTCCGGTCTAAGGCAACCCGCCCCGTCATGCTCAGTGAAAGGGCGGGTTTGTGGGTTTCTGCGGTGCTCAGGTTATTTCAGCTCGACGTGATCCAGCGCCTGATTCACTGCCAGTTCTCCCAGCATTACCAACTGCGCAATGCCAATCGCGGTTTTACGGTCGACGGGGGCGAGGGAGGCGGCGAAGTTGTTGAGCATTTCGCTGGCGGAGCCGAGGGTTTCGCTGGCGTTGGCCAGCAGGGATTCGGTGTTGTAGGCGGGGTTGGCGAAGTACATGCGGTCGGGTTCGTTGACCGTGGCCATGATGCGGGCGCCGGGGCAGAGGTAGTGGTCGAGGGCGCGTTCGGCGGCTTCGTTGAGTTTTTTGGGGTCGAGGGAATCGTAGGGGGAGGCCAGATCGGTCTCTGGCGGGTTTGGCGTAATTTTGAACATATGCTGAAAACTCCTGTAAGGAGCTGCCGGCCCTTCCCTACTAAAAGAAGGGTGGCAGCTGTGCGCAGGTTAGTAGACCGGGGAGTATTCAGCATTGACCGGCGCGCCGAAGCGCCCTGCACACAGCCACCATCACGGTCAGACTGGAATGTCTGATGGATAGCGCGTTGCACGTAGCTGAAAACACCTCGGGCTACTAAACCCGATCACTGCGAATCAGTGACCCGAATCAAGTTACCGATGGCCCTCCAGGCGCACAAGCCGGCGGATTCTGGCGTACCGGTAGGCAGCGACGCAAGTCGATGTAGGCTTCGGGAAGTTGCGCCGGGCTGCTTTAAACATGACCGTTTAAACGTCAGCGCTGCCGCAGGCGCCATCGCTGGCAAGTCGAATCGTCGAACCGCAGTTCCCACAGGTTATTTGTCGTGGTCAATGTCCAGTTTTGAGAACGTCACCTGCCCACCCTCACTGGTGTACCCGGTGTTGTCCTGCACATACACGCCCGCCTTGAAATACAACGGTTTGTTGCGCCACGTCGCGCTGATCTGCGAATCCCACTGATACCCGGCCGCACTCACGCCCAGCGCGCCGCCGGGGCTCAGGTGAATGAGGTAGTTGAACTCGCGATTGAGTTTGATCCCGGTGGCGAGGGTGATGACGCGGCTTTCGTCCTGATCCGGATGGGTGCGCAGCTTGATCACCAGGTTGCCGGTCTCGGTTTTGTCCTTGTATTGGTACTCAAGCTTGAGCATCGGCTTCTGGCTTTCATAGGCGTGGATCTGGCCGATGACGATCTTGCCGGAACTGGGCACTTTGTTGACCGAGAGGGTTGCGCGCAACAGGTTGTCGGCGTCCGGGTAGTACCAGTTGCGCAATGTTCCATTGCTGTAGGTCTCGCGCAGTTCAGTGCGGGGGTAGATGGCGTTTTCGGTTTTCGAGCCGGTCACCGGGGACCAGAAGAAAAGGGTGCCGGTGTCGGAATGGAAGTACTGATCCTTGAAGCCGTTCACCAGTTTGGAGGTTTCGACGGTGTAGGGCGGGCTGCCAACGGGAACGCTGAGGTTCCAGGTTGCGAGGTCGATCATGTCGGTTCTTCCACTTTTTTGCTGTTGCACGCGCGTGCCAGAAGCTCTAACTCGCGGTTCTTGGGGGCGGCCTTTATAAGCGTAGAGGGATTTTTTGTTAACGGCCGTCTGGCGGATGATTGGCGTCAACATCCTGTCGAAATGCCATCTTTCCCGGTTTTCGGGGGCTTCAGCGGTGACCGTTAGTCGGCTACTCACCGGATTGGTTAAATGATGGCGCGGTGACAGCTACTGCTTTTACAGATCCCGGACTAGAGTGAAGACTCAGTGACTGTACGGTTTTCACGAGAAACCGCCCGGAACGCTGATCCGAGATGCCCCGACACGAGATGTCCCGACAAGAGAAGCAGCATGGAATGCGCGCAACCCCAGCCAGGTGAAGGCAGCTCAGTCCTTTTGATCGTTGATGATTACCCTGAAAATCTGATCAGCATGCGCGCGTTGCTGCAGCGCCAGGACTGGCAGGTGATGACCGCGGCTTCCGGTTTCGAAGCCCTCAGCCTGCTGCTCGAACACGACGTCGATCTGGTGCTGCTGGATGTGCAGATGCCGGGCATGGACGGCTTCGAAGTCGCGCGGCTGATGCGCGGCAGTCAGCGCACGCGCCTGACCCCGATCATTTTCCTCACCGCCAATGAGCAGTCCCAGGACGCCGTGATCAAGGGCTACGCCAGTGGTGCGGTGGATTACCTGTTCAAACCCTTCGATCCGCAGATTCTCAAGCCGAAAGTCCAGGCGTTGCTGGAGCACCAGCGCAATCGCCGGGCCTTGCAGCGCTTGAGTCAGGATCTGGAATCGGCGCGGGCCTTCAATGCCTCGGTGCTGGATAACGCCGCCGAAGGCATTCTGGTGCTGGCTGAGGATGGTTTGATTCGCTTCGCCAATCCGGCGATTTCCCGGCTGCTCAATGCGCCGGTGAAGGAGCTGGAAGGGCAGGAGTTTCTCGATTTCCTGCAGAAACCGCACATTCCGCTGTGGGCCGATTCCGAGTTTTATGCCAGTTACAAACGCGGCGAGACGTTGCGCTTACACGACGCGTTGCTGCGTACCGCGCCGGGGCAGCAGGTGCCGGTGGCTTTGTCCTGTGCGCCGCTGCCAAGTGAACAGCACGCGATGGTGGTGACGGTGCTGGACATGTCGGTGGTGCGCCATCTGCATCAGCAGCTGGAATTTCAGGCTGTCACCGACCCGCTGACCGGGCTGCTCAATCGCCGGGGTTTTTACCAGACCGTGGAAAACCTGCTGCTGCGCGGCGAGCGCACGGACAGCAGCTGGGTGCTGATGTACCTCGATCTCGACGGCTTCAAAAGGGTCAACGATTCCCTCGGCCATGATGCCGGGGACCGGGTGTTGCGCTGGGTTTCCGAACAATTGAAAGCCTGCCTGCGGCCATTCGACATTCTGGCGCGGATGGGCGGCGATGAATTCACCGCGCTGCTGGATCTGGAATTCCCCGAACAAGCGGCGAAGATTGCCGAGAAGCTCATCGAGCGGGTGTCGATCTGTCAGCAGATTGAAGGCCTCGATATCGCGCTCGGCGCCAGTATCGGCATCGCCACCTACCCGGATTGCGGCAACAACCTCGACGGTTTGCTGCGCGCCTCGGACATCGCGATGTACGAGGCCAAGCGTGCCGGGCGTCAGCAATATCGCTTCTACGATCATGAAATGAACGGCCGCGCGCGCTCGCGGCTGATGCTGGAAGAGAGCGTGCGCAACGCTATCGAGAACCGCGATTTCAATCTGGTCTATCAGCCGCAAGTGGCGATAGGCGACGGCAGGATTCGCGGTTTCGAGGCGTTGTTGCGCTGGCAGCACCCGAGCGTCGGCGATGTACCGCCGGGGCTGTTCCTGCCGTTGCTGGAAGAGGCGACGTTGATCAGCCGGCTCGGCAGCTGGATTTATCACCGCAGCGCCGGGCAGCGTAAGGCCTGGGAATCCGAGTTTTCCAGGGATCTGGTGATTGGTGTGAGCCTGAGCAACACCCAGTTCGGTATGCCGAATCTGGTCACCGAATTGCGCCAGGTGCTGGAGCGCCATGGTTTGCAGCCGCACCAGATGGAAGTCGAAGTCACTGAAGAAGCGCTGACGATCAACCCGGATGAAACCCGCAAACAGCTCAAGCTGCTGCGCAATCTCGGGGTGCGGGTAGCGCTGGACGATTTCGGTTCCGGGTCCTGCTCGCTGTCGCATCTACGCGATCTGGAACTGGACACCCTTAAACTCGATCGCCATCTGATCGCCCGATTGCCGGATTCGACCCGGGACGCCTCGCTGGTGCGCAGTGTCATCGCCCTGTGCAAGGAATACGGCTTGCTGGTGATTGCCGAAGGCGTGGAAACCGTCGAGCAATTCCAGTGGCTGCAAGCCCATGGTTGCGAGTACGTGCAAGGCTTCCTGGTGGCGCGGCCGTTGGTCGCCGAGGACACCGCACGCTTTACCGAGCCGTTCGACTGGAGCGCGTTGGCCGGTTGAATTCGCTACACTGGCGGCCTTTTCATGACCTGTGCCGCCCCATGACTGCGTTGAAATACCTCCAGGCCTATCCCGCGAATCTGCAGGATCAGGTGCGCCAATTGATCGCCGACAACCGCCTCGGTGATTACCTGAGCCAACGCTATCCGGGTCGCCACGATGTGCAGAGCGACAAGGCCTTGTACGGCTATGCGCTGGATCTGAAGCAGGAATACCTGCGCAACGCCCCGGCCATCGACAAGGTGCTGTTCGACAACCGCCTCGACCTGACTCATCGCGCCCTCGGCCTGCACACCACGGTCTCACGGGTGCAGGGCGGCAAGCTCAAGGCCAAGAAAGAGATCCGCATCGCCTCGCTGTTCAAGGACGCCGCGCCGGAGTTTCTGAAGATGATCGTCGTGCACGAACTGGCGCACTTCAAGGAGTCGGATCACAACAAGGCGTTCTATAAGTTATGTGAGCACATGCTGCCGGGCTACCACCAGGTCGAGTTCGACCTGCGGGTGTACCTGACGTGGCGGGACATGCAATAAGACATCAAACAACGGAGCGCATGCATGGACGTAAGCAAGACCAAGAGCAGTTTCTACCGGCGCTTGTACGTGGCGTACCTGATCGACAGCGGCCTGGCGAGTAGCGTGCCCGCGCTGACCGAGGTCACCGGCATGCCCCGGCGCACGGCGCAGGACACGATTGCGGCGCTGGCGGATCTGGATATCGTCTGCGAGTTCGAACAGGAAGAGGGCGCGCGCAATCATGCGGGGCGCTATCGGATTCGTGAGTGGGGGGCGATTGATCGGGGGTGGATCGAGCGCAATTTGCGGCAGATCAAGGCTGTTCTCGAGTATCCCTGAGTCCTGTGTTGACAGGGCTGGCGCCTTCGCGAGCAAGCTCGCTCCCACATTGAAATGCATTCCGCCTGTGGGAGCGAGCTTGCTCGCGAAGGCGTTCCGACGAAGAGACCCTCAGGACCGCCGCATACCAATATGCGGAATGTCATCCTCAAGATATTCCTCACCCGCCACGACAAACCCGTAGCGCCCGTAATACCCCTGCAAATGCGCCTGGGCCGACAGATAGATCGGCACTTCAGGCCAATGCTTCTCGGCCTGCTTCAGCGCCTGCTCCATCATTTCATGCCCCAAGCCTTTGCCACGCCCGGCCGGCGCCGTCAGCACGCGGCCGATCACTACGTCGCCACCCTGGGATTCCGGGTCCAGCAGGCGCAGGTACGCCACCAGCTGATCGCCGTCCCAGCCCATCAAATGGCAGGTGTCGCCGTCCAGATCCTGACCGTCCGGATCCAGGTACGCGCAGCGCTGTTCGACCACGAATACTTCCGAGCGCAATTTCAAAATGGCGTACAGCTGCTCCAGTCCCAGATCGCTGTGATGTTTGCAGACCCACTCGATTGTCATCTTCCGATTCCTTGAACTACGTCGCCCGATACTAAGCGCAGCGCCGAAATATGTCTGTATGGCTGAGAAATCTGTGACAAAGGCCAAAATGCCATCATTCCAATATCGCGGCCCGCCGTACTTTGTGTAATCTGCTGGGAAGCGCTGTGCAATGGCTTCAATGAGCTAATGTTAGGGCCTGGGATTCGCCGGTAAGGGGCCTTGGGGTTTTGACTGAAAACACGCCGGGCGGCCCGCCCGCTAAGGATTTTCAAGCATGCCGCGATTGCATCGAGCCTTTGCTTTGATCGGATTGCTGTTGCTGGGTCAAAGCGCTGCAGCGGAGAAATTGCGTCTGGTGTTCGACGTCTGGCCGCCCTTTACCGATGACACGCTGGTCAACGGTGGGCTGGCGACCGACATCGTCAGCACGGCCCTGGCCCGTGCCGGTTATGCCAGCGGTTACGAGCAGGTGCCATGGGCGCGGGCGTTGATGGGGGTTGGCGAAGGACGTTACGACGTGCTGGTCAACGCTTGGTACAACGACGAGCGCACGAAGCTGGGGCAGTTTTCTGCCGAGTACCTGCTCAATCGCGTGCGCTTCCTCAAGCGCAAAGACGCGCCCATCGAATACAACAACCTGCAGGAACTGCACACCTATCCGATTGCGGTTGTGCGCGGCTACGCCTATTCGGCGCCGTTCGACGCCGATACCGCCTTGCAGAAAGTCCCTGTGCATAACTTCGCCATGGCCGTGCGCATGCTCGCGGCGGACCGGGTCAAGCTGACCCTGGAAGACGAATACGTCGCCCGCTATTACCTGGCCCGGGAATCACCGAAAGTGCGCAACGCGGTGGAGTTTCTGCCCAAGCCGTTGAGCGAGAACAGCCTGCATATTCTGGTCAGCCTGAAGAACCCGCAGCACGAACAGATCGTGGCGGGGTTCGACAAGGCGATTGCATCGATGAAGGCCGATGGCAGCTATGACAAGTTGCTCAGGCAGCATGGCATGTGAGGGGCTGATCCAGAATTTGCGGTGTGATTGATTGCCTCATCGCTGGCAAGCCAGCTCCCACAGTGTCGGTGTGGTACACAAATTATGTGAACTGCCGCTGTACCTGTGGGAGCTGGCTTGCCAGCGAAGAGGCCTGTCCAGCCAACTCAGTCTTCGGCTGTGTCCTTGATCAGATGCGCCGCCAGCGTGCGCAACGGCCCTAGCTGGCGGCAGATCAGCGCCAGTTGCGTCTGCACCAGCCGCTGGCCTTCGTCGATTTCGTCCGGCATCTGCTCCAGCTCATTGGCCAGCGCCTCTTCCTCATCGCTCTGAATCGCAATCGGCTGTTTGCTTGCCAGACCTTGGGCAATTTCATCGATGCTCGCCGCCAGACTCACGCCGGCGCCGTCGATCAAGTGTTCGCGCACCTCGGCCGGCAGCTGGGTTTCCCGGTGTGCGCCGAGGCCTGACAGATAGCTGAGCAAGGTGTGCGACAGCACCAGGAAGCGGAAACCGACGTCGGCTTCCTTCCGGAAATGCCCCGGCTCCATCAGCATGTTCGCCAGCGTTGTGGAGAGTGCCGCGTCAGCGTTGTGCGCGTTGCGTCGGGCCAGGCGATAGGCGAGGTCGTCGCTCTTGCCGGCGGCGTATTGCTGCATGATCTGGCGCAGGTAGATGCTGTTGCAGGTGAGGGTGTTGGCCAGCACTTTGTTCAGGCGTCGGCCCTGCCAGTCCGGCAGGAACAGGAACACCGCAAGCCCGGCGATGAGGCTGCCGAGCAACGTATCGAACAACCTCGGCACAAACAGACCATAACCATCGCCGACCTGGTTGAAGCAGAACAGCACCATGATCGTGATCGCGGCGGTCGCCACGGTGTAGCGGGTGGTGCGGTTGGTAAAGAACACCACGCCGGCGGCGATGGCGAAGCACGACTGCACCAGCGGATTCGGGAACAGATCGAACAGCGCCCAGGCAATCGTCAGGCCGATTGCCGTGCCGAAAATCCGCTGGCCGAGTTTGCGCCGGGTCGCGCCGTAGTTCGGCTGGCAGACGAACAGTGTGGTGAGGATGATCCAGTAGCCTTGCGACGGGTGAATCAGATGCACCATGCCGTAGCCGATGCTCAACGCCAGCGGCAAGCGCAGGGCGTGACGGAATAGCAGCGAAGTCGGCGTGAGCTGCGTGCGCAGGCGAATCCACACGTCCTTGAAGTTGCGCGGCGAGCGGTCGAGCAGACTGCTGTCGGTGGCATCCGCCAGGGCGTCGGGGTTGCTGGCGTCGCTGAGCAAACGGTCGAGGGTGCCGAGGTTGGCTGCCAGTGCGCGCAGTGAACGGAGCAGTCCGCGCCAGGCCGGGTTGCTCTGGATGCGCAGGTGTTCGAGGGAGGCGTGCAGGTCGCTCAGGGCTTCGGCGAAACTCGCGTCGTAGATGAACGGCTGGCGCATCTGGATCGATTCGGCCAGCGCCCGACAGGCCTTGCCTTGCTGGCGCAGCAGGCGCTGGCAGCGGAACAGCACGTCGCTGTGGAAAAACGCATCGGCCAGGGCGTTATAGGGATAGTGCGAAGAGCTGGCGCGTTCGTGAATGTCTTGCGCCAGGAAGTACAGCTTCAGGTAACGGCTGACTTTCGAGCCGGGACGACCGTTGCCGACCCGGTGCAGGATGATTTCCTTGGCGCTGTTCAGGGCTGCTACCACCCGGCCGTTCTGCTGGGCCAGTTCCAGTCGCCGTGCTTCGACGTCCATCTGACGGATCGGCTCGAACAGCGACGATTTCAGCTTCAGGTAATAGCCCAGTTCGCGGAACAGCCGCGCCAGACTCTGCTGCACCGGCTGATTGGAAAACATCGCCTGCCACAGCACCGACAGCAGGCCGTACCACGCGGCACCGGCCACCAGCAGCATCGGCTCATGCCAGAAGTCCGTGACCGCGCCACCGCGCTGATCCACGCCGATCATGGTGTAGACGGAAAGGATCAGCGTCGCCGAGGCAATCGCGCCATACCGTTCGCCGAGCGCACCGAGCATGGTCAGGCCGAAACTGGCCAGTGCCAAAGCGATGACGAACACGATGGGGTAGGGGAAGAGCAATTCCACCGACAGCGCCGCGACGCTGAAACACACCAGCGTCACCGCCAGTGCATTGAGGCGGCCCTGCCAACTGTCGTCGGTCTCGGCCAGGGCGCTGGCGATGATCCCGAGGAACAACGGGATCAGCAGCCCCATTTCATCCTGATACCAGCACAGCGCCATGCTGCCGGTCAGGGCGATGAACACCCGCACGCTGTAGCTGAATTTATCCAGCGCCCACAGGCGCCGCAAAGACTGACGAAACGAGGTCGAGGACATGAAGTGCGAAGGCCTTCCGAGGCGATGCCGCTAAATTGAGCCAGTAATGACGCCGACGCAATGGCGCCGATCACATCTGACAGCAAAAAGTGTTCCTTTGGGTTCTTGCGCCGACTTCAAATTTTGAATCTTGCACTCAAACCTGTGGGAGCTGGCTTGCCAGCGATAGCGGTCTGACAGTCAACAATGATGTTGGATCTGCCGGCCTCATCGCTGGCAAGCCAGCTCCCACAGGGTTTTGTATAGGGCTTTGGGTCAGACGTATTGGGCGGCTGCGTAGCCAGAGGCCCAGGCCCACTGGAAGTTGAATCCGCCCAGATGCCCGGTGACATCCAGCACTTCACCAACGAAGTAGAGGCCCGGGCTTTTCAGCGATTCCATGGTCTTGGACGAGACTTCGCGGGTGTCGACGCCGCCGAGGGTGACTTCGGCGGTGCGGTAGCCTTCGGTGCCGGCCGGGACGACTTTCCAGCTGCCGAGCTTCTCGGCGATCTCCGCCAGTTCAGCGTGGGTGTACTGCTTCATCGGTTTGGAGACGAACCAGTTGTCCGCCAGCAGGTTGGCCATCTTCTTGGTGAAGATTTCGCCGAGCAGTGTTTTCAGTTCGCTGTTCGGACGCTCGGCGGTTTGCTGTTGCAGCCAGCTCGCGGCGTCGTGATCGGGCAGCAGGTTGATCTCGACCGTGTCGCCCGGCTCCCAGAATGAGGAAATCTGCAGAATCGCCGGCCCGCTCAGACCACGGTGAGTGAACAGGATGTTCTCGCGAAAACTCTGGTCGTTGCAGCTCACCAGGCAATCCACCGAGGTGCCGGACAGTTCGGTGCACAAATCCTTGAGCTGATCGGTGATGGTGAACGGCACCAGACCGGCGCGGGTGGGCAGCAGGTCGTGGCCGAATTGCTTGGCGACCTGGTAGCCGAAACCGGTCGCGCCCAGTGTCGGGATCGACAGGCCGCCGGTGGCGATCACCAGCGACTGGCACTGGATCTGGCCGAGGGTGGTGTCGAGCAGGTAACCGCCTTCGACTTTCTCGATGGTCTGGATCGAGGTGTCTAGATGCAGGTTGACGCCGACCTGATCGCATTCGTCCAGCAGCATGCCGAGGATGTCGCTGGATTTGTTATCGCAGAACAGTTGGCCGAGTTTTTTCTCGTGGTACGGCACGCCGTGCTTGGCGACCATGCCGATGAAATCCCACTGGGTGTAGCGGGCCAGCGCGGATTTGCAGAAGTGCGCATTCTGCGAGAGAAAATTGCTCGGTTCGGTGTACATGTTGGTGAAGTTGCAGCGCCCACCGCCGGACATCAGGATTTTCTTGCCGGCCTTGTTCGCGTGGTCGAGCAACAACACCTGACGCCCGCGCCCGGCGGCGGTCAGTGCACACATCAACCCTGCGGCGCCAGCGCCAATGATCACGACTTCGGTAGAGCGCAAAACGGTGTCCTCACACAAAATTCAAATTCACCGGAAACCAATGTGGGAGCGAGCTTGCTCGCGATTGCAGTGTGTCAGTCACAAATATATCAACTGACAGATTGCAATCGCGGGCAAGCCCGCTCCCACAGGGGATCCTCCTCGGATGGAAGACCGCTTACAAAACGCGTACGCGCAGCGAACGGCCCTTGATCTTGCCGTTGTTCAAACGCTGCAGCGCCTGCATGACCACGGTGCGTTCAACGGCCACATAGGACTGGAAGTCGAAGATCGCGATCTTGCCGACCTGCGCGCCCGGAATGCCGGCTTCACCGGTCAATGCGCCAAGAATGTCGCCCGGACGTACTTTGTCCTTGCGCCCGCCAGCGATGCACAGCGTGCTCATCGGCGGTTGCAGCGGGGCACCGCCCTGGGATTTCAGGTTGTCCACCTGATCCCAGTTCAGCGGGGTTTTCTGCAATTGTTCGATGGCTTGCGCGCGGTGCGCTTCGGACGGCGCCACCAGGCTGACCGCGATGCCTTTTTCGCCGGCACGACCGGTACGGCCGACGCGGTGAATGTGGATTTCCGAGTCGCGGGCCAGTTCGACGTTGATCACCATGTCCAGGGCATCGATGTCCAGACCACGGGCGGCAACGTCGGTGGCAACCAGTACCGAAGTACTGCGGTTGGCGAACATCGCCAGCACCTGATCGCGGTCACGCTGCTCCAGATCGCCGTGCAGGCCGACGGCGGAAATGCCCTTGGAAGTCAGGTGATCGACGGTTTCCTGCACTTGCTGCTTGGTGAAGCAGAACGCCACGGTGGAGGCCGGACGGAAGTGGTGCAGGACCTTGGTCACCGCGCTCATGCGCTCTTCCGGGGAGATCTCGTAGAAGCGCTGTTCGATCTGGGTGTCGTCGTGGAACGCTTCGGCTTTCACCGTTTGCGGATCGCGCATGAACTTCGACGCCAGTTGCTTGATGCCCACCGGGTAGGTCGCCGAGAACAGCAGGGTCTGACGACGGGCCGGGGTCTGCTCGATGATGTCTTCGATGGCGTCGTAGAAACCCATGTCGAGCATGCGGTCGGCTTCGTCGAGGATCAGTGTGTTGAGGCCGTCGAGGACCAGCGAACCCTTGCGCAGGTGCTGCTGGATGCGGCCCGGAGTGCCGACGATGATGTGCGCGCCGTGCTCCAGCGAGCCGATCTGCGGGCCGAAGGACACGCCGCCGCACAGGGTCAGCACCTTGATGTTGTCTTCGGCACGGGCCAGACGACGGATTTCCTTGGCAACCTGGTCGGCCAGCTCGCGGGTCGGGCAAATCACCAGCGCCTGGCAACCGAAGTAGCGCGGATTGATCGGGTTCAGCAGGCCGATACCGAACGCGGCGGTCTTGCCGCTGCCGGTCTTGGCCTGGGCGATCAGGTCCATCCCCTTGAGGATCACCGGCAAGCTCTGCGCCTGGATCGGCGTCATCTGGGCATAACCGAGGGAGTCGAGGTTAGCCAGCATGGCGGCGGACAGCGGCAAAGTATTAAAAGCGGTGGCGATGGTGGTCACGGGACTGGCCTGCAAAACAAAATGTCGCGCAGTGTACCAGCCCGGTGGCCAATAGCCCTAAGACTCGATGTGTTCTTCCGGACGCCTGACACGCCGCCCGTCATTCTTCGAGAGCTGCGAAAATATCGTCGCAGCGAGCATCGCCATGATCCCAACAGTCACGAACGTGAGCTGAAACGCGCCCAACACGGTCTCAACGCCGTCGTTGCCGACTTCCGCTGTAAAGCCGCCAAGCAACGCACCGGCGCACGCCACGCCGAGGCTCAGCGACAACTGCGCCACCACCGACAGCAAACTGTTGCCGCTGCTGGCGCTGGCGTCGTCGAGGTCGATCAGGGTCACGGTGTTCATCGCAGTGAATTGCAGCGAGTTGATCGCCCCGAGAATCGCCAGCAGGCACAGCAGCAGCCAGTACGGCGTCTGCTCGCTGACCAGGCCCATGCTTGCCAGCATGATCCCCAGAAGCAGCGTGTTGCCGGTCAGCACAATGCGATAGCCCAGGCGTTCGATCAGCGGCCGCGCGCCCCACTTGGCGACCATCGCGGCAGCGGCCAGCGGCAGCATGCTCATACCGGCCTGGGACGGCGAGTAACCCAGTGCCACTTGCAGCAACAACGGCACCAGAAACGGCAGGGCGCCGCTGCCCAGGCGCGCGAACAGGTTGCCGAGAATGCCGACCGCGAAGGTGCGGGTCTTGAACAGCGACGGTGCGAACAGCGGGTTTTCAATGTGCCCGGCGCGCAACCAGTATGCCGCCAGACACGCCATGCCACCGAACAGCAGCAGCATCACCCGCAGGTGTGGCAGGTGCAGTTCGCCGAGGCCTTCCATGGCGATGGTGATCAGCACCATCGCCGCGCCGAACAGCAGGAAGCCCAGGCTATCGAAGCGCGTGCGCTCGGTGCCGCGCAGGTCGGGGATGAATTTCCACACCGCGTAGCAACCGATGACGCCGACCGGCAGGTTGATCAGGAAGATCCAGTGCCACGTCAGGTATTCCACCATCCAGCCGCCCATGGTCGGACCGATCAGCGGGCCGAGCAGGCCGGGAATGGTGATGAAACCCATGATCCGCACCAGTTCCGAACGCGGGTAGGCGCGCAGCACCACCAGGCGCCCGACCGGCAGCATCAGCGCACCGCCGAGGCCCTGAATCACTCGCGCACCGATCAGCATGCTCAGGCTGCTCGACAAGGCGCAGAGCAGCGAGCCGAGGCTGAACAGCAGGATCGCGCCGAAGAAGATTTTCTTGGTGCCGAAGCGGTCGGCGATCCAGCCCGAGGCCGGAATCAGCAGGGCCACGGTGAGCATGTAGGCGATGATCACGCCCTGCATGCGCAATGGGTCTTCGGCCAGATCCCGAGCCATGGCAGGCAGGGCGGTGTTGAGGATGGTCCCGTCGAGGGACTGCATGAAGAAAGCGATGGCGACGACCCACGGCAACCAGCGGGCGGTGATGGCGTCGAGAGGCGGGCGGTTGGGCATGGAACCTCTGGTGATTGGGGTTAGTGCATATCCATGGTCGAGCTCGGTCAATGTGGGAGCGAGCTTGCTCGCGAAAGCGGTAAATCAGTCGACATCAATGTTGAATGAAATGCCCTCTTCGCGAGCAAGCTCGCTCCCACAGGGTGTCACAGGGTCAGGGTCAATCGGCTCACCAGCGCCCCCGGCAACAGCGCCGACGAAGTATTGCGCTGGCTGTAGGTGCTCGCCGACAGCAGCAACTCGCGCTCGGCAGTCAACGCTTCCAGCTGCGAACCCAGCAGGCTGTAGGCGCTGTCGTCGAAACGCATGGTGCTGACCGGCGCCTGAATCTCGCCATTCTCGACCCAGAACGTGGCAAACCGGGTCATGCCGGTCAGGCGCGCCGCCGGTTGATCGGAGAAGTTCAGGTACCACAGGTTGCTGATGTACAACCCGGTGCCCAACTGCTTGAGGATTTCGGCCTGCGGCAGATCGCCTGCGCCCATGTTCAGCGCGCTCGGCGATTCGCCACCGCCGGCTCCGTTGGCTGTCAGACCGTATTCGGCGGCACTGCGCGAACCCACCAACTGATCACCCGCTTTGCCTTCGATGATCAACCGCAGATCGCTGCGCGGGTAACCTTCACCGGAAAACGCCGGGCTCAGCGAATCGCTGACCTTTTCGTCGAGAGACACCAGCGGGCTGAATGCCTGATCGCCGGCATACAGTTTCTGCAACGGGCTGCTCTTGCTGGCGATCGACTGCGCCGAGAAACCGCCCCAGCACAGCATGCCCATGATTTCTTCCAGGGCTGCGGGCGCCAGATAGGCGCGGTATTGGCCTGGCGGCAAGGTACGCAGCGGGCGACCGAGAAACTCGAGCTGTTCGCGAGCCTGCTGGATGCGTCTGGCGAAGTCTTCGCTGTTCCAGTCATGTCCGGCGTAGCTGGCCTTCACCGCTTCGCCGTTCTCGTGGAACAGGCTGAAGTCGAAGTTGAAACTGTTGGCCTGATGCCAGCCGAATGCGCCGGAAGAACTGGCGAAGCCACGGCTGATGGGACCTGCAGCGTAGAAGCCGACCAGATCCAGACCTTCGGCAGCCTTAGCGATTTCCGCCACCACCTGCTCGGTATCTGGCAACGGATGCTCCTGCACGTTCTTGCTCTGCCAGCCATTGTGGTTGAGCAGCAGGTACGGATCCTGCGGCAGCAGCGGCAGGGTTTCGCGCAATTGCTGCAAGCCTTCGGCGAGGCGTTGCAGGTCGGTGGTCTGCTCACCGGACAGAGTGATGTGCAGGTCGGCATGGCGGCCGTCGTCGATCAGTTTCAGGCCGATACCGGCTTGTTGCACTTGCCCGGCCTGACGCACCTTGGCGTGGTTGAAACGGACGAAGGCCGAGGATTCGGCGTCGTAACTCAGGGTGAACTGTTCCGGCTCGCGCACGGCATCGCGCAGCCAGTTGACCAGCACCTTGAACGCCTCGGACGGGTTCTTGGAAATACTCATCAGGCGTCTCCCCCAAACACATCAACATTGCTGAACACGCAGGCCGGCGACGCATGGCCGACGCGGATCACCTGGTTCGGTTCGCCCTTGCCGCAGTTCGGCGTGCCCAGCACCTGGGTGGTGCCGGCGTTGCCGACGGCGCGCAGGCTCTTCCAGAAGTGCGCGGAAATGCCCCGGTAGTTCGGGTTTTTCACCACGCCCTTGAGTTCGCCGTTTTCGATCAACTGGCCCCATTCGCAGCCGAACTGGAATTTGTTGCGTGCATCGTCGATCGACCATGAGCGGTTGGTGCTCATCAGGATGCCGTTTTCGATACCGCCGATCAGTTGCTCCAGCGGCTGGTCGCCCGGCTCGATGTTGAGGTTGGCCATGCGGTCGATCGGTGGGCGGTTCCAGCCGCAGGCGCGGCTGTTGGCGACGCCGTCCAGACCCGCGCGGAACTGCGACAAGGCACCGCCCAACGGCCGTACCAACAGGCCTTCGCGAATCAGGAATTGTTTGCTGGCGGCTGTGCCGTCGTCGTCATGGCCGTAGCTCGCGAGTTCTTCCGGGATGCCCGGATCGAACGTCACGTTGAGCAGTTTCGAGCCGTATTGCAGGCTGCCGAAATCCGAGGCTTTGACGAAACTGGTGCCGGCGTAGTTGCGCTCGTCACCGAGAATCCGGTCGAGCTCCAGCGGGTGGCCGATGGATTCGTGGATCTGCAGCATCATCTGGTCAGGCATCAGCAGCAGGTCGCGCGGGCCTTGCGGGGTGTTCGGCGCGAGCAGCAATTGCAGCGCCTGATCGGCAACTTGCGGGCCGGCGCCGATCAGACCGCAACGGCTGATCACGTCGGCGCCGCCCTGCTGGCCGAAGTTCTCGCGGCCGAGGCTGCGGGTCTGGCTGTCGTTGCCGTCGTAGGCGGTGACGTCCAGGCCCGGGTATACGAAGCGCTGGGCCTGGCGCAATTCGGCCCCGGCGCTGCTCAGGTAGATCTGTTCGACGTGGGTGATGCCGATGCTCACTTCCCAATTCACCAGGCGCTCATCCTTTGGCACCGAGGCGGATTCCGCGCCGAGCAGCTCGAAGCATTCGCTCAGGGACGGGAAGGGTTGTTCCAGATTGGGTGAAAAGTAGTCGGCGCGGTCGCTCGAAACCGGCTGCTGGCTCAGGTCGAGCAGGGCGTGGGGCTTGAGCCGCCGGGCCTGTTGTTCGGCGCGCTCGAGGGCGGCTTGCAGGCCTTGTTGCGACAGGTCATTGGTCGCGGCGTAGGCTTCGACGCCGTTGACCCGAACGGTGAGCATCGCGCCTTCGTCGCGGCTCAGGCTCGGTGGTTCGGCGACATTCTTGCGCACCGACAGGTACTGGCCGGACTCGCGGACATACCGCAAGGAAAAGAACTCGGCGCCCGTACGCAAGGCAGCGAAGCGCTGCTTGAGCTGGGGGTGGAAATCGAACATCAGGGAACCTCCTTGTTATGGGAGTAGCGGCGAAGCGGATTCGGCGGGGAGGGGGTGAAACGATTGGGCGAGGACTAGAGTAGGCCTGCGAGGGGGTAGGATCAAGTGAAGAGGGGGTGTAGGAAGATTTACTGTGAAGCAGGGGAATTTGCAGTGAATTGCATGGCCTCATCGCGGGCAAGCCCGCTCCCACAGGTTTTTTGGTGGTTACAGAATCTGTGAACGACGCAAAACCTTGTGGGAGCTGGCTTGCCAGCGATTAGCCGTGACGCGGTATTACGACTTACTGAGCAACAGCACTCACATCACGCAGCGCCTTGCCTTTCACCGGCGCTTCGCCAGCGACGTAATACGGCGCCTTGCTGCGCGGCAATGGCTGACGACCACGGATCTTGTCGGCGATTTTCTCGGCCATCATGATCGTCGGCGCGTTCAGGTTGCCGGTGGTGATGATCGGCATGATCGAAGCATCGACCACACGCAGACCCTGCATGCCATGCACGCGGCCTTCGCCATCCACTACGGCCATGTCGTCGGTGCCCATCTTGCACGAGCAGGACGGGTGGAACGCGGTTTCGGCGTGCTCGCGGATGAACTTGTCCAGCTGCTCATCGGTTTGCACTTCGATGCCCGGGCTGATTTCACGGCCACGGAAGGCGTCCAGTGCAGGCTGTTGCATGATTTCACGGGTCAGGCGGATGCCGTCGCGGAATTCCTGCCAGTCCTGCTCGGTGGCCATGTAGTTGAACAGGATGCTCGGGTGCTGGCGCGGATCCTTGGATTTGACCTGGATGCGACCGCGGCTCGGCGAACGCATGGAACCCATGTGCGCCTGGAAACCGTGTTCTTTCACACCGTTGCTGCCGTTGTAGTTAATCGCTACCGGCAGGAAGTGGTACTGGATGTTCGGCCATTCGAACTCTTCGCGAGTACGAATGAAACCGCCGGCTTCGAACTGGTTGCTGGCGCCGATGCCGGTGCCGTTGAACAGCCATTCGGCACCGATGGCCGGCTGGTTGTACCAGAGCAGCGACGGGTACAGCGAGACCGGTTGGGTGCAGGCGTATTGCAGGTACAGCTCAAGGTGATCCTGCAGGTTTTCGCCGACGCCCGGCAGATCGTGAACGACCGGGATGTCCAGGCTTTCCAGCAGTTTTGCCGGGCCGACGCCGGAGCGTTGCAGCAGTTGCGGCGAAGCGATCGCGCCGGAGCAGACGATGACTTCTTTGCGGGCGCGGGCTTCAACGCGCTCTTCGGCAGCGCCGACCAGGTAACGCACGCCAACGGCACGTTTGCCGTCGAACAAGACTTTGTCGGTCAGGGCGTGAGTGACGATGGTCAGGGTCGAGCGCTTCTTGGCCACGTCCAGGTAACCACGCGCGGTGGAAGCACGACGGCCATTCGGCGTTACGGTGCGGTCCATCGGGCCGAAACCTTCCTGCTGGTAGCCGTTCAAGTCTTCGGTGCGCGGGTAACCGGCCTGTACGCCAGCTTCAACCATGGCGTGGAACAGCGGGTTGTTGCCCGCCTTCGGCGTGGTCACGCTGACCGGGCCTTCGCCGCCGTGGTAGTCGTTCGGGCCGATGTCGCGGGTTTCCGCTTTGCGGAAGTACGGCAGGCAGTCGAGGTAGGTCCAGTCTTCCAGGCCTGGCAGTTTTGCCCAGCCGTCGTAGTCCATCGCGTTGCCACGGATGTAGCACATGCCGTTGATCAGCGAGGAGCCGCCGAGGCCTTTGCCGCGACCGCATTCCATGCGGCGACCGTCCATGTGTGGCTCTGGATCGGTTTCGTACGCCCAGTTGTAGCGACGGCCTTGCAGCGGGAAAGCCAGGGCAGCCGGCATCTGTGTACGGAAGTCCAAACGGTAGTCCGGGCCGCCGGCTTCGAGCAGCAGAACGGTGACGCCTTCGTCTTCAGTCAGACGGGTCGCCAGGGTGTTACCGGCAGAGCCGGCACCGACGATGATGTAATCGAATTCTTGGGACATTGAATGCACCCTCTTTAGATGTGGTCAGGTCGGGGCCTCGGCGAGTGCTGTGCACTCGAATCGCTGGCAAGCCAGCTCCCACAAAGATCGGGAGTTGCCACAGATTTGATGGGCGACACACAAACCTGTGGGAGCGGGCTTGCCCGCGAAGAGGCCCTCGCAGGCACTACAAGACGCGGGTCTTAGAACACCGAGACGTAATCGCCCAGCTCGACCTGTACCGATTTGATGCGAGTGAAGTTGTTCAGCGAGCTGATGCCGTTCTCACGGCCGACGCCCGACTGCTTGTAACCGCCAACCGGCATTTTTGCGTCGGACTCGCCCCAGGCGTTGATCCAGCAGATACCGGCTTCCAGTTGATGAATCACGCGATGGGCGCGGTTCAGGTCGCGGGTGACGATACCGGCGGCCAGGCCGAAGTCGGTGTCGTTGGCGCGGCGGATCACTTCTTCTTCGGTTTCGTAGGTCAGGATCGCCATCACCGGGCCGAAGATTTCTTCACGGACGATGGTCATGTCGTCGGTGCAGTCGGTGAACACGGTCGGAGCCACGAACGCGCCCTTGGCGAATTCGCCGTCGGTCAGACGTTCGCCGCCGCACAGAACGCGGGCGCCTTCTTCTTTACCTTTGGCGATGTAGCCCAGCACGCTTTCCATGTGCGGGAAGCTGACCAGCGGGCCGAAGTTGGTGTTTTCGTCTTCCGGGTTGCCAACGCGGATGCGCGCAACGCGCTCGACGATCTTGGCTTCGAAAGCGGCTTTCAGGTGGCTCGGCACGAACACGCGAGTGCCGTTGGTGCAGACCTGACCGGAGCTGTAGAAGTTGGCCATCATGGCGGTGTCGGCGGCGCGATCCAGGTCGGCGTCGTCGCAGATGATCAGCGGGGACTTGCCGCCCAGTTCCATGGTCACGTCTTTGAGCGACGAAGCCGAAGCGCTGGCCATGACCTTCTTGCCGGTGTCGGTGCCGCCGGTGAAGGAGATTTTCTCGATGCGCGGGTGCTCGGTCAGCCAGGTGCCGACTTCACGGCCGCTGCCGGTCAGGACGTTGAACACGCCATTCGGAACGCCGGCTTCGGTGTAGATCTCGGCCAGTTTCAGGGTGGTCAGCGAAGTGACTTCGCTTGGCTTGAAGATCATCGCATTACCGGCCGCCAGGGCTGGAGCGGATTTCCACAGGGCGATCTGGATCGGGTAGTTCCACGCGCCGATACCGGCGACAACGCCCAGCGGCTCGCGACGGGTGTAGACGAATGCGGTGTCACGCAGCGGGATCTGCTCGCCTTCGATGGCGGGTACCAGGCCTGCGTAGTATTCCAGCACGTCGGCGCCGGTGACGATGTCGACGTACTTGGTTTCGGAGAAGGCTTTACCGGTGTCCAGGGTTTCCAGGGCCGCCAGTTCATCGTTGCGCTCGCGCAGGATGTCGACGGCGCGACGCAGGATGCGCGAACGCTCCATGGCGGTCATCGCGGCCCAGATTTTCTGGCCCTTTTCGGCGCTGACCACAGCGCGCTCGACGTCTTCCTTGGTCGCACGTTGCACGTGTGCGAGGACTTCACCGTTAGCCGGGTTGATGGCTTCGAAGGTGGCATCGCTGCCGGCGTCGGAGTACGCGCCATCGATGTAGAGTTTTTGCAGTTCGAAACGGGCCATAGTGTCCTCGCAAGTGCATTAGTGGTTGGCGTTGGTCACCGGGTGAGCCATGTAGCTGTGGCATCGCTGGTCGGTGACAGTTCAGGGGCCGAGCGTTTTTTCTGTGCTCTAGCTCACCTGCTTGGCCAATTGGAAATCCATGTATTCGTAAGCGATCTGTTGCGCCTGCGCGGTGTCGAAAGCGTCTCCCGACAGCGCGCCGCGCAACCACAAACCGTCAATCAGAGCTGCCAGTCCACGGGCGGCGCTGCGCGCATCTTCGAGCGGCAACACACGGCGGAACTCGCAGCACAGGTTGGAATACAGACGGTGATCGTTGATCCGCTGCAACCTGTGCAAAGACGGCTGGTGCATGCTGGTGGCCCAGAAGGCCAGCCAGGTTTTCATTGCCGGGCCATTGACCTGGCTGGCGTCGAAGTTGCCTTCGATGATCACCTGCAGATGCGCCCGGGGGCTGCTGTCTGCCAGCGCCTGACGGCGCGCGGTGACGCTCTCGCTGAGGGCGGTCATCAGATACCGCATCGTGGCGGCGATCAGGCCATTCTTGTCCTGAAAATAGTGACTGATGATGCCATTCGAGACACCGGCCAAACGGGCGATCAGCGCAATGCTGGCGTCCCCCATTCCGACCTGATCAACCGCCTGCAAAGTGGCTTCGATCAGTTGTTGGCGGCGGATGGGTTGCATACCGACCTTGGGCATCTTGCACATCTCCTTAGGCCTTCCGACGGGCGAATGACGCCTATCGGATTGAGGGCCAGTCTATTTTGTTTTGATTGAACGTTCAATCAACAAAGAATAAGATCTGCGACAAATCGTCGCTGCCTACAGATTTTTCCTACGTGTAAGTGGCGATAAAACCGACATCCGAAAATGCTCGAAACCTGCGCGGGGCAAGGCGCGGTTCGACGTTCGATGGACGTGTTGAATGGGCAAGACGCTCAAGGCCAGGTTTCGGATGAACGTCCATGCCTCGGCCACGACGGCGATTCGCGGTGCCATCTCTGCAGGTTCGGGCTTTTTTCGGGGTGTCTTTATATCACCCGCCGGTCGGCTGCCAACTAACCGATTGGTCGGGTTCCGTGTTGCCTTGTGTTCTTCTCTCGCACTGCCTGGAGCATTTGTGCCATGAGTTCTGCCTCGCTTATAAAGACCCCGCCCGAGAAGGTGACGGTCAACGGTTGGGTGTTCTACACCTCTACCGCGCTGATTCTGTTGTTGACCGCCATTCTGATCATCGCCCCGCAAGAGGCCGGCAGAATGCTGGGAGTGGCTCAGGCCTGGTTGTCCCGCAGCTTCGGCTGGTACTACATGGTGGTGATCGCCGCTTACCTGGTTTTCGTGGTGGGCCTGGCGTTTTCCTCCTACGGCAAACTCAAACTGGGTAGCAAGGACGACACCCCGGATTTCAGCTACGGCGCCTGGGCGGGGATGCTGTTCTCGTCGGGTATCGGTATTTCGCTGCTGTACTTCGGCGCATCCGAACCGCTGGATCATTACTTCAACCCACCGGAAGGTGCATCCGCTACCAACATGGCGGCACGTCAGGCTGTTCAACTGACCTTCCTGCACTGGGGCCTGCACGGCTGGGCGATCTACGCGCTGGTCGGTCTGGCCGTGGCCTATTTCGCATACCGTCATAACCAGCCGCTGGCACTGCGTTCGGCGCTGTATCCGCTGGTGGGCGAGCGTTGGGTCAAGGGCGCTGCCGGTCATGCGGTGGACGGTTTCGGCATGTTCGTGACCCTGCTGGGTCTGGTGACCAACCTGGGGATCGGCTCGCTGCAAGTGTCCTCGGGCCTGGAAAACCTGTTCGGCATGGAACACAGCAACACCAACCTGCTGATCGTGATCATCGTGATGAGCACCGTGGCGACCATCGCTGCCGTGTCCGGCGTGGAAAACGGCATCCGTCGTCTGTCCAACCTCAACATCATTCTGTTCAGCGGTCTGCTGATTTTCGTCCTGCTGTTCGGCCCGACCCTGCACCTGCTCAACGGCTTCGTGCAGAACATCGGCGACTACCTCAACGGCGTGGTGCTGAAGACTTTCGACCTGTACGTCTATGAAGGCGACAGCGAGAAGTCCGACCGCTGGCTGGGCCTGTGGACCCTGTTCTACTGGGCGTGGTGGATTTCCTGGGCCCCATTCGTCGGCATGTTCATCGCGCGTATTTCCCGTGGTCGTACCGTGCGTGAACTGGTGGCTGGCGTACTGCTGATTCCGCTGGGTTTCACCCTGGCGTGGCTGTCGATCTTCGGTAACTCGGCGCTGGATCTGGTGATGAACCAGGGCGCGGTGGAACTCGGCAAGACGGCGCTGGAACAGCCGTCGATGGCGATCTATCAGTTGCTGGAACACTACCCGGCGTCGAAAGTCGTCATCGGTGTGTCGATCTTCGTTGGTTTCGTGCTGTTCCTGACCCCGGCCGACTCCGGCGCGGTGATGATGGCGAACCTGTCCTGCAAGGGCGGCAATGTCGACGAAGATGCCCCGCACTGGCTGCGGATTTTCTGGTCGGTCGTGATCACCCTGGTGACCATCGGCCTGCTGTTCGCCGGTAACTTCGAAGCCATGCAGACCATGGTGGTGCTGGCCGGTCTGCCGTTCTCGGTGGTGCTGGTGTGCTTCATGTTCGGCCTGCACAAGGCGATGCGCCAGGACATGCAGATCGAACAGGAGCAGGCGCAACTGGCTGAACGCGGTCGTCGTGGTTTCAGCGAGCGCCTGACCCAGCTGGATCTGCAACCGAGCCAGTCGGTGGTTCAGCGCTTCATGGACAAACACGTCAGCCCGGCGCTGGAAGATGCCGCTGCGCAAATGCGTGCTCAGGGTCTGGAAGTACAGACGCTGCTGGGCAAATCCAAGCGCTGCATGGGCGTGCGGGTCGAGATGGAAGAGGGCAACCCTTTTGTCTACGAAGTGAGCCTGGACGGCTATCTGGCGACCCCGAGCGAGTCGGTCCAGTCCGATGAAGCGCGCCAGCGTTTCTACCGCGCTGAGGTGTACCTGCACAACGGCAGCCAGGACTACGACCTGATGGGCTTCACACAGGATCAGATCACGCGCGATGTGCTCGATCAGTTTGAAAGCCATCGGCAGCTCCTTGGCCGTGTCTATAGCTGAGTTGTGAAGTGATCTTTCCTGCACGTTGTGCGGGAATACAAAGGGGCTCAAGTTGAGCCCCTTTTTTGTGCCTGATCGTTCCCATGTCGAGGCGTCGAACCGTCTGCGTGGGAATGCCTCAACGGACGCTCCGCGTTCGGCTTTTGATTTGGGACGCGGAGCGTCCCGGGCTGCATTCCCACGCAGAGCGTGGGAACGATCACGCCGCGATCCTCTCGCGGCGTTTTTGTGTCTGCTCTCTTTATCCCAGGTTCTTCCCGAGCAGCGCGTGATACAGCTCGCTGTCCCCGAGAATCCCCACCACATGATTGTTGTCGTGCAGCACCAGTTTGTTGCCGGTCTGGTAACGGATCTGCAACGCGTCGCGCATGCCGATGTTCGAGTCCACCAGCGTCGGCTTGCGCTCCAGCCCTTCCACGGCTTGCCCCGGTGCCCAGTTCTGCAGATTCAGCACCGAACCGTTCTGCCGTGCACCCTTGATGGTGTTGCCTTCGGCCAGGTCCAGCCACGAATCGCCGCCCGGATCCAGGCACACCGAACCGTTGATGCGTTTGCAGTTGTCGAGGGTGCGCATCAGGCTGCGCCCGCAGAGTACGTTCAGCGGGTTGGTGTGGGCGACGAAGGTGCGCACGTAATCGTCCGCCGGGTTGAGCACGATCTCTTCCGGCACGCTGTACTGGATGATCCGGCCGTCTTTCATGATCGCGATGCGGCTGCCGAGTTTCAGCGCCTCATCGAGGTCGTGGCTGACGAACACGATGGTCTTGCTCAGCTTGCGTTGCAGTTCCAGCAGTTCATCCTGCAGGCCCTGACGGATCAGCGGGTCGAGGGCCGAGAACGGTTCGTCCATCAGTAGAATGTCGGCGTCCATCGCCAGCGCGCGAGCCAGGCCGACACGCTGCTGCATGCCGCCGGACAGCTCGTCGGGCTTCTTGTTGCGCCATTGGGTCAGGCCCACCAGTTCGAGTTTGTCGTCGACCAGCTTGCGCCGTTCCTTCTCCGGACGACCCTGCATTTCCAGACCGAAACTGATGTTCTCGCGCACCGTGAGCCAAGGCATCAGGGCGAACTTCTGGAACACCATGGCGATGCGTTTGGTGCGCATCATTTTCAGCTCGGCCGGGGTGCAGGACGCGATGTCGATCTGCTTGCCTTCGTGTTCGACGAACAGCTTGCCGCGGCTCACGGTGTTGAGGCCGTTGATGCAGCGCAGCAGGCTCGACTTGCCGGAGCCGGACAGGCCCATCAGCACACAGATCTCGCCTTTGTTGATGTCCAGGCTGGCCTTTTCAACGCCAACGATCTGCCCGGTCTTTTTCAGGATCTCGCTGCGGGTCAGGCCTTGATCGAGAAGTTTCAGTGCTTCGCGCGGATCCCTGGTGAAGATCACGTCAACGTTATCGAAGCGAATTATGCTCATGCGTCACCCCCTGCTTTGGCGTCGGGTTGTTTGCAGATACGGTCGAGCATGATCGCCAGCAGTACGATCGCCAGGCCCGCTTCGAAGCCCAGGGCGATATCAGCAGTGTTCAGTGCGTTGACCACCGGTTTGCCGAGTCCGTCGGCGCCCACCAGTGCCGCGATCACCACCATCGACAGCGACAGCATGATGCACTGGGTGATGCCGGCCGCGATGCTCGGCATGGCGTGAGGCAGTTCGATCCGTGAAAGCAGTTGGCGACGCGAGCAGCCGAAGGCCTTGCCGGCGTCCATCAGTTCTTGCGGGACATCGCGGATGCCCAGGTAGGTCAGGCGGATCGGCGCGGCGATGGCGAACACCACCGTCGAGATCAGGCCCGGCACCACACCCAGCCCGAAGAGGGTCAGGGTAGGAATGAGGTAAACGAAGGTCGGTACGGTCTGCATCAGATCGAGTACCGGCCTCATCAAAGTGTAGAACATCGGTTTGTGCGCGGCGACGATGCCCAGCGGCACGCCGATGACCACGCAGACCAGAGTCGCGAACATGACCTGGGCGAGGGTTTCCATGGTTTCCTGCCAGTACCCCAGGTTGAGGATCAGCAGGAAGGAGGCGACCACGAACGCGGTCAGGCCCCATTTGCGTTGAATGAAGTGGGCCAGCAGGGCGATGAGGCCGATCAGCACCAGCGGGTTGAACCAGGTCAGCGCAAACGTCACGCCGTGGATCATCGTTTCCAGTGTCACGGCGATTGCGTCGAAGGTGTTGGCGCCGTGTTGCGTCAACCATTCAACGAAGCCCGCGATGTACTGGCCTAAAGGGATTTTCTGATCAATCAGCATGGTAGTGAACGTCCGCATGCAAGGAAATAAACAGCCCGGACGGGACTAGCCCGCCCGGCATAAGCGATTACTGGGCAATCTTGGCTTTCACGGCCTCCAGGCCAGGTTTACCGTCAATGGTGGTCACGCCAGCGAGCCAGGTATCGAGCACCTGTGGATTCTTTTTCAGCCAGGCCTTGGCGGCCGCGTCAGGCTTCATCTTGTCGTCCAGGATGTTGCCCATCAGTTCGCTTTCCATGTCGACGGTGAACTCCAGGTTTTTCAGCAGTTGGCCAACGTTGCTGCATTCCTCGGCGTAGCCCTTGCGGGTGTTGGTCGCCACGGTGGCGGCGCCGAAATCCGGGCCGAAGAAATCGTCACCACCGGTCAGGTACTGAATCTTGAAGCGCTTGTTCATCGGATGCGGCGCCCAGCCGAGGAACACCACGGCGGTGTCGCGTTTCTGCGCGCGGTCAACCTGCGACAGCATGCCTGCTTCGCTGGACTCGACGACCTTGAAGCCGGCGGTCTTGAGGCCGAAGGCGTCCTTGTCGATCATGCTCTGGATCAGGCGGTTGCCGTCGTTGCCCGGCTCGATCCCGTAGATCTTGCCGTCGAGTTCCTTCTTGAATTTGGCGATGTCGGCGAAGTCGTGCAGGCCCTTGTCATACAAGGCCTGGGGAACCGCGAGGGTGTACTTGGCACCCTTGAGGTTGGTGCGCACGGTTTCCACGGTGCCGGCGTCGCGGTAGGCCTTGATGTCGTTTTCCATGGTCGGCATCCAGTTGCCGAGGAACACGTCCATGTTCTTGCCGTCGGCCAGCGACTTGTAGGTCACGGGTACGGAAATCATGGTGGTCTTGGTCTTGTAACCGAGGGCGTTGAGCACGACGGAGGTGGTGGCGGTTGTTGCGGTGATGTCGGTCCAGCCGACATCGGAGAAGTTAACGGTACTGCACTGCGCCGGTTCTGCGGCTTGAGCCAGTAACGGCAGACTCAGCATGGCGGCCAACAACAACGACGGGGAACCTTTCATGAATGGACTCCTTGGTGTTTTTTTTGGCAGTGTTCCGATTGGACCACCGCACTTATGGGTTGCGGTTGGATGGCGTTCTGGAGACAGCTCTACCGCAGCGCCTTGCAATCGAGTCGATACGATCATGTACCAGTGAAAATCTGACGCCTACAGGGTGCGTCGTATCCAGTACAGGGATGGTCGCATCCAGTGTCAGTGACGTCGTTTACAGCTTTTTTCTGCCCTGTCTGGCCATCTGAACCGCATAAAAACGGCGAAAACACGGGCTGAAACCGGCACGGCGTTAGTGGGCATGAGTGCGTCGGTGTCAGACGCCGAGCGACCCGGGAAAAGCCCGATGATGCGGGCATTCCGGCGGATCGCAGCTTGAGCGTAGCAGCTCCGCCAGCGGGCGCTTCACGCCCCGGACCGGCACTCTCAGGAGCTCTGCAGCAATGGCTATCAGCGTTTTCGACCTGTTCAAAATCGGCATTGGCCCCTCCAGTTCCCACACCGTCGGGCCCATGCGCGCCGCCGCGCTTTTTGTCGAGTCATTGCGCGACAAACACCTGCTGGAGCAGGTGCGTCGCATCGAAGTGCAGCTGTTCGGTTCGCTGTCGGCCACTGGTGTCGGTCACGGCAGCGACAACGCGGTGATCATGGGCCTGATGGGCGAGTGGCCAGACGCGATCGATCCGTCGCAGATCGGACCGCGGATCCAGGCCCTGCGTGAAACCCACACGCTGTTGCTCGACGGTCGTTTGTCGGTGCCCTTTATATGGGGCCGCGACATGCACCTGATCGACGAGAACCTGCCGTTCCATCCCAACGCCATGACCCTGGTTGCCGAAGGCGATCACGGCGAGCTGCATCGCGACACCTACTATTCGGTGGGCGGCGGTTTTGTGGTGGACGAGGCGCAGGCCTCCAGCGGCGTGGTGGACCTGGACCGCACCGAGTTGCCTTACGATTTTTCCAGCGCGGTGGAGCTGCTGGAACTGTGCAAGACCCACAACCTGCGCGTGGCCGAATTGATGATGGCCAACGAGAAGGTCTGGCGCAGCGAAGAGGAAATCCGCGCCGGCCTGTTGAAACTCTGGCGGGCGATGCAGGATTGCGTCGAGCAGGGCCTCAAGCACGAAGGCATCCTGCCCGGCGGCCTCAACGTGCGCCGCCGCGCGGCGAAGTTGCACCGCAGTCTTCAGGAATTGAACAAGCCCAATGTGATTGGCTCGACCCTCAGCGCGATGGAGTGGGTCAACCTGTTCGCCCTCGCGGTGAACGAGGAAAACGCGGCCGGCGGGCGCATGGTCACGGCGCCCACCAACGGCGCGGCGGGGATCATTCCGGCGGTGCTGCACTACTTCATGAAATTCAGCGAGGCGGTGACCGACGCCAACGTGGTCGACTACTTCCTGGGGGCGGCGGCGGTGGGGATTCTGTGCAAGAAGAACGCTTCGATCTCCGGCGCTGAAGTCGGGTGTCAGGGTGAAGTCGGTTCGGCTTGTGCGATGGCGGCCGCAGGGCTGGCTGAAATCCTCGGCGCGAGTCCCGAGCAGTTGTGCAACGCGGCGGAAATCGGCCTGGAACACAACCTCGGTCTGACCTGCGATCCGGTGGGTGGCCTGGTGCAAGTGCCGTGCATCGAGCGCAACGCGATTGCGGCGGTGAAGGCGATCAACGCGGCGCAGATGGCCTTGCGTGGTGACGGTCAGCACTTTATTTCGCTGGACCGGGTGATCCGCACCATGCGCGATACCGGCGCCGACATGCATGACAAATATAAAGAGACATCGCGGGGCGGGTTGGCGGTCAGCGCGGTGGAGTGCTGATTCCGAGTCGCCCCAATCGCTGGCAAGTCGAACCGTCGCACCGCAGCTCCCACAGGGTTTTGAGGTGTTACCAAAATAGCAGCAACACCAAACAAACTGTGGGAGCTGGCTTGCCAGCGATGAGGCCGGACCAGTCAAAACTGCGCGTTAAGTGCACACCGGAATCAAAACGCGCCACCTTTTGGCGCGTCGCTATCAGATAAGAGTCTTTCCCACCTCCAGCGCCGGATTCGCAGGCGCTACCGTCCGTCACCCGTGCTTGCGGTGACACTGTAGGACAATCGCGCGCAGGCCAGTTCCCACAAGTGCTACCGATTTGCTCACACCCGTCGGAGCAGGGCATTCGCGACCGCTGATTGCACTTCGAATTACCTTTCGTCGGAGCGCTTGTATAGACGCGTCGCGACGTCGTTTTCAGGAGTTATTGAACAGCCATTCAATTTTAGGCATGGCAATTGCTCTGTCATAACAAAGCCCGTCTCACGCAAGAGAACGATGGCAATAACAAGAGCCTCCGCCTGAGGCCATCACCCGCTTTGTGTGAGGAGATACCGCGATGACGTCGTTCAACTCCGGGGCTCAACCCCAGAACCGTGCGCCTCAATCCATCGGCTTTCTGCTGCTGGACAATTTCACGCTGATTTCCCTGGCTTCCGCAGTCGAACCGCTGCGCATGGCCAACCAGTTGTCCGGTCGCGAGCTGTATCGCTGGACCACCCTCACTGTCGATGGCGGCCAGGTCTGGGCCAGTGACGGTCTGCAGATCACCCCCGACGCCTCCATGCACAAAGCCCCGGCCCTCGACACGATCATCGTGTGCGGCGGGATCGGCATTCAGCGCACCGTTACCCGTGAACACGTCTCGTGGCTGCAAAGCCAGGCACGTCAGTCGCGTCGCCTCGGCGCCGTGTGCACCGGCAGTTGGGCCCTGGCCTGCGCCGGCCTGCTCGACGGCTTCGATTGCAGCGTGCACTGGGAATGTCTGGCAGCGATGCAGGAAGCTTTCCCGCGCGTCGCGATGAGCACCCGTCTGTTCACCCTCGACCGCAACCGTTTCACCAGTTCCGGCGGCACCGCGCCGCTGGACATGATGCTGCACCTGATCAGCCGCGATCACGGCCGTGAACTGTCCGCCGCGATCTCGGAAATGTTCGTCTACGAACGCATCCGCAACGAGCAGGATCACCAGCGTGTGCCGCTCAAACACATGCTTGGCACCAACCAGCCGAAACTGCAGGAAATCGTCGCGTTGATGGAGGCCAACCTGGAGGAGCCGATCGACCTCGACGAACTGGCGGTGTACGTCGCCGTGTCCCGTCGCCAGCTCGAGCGGCTGTTCCAGAAATACCTGCACTGCTCGCCTTCGCGCTACTACCTCAAGTTGCGCCTGATTCGTGCGCGGCAACTGCTCAAGCAGACGCCGATGTCGATCATCGAAGTGGCGTCGGTCTGCGGGTTCGTGTCGACACCGCACTTCTCCAAGTGCTACCGCGAATACTTCGGCATTCCGCCGCGTGACGAACGCGTCGGTTCCAACACCACCCAGCAGGTGGCGATGATGCCGCTGCCGCAGGCCATCGTGATGTCGCCGTTGTCCGGGCCGATGTCGGCGCTGAGCCAGGCACGCAACGAGTCGACCTTTGCCAGTGTAAGGCTGTAGACCGGGTCATCGTTTATCGCTGGCAAGCCAGCTCCCACAGGATCTGTGCAGTACACAAATGTTGTGTTCGCCCGGATCAATGTGGGAGCTGGCTTGCCAGCGATGGCGGCCTGTCAGGCGCTATGGGTTTGTTGGTATAGCGCCAATGCCGGCAACAATTGTTTGTCGATCGCCTGACGCACTGCAGGCTGGATGCTGGCGCCGCTGGTGTACATGTCCTTGACCATTTTGCGCAGCTCGAACGCACGGACATTGTCCAGGCCTCGCACCGCACACTCACAAGCCTGTTCGGCCGTGGAGCCGCTCGGCACTTGAAAGCCCAACGACTTGAGCTGGCCCAACAGGTCTTCCTGATCGATCAAATCGGCATACATCATGACGCGAATCCTTCTTCGGCAACGGAGGTCGTGGCTCGATTCTGGTAGGCATGCCCAGGCACGGCAAGGGCGATTTGTCGCAGTGTCCACATTGGCTATGAGCATGTCGTTTTCGGCTAACTTGCCGGCAAGGGGACTGGGCACACTGGACCCAGCTCGCTTCACGAAGGTTTGGTCACCCTCGCCACGGCAGCTCCTCAACAGTACCCTCGCCCCGATCCTGTCACGGCTTGTATCGGGGCTTTTTTTTGCCTGCGAATAACGCTGACGCGGTCTAGCGCTGCAACACCAGAATCCGTGACAGCAGTTCATCCCGATCGATGTAGCAGCCCTGAAAATGCCGGGCCCCGGTGGTCGGGTCGAACGCATTGCGTGCGTGCAGGGTGCGGCGGTTGTCGAAGCACCACAGCTCGCCCGGATTGAGTCGCTGCATCACCCGGAAACGTGGCTCGCGGGTCATGGCGATGAAGCGCCGGTAAGCGCGATACAGCAGCGGCATTTGCTCCACGGACGTGTCGAACGCTCCGCGCAAAAAATTGGCCATGCGGATTTCCGCGACCCGGCCCAGCGCATCCAGGGCGATGACCGGCGCGAGGCAGCGGTAGTCGCTGCGGCGGTCCTTGTTGCGAAACTCCACCGGGACCTCGCACAGCGCCTGAAACGACGCGGGATCCTCCTGACGCAACGCTTCGGCAATCGCAAAACCGTCGACGAAAATGCTCTCGCCACCTTCGGCATCATTCACCAGACAATGCAGAAATTGCAGGCCCGGCTGCAGCTCGCGGGTCGGCAGGTCCGTGTGCAGCGGCAAGTTGAAAGCGGTGTAGGCATTGCTGTCGGCGTCGGCCTTGGATTGCACGTTGAACAGCACGCCGAAATTGCTCTCGCGGATGAACGAAATGCGCTGGGCGATCAGCTTCAGCGAGCCGGGTTCGGTGGGTACGCCGCGCACCTGGGTCAGGCCGATGTCGCGTACCGCCAGCAACCATTGCAGCAGCGCGGTGTTGTCGTTCATCAGGGCCGAATAGTCGAACACCGGCAACTGCAAATCGCTGCGCCACAGGAAGGGTTTAGGTTTGGCGGCGAGGCGTTCGGCGCGGGATTCGTCGTCATAGGCGTGGGCCCGCAGCCAACCCGCATCGAAGCGGCTGAGGTGGCCGTCCTGCCAGTCGATGCGCAGGCAGCCATCGGTGTCGATATGCGCGGCGCAGGGCGACAGATCCTGCGCGGCATCGACGATCTCGAATACCTGCTCGCGGGTGACGCTGTAGACGCAGTGCGGACACGGACAGTTGTCGCGCAGCCACACGTGGTGAAACGGGCTGACACGCCCGTCGGCCCATTCGATCAGGACGCGATCCGCCAGGTTCTGCACGCCGTTCAGCGCGCTGATCAACGGATAAGTACGGAAATCGGCAACTGCAGCGGCGGTGTACATGGCGGCTCCTTGCGATGGATGAATTTACCGGGCTGGGGGCAGGGCGATGACCCGGCCAATGTAAGCAGGCGCTGGCAGGTCGGCCTGCTCGGCGACGATGGCTTGCAGACGGCCCAGGGTGTCCGGCGTAAACGGTGCGGAGCGCGGCCCGGCGAGGTCGACGTGCAGCAGCATCTGTTCGTTGCCGGCCAGTTCCTTGTCACCGCCAGCCAGGTGCAGGCTGTGATAGAGGTGCAGGCGTTTCTGGTCGTGGCCGATGATCTGCGTGCGCACTTCGACTTCGGCATCGAGCTTCACTTCGTGCAGATAGTTGAGGTGCAGTTCGAGGGTGAACAACGAGTGGCCGCTGGCTTCGCGGTTGTTGCTGTCCATGCCGAGACGATCCATCAGGGCGTCGGTGGCGTAGCTGAAAATCAGCAGGTAGAAGGCGTCGCGCAGGTGGCCGTTGTAGTCGACCCAGTCGGGGATGATGCGGGTCTGGTAGGTGGTGAGGGTGGGCATGGTATCTGTTCCGCCATTGGTGGTGTCTGGGCTGCCGTCTTCGCGAGCAAGCTCGCTCCCACAGTCGAAATGCAGTCCCCTGTGGGAGCGAGCTTGCTCGCGAAGAGGCCGGTATTGCTGGCGCAAGGATTACTCGCTGAAACTCATCCCGTGCTTTTCTTTGGTGGTTTTCACCGCCTCAAGCACCGCCAGCAGACAATCATCACGATAGCGCTCCAGCGCCGAGATACTGTGCCGGCCCAGTTGATCGCTGGTGCCGTCCACCACATCGTCGATCAACTTGTCGGTCAGTTCCGGCGCCGGCAGGTACGTCCACGGCAACTGCAACGCCGGGCCGAACTGCGACATGAAGTGGCGCATGCCGGCATCGCCACCGGCCAGGGTGTAAGTCAAGAATGTACCCATGAACGACCAGCGCAGACCGGCGCCAAAGCGGATCGCATCGTCGATTTCACCGGTGGTCGCCACACCATCGTTGACCAGGTGCAGTGCCTCGCGCCACAGCGCTTCGAGCAGGCGGTCGGCGATGAAGCCCGGCACTTCCTTGCGCACATGCAGCGGGCGCATGCCGAGGGATTCGTAGACTTTCATCGCCGCTTGAACCGCTTCCGGCGCGGTGTTCTTGCCGCCGACCACTTCCACCAGCGGCAGCAGGTAAACCGGGTTGAACGGGTGACCGACCACGCAGCGTTCCGGGTGGGTCGAGCTCTCGTAGAACTCGCTCGGCAACAGGCCGGAAGTGCTGGAACCGATCAACGCATTCGGCTTGGCCGCCGCGCTGATTTTGCTGTGCAGCTCCAGTTTCAGTTCAAGGCGTTCCGGGGCGCTTTCCTGGATGAAATCCGCATCGCGCACGCATTCTTCAATGGTCGCGACAAAGCGCAGGCGATCCTGCGAAGCGCCCGGCGCCAGACCGTTTTTCTCCAGTGCGCCCCAGGCGTTGGCCACGCGTTTGCGCAGCGCCGCTTCGGCACCCGGCGCCGGGTCCCAGGCCACCACGTCAAGGCCGTGGGCGAGGGCGCGGGCGACCCAGCCGCTGCCGATGACGCCGCTGCCCAGTGCTGCGAAGGTTTTGATTTCGGTGATAAAGCTCATGGTGATTTCCTGGGAAAATTCGGTGATTCCCTGTGGGAGCGAGCTTGCTCGCGAATGCGGCGGCACTGCTGATGAAGATGCTTCGGATGTACCGGCCTCTTCGCGAGCAAGCTCGCTCCCACAGGGTTTGATGTGTGGCCGTCAGCCGCGCTGGGTCAGGCCCATCTTCTTGCGACCTTCAGCCGGGGTCAGCACGCGGGCGCCGAGGCGGCTGAGGATCTCGCTGGCGCGTTCGACCAGTTGGCCGTTGGTCGCCAGCACGCCTTTGTCCAGCCACAGGTTGTCTTCCAGACCGACCCGCACGTTGCCGCCGAGCAGCACCGCTTGCGCCGCCATCGGCATCTGCATCCGGCCGATGCCGAACCCGGCCCACACGGCGTCGGCGGGCAGGTTGTCGACCATGGCTTTCATGGTGGTGGTGTCGGCCGGCGCGCCCCACGGGATGCCCAGGCACAGCTGGAACAGCGGGTTGTCGAGCAGGCCTTCCTTGATCATCTGTTTGGCGAACCACAGGTGGCCGGTGTCGAAAATTTCCAGCTCAGCTTTCACGCCCAGCTCGGTGATGCGCTTGGCACCGGCGCGCAACTGGGCCGGGGTGGAGACATAAATGGTGTCGCCGTCGCCGAAGTTCAGGGTGCCGCAATCCAGGGTGCAGATTTCCGGCAGCAGTTCTTCGACATGGGCCAGGCGGGTCAGCGGGCCGACCAGGTCGGTGTTCGGGCCGAACTCCATCGGGTTCTCGCCCGGGCCGATTTCCAGGTCACCGCCCATGCCGGCGGTGAGGTTG
This sequence comes from Pseudomonas gozinkensis, assembly GCF_014863585.1. Classification (NCBI taxonomy): domain Bacteria; kingdom Pseudomonadati; phylum Pseudomonadota; class Gammaproteobacteria; order Pseudomonadales; family Pseudomonadaceae; genus Pseudomonas; species Pseudomonas gozinkensis. The sequence goes on along the minus strand of NZ_CP062253.1, from coordinate 6,033,166 downwards.
ACGATGATGTCGACGTCGGCTTCGCGGATGCGCTCCATGACTTCGCGGTACAGCGCCACGTCGCGGCTGAACTTGCCGGTCTGCGGGTCACGGACGTGGCAGTGCACGACCGTGGCGCCGGCCTTGGCAGCTTCTACTGCGGCTGCGGCGATCTGTTTCGGGGTGACCGGCACGTGAGGGCTCTTGGCGGTCGTGTCGCCAGCACCGGTGAGTGCGCAGGTGATGATGACGTCGTGGTTCATGGTGCGTTTTCCTTCAGGCGTGATGGGTCTGTTCGCAGCCCGTGGCGGGCTGCGAAGTGGTTCGTTCGTTGCGGTTTATTTGCTGGTGAGCTGGAGGTTTTCAGCCGCCGGTTTGCCATCGAAGGTGGTGACGCCTTCGAGCCAGCGCTGTTTGTCCTGCGGGTGATCCTTGAGCCATTGCCTGGCCGATTCGAAAGCATCCTTGTGATCGAGCAGCGGCTGCATCATCCGGCTCTCGTCTTCGGCGGTGAACGTCAGGTTGCTCAGCAGGCGGCTGACGTTCGGGCATTGTTCGGCGTATTTCGGCGCGGTGACGGTCCACACGGTGGCCATGCCTTCGTTCGGGCCGAGGGCGTCGTCGCTGCCGGTCAGATAGGTCATCTGCACGTTGACGTTCATCGGGTGCGGCGCCCAGCCGAAGAACACCACGGCTTCCTTGCGGCGCACGGCGCGATCGACGGCGGCGAGCATGCCGGCTTCGCTGGATTCCACGAGCTGGAACTTGCCGAGGCCGAACTGGTTCTTGGCGATCATCGCCTTGATCTGGGTGTTGGCGCCCGAGCCTGGCTCGATGCCGTAGATCTTGCCGCCCAGTTCTTTCTCGAACTTGGCGATATCGGCGAAGGTTTTCAGGCCCTTGTCCGCCAGATAGGTCGGCACGGCGAGGGTAGCGCGGGCGTCCTTGAGGCTTGGCGCTTCAAGTACCTTGACCTGGTTTGCATCGACGAACGGGGTGATGGTCTGGGTCATCAGCGGGTTCCAGTAGCCGAGGAACAGGTCCAGACGCTGGTCGCGGATGCCGGCGAAGACGATTTGCTGAGAGGCGCTGGTCTGTTTGGTGCTGTAGCCGAGGCCGTCGAGCAGAACCTGAGCCATGGCACTGGTGGCGATCACGTCGGTCCAGTTCACCACACCCATGCGCACGTTCTGGCAGGCGGCGGGTTCAGCCGCCATGACGCTGGCGCTTAAAAACGCGGTACCGCTGAGTGCGAGAACACAGCTGCTGATCAGTCGTTTCATGTCGGGTTCCTCGGCAGGTCGTTATTGTGGGTTCCGGTGTCTGTGCGCCGGTGATGCTCAAATTACGCAGCTGTACGCCCTTGAAAGCGCACTGCGGCGACTGGCTCTTGCACTGTAGCGACCTGTCCCCTTGAATGCCGCCGACAACTGGCGTATCAACGTTGCACGCTACCCGCTGACCGAGTGCGCGCCATGTCCCAGGATTTCTACTTTCTGTTGATGCCGGGTTTTTCCGCCATCGGTTTCATCTCTGCGATCGAACCGCTGCGGGTGGCCAACCGCTTTCGCGGCGAGCTGTACCGCTGGCACGTCTTGAGCGACGATGGCGGGGCGGTGCTGGCGAGCAACGGGATGTCGGTCAACGCCGATGCGGCGCTTGAACCGCTGAAGAAGGGTGCGACGCTGCTGGTGGTCGCCGGTTTCGAACCGCTGAAGTTCGCCACCCCGGCGCTGGAGCACTGGCTGCGACGGCTGGACAACGAAGGCGTGACCCTCGGCGCCATCGACACCGGCAGCTTCGTCCTTGCCGAGGCGGGCCTGCTCGATGGTCATCGCCTGACGCTGCACTGGGAGGCCATCGATGCCTTCAAGGAATCTTATCCACAGCTCAGCGTCACCCAGGAGCTGTTCGAGATCGACCGTCGGCGTATCACGTCTGCCGGCGGCACCGCCTCCATCGACCTGATGCTCGACCTGATCGCCCAGGCTCACGGCCCGCAGCTGGCGATCCAGGTCAGCGAGCAGTTTGTATTGGGGCGGATTCGTCCGCGCAAAGACCACCAGCGCATGGAAGTCGCCACGCGTTACGGCATCAGCAACAAGAAGCTGGTGCATGTGATCGGCGAGATGGAGCAGCACAGCGAACCACCGCTGACCACGCTGGAACTGGCGGAGTCGATCAAGGTGACGCGGCGGCAACTGGAGCGCCTGTTTCGCCTGCACCTGAACGACACTCCGAGCAATTTCTATCTGCGCTTGAGACTGGAAAAGGCCCGGCAGCTGTTGCGCCAGACCGACATGAGCGTGCTGGAAGTCAGCATCGCCTGCGGGTTTGAATCACCGTCGTATTTCACCCGCAGCTACCGGGCGAAGTTTGCACGGTGTCCACGGGAGGATCGGCGACGGGAGGCCGTTTGACGGGCGATTATAGTTAATTATACTTTTAGGTATAAATTACAGTCGTTTGAATAATTGAGTGTAAAACCATGTCCAGAAACAACGGCTTCGTCTTCCGCCGCCCCGCTCTGGCCCGCAGCGTTGCCGATGGTCTGGTGGGTGCGGGTCTGCAGGATTTCACCTCCGGCCTTTTTCTGGCAGCGCCGCGGCGCACCGGCAAAAGTACCTTTTTGCGGGAGGATCTGATCCCGGAATGCCAGGCCCGAGGCTGGCTGACGGTTTATGTCGACCTGTGGGCCGACAAGGAAAAAGACCCTGCTGACCTGATCGCCAGTGCCATTGCGGGTGCGTTGGTCCCCTTCGAAAAGGGCATCCGCAAACTGGCGAAGAATATCGGCATCGAAAAACTCAGCTTTCTGCGCACCTTGTCCTGGGATTTCACCAAGCCGCAACTGCCGGCGGGCGCGACTCTGACTCAAGCACTGGAGTTGCTCCACAGCGCCGCCGAAAAATCCGTAGTGCTGGTGATCGATGAGGCCCAGCACGCGCTCACCACCGCCGCGGGCATCAACGCGATGTTTGCCCTGAAGGCAGCTCGGGATCAGCTCAACCAGGGACGTGAAGGCGAGGGCAGCGGTTTGCATCTGGTGTTCACCGGTTCCAATCGCGACAAGCTCGCCCACCTGGTGCTGGGCAAGAGCCAACCGTTTTTCGGCTCGAGCATCACACCCTTTCCGCTGTTGGGGAAAGAGTTCACCCAAGCGTACACCTTGCACCTCAATGCCCATCTGGCCGAGACCAACCAGTTCAGTGCGGCCGATATCGACGACGCCTTTGAGTTGGTGGGGCGGCGCCCGGAAATGTTGCGCACCATCATCGGCGAAGTCGCGCTGGAGCTGGGTGAGGCCAGCAATCTGGGGCAGCTGCTGCAAAGCCGTGCCGAATTGTTGCGCGCAGGCGTGTGGACCGAGTTCGAAAGCGCCTGGAACGCGCTGACCATCCCTCAGCGCGCCGTGCTGGAAGTGATGGTGGAGCGCTCACAGAACAACGAGCCTTTTGCACCGTTCACCGACAGCACGCTCATCGCGGTCAGCAAGGCACTGGAAAACCTGGGCAGCGACGTGGTGCCGGGCACCCAGACCATTCAGGCCTGCATCGATGCCCTGCGTGACAAGGAGCTGGTGTGGAAGTCGAGCCGTGGTGGTTATGCGCTGGAAGACAAGTCCTTCGGCGACTGGCTGAGCGCACGCAAAACGCGCTAATTACTTCTTCACCAATGCCGAGCACGCGGCCTTGTAGGCTTCATGCTGATACTTGTTCAGCGTGCCCGGCAGCTCGAAATTGTGCTTCTTGGCCTGGGCATTGATCGTCTGTGGCGACAGCAACGTCACCTCGCAACCGTCCAGCAACTGAAACACGCCCTCGATCTTGAACGTGGTCGGGCCACCGGCAAACTCGCCCTTCTTGCTGCGCTTCTTGATCGCGATGCGATCAATCGAGTTCTCGCGCACGAACGACGCCACCTGAGCCGCGAACAGCTTCACGTTGGCCGCCTCGTCGTCATCGTCCAGCGCGATTTTCTTGGTGCTCAGCGCGACATGGCTCAGCACCGAACCGTCGAGGGACGCCACGGCGATGATCGCTTCACTGCCTTTGATTTCGATACCGCAGATGTTCATGTGAATCCCTTGATTGGCTGAAGAGGTGCAGCTTACAGCTCAAGCTGGTTGGCGGTGATACCAAACGCCGCTGCAATCTTTTCGCGAGTGGCCTTGCGCGGCTTTGCAACGGTTTCCTGCTGGGCGAAGGCTGGCTGCGAAATGCCCATGCGTTTCGCGACTTCTTCCTGGGTCAGGTTGAGATGTTCGCGCCAGGCGCGAACCGGGAGGGCGCCATCAACGATGCGGCTAACGACTTCGTGGGGAATCATGCTTTCCATCTTCGACTCACTCCTGGCCTATCGACTCCAAAAACTCCGACCGCTCGTCACTCATCCGCGCCACGCAATCGTTCTGCGCAATCTTGAAGGCCTTGCTGCCGTCCGTCGCCGGGAAGGCTTCGACGGCGCAGTCGGCGTCGCGGGTTTTCAGCCATTGTTGCTGGGCGGCCTTGAGTTTGGCGGTGATGTCGGCCAGTTGCGCCGGGTTCTTGCCGTAGGTGGTCTGCATGCGCTCGTTCAGGCTGGCGTAGTTGTCCTTGAGCAGGTCCTCGGCGGTGGTGCGGCTGTAAGTCGAGCATTCCAGGGTCTGGATGTCGTTTTCCACCGCGTCGCAGGGGTTGTTGTCGGACTCTTCGGCGGCGTGTACGCCGGTCGCAATCAGGGCCAGGGCCAGGAAGATCGATTTCATTGATGTCGCCGCTCTAATCCAGTGGTGTTTCCGGGATGCGGCAGATTCTGGCTCAAGCTCGCGGGCTTGAACAGGTGGCCGGTCGGACCGGTTGGCGACCCTTTGTCGCGGATTGACGCTTTCGGCAATTCCCCTGTCGTTTTTGCACCCGGCTGGTCGCGCACCGAGGCATATGCTGGCCCCAAAGCGCCGGCAGACGATTCGGCGCATGAATCGCCAATAAGGGGACGCCTGATGAGCCCAGCCGAATTACACGCCGACAGCATCGTTATCGACGGTCTGATCATTGCCAAATGGAACCGCGAGCTGTTCGAAGACATGCGCAAGGGCGGTCTGACGGCGGCCAACTGCACCGTGTCGGTGTGGGAGGGCTTTCAGGCCACGGTCAACAACATCGCCGCCAGCCAGAAACTGATTCGCGAAAACAGCGACCTGGTGATCCCCGTCCGCACCACCGCCGACATCCGCAAGGCCAAGGAGCAGGGCAAGACCGGCATCCTCTTCGGCTTCCAGAACGCCCACGCCTTTGAAGACCAGATCGGCTATGTCGAGGTGTTCAAGCAGCTCGGCGTCGGCATCGTGCAGATGTGCTACAACACCCAGAACCTGGTGGGCACCGGTTGCTACGAACGTGACGGCGGCCTGTCGGGCTTCGGTCGCGAAATCGTCGCCGAGATGAACCGTGTCGGCGTCATGTGCGACCTGTCCCACGTCGGTTCCAAGACTTCCGAGGAAGTCATCCTCGAATCGAAAAAACCGGTCTGCTATTCCCACTGCCTGCCGTCGGGGCTCAAAGAGCACCCGCGCAACAAGTCCGATGAAGAGCTTAAGTTTATTGCCGACCACGGCGGTTTCGTCGGCGTGACCATGTTCGCGCCGTTCCTGGCCAAGGGCATCGATTCGACCATCGACGACTACGCCGAAGCCATCGAATACACCATGAACATCGTCGGCGAAGACGCCATCGGCATCGGCACCGACTTCACCCAGGGTCACGGTCAGGACTTCTTCGAATACCTGACCCACGACAAGGGCTACGCCCGCCGTCTGACCAACTTCGGCAAGATCATCAACCCGCTGGGCATCCGCACCGTCGGCGAGTTCCCGAACCTGACCGAAACCCTGCTCAAGCGCGGCCACTCCGAACGAGTCGTGCGCAAGATCATGGGCGAAAACTGGGTCAACGTCCTGAAAGACGTCTGGGGCGAGTAAGCCGCCGCTTCCCGAATACTTTCCCCCGGCCGTCCGCGCCGGGGGCAACACCAAAATTTTTCTGGAGTTAAGTTTCCATGGCCAAGATCGCCCCGCAATTGCCAATCGAAGTCGACAGCGAGACCGGTGTCTGGACCTCCGACGCCCTGCCGATGCTGTATGTGCCGCGCCACTTCTTCGTGAACAACCACATGGGCATCGAGGAAGTGCTGGGCGCCGACGCCTATGCCGAAATCCTCTACAAGGCCGGCTACAAATCCGCCTGGCACTGGTGTGAAAAAGAAGCCGAGTGCCACGGCCTGGAAGGCGTCGCGGTGTTCGAGCACTACATGAAGCGCCTGTCGCAGCGCGGCTGGGGCCTGTTCAAGATCCAGGACATCGACCTCGGCAAAGGCACCTGCAGCGTCAAGCTCGAACACTCGGCGTTCGTCTACGTCTACGGCAAGGTCGGGCGCAAGGTCGACTACATGTTCACCGGCTGGTTTGCCGGTGCCATGGACCAGATCCTCGCCGCTCGCGGCAGCAAGATCCGCACCGTGGCCGAGCAGGTTTACGGTGGCTCCGAAGAAGGCCACGACGACGGCCTGTTCACCGTCAAGCCGTTGTAAGTCGAGGAACCCGCCATGGCTTTCGAAGCAATGTTTCAGCCAATTCAAATTGGCAAACTGACCATCCGCAACCGCGTGCTCAGCACCGCGCACGCCGAGGTCTACGCGACCGACGGCGGCATGACCACCGAACGGTACGTCAAGTATTACGAAGAGAAAGCCAAGGGCGGCATCGGCCTGGCGATCTGTGGCGGTTCGTCCGTGGTGGCGATCGACAGCCCGCAGCAATGGTGGAGTTCGGTGAACCTGTCCACCGACCGGATCATCCCGCACTTCCAGAATCTCGCCGACGCCATGCACAAGCATGGCGCCAAGATCATGATCCAGATTACCCACATGGGTCGACGCTCCCGTTGGGACGGTTTCCACTGGCCGACCCTGATGTCGCCGTCGGGTATCCGTGAACCGGTGCACCGCGCCACTTGCAAAACGATTGAGCCGGAAGAGATCTGGCGGGTGATCGGCAACTACGCGCAAGCGGCTCGCCGCGCCAAGGCTGGTGGCCTGGACGGCGTCGAACTGTCGGCCGTGCACCAGCACATGATCGACCAGTTCTGGAGTCCGCGCGTCAACAAGCGTACCGACGAATGGGGCGGTACCTTTGAAGGCCGGATGAAGTTCGGTCTGGAAGTCCTCAAAGCCGTGCGCGCCGAGGTCGGTGACGACTTCTGCGTCGGCATGCGCATCTGCGGCGACGAGTTCCACCCGGACGGTCTGTCCCACGAAGACATGAAGCAGATCGCCAAGTATTACGACGACACCGGCATGCTCGATTTCATCGGCGTCGTCGGCTCGGGTTGCGACACCCACAACACCCTGGCCAACGTGATTCCGAACATGAGTTATCCACCGGAGCCGTTCCTGCACCTGGCGGCCGGGATCAAGGAAGTGGTCAAGGTTCCGGTGCTGCACGCGCAGAACATCAAGGACCCGAACCAGGCGACGCGGATTCTCGAGGGCGGTTACGTCGACATGGTCGGCATGACCCGCGCCCACATCGCCGACCCGCACCTGATCGCCAAGATCAAGATGGGCCAGATCGACCAGATCAAACAGTGCGTCGGCGCCAACTACTGCATCGACCGTCAGTACCAGGGTCTGGATGTGCTGTGCATCCAGAACGCCGCGACGTCCCGTGAATACATGGGCGTGCCGCACATCATCGAGAAATCCACCGGGCCGAAACGCAAGGTGGTGATCGTCGGTGCCGGCCCGGCGGGGATGGAAGCTGCCCGTGTGGCAGCCGAACGTGGCCACGACGTGACCCTGTTCGAGAAGAAAGAATTCATCGGCGGCCAGATCACTACCGCCTCGAAAGCGCCGCAGCGTGACCAGATCGCCGGTATCACCCGCTGGTTCCAGCTGGAGCTGGCGCGGCTGAAAGTCGACCTGCGTCTGGGAACAGCAGCGGACGCCGATACCATCATGGACCTGCGTCCGGACATCGTGGTGCTGGCCGTCGGCGGGCACCCGTACCTGGAGCAGAACGAACACTGGGGCGCCGCCGAAGGGCTGGTGGTCAGCAGCTGGGACGTGCTCGACGGCAAGGTTGCGCCGGGCAAGAACGTGCTGGTCTACGACACCATTTGCGAGTTCACCGGGATGTCGGTGGCCGATTTCCTTGCCGACAAGGGCAGCCAGGTCGAGATCGTCACCGACGACATCAAGCCGGGCGTGGCCATCGGCGGTACGTCGTTCCCGACCTACTACCGCAGCATGTACCCGAAAGAAGTGATCATGACCGGCGACATGATGCTGGAGAAGGTCTACCGCGAAGGCGACAAGCTCGTTGCCGTGCTGGAGAACGAATACACCGGCGCCAAAGAGGAGCGGGTGGTGGATCAGGTGGTCGTCGAGAACGGCGTGCGCCCGGACGAAGAAATCTACTACGCGCTGAAGGATGGCTCGCGCAACAAGGGCCAGATCGATGTCGAGGCGCTGTTCGCGATCCAGCCGCAACCTTCGCTGAGCAGCACCGGCGACGGTTACCTGCTGTTCCGCATCGGTGACTGCGTGGCGCAGCGCAATACCCACGCCGCCATCTACGACGCCCTGCGCCTCTGCAAGGATTTCTAAAAACTTGCACATGACCCTGTGGGAGCGGGCTTGCCCGCGAATGCATTCTGTCAGTCACCGCTGCATCGACTGACCCGGCGCTTTCGCGAGCAAGCTCGCTCCCACAGGAACACGCCGAACGTGTTTCTCCAGGCTGTACTGGTGGGAGCTTCACCATGTTGAACACCCTTCTTCCAATCCTGTTGTTCGCAGCCCTGGCCCTCGCGGTGCTGGGCGCGTTGCGGCGGGTGGCCATGTGGCGCCGAGGCCGGGCCTCGAAGGTCGATCTGATCGGCGGCCTGTTCGCCATGCCCAAGCGTTACATGGTCGATCTGCACCACGTGGTGGCGCGGGACAAATACATCGCCAACACCCACGTCGCCACGGCGGGCGGTGCGGTGGCGTCGATCGTGCTGGCGATTCTGGTACACGGTTTCGGCCTGCATAACCGCATTCTCGGCTACGCGTTGCTGCTGATGACGGCGGTGATGTTCGTCGGGGCGATCTTCGTTTATCGGCGTCGCCTCAATCCGCCGTCGCGGCTGTCGAAAGGCCCGTGGATGCGCCTGCCGAAAAGCCTGCTGGCGTTCTCGGCCTCGTTCTTCCTGGTGACCTTGCCGGTGGCCGGGATCCTGCCGGAGAACTTCGGCGGCTGGGTGCTGGCAGCGATTCTCGGCATCGGTGTGCTGTGGGGCGTGTCCGAGCTGTTCTTCGGCATGACCTGGGGCGGCCCGATGAAACACGCCTTCGCCGGTGCGTTGCATCTGGCTTGGCACCGTCGCGCCGAACGTTTTGGTGGTGGTCGTTCCACCGGTTTGAAACCGCTGGACCTGAATGATCCGACCGCGCCGCTGGGCGTGGAGAAACCCAAGGATTTCACCTGGAACCAGTTGCTCGGTTTCGACGCCTGCGTGCAGTGCGGCAAGTGCGAAGCGGCGTGCCCGGCGTTCGCCGCCGGCCAGCCGCTGAACCCGAAAAAACTGATTCAGGACATGGTCGTCGGCCTCGCCGGCGGCACCGATGCCAAGTTCGCCGGCAGCCCGTATCCGGGCAAACCGGTGGGCGAACACAGCGGCAATCCGCATCAACCGATCGTCAACGGTCTGGTCGATGCCGAAACCCTGTGGTCGTGCACCACCTGCCGCGCCTGCGTCGAGGAATGCCCGATGATGATCGAGCACGTCGATGCCATCGTCGACATGCGCCGGCACCTGACCCTGGAAAAAGGCGCGACCCCGAACAAGGGCGCCGAAGTCCTGGAAAACCTGATCGCCACCGACAACCCCGGCGGTTTCGCCCCGGGCGGACGGATGAACTGGGCGGCGGACCTGAACCTCAATCTGCTCAGCGAGAAGAAGTCCACCGACGTGCTGTTTTGGGTCGGCGACGGTGCCTTCGACATGCGCAATCAGCGCACTCTGCGTGCGTTCGTCAAAGTGCTGAAAGCGGCCAAGGTCGACTTCGCGGTGCTGGGTCTGGAAGAACGCGACAGCGGCGACGTGGCCCGACGTCTGGGTGATGAAGCGACTTTTCAGTTGCTCGCCAAACGCAACATCCAGACCCTGGCCAAATACAGCTTCAACCGCATCGTCACCTGCGATCCGCACAGTTTCCACGTGCTGAAAAACGAGTACGGCGCGTTCGACGGCAACTACCTCGTGCAGCATCACAGCACCTACCTGGCGGAAATCATCCAGGCCGGCGCGCTGAACCTCGGTCAGCACAAAGGCAACAGCGTGACTTACCACGATCCGTGCTACCTCGGCCGCTACAACGGCGAGTACGAAGCGCCGCGCGAAGTGCTGCGCGCCCTCGGCATCGAGATCAAGGAAATGCAACGTTCCGGATTCCGTTCGCGCTGCTGCGGCGGCGGTGGCGGGGCGCCGATCACCGACATTCCGGGCAAGCAGCGGATTCCCGACATGCGCATGGAGGACATCCGCGAGACCGGCGCCGAACTGGTGGCCGTGGGTTGTCCACAGTGCACGGCGATGCTCGAAGGCGTGGTCGAACCGCGTCCGCTGATCAAGGACATCGCCGAACTGGTGGCCGACGCGCTGCTCGAAGATGCCGCGCCGAACAAGCCTGCCACCCCGGCCAAACGTGAACCTGCGGAGGCCCACTGATGAGCGACATTATCCGCCGCGACCCCCGCGCCGAATGGATTGCACGTAACCGTCTGCACCCGCTGCACGCGGCCATGCAACCGGCGCAACACAGCTGGATGGGCCCCAACGGGATCATCCGCAAGAACCTGCACGGCATCGGCTTCATCGGGCCGAACGGCATCAAGCGCATCGACCGCAGCGGCGCCCAGCAGGGCGGGGCGGTCAAACGTTCGGCAGCGGTCGAAGTGCAATTGCCGCTGCATCAGGTGCCGGCCCCGGCGTTCTACATCAGCGTGGTGCCGGACATGGTCGGCGGCCGCTTGAGCAGCCATGACCGTGATTTGCTCGGCCTGGCTCATCAGTTGGCCGGCAGCGACGGTGCGGTGCTGGCCGTGGTGTTCGGCGAGCACAAGGAAAACGCTTTCGCCACGGCGGGCGTTGACCGCCTGCTGGTGCTGGAAGGCGAAGAGTTCAGCGGTTATGCACCGGAACAACGGATCCAGGGTCTGCGGGCTGTGGATAACCAGTTCAACCCGCGTCACTGGCTGTTGCCGGACAGCCGCAGCGGTGGCGGCGAACTCGGGCGGCGCTTTGCTGCCGCACTGGGCGAACGCCCGGCTACACGGGTGTGGCAGGTCAAGGATCAGGAGTGCATCGGCCGCGCCGGTGCCGGGTTGCAGGATCTTGCCCGCCCGGTGGCGCGGCTGATTCTGGCGTCCGCCGAATGTGCCGAGCCGGTCAGTGAAACCCGACACGAAGCGCTGCCGGTTGAGTTATCCACACCTGTGGCGCGCAGTCTGTCGCGGATCGAGGATCTGGGTGCGGTGGCGGTGGATCCGGCGGCGATTCCGATGGCCGAAGCCGAGTTCATCTTCTCCGGCGGCAACGGGGTCAAGGACTGGGCGCTTTTCCACAGGACTGCCGCCGCCCTCGGCGCCACCGAAGGCGCTTCGCGGGTGGCGGTGGACGACGGCTTCATGGCCCGTGATCGACAGGTCGGCGCGTCCGGCACCTGGGTCACCGCTCGGGTTTACGTGGCCGTGGGGATTTCCGGGGCGATCCAGCACCTGCAAGGCATCGGTGCCTGCGACAAGGTGGTGGCGATCAACCTCGATCCGGGTTGCGACATGATCAAGCGTGCCGACCTGTCGGTGATCGGCGAAAGCGCGGAAATTCTTCAGGCCTTGATCGCGGCGGTAGAGGCTTACCGCAACGAAGCCAAGCGCGATGCGGCTTAAGGAACGGTTATGAGCACAAAGATCATCAGTCTGGTTTCAATCGGCGCCCACCCGACCTCCGGCCGCCCGCGCCGCGCCGATCAGGACGCCCGCGCGGTGGAGCTCGGCCTGCAACTGGCGGGGGACAGCCTGCAAGTGCTGCACGCCGGCGACATCGCCGAACCGGCGCTGCGCGCCTATCTGGGCATGGGGCTTGCGCAGATGCATGTGCTGGAACAACCGGCTGGCGCCGACGCGTTGCCGGCGTTGACCGAGTATCTGCGTGATGCCGGTGCACAAGTCGTACTGACTGGCAGCCAGGCAGAAACCGGCGAGGGCTCGGGGATGTTGCCGTTCCTGCTGGCCGAGGGGCTGGGCTGGCCGCTGGTGGTGGGGCTGGCGCAGGTCGAATCGATCAACGACGGCTCGGCGCTGGTGCTGCAAGCGTTGCCTCGTGGGCAGCGCCGCCGGTTGAAGGTGCGCCTGCCGTTTCTGGCGACTGTGGATAACGCTGCGCCCAAGCCTCGGCAAAGTGCTTACGGCCCGGCGCGGCGTGGCGCTCTTCAGGCTAAAGACGTGGAAGTGGTGGACGACGAATTGCTCGCGGTGGCGACCCTGCAACCGGCCAAGCCACGACCAAAGCGGTTGAAGGTGATCAAGGCGAAGAGCGGGGCTGACCGGATGAAGGCGGCGACGGCCAAGGCCAGTGGCGGTGGTGGGCAAGTCCTGAAAGGCGTGACGGCGCAGGCCGGTGCTGAAGCCATTCTCAAGCTGCTGATCGAAGAAGGTGTTGTCCGCTGAAACCGTTGCTGACCCTCTCCCTTCGGGAGAGGGCGCTTTACCCACAATCCCTGTTAACCACTCTGTGGATAACATGTTCGCCCCTCTCCAAACCCCATACAAACCAAGCCCTCCAGCCCTCAGATCAAAAAACAACCAGCCTAACTCGCGGTTTTTTCTGAGATTTTTCCCAGCACAACTCCCCGACTTGCCCCCAATCTCTGTTGGCGTTTCTGTGGATAAGATGTTCGCTATCCGCTAAGAGCCCTATAAACCGTGGCTTACAAGGATCTGATCAAAAAACGTCCAATTCAGCGTTTTAACCCGGCAATCCCCACGCAAACCCCGATTTATCAACGGCTCCAGCGTTTTTCCACAGCACCCGCCAAGTTACCCCCGAACTCTGTTGGCGCTTCTGTGGATAAGGTGTTCGCCATCCTCTGCAAGCCACGTAATCCGTGCCATGCGGCGATTTGATCAAAAAATACTCAATCGCTAATGGAAACCCTGCTTCTGGATAAGTCACGGTTTTTCTTCACAAAAACCCGTTTATTTTTCCAGGTCATCCACAGTTGTCCCCATTAGCTGTGGGTGGCTATGTGGATAACTTGTTCGCCAAACCTTGTAACCCCCGGCTGGCTTAGTCCAAAAGGCAATTGATCAGATTTCATACAGTTCTAAGAGGCTGCCTTGACTTCGATCCGGTGCCTGTCTTCACTGCAATGGCACAAGGACAGCCGTCACTTATCCACATCTGGTTCAGGGAGAACGCGTGATGGATACCCAGCCACACCGCCTGGCCCTCAATCCCTGCACGCTCCGTGCTCCGCCGGCACCTTCGCCGCGCAAGCGCACGTTGCGTCGAGCCGCCAATCAGCACGCCCGCCTGTAGCGCCTGATTCCTGCCCAAACCGTTGTACTGCCGTCGGGATTTCCCGGAGGCCAGGTGCCCGTTCGCCCATTGATTGCAGGCAACCGCAGAGTTGCCCCATCTGCCTGAGAGAGGAACCACCTCATGACACGGATCGCAACGCCCATCAGCGAAATCAAGGAACACTACGACGTGATCGTCATCGGCTCCGGGTACGGCGGCGGCATTGCCGCGTCGCGCCTGTCCCGGGCCGGTAAAAAGGTCTGTCTGCTGGAACGTGGTCGGGAAATCCGGCCCGGCGAATACCCCAACACCATGATCGCCGCGACCGAGGAATTGCAGGTACATGATCCGGACGGCCACATCGGCTCGCGCACCGGGTTGTTCGACCTGCACGTCAACGCCCAGCAGAACGTGGTGGTCGGTTGCGGCCTCGGCGGCACGTCGCTGATCAATGCCAACGTTTCCCTGGAGCCGACCGATGAGGTATTCCAGGATCCACGCTGGCCACTGGCGGTGCGCAATGACCAGGACGGCTTACTCAAGGCGGGCTACGCCAAGGCCCGGGAGATGCTCAAGCCCAATCCCTACCCGAGCACCGCGCCGAACCTGCCGAAGCTTGATGCCAACAAAAAGTCCGCAGACTTCCTCAAGCAAGGCGCGCACTTCTACAAGCCGCCGATCAACGTGACCTTCGACAAACTGCCCAACAACCTCAACCACGTCGGCGTCGAGCAACTGCCGTGCAACCACTGCGGTGACTGCGTGTCGGGCTGTAACAACAAGGCCAAGAACACCACGCTGATGAACTACCTGCCGGACGCCACCAACCACGGCGCGGAGATTTTCTGCCAGGCCCAGGTGCGGCATCTGGAGCGCGACGGCAACGGCTGGATCGTGCACTTCCAATACCTGGACAGCGGCCGCGAGAAGTTCGACGCGCCGACGCTGTTTGTGAAAGCCGACATCGTCGTGGTGTCTGCCGGCACTCTCGGCTCCACCGAAATTTTGCTGCGCTCGCGGGACAAGGGCCTGGTGATGTCCGGCCAGCTCGGCGAAAACATGAGCGGCAACGGCGACATCCTCGGCTTCGGCCACAACTGCGAGCAGACCATCAATGGCATCGGTTTCGGCGCGCATTCGGCCAAGGAACTGCAACCGATCGGCCCGTGCATCACCTCGATCATCGACATGCGCACCGAGGGTGACCGCAGCAGTCGTATGGTCATCGAGGAAGGCTCGATTCCCGGCGCGCTCGGCCGGCCGATGGTGCCGGCGATGGCCGGGTTCGCCGAGATGATCGGCAAGCCCACCGACGACAGCTTCAGCGGCAAAGTGAAGTACAAGGAGCGCGAAGCCGAAAGCTTCCTGCGCGGCCCGTATCACGGCGCGCTGCACAACATGCAGACCTACCTGATCATGAGCCACGACAGTGGGCAGGGACGCATGGTCCTCGACAACAAGGATCAACTGCGCATTGACTGGCCGGGCGTCGGCGAGCAGGAAAACTTCAAGATCGGCAACGAACGGCTGTACCAGAGCACCAAGGCCCTGGGCGGGATCTGGGTGGAGAATCCGATCTGGACCAGGCTGCTCAAGCACAGCATCGTCTCGGTGCATCCGCTGGGCGGTTGCGTGATGGGCGAGGACGCCGCGCAAGGCGTGGTCAACCACAAGGGCCAGGTGTTCAGTGGCGCCAGTGGCACTGATGTCTACGCCAACCTGTACGTGACCGACGGCGCGGTGATCCCGACATCACTGGCGGTCAACCCGCTGCTGACCATCTCCGCCGTGAGCGAGCGCAACATGGGCCTGCTGGCCGCCGATCGCGGCTGGACGATCGACTACACGCTGCCGTCGGCGCCGCGCAAACAGACCGCACCGCCGACTCTCGGCGTGCAGTTCACCGAAACCATGAAGGGCTACTTCTCCCGCGCCTTCACCGCCGCGCAAAGCACCGATCTGAAGGTTTATGAGGCGGCTGCCAAACGCGGCGAGGCGGACAACTCGCCGATCGACTTCACCCTGACCATCACCGCCAATGACCTCAACCGCATGATCAAGGAGCCGGAACACGCTGCGACCATCGTCGGCACGGTGATCGCCCCGGCGCTGTCGCCGGAACCGCTGACTGCCAGCAACGGCGTGTTCAACCTGTTCGAGCAATTCGAGCAGCAGGTCGATACGCGTCACATGAAATACGACATGAAACTGACCGCCGAGGACGGTAACGACTATTTCTTCAGCGCCTTCAAGACCGTGCCGGAAGACAACGGCGTGCTGAACATCTGGCACGACACCAGCACTCTCTACGTGACGCTGTATCGCGGGCCGGACAAGACCGGCGAGGTGATCGGCTCCGGGGTGATGCACATCAAACCGACCGATTTCGCCAAGCAGATGGCCACCATGAAAGTCCTCAATGCGCGCAACGAGCGTGAGCGCATCGAAGGGCTGGCGCGGTTCGGCAAGTTCTTCGCCGGGATTCTCTGGGAGAGTTATGGCGGGGTGTTTGCCGGTGACAAATACTTCAACCCCGACGCGCCACCACGGCTGAAACGGCCACTGGATGCACCGACGCCGGCCGTGCATTTCTTCTCCACTGAAGACCGCGTGCAGTTGCGCCTGACCCGCTATCAGGCCGGCAGCAAAGGCCCGGTGATGCTGGTGCATGGTCTGGGGGTGGGCTCGAATATCTTCTCCACCGATACGATCCAGACCAACCTGCTGGAGTTTCTCTGCAAGCACGACTACGACGTGTGGCTGCTGGATTTCCGGGTGAGCATCCTGCTGCCGGCAAGCAAGAAGGAATGGAACGGCGACCAGATCGCCCAGTACGACTTCAAGGCCGCCATCGCACAGATCCAGCAGGAAACCCACGCCAAAGACGTGCAGTGCGTGGTGCATTGCTACGGCGCGACCACGTTCTTCATGTCGCTGCTCGCCGGTTTGCAGGGTGTGCGTTCGGTGGTCTGCTCGCAGATTGCCGCCGATACGGTGGTCGCGACGGCAACGGGGCTGAAGGCCGGTCTGCACTTGCCGGGAATGCTCGATGCGATCGGCATCAAATCGATGACCGCTTATGCCGACAGCAAGGAGAACTGGTTCAACCGGCTCTACGACAAGGCGCTCAACGGCTACGCGCGGATCGAAGCCCAGGGCTATTGCACCAACCCGGTGTGCCACCGCATCACCTTCATGTATGCCTCGCTGTATCGCCACGACACCCTCAACGAAACCCTGCACGACAACCTGCACGAGTTGTTCGGCGAGTCGAACATCGAGACCTTCGAGCACCTGGCGCTGATCGTGCGCAAAGGGCATCTGGTGGATTTCAAAGGGCACGACGTATACATGCCGCACTTTGATCGGCTGAGCATGCCGATCTGCTTCATCAGCGGCGCCGACAACCAGTGTTATCTGCCGGAAAGTACGCTCAAGACTTATCAGCGGGTTTGCGAGAAGCACGGGCCGGAGCGCTACAGCCGGCATGTGGTGCCGGGTTACGGCCACATCGATTGCATGTTCGGCAAGAACGCGGTGGTCGATGTGTATCCGATCATCCTTGAGCACCTGGAGAAAACAGCCCTCGGTTGATCTCGGACCGAGTCGACTGCATCGCTGGCAAGCCAGCTCCCACATTGGATAGTGCCAGGCACTAATCCTGTGAACACCTCTAGACCCTGTGGGAGCTGGCTTGCCAGCGATAGCGGTATATCAGGCGCTACACCTCTCCAGTCTGCACAAGGAAATGGATGATATGGACAGCTACATCCGCTGGTTTCAACGCTTCATCTGGCTCGGCATTGCGATGAACATGGTGTTCGCGATCCCGGCGCTGTTTGCGCCGGGGTTGCTGACATCGGTGGTCGGCCTGCCGCCGCAACTCTCCGACCCGTGGCTGGAAAACGCCGGGATGCTGCTGGTGGGCATCAGCGTGTTCTACATGCCGTCGGGCTTCAACGCGCCGCGCTATGTGGTGCACTCCTGGCTCTGCGTGCTGACTCGGCTGATCGCGGTGGCGTTCTGGATCTACCTGATCAACACCAGCAGCCAGGGCTCGGTGTTCGTGCCGATGCTGATGGGCGACCTGAGCTTTTTCCTGATCCTCGGCATCCTGCTGTACCTCGGCACCACGCCGGAAAACCGACCCCTGGCGCTGCTCTGTGACGGCTGGCGCGAATGGCGCGCAGCGTGGGCGCGGCAGTGGCAGAGTCACGCGTTCAAGGTCGGCACGCTGATCGTGCTGGCGTTGCTGGCGTTCATCGGTTACCAGACCTGGTATCAGATGCTGCGCGTGGTGCCGGAGCAGGATTACGCCTCCGACGAAGATCACTACAAATACGCCGCCATCGGCCTCGGCATCGAAGCGCGGATTCCGTATTACCTGTTCTCGGTATTGCCGCAGATGTGCCCGGAAAAACTGCCGAAACCCGGTGGCTGGGAAGTCTTCGGATTCCTGTTCGAGAACGGCAAGGACCTGCCGATCGGCATGGCCAAGCGGCAGATCGGTTACCCGACCGTCGAGCCGAACTGCGCGCTGTGCCACACCGGCTCCTATCGGGCGAATGCCAGCGACGTCGCGGTCAATGTGCCGAGCGCCCCGGCCAACACCCTGCAACTGCAGGCCTTCCAGTGGTTCGCCTACGATTGCGCCAGCGACCCGAAATTCACCACCGACGCGGTGATGGCGGCGATCAACAGCAAGTTCCAGCTGGGCTTCTTCGAGAAGATCTACAACCGTTACTTGATCATCCCGATGGCCAAGACCGCGCTGCTCAAACAGAAGCAGGCCTACGCCTGGCAGAAACTGCGCCCGCAACAGGGGCCGGGGCGCACCGACACGTTCAACCCGACGAAAATGGTGGTGTTCGGCTTCCCGGATGACTCGACCATTGGCACCGTCGACCTGCCGCAAGTGTGGAACCAGAAACCCCGGGAATCGATGTACCTGCACTGGGACGGCAATAACAACAAGATCCACGAGCGCAACTACGCCGCCGCGATGGCGGTGGGCGCGACGCCGGAATCGGTGCTGCCGCCGAGTTTCAACCGGGTGACCAACTGGCTGCTCGGGCACAAGGCGCCGGCGTGGCCGTGGGCACTGGATCAGGCCAAGGTCGCCCAGGGCAAACCGGTGTGGGAGGCCAATTGCGCGGGTTGTCACGATTTCGGGCGTACCGATACCGGGCAGGTCACCACCAACATCGATCAGCTCGGCACCGATCCGCACCGGCTGAACTCGTTCACCACCGGGTTGGTGGCGGCGTTCCACACCTTCAAGAAACCGCCGTTCGATTTCGGCGCCTACCGCAAGACCCAGAGCTACAGCAACACGCCCACCGACGGGATCTGGCTGCGTGCGCCGTACCTGCACAACGGCTCGGTGCCGACCCTGTGGGATTTGCTGCAACCGCCGGAAAAACGTCCGCAGGTGTTCATCACCGGCTCCGATGTCTACGACCCGGTCAACGTCGGCTTCGTCACCAGCGGCGCCCAGGCCAAAGCCTCGGCGGATTTCACCTACGACACGCGCCTGGAGGGCAACCACAACAGCGGCCACCTGTACGGCACGACGCTGTCGGACGACGACAAGCGTGCGCTGATCGAATTCATGAAAACCCTGTGAACCCTTACGGATAGAGGATTACGCCATGTCAGCGGTCGGACATCTGAAACACGAATACGACAAGGTCAAGGTACGCCTGCACGGCTTGCTTACGCGCATCGAAATGGCCTGGATGAAGCTCATCAGCGAGCTGGAGCCGCAGGAGTTTCAAGCCATCATCAAATTGCTCCAGCGCGGTCACGATCAGGCGCAATACGTGCTCAAGCACGGCGAGCTGCCGGACGACGAGCCGGCGGTGCCGTGGGAGTTGTCCCACGGCCTGTCGATCCTGCGCATCGGCAACGCGACGCCGTTGCCGCAATCGCCCGATCAACTGCAGACCAAGGTGCTCAAGGACGGCACGCTGCTGGGCTGTCGCAAGTGGGAGCTGCTGGATCTGTTGTGGAGCGAGGCGCTGCTCAAGTGGATCGAAAACCTGCGCCATCACGCGACCTTCGGCACCGATCCGGCGCTGGTGACAATGGAGCGCGAAGTGACGCTGGCAATTGCCGGCGACTGGGGCACCGGGCCGTTCAACAGCCATGCGCCGGCGGTGTCGGTGGCCAACCAGATGCAACTGGCCAATGCCGATTTCACCATTCACCTGGGGGATGTCTATTACGCCGGTACTCACTCCCAGGAAGACACCGACATGGCCGGCTGGCCGATGGGTACGCACGGCTCGTTCACCCTCAATTCCAACCACGAGATGTACAGCGGCGCCCACGGTTATTTCAAGGAACTGGCCGCACGTTTCCCGGGCCAGCAGGGCACCAGCTACTTTGCCCTGATCAACGACGACTGGCTGATTGTCGGACTGGATACGGCGTACGCCTCGGACGTGATGAACCTGTACATGGACGGCACGCTGAACAAGCCGCAGATCGAGTGGATGAAAGGCCTGCCGAAACGCAAGAAACTCATGGTGCTCAGCCACCATCAGGGTTTCGACATCACCGGGCACAACAAGACCGCGCTGTATCAGCCGGTTTGCGATGCCCTGGGGCGCGAGCCGGATTACTGGTACTGGGGGCATCTGCATAACGGCATCGTCTACGCGACTCAGGGCGGGTTGCATGCACGCTGCGCCGGGCACGGGGCGATTCCCTATGGCACCACCAGCGAGCTGAACGGGCATTCGCGGGTGTTGTTTTCGGAGACGAAGGATGCGAACGATCCGGACTATCCGCTGCGGGTGTTGAACGGGTACGCAAAGATCAGGTTGGTGGGGGAGGAGATTTTTGAAGAGTTTATCGGGGAGGATGGCAGCGTGAGGTGGTCATCGAAGTGAGGGGTGTCTGTAAGGACGCCATCGCGAGCAAGCTCGCTCCCACAGGTTTTGTGGTGCTCACAACATTAGTGCACACCGAAGAACCCTGTGGGAGCTGGCTTGCCAGCGATGCTTTTAGCCTTGGACCGGTACGCCTTTGAGGTACGGCGCCGGCTCGGCCCCGAGGTTGCTCAGCATCCGCTCGCTGTACCAGTCGACGAAGTTGACCACGCCGAACTCATAAGTCTTCGAGTACGGGCCCGGCTGGTAGGCGGTGGAGTTGATCCCGCGCTGGTTTTCTTCCGCCAGGCGCCGGTCCTGATCGTTGGTCGCGTCCCACACCTTGCGCATGCGCTCGACGTCGTAATCCACGCCTTCCACGGCATCCTTGTGGACGATCCACTTGGTGGTAACCATGGTTTCCTGGGCGCTGATCGGCCACACGGTGAACACGATGATGTGGTCGCCCATGCAGTGGTTCCACGAGTGCGGCAGGTGCAGGATGCGCATCGAGCCCAGGTCCGGGTTTTTGATCCGGCCCATCAGCCTGGCGCAGCCCTGTTTGCCGTCCATGGTCATCGACACGGTGCCCTTGAGCAGCGGCATGCGCACGATGCGGTTACGCAGGCCGAAACTGGCGTGGGCGTAAGGGATCTTCTCGGCTTCCCAGGCAGCGGCGGAGGCGGCGACGTGGTCCTTGAACGCCTGATCGGCGCGCGGGTCGGTGACGTCGTCCCATTCCAGCAGGGTTTTCAGCAGCTCGGGGTGCGAACCGTTGCAGTGGTAGCACTCGCGGTTGTTTTCCAGCACCAGTTTCCAGTTGGCCTTTTCCATCAAGGTGGTGGTAATCGCCACCTTGGTGTTCTCCATGTCGTACGGTTCCATGTAGTGGTTCAGCGTCGACAGGAAGTCATCAATGGCCGGCGGGTTCTCCGCCAGGCTGATGAAGATGTAGCCGCCGGCGGTCTTCACGTTCACCGGTTTGAGGCCGTACTGCTTCATGTCGAAGTCGGCACCCATCTCGGTGCCGGCGAACAGCAGGCGGCCGTCCAGCTCATACGTCCACTGGTGGTAGTGGCAGACCAGTTTGGCGACCTTGCCCTTGTCGCTGGTGCACAGGCGCGAGCCACGGTGGCGGCAGACGTTGTGGAACGCGTGCACCACGCCTTCTGCGCCGCGAATGACGATGATCGGGTTCTTGCCGATCTGCAGGGTGATGTAGTTGCCCTTGGCCGGGATCTCGCAGGTCATGCCGGCGATCAACCACTCTTTCTGGAAGATCTCCTGCATGTCGATATCGAACAGGCGCTCGTCACTGTAGAACGGTTGCGGCAGCGAATAGGTGCGCTCGCGTTCCTGCAGCATTTGTGCGGTGGCCTTGCGTGCGGGTTCCAGCAGGTCGCCCAGGCTGATTTTTGCGGTGTCCATCGATGAATTCCTCAAGGCCATCTGCGTGGCCGCGAAAGTGGCTGATCTGGTGTGCGGCTAAAGGGTGCTACGCAAGGTGTAAAGAAACGGTTTGTAGTAGGGGCGAGTGTGGGGCCGGCGCTGCCCGGAACCTTATCCATGGGCGACATGGTGCAATCTGTTCCCGACGCGCAACCCCCGGTGGTTGGGGGCTGGTCGCGATAAGTATGTCAATGTCGCGGATAGGTAAACGGGCGCTTCACGCTATACGCAGAATCGCCACATGAAGGCCGACAGTCGGCCGTGGAGAACAGCATGTCCAACAGCTTCCTGAATCCGGTCACCACCCAGACCTGGGCCAATGGCCGACACATCGTCCGTTGCGTCAAAGTCATCCAGGAAACCTGGGATGTGCGCACCTTCTGCTTCATGGCCGACCAGCCGATCCTGTTCTTCTTCAAGCCCGGGCAATTCGTGACCCTGGAGCTGGAAATCGAAGGCCAGCCGATCATGCGTTCGTACACCATTTCCAGTTCGCCATCGGTGCCGTACAGCTTTTCGGTGACCATCAAGCGCGTGCCCGGAGGCAAGGTCTCCAACTGGCTGCACGACACGTTGCATGAAGGTCAGGAGCTGGCGGTGCACGGGCCGGTCGGTCTTTTCAACGCCATCGACTTCCCGAGCCCGAAAGTGCTGTACCTGAGCGGTGGCGTCGGCATCACCCCGGTGATGTCCATGGCGCGCTGGTTCTACGACACCAACGGCAACGTCGACATGACGTTCATCCACAGCGCCCGCTCACCGAAAGACATCATTTACCACCGCGAGCTGGAACACATGGCGTCGCGGATCGACAACTTCAGTCTGCACTTGATCTGCGAGAAGCACGGGCTGGGCGAGCCGTGGGCCGGCTATCGCGGTTACCTCAACCACAAAATGCTCGAACTGATGGTGCCGGACTTCCTCGAGCGCGAAGTCTTCTGCTGCGGCCCGACGCCGTACATGACGGCGGTCAAGCGCCTGCTGGAAAACGCCGGCTACGACATGAAGCGCTATCACGAGGAGTCCTTCGGCGCCACGCCACCGGAAGCCCGTGCCGACGCGGTGGAGCAGGCCGAACAGGCGGCGGAGGCACCGGAAGTGCCGGCGGCGGATCTGCACCTGGTGGAATTCACCTCATCGGACAAGAGCATCCGCGTGGCCCCGGGCGAGACCGTGCATGCGGCGGCGGCCAAGGTCGGCCTGATGATCCCGAAAGCCTGCGGCATGGGGATCTGCGGGACGTGCAAGGTGCTCAAACTGGGCGGCGAAGTGGAGATGGATCACAACGGCGGGATCACCGAGGACGACGAGGCGGAGGGGTACATTCTTTCTTGCTGCAGCGTGCCGAAGGGGGATGTTCGGATCGAATATTGAGTGGTACTTCAAAAGCCCCCTCACCCCAGCCCTCCCGAAACGTCGGACCGCCCGGAGGGAGAGGGAGCTGATTGGGGGATGCTCAAGGAATACGCCGACCTGAATCTTCTTTGCCGAATCCATAATCGATAAGGTCTTGCAGGTCGATGTAGCTCGCAAAACAACTCGGTCGGTTCCCTCTCCCTTTGGGAGAGGGCTAGGGTGAGGGGAGGGGCTCACAGACACACTGATCAATCCACAAACAAATCCGTCATCAACTTCGCATCACTCCCCGGCTCAAAGCGGTAATGATCGAACCCGGTCACGCCGCTCTCCCGCAAAATCTCCTCATCAATCAACAACCGCCCGGTAATCCGCCGTCCGCTGCTGCCCAGAATCACATGCGCCGCATCTGCCATGATCGCGGGCGTCCGCGCATGCTTGAACGACTCCCGATTGCCCAGCTGAAACTCAATCGCCGCCGTGGCAATCATGGTCTGCGGCCACAGCGAATTGACGCTGATGCCGTAGTTGGCGAATTCCTCGCTCATGCCCACCGTCAGCATGCTCATGCCGTACTTGGTCACGGTGTAGGGGCTGTACTGGGCGAACCATTTGCTGGCCAGATTCAGCGGCGGTGACAGGTTGAGGATGTGCCCGGAGGACTTTTTCAGATAGGGCAGGGCGGCCTGGCTGCACAGCAACACCGCGCGCGTGTTGATCTGGTGCATCAGGTCGAAACGCTTGAGTTCGATGTGCTGCACACCGGTCAACTTGATCGCCCCGGCGTTGTTCACCAATGCATCGATCCCGCCGAAATGTTCATTGGCCTGAGCCAGCGCCTGACGCACCGCGTCTTCATCCCGCACATCCAGTTGCAGCGCCAGGGCCTTGCCGCCGGCCGCTTCGACTTCAGCGGCGACGCTGTGGATGGTGCCGGGTAACTTGGCGTGCGGCTCGGCGCTCTTGGCCGCGATCACGATATTGGCCCCGTCCTGTGCAGCCCGCAGCGCAATTTCGCGCCCGATGCCACGGCTGGCGCCGGTGATGAACAAGGTTTTGCCTTTTAGCGACATGCGCAAGCTCCTGCTTATTGTTATGTGAGCGATGGCTCGACAGACAATGTAGACGATGGAGCTGAAACGGGAGGGAGCCAGATCGTTCCCACGCTCCGCGTGGGAATGCAGCCCTTGACGCTCCGCGTCATTACGGTGCCAGACGTTGCATCAGCGGTGAGGCAGGAACGCGGAGCGTCCCGGTATGCATTCCCACGCAGAGCGTGGGAACGATCTGCGTGTTGGATATTGGGGCTTCAGTACCAGCGCTGAACCTCGATCAATCCGTCCAGCCCTGCATAGTTTCGGGCACTCGAATACCGCCAGTGTTCCGGCAACTCCACATAACCACGCTTTACCGGGTTGTTGTGGATGTAATCGAGTTTCTGTCGCATGACTTCTTCGCTGTAGACCATCTCTGCGTGAGCACCTTCCTGCCACATCTGATACACCCTATCTTCCTTGTGTGCCCGTTTGCTGAAGCGAAGACGCTTCAATGCTCTTTCGGCACCCTTGCTTTGCAGGTCATCAATGATCTGTCGGGCGGTGAAGGATTTGAACTGGCTCAGGCATTTGCTCAGGTCCGGCGCCTGGGCGACGAAGTGCAGGTGGTTTTCCAGGATCACGTAACCGTAGAGCTTCAGATCCTGATGGATTTGTTGATAGCGCCAACAGCTGAGCAGGTGGTCGACGAGGTAGGGGCGGACGAACAGTGGCAGCCACTCCACCAGCGTGCAGGTCAGGAAGTGCGGCTTGTCGGGTTCGGTGATGGTGTAGCGGCTTCGGCCCATGGGATTCATCCTTGAATCTTGCGGTGCTGCTGAGAGGAACGCGGAGCGTCCCCGGATGCATTCCCACGCGGAGCGTGGGAACGATCAGAGTGAGGTGGCCGGAGTGATCGCGCTAGAGGCGAAGTCCGTGGCGGCGGTAAGAAAAGTCATCTGCATCT
The DNA here is from genome assembly GCF_014863585.1 of Pseudomonas gozinkensis. Lineage (NCBI taxonomy): Bacteria > Pseudomonadati > Pseudomonadota > Gammaproteobacteria > Pseudomonadales > Pseudomonadaceae > Pseudomonas > Pseudomonas gozinkensis. The sequence goes on along the minus strand of NZ_CP062253.1, from coordinate 6,007,905 downwards.
ATTGATCGTTCCCATGCTCCGCGTGGGAATGCCGCCCTTGACGCTCCGCGTCATGACGGTGCCCGGCGTTGCATCGGCGGTGAGGCAGGAACGCGGAGCGTCCCGGTATGCATTCCCACGCAGAGCGTGGGAACGATCTACTTGGGGGATATCGGGGCTGGTGATCGTTCCCACGCTCTGCGTGGGAATGCAGTCTTTGACGCTCCGCGTCATGACGGTGCTCGGCGTTGCATCGGCGGTGCGGCAGGAACGCGGAGCGTCCCTGGAGGCATTCCCACGCGGAGCGTGGGAACGATCAAACGATCAGGGCGGGGGGAATCAGGCTGACATGACTTCGCGGATGTCGCGCGCCAGTTCGCGCACGCGTTCTTCTTCGGTGTCCCACGAGCACATGAAGCGGGCGCCGCCCTTGCCGATGAAGGTGTAGAAGCGCCAGCCGCGCGCGGTCAGGGCGGCGATGGCCGGTTCCGAAAGTTGCAGGAACACGCCGTTGGCCTGCACCGGGAACATCAGTTCGACGCCCGGGATATCGCTGACCAGTTCGGCGAGCAACTGTGCGCAATGGTTGGCGTGGCGGGCGTATTTGAGCCAGGCGTCGTTTTCCAGAATGCCGACCCATGGAGCCGACAGGAAGCGCATCTTTGACGCAAGCTGCCCGGCCTGCTTGCAGCGGTAATCGAAGTCTTCGGCCAGTTTGTGGTTGAAGAACAGGATCGCTTCACCCACCGCCATGCCGTTTTTCGTGCCGCCAAAGCACAGCACGTCGACGCCGGCCTTCCAGGTCAGGTCCGCCGGCGAGCAGCCGAGGAACGCGCAGGCGTTGGAGAAACGCGCGCCGTCCATGTGCAGGTTCAGGCCCAGTTCCTTGCAGGTGTCGCTGATGGCGCGGACTTCTTCCGGGGTGTAGACGCTGCCGACTTCGGTGGCCTGAGTCAGGGTCACGACGCGCGGTTTCGGGTAGTGGATGTCCTGGCGCTTGAGGGCGACTTCGCGGATCGAGGCCGGGGTGATCTTGCCGTTTTCAGTGCCGGCGATCAGCAGTTTCGAACCGTTGGAGAAAAACTCCGGGGCGCCGCATTCGTCGGTTTCGACGTGGGCGGTTTCCGAGCAGATCACGCTGTGGTAACTCTGGCACAGCGACGACAGCGCGAGGGAGTTGGCGGCGGTGCCGTTGAAGGCGAAGAACACTTCGCAGTCAGTCTCGAACAGCTTGCGGAAATAATCGGCGGCGCGTGCTGTCCACTCATCGTCGCCATAGGCGCGCTGGTGGCCGTGGTTGGCCTGTTCCATGGCAGCCCAGGCTTCAGGGCAGATACCGGAGTAGTTGTCGCTGGCGAATTGTTGGCTCTTGTCGGTCATGGCCGGCTTCCGTGATCGAGGCGCTCGTGGCGCTTCGTGGGGTCAATGATGGTGCGCACTGTACCGAAGATCATCCGGGGAGCACACGGGATGTCGCTGTCAGAACTTTACAAGGATGCGAGCCGATTATGCACCTGAGCCCGCGCGACGGCGCACTCGACCTGCTCAAGTGGCTGGCGCTGATGAGCATGCTGCTCGATCACCTGCGATATGTCGGGATCAGCGCCGATTGGCTGTATGTGCCGGGGCGGCTGGCGTTCCCGTGGTTCTGTCTGGCAATGGCGGCGAATCTGGCGCGAGACGGCGCGCCCAAGACCGAATGGCGCTACCTGGGCTGGTTGTTGCTGTTCAGCGCTGTGAGTGAAATTCCCTACCGTTTGTACATTCCCGAGCCCGACACGTTGAACGTGATGCCCACGCTGGCGCTGGGCCTGCTGGTGGCTCGGGGCTGGCAGGATCCAACGTTGATTTCGCGACTGCTGGGCGTGAGTGCCTTGCTGGTGGCCGCGCTGTTCCCGGAGCAATTGATGTTCGGTCTGTTCGGCGTCCTGCTGCCACTGGCGATGTTGCTGGTGTTTCGCAAAACCTGGTTTTTCAGCCTGCTGCCGGGCCTGCTGTGTCTGGCCGCGAATCAATGGCGGGTGCTCTACGAATCCGCGCAGTTCGGCAACCTGGTCGCCATCCTCGGCATTGCGACCTGCCTGATCGCGCCACTGCTCGGAATGTTCCTGTTGCGACACTCGCGACATCTTCAGCCGCCCCCGATGAGGCGCTGGGCGTATGCCCTTTATCCCGTACATTTCCTTCTGCTGTTCGCAGTCCGCCAACTCATCGCATAACCCTGTGGGAGCTGGCTTGCCAGCGATAGCAGTGGGTCAGCCGCCATCAATGCCAGATGTGCCACCGCCATCGCTGGCAAGCCAGCTCCCACAAGGTTCTCCAGTGTTTCCGAGATCGAGTCTGGCAAAGCCATTTACGTCTATGTCGTAAACGCACCTTTGCGTGGCGTCCGTAGGCATTTGACCTCCCTGCGCCGGCCATACCATCGCATCAAAGGGCATTGGCTGAACGCCGTGCCTTACCGAGACGAATGGCGCACAGATGCCGCTGGGAGAGACGCGATGTTCAGCAAGCAAGACCAGATCCAGGGTTACGACGATGCACTGCTGGCGGCGATGAATGCCGAGGAGCAACGTCAGGAAGATCACATCGAGCTGATCGCGTCGGAGAACTACACCAGCAAACGCGTGATGGAAGCGCAAGGCAGCGGCCTGACCAACAAATACGCCGAAGGTTATCCGGGCAAGCGCTACTACGGTGGCTGCGAGCACGTCGACAAGGTCGAAGCCCTGGCCATCGAACGCGCCAAGCAACTGTTCGGCGCCGATTACGCCAACGTCCAGCCGCACTCCGGTTCCTCGGCCAACAGCGCCGTGTACCTGGCCCTGCTGCAAGCGGGCGACACCATTCTCGGCATGAGCCTGGCCCATGGCGGTCACCTGACCCACGGCGCCAAGGTGTCGTCCTCGGGCAAGCTGTACAACGCCGTGCAGTACGGCATCGATACCAAGACCGGTCTGATCGATTACGACGAAGTCGAGCGTCTGGCTGTCGAGTGCAAACCGAAAATGATCGTCGCCGGCTTCTCGGCCTACTCCAAGACCCTCGACTTCCCGCGCTTCCGTCAGATCGCCGACAAGGTCGGTGCGCTGCTGTTCGTCGACATGGCCCACGTCGCCGGTCTGGTGGCTGCCGGCCTGTACCCGAACCCGCTGCCGTATGCCGACGTGGTCACCACCACGACTCACAAGACCCTGCGCGGTCCGCGTGGCGGCCTGATCCTGGCCAAGTCCAACGAAGAAATCGAGAAGAAGCTCAACGCGGCGGTATTCCCCGGCGCCCAGGGCGGCCCGCTGATGCACGTCATCGCCGGCAAGGCCGTGTGCTTCAAGGAAGCGCTGGAGCCTGGCTTCAAGGCCTATCAGCAACAAGTGATCGACAACGCCCAGGCGATGGCGAGCGTATTTATCAAACGTGGCTACGATGTAGTGTCCGGCGGCACCGACAACCACTTGTTCCTGGTCAGCCTGATCCGTCAGGGCCTCACCGGTAAGGACGCCGACGCCGCCCTCGGTCGCGCGCACATCACCGTCAACAAGAACGCCGTACCGAACGACCCGCAGTCGCCGTTCGTCACCTCCGGCCTGCGCATCGGCACCCCGGCGGTGACCACTCGCGGCTTCAAGGTGACCCAGTGCGTGACGCTGGCCGGCTGGATCTGCGACATCCTCGACAACCTCGGCGATGCCGATGTAGAGGCCAACGTCGCCCAGCAGGTTTCGGCCCTGTGCGCTGACTTCCCGGTTTATCGCTGAGCGTTCTGGAGTACATGACTATGCAACGCTATTCGGGCTTCGGCCTCTTCAAACACTCCCTCAGCCACCACGAAAACTGGCAGCGCATGTGGCGCACGCCGACCCCGAAGAAAGTCTACGACGTGGTCATCGTCGGCGGCGGCGGGCACGGTCTGGCGACGGCCTACTATCTGGCCAAAGAGCACGGCATCACCAACGTGGCCGTGGTCGAGAAGGGCTGGCTGGGCGGCGGTAACACCGCGCGCAACACCACCATCGTTCGCTCCAACTACCTGTGGGACGAGTCGGCTCACCTGTACGAACACGCGATGAAACTGTGGGAAGGTCTTTCGCAAGACCTGAACTACAACGTGATGTTCTCCCAGCGCGGCGTCTACAACCTGTGCCACACCCTGCAGGACATCCGTGATTCCGAGCGTCGGGTCAGCGCCAACCGCCTCAACGGCGTCGACGGCGAACTGCTCAACGCCAAGCAAGTCGCGGACGAAATTCCGTACCTCGACTGCTCGAAAAACACCCGCTACCCGGTGATGGGCGCCACCGTTCAGCGTCGCGGTGGCGTGGCCCGTCACGATGCCGTGGCGTGGGGCTTTGCCCGTGCCGCCGACGCACTCGGCGTGGACCTGATCCAGCAGACCGAAGTGATCGGTTTCCGCAAGGAAAACGGCGTGTGCATCGGTGTTGAAACCAACAAGGGCTTCATCGGCGCCAAGCGCGTCGGCGTGGTCACCGCCGGTAACTCCGGGCACATGGCCAAGCTCGCCGGTTTCCGTCTGCCGATCGAATCCCACCCGCTGCAAGCGCTGGTGTCCGAGCCGATCAAACCGATTATCGACAGTGTGATCATGTCCAACGCCGTGCACGGTTACATCAGCCAGTCCGACAAGGGCGACCTGGTGATCGGCGCCGGTATCGACGGCTACAACGGCTACGGCCAGCGCGGTTCGTACCCGGTGATCGAGCACACCATCCAGGCCATCGTCGAGATGTTCCCGGTGCTGTCGCGGGTGCGCATGAACCGTCAGTGGGGCGGCATCGTCGACACCACGCCGGATGCCTGCCCGATCATTTCGAAAACCCCGGTCCCGAACATGTTCTTCAACTGCGGTTGGGGCACCGGCGGCTTCAAGGCCACACCTGGCTCGGGCAACGTGTTTGCCGCGAGTCTGGCCAAGGGTGAAATGCACCCGCTGGCCGCACCTTTCTCCATCGACCGTTTCCACAACGGTGCGTTGATCGACGAACACGGCGCTGCGGCTGTCGCCCACTAACAGGAGAAATCCCATGTTGCATATCTTCTGTCCTCACTGCGGCGAACTGCGCTCCGAAGAGGAATTCCATGCATCCGGCCAGGCGCACATCCCGCGTCCTCTGGACCCTGCAAGCTGCACCGACGAGGAGTGGGGCGACTACATGTTTTTCCGCGACAACCCGCGCGGCCTGCACCACGAGTTGTGGGATCACGTCGCCGGTTGCCGCCAGTACTTCAACGTCACCCGCGACACCGTGACCTACGAGATTCTCGAAACCTACAAGATCGGCAGCAAGCCGCAATTCACCGACAAGGCTGACACTGCGAAAACAGCCACGACGGCGCTGGGAGAGAAGGTATGAGCCAGACCAATCGCCTGTCCAATGGTGGACGGATCGACCGCAACAAAGTGCTGAGCTTCACCTTCAATGGCCAGACCTACAAAGGGTTTGAAGGCGACTCGCTGGCCGCAGCCCTGCTGGCCAACGGCGTCGACATCATTGGCCGCAGCTTCAAGTATTCGCGTCCGCGCGGCATCTTCGCCGCCGGTGCCGAAGAGCCGAACGCGGTGCTGCAGATCGGTGCTACCGAAGCCACCCAGATCCCTAACGTGCGCGCCACGCAACAGGCGTTGTACCAGGGCCTGGTCGCCACCAGCACCAACGGCTGGCCGAGCGTCAACAACGACATGATGGGGATTCTCGGCAAGGTCGGCGGCAAGCTGATGCCGCCGGGCTTCTACTACAAAACCTTCATGTACCCGCAATCGTTCTGGATGACGTACGAGAAATACATTCGCAAGGCCGCAGGTTTAGGTCGTTCGCCGACCGAGGTCGATCCGGACACCTACGACTACATGAACCAGCACTGCGACGTGCTGATCGTCGGCGCCGGCCCGGCCGGTCTGGCCGCTGCCCTGGCGGCTGCGCGCAGCGGTGCCCGTGTGATCATCGCCGATGAACAGGAAGAGTTCGGCGGCAGCCTGCTCGACTCCCGCGAAAGCCTCGATGGCAAGCCAGCGGTGGAGTGGGTCGCCAGTGTTGTTGCCGAACTGAAGAACACCCCGGACGTGCTGCTGTTGCCGCGCGCCACGGTCAACGGTTATCACGACCACAACTTCCTGACCATTCACGAACGCCTCACCGATCACCTCGGCGACCGCGCTCCGATCGGCCAGGTGCGTCAGCGTATCCACCGCGTGCGCGCCAAGCGCGTGGTGCTGGCGACCGGCGCTCACGAGCGTCCGCTGGTCTACGGCAACAACGATGTGCCGGGCAACATGCTCGCCGGTGCGGTGTCGACTTACGTGCGCCGTTACGGCGTGGCACCGGGCAAAAAACTGGTGCTGACCACCAACAATGATCACGCCTACCGCGTGGCGCTGGACTGGCTCGACGCCAGCCTGCAAGTGGTCGCCATCGCCGATGCCCGCAGCAATCCGCGTGGTGCGCTGGTGGAAGAAGCGCGCGCCAAAGGCATTCGCATCCTCACCGGCAGCGCTGTGATCGAGGCCCGGGGCAGCAAGCACGTCACCGCTGCCCGCGTGGCGGCGATCGATGTCAAAGGCCACAAGGTCACCAGCCCGGGCGAATGGCTCGACTGCGACCTGATCGCCAGCTCCGGCGGTTACAGCCCGGTGGTTCACCTGGCGTCGCACTTGGGTGGCAAGCCGATCTGGCGTGAAGACATCCTCGGTTTCGTACCGGGCGAAGCACCGCAGAAACGCGTGTGCGTCGGTGGCATTAACGGCGTCTACGGTCTCGGCGATTCCCTGGCCGACGGTTTTGAAGGCGGCGTGCGCGCTGCGTCCGAAGCCGGTTTCCAGAGCGTCGAAGCAGTCCTGCCGAAAGCCCTGAGCCGTCTGGAAGAACCGACGCTGGCGCTGTTCCAGGTGCCTCACGAAAAAGCCACTGCACGGGCACCGAAGCAATTCGTCGACCTGCAGAACGACGTGACCGCCGCCGCCATCGAACTGGCGACCCGCGAAGGTTTCGAGTCGGTCGAGCACGTCAAACGCTACACCGCACTGGGTTTCGGCACCGATCAGGGCAAGCTCGGTAACGTCAACGGTCTGGCCATCGCCGCCCGTTCGCTGAACGTGACCATCCCGCAGATGGGCACCACGATGTTCCGTCCGAACTACACGCCGGTCACTTTCGGCGCGGTAGCCGGCCGTCACTGTGGGCACATCTTTGAACCGGTGCGCTACACCGCACTGCATCAATGGCACCTGAAAAACGGCGCCGAGTTCGAAGACGTCGGTCAGTGGAAACGTCCGTGGTACTTCCCGAAAAACGGCGAAGACATGCATGCCGCCGTCAAACGCGAATGCAAGGCCGTGCGCGACAGCGTCGGTCTGCTGGACGCTTCGACCCTGGGCAAGATCGACATCCAGGGCCCGGATGCACGTGAGTTCCTCAACCGCGTGTACACCAACGCCTGGACCAAGCTCGATGTGGGCAAGGCCCGTTACGGCCTGATGTGCAAGGAAGACGGCATGGTCTTCGACGACGGTGTGACGGCGTGTCTGGCCGACAACCATTTCGTCATGACCACCACCACCGGCGGCGCGGCTCGCGTACTGCAATGGCTGGAGCTGTACCACCAGACCGAATGGCCAGAGATGAAGGTGTACTTCACCTCCGTCACCGACCACTGGGCGACCATGACCCTGTCCGGTCCGAACAGCCGCAAGCTGCTCAGCGCCGTGACCGACATCGACCTGGCCAACGAAGCCTTCCCGTTCATGACCTGGAAAGAAGGTCTGGTCGGCGGTGTGCCGGCGCGGGTGTTCCGCATCTCGTTCACCGGTGAGCTGTCGTACGAAGTCAACGTCCAGGCCGACTACGCAATGGGTGTTCTGGAGAAGATTGTCGAGGCGGGGAAGGCGTTCAACCTGACGCCATATGGCACCGAAACCATGCACGTTCTGCGGGCCGAGAAGGGCTTCATCATCGTCGGCCAGGACACCGACGGTTCGATGACCCCGGACGACCTGAACATGGGCTGGTGTGTCGGTCGCACCAAACCGTTCTCGTGGATCGGCCAGCGCGGCATGAACCGTGAAGACTGCGTGCGTGACCAGCGTAAACAGCTGGTGGGCCTGAAGCCGATCGATCCGAATGTCTGGCTGCCGGAAGGTGCACAGCTGGTGTTCAACACCAAGCAGTCGATCCCGATGACCATGGTCGGCCACGTGACCTCCAGCTACGCGCACAACTCCCTCGGCTATTCGTTCGCCATGGGCGTGGTCAAGGGCGGTCTGAAACGCCTGGGCGAGCGGGTGTTCGCACCGCTGGCGGACGGCAGCGTGATCGAGGCGGAAATCGTTTCTTCGGTGTTCTTCGATCCGAAAGGCGATCGCCAGAACATTTGATGACCTCGAATCCTGTGGAGTGGCTGATTTTGCTTTCGCGAGCAAGCTCGCTCCCACAGGGCCGGCGTCTCCAAGGGAATTTGTGTCAGGCATCAGTCCAGTGTGGGAGCGAGCTTGCTCGCGAAGGCGGCGATACAGCCACCACAAGGGTCGGAACCAACAGAATTGATATAGGTGCTTTATGACCGCAGCCAACGTTTACCAACAACGCCCGACCACCGGGGCCAAAGCCGAGTCGTCGCTGCATCATGCCGACCTCGCCAGCCTGGTGGGCAAGGGTCGCAAGACTGCCGGTGTGACCGTGCGCGAGAAGAAACTCCTCGGCCATCTGACTATTCGCGGCGATGGCCACGATGCCGCGTTCGCCGCCGGTGTGCACAAGGCCTTGGGCATTGAGTTGCCGGGCGCCCTGAGCGTGATCGTCAAAGGTGAAACCAGCCTGCAATGGATGGGGCCGGACGAGTGGCTGCTGATCGTGCCGAGCGGTGAAGAATTTGCTGCCGAGCAGAAACTGCGCGAAGCGCTGGGCGATCTGCATATCGCAATCGTCAACGTCAGCGGCGGTCAACAGGTGCTCGAATTGAGCGGCCCGAACGTGCGTCAGGTGCTGATGAAGTCCACCAGTTACGACGTGCACCCGAACAACTTCCCGGTCGGCAAGGCTGTGGGCACGGTGTTCGCCAAGTCGCAGCTGATGATCCGCCACACCGCCGAAGACACCTGGGAACTGCTGATCCGTCGCAGCTTCTCGGATTACTGGTGGTTGTGGTTGCAGGACGCGTCCGCCGAATACGGCCTTAGCGTTCAGGCCTGACCCAGGAGAAAACAATGAGCCGCGCCCCGGATACATGGATTCTGACCGCCGACTGCCCCAGCGTTCTCGGCACCGTGGACGCGGTGACGCGTTTTCTGTTCGAGCAGGGTTGCTACGTCACCGAGCACCACTCGTTCGATGACCGGCTCTCGGGCCGGTTCTTCATTCGTGTGGAATTCCGTCAGCCCGACGGCTTCGACGAGCAATCCTTCCGCGCCGGCCTCGCCGAACGCGGTCAGGCGTTCGGCATGATCTTCGAGCTGACCGCGCCGAACTACCGGCCAAAAGTGGTGATCATGGTCTCCAAGGCCGATCACTGCCTCAACGACTTGCTCTACCGCCAGCGCATCGGCCAGTTGTCGATGGACGTGGCGGCGGTCGTGTCGAATCACCCGGACCTCAAGCCGCTGGCCGACTGGCACCAGATTCCCTACTACCATTTCCCCCTCGACCCCAACGACAAGCCGTCGCAGGAGCGTCAGGTGTGGCAGGTGATCGAAGAGTCCGGCGCTGAACTGGTGATCCTCGCCCGCTACATGCAGGTGCTGTCGCCGGAGCTGTGCCGCAAGCTCGATGGCAAGGCGATCAACATTCATCACTCGCTGCTGCCGGGCTTCAAGGGCGCCAAGCCGTATCACCAGGCCTACAACAAGGGGGTGAAACTGGTGGGCGCGACGGCGCACTACATCAACAACGACCTCGACGAGGGGCCGATCATCGCCCAGGGCGTCGAGGCGGTGGATCACAGTCATTACCCCGAAGACCTGATCGCCAAGGGCCGCGACATCGAAGGCCTGACCCTGGCCCGGGCCGTGGGTTATCACATTGAGCGGAGGGTGTTTTTGAACGCCAATCGCACCGTCGTTCTTTAGATTGCTATCGCGAGCAAGCTCGCTCCCACAGGGTTTTGTGTTGTACGCAGATTTTCAGTTCACCCTAAATCCTGTGGGAGCTGGCTTGCCAGCGATGAGGCCATAACAGGCAACACAAGAATCAGCATCTGTACCCGAGCACTTAACGCGCTGCCTGCCTGGGCGGCGCGGTTCCATAAAAACAACAGCGAGGTGAAAGCATGTCTGGCAATCGTGGTGTGGTGTATCTCGGCGCTGGCAAGGTCGAAGTACAGAAAATCGACTATCCGAAAATGCAGGATCCGCGCGGCAGGAAGATCGAGCACGGTGTCATCCTGCGTGTGGTTTCAACCAACATTTGCGGCTCCGACCAGCACATGGTGCGCGGCCGTACCACGGCGCAGACCGGTCTGGTCCTGGGTCATGAAATTACCGGTGAGGTGATCGAGAAGGGTTCCGACGTCGAGAACCTGAAGATTGGCGACCTGGTGTCCGTTCCGTTCAACGTGGCTTGCGGGCGCTGCCGTTCCTGCAAGGAGCAACACACCGGCGTCTGCCTGACCGTCAACCCGGCCCGCGCCGGCGGTGCCTACGGTTATGTCGACATGGGCGACTGGACCGGCGGCCAGGCCGAGTACGTGCTGGTGCCGTACGCCGACTTCAACCTGCTGAAACTGCCGGATCGCGACAAGGCCATGGAGAAAATCCGTGACCTGACCTGCCTCTCCGACATTCTGCCGACCGGTTACCACGGCGCCGTTACTGCTGGCGTTGGCCCGGGCAGCACCGTTTACATCGCGGGCGCCGGCCCGGTCGGTCTCGCCGCAGCGGCATCCGCCCGCCTGCTGGGCGCTGCGGTGGTGATCATCGGCGACGTCAACACCATCCGCCTGGCCCACGCCAAGGCTCAGGGTTTCGAAATCGTCGACCTGTCGAAAGACACCCCGCTGCACGAACAGATCGCCGCGCTGCTGGGCGAGCCAGAAGTGGATTGCGCGGTGGACTGCGTGGGCTTCGAAGCCCGTGGTCATGGTCACGATGGCGTCAAATCCGAAGCCCCGGCCACCGTGCTCAACTCGCTGATGGGCGTGGTGCGCGTAGCCGGCAAGATCGGTATCCCGGGCCTGTACGTGACCGAGGATCCGGGTGCCGTCGATGCCGCCGCGAAAATGGGCAGCCTGAGCATTCGTTTTGGTCTTGGCTGGGCGAAATCCCACAGCTTCCACACCGGCCAGACTCCAGTGATGAAGTACAACCGCCAGTTGATGCAGGCAATCATGTGGGATCGCATCAACATCGCCGAAGTGGTGGGCGTGCAGGTCATCAGCCTCGACCAGGCGCCGGAAGGCTACGGCGAGTTCGATGCGGGTGTACCGAAGAAGTTTGTGATTGATCCGCACAAGTTGTTTAGTGCGGCGTAAACACTCTCGCAATAAAACAAACGGCGCTTTTTAGCGCCGTTTTTTTTGAAAGATTTCGATAGGCCTGTTTTGTCTGATCGAAGTACGTTGTTCAATCTGACTTACCGCTTATAGGAGCACTTGCTGGCGTCACCGTCGGTGACAGAACATTCATTGTTCTTCCAGTTCGGTCCAGTGCCGGTAACCGGTGCTTCGGGTCTTTGAGCGACAGAGATGCCGAGATCGCCTTCGCCGTCATACTGGCAAACAACGACTGATTTGGCGGTGCTGCCGTCTTTGATGCGTGCTGCTGTGAATTTACCGTCTTCGGCGCCGCTGCTAGTGGTGAGAGAGACAGTTGGGCAGCTTTCTGCATAGGCATTGCTCAACAAAGTCAGAAAAACCAAGGTGCCTGTGGCAAGTTTCAGCTTCATCTTTTTTACTCCGTTACAGGATGGAGTAACGATGTTCGCCTCAATTATGCGTATTGAAAACTGTCAGTTCTGACAGTTTTTTATTCTTTTTTAGCAATTATTGGGTCTTTTATATTCGGTTTGGCTACAACGCCGCCAACGCCCCTTGATAAAGCACCGGCCCCGTCGGCTGTCCGGTCGGCGATCCACCTTTCGGCTCAAGACTCACCGCCAGCGCAATCGGCTTGCCGATCAACGCTTTCTGCGCGTCGCTCAATTCAACCTTGCCTTTGCCTCCCGCCGGAATCACGCCCAGGGAGATCGGCTTGCCATCGGCCGGAATCGCCCACAGTTCCAGACTGCGCTGAGGATCGACGGCCGCCAAAGTCAGCGGCTCGACTTGCAGGTAATCGTCATGCGCCTCGACCTTCAGCGCCGGTCGCGCTTCGGCGCTCAGCAGGGTGGCGCGGTAGTGGACGTCGTCGTGGGTGTACAGCGAGCCGAGGAATACCAGCACCACGATGGAGGCCAGTGCTGCCGTAACGCGCAGCCAGTTCCAGAACGGACGCTTCTCGGGCACATGCAGCACCTGCGGTTCGATCCGCGCGGTAACGCCGTGCCACACGCGCTCCGGCACCGGAACCTCCGGTAACGTTTCGGTAAGGCTGGCGAGGCTTTCCTGCCACTGGGCCAGTTCGGCGCGCAGGCCGGCGTCTTCCAGCAGCAACTGCTCGAAACGTCGCCGGGCCGGCGCCGGCATCAAACCGATAGCGTAATCGGCGGCGAGGGCGCGGCGCAGGGCCGGGGTCTGGTAGTTCATGATTCAAGGCACCGGCGCAGGCGTTCCATGCCACGGCGAATCCACGACTTGACCGAACCCAGCGGCGCCGCCAGATGCTCGGCCAGTTCCGAGCAGGACAACCCCTGAAAATACGCCACGGTAATCGACTGGCGCTGCATGCCTTCGAGGGTTTCCAGGCAGCGGTTCAGTGCACTGGCTTCACGGGCGCTGTTCAATTGGTCATGGGCCGAGGGATTTTCATCCACCAAGGCTTCCTGCTCGAAATCACTCAAGGGCCGGTCGCGGTGCTTGCGCAACTGGTCGATGGCCTGATTGCGGGTGATGTTGATCATCCAGGTCATTGGCGCCGACAGGTGCGATTCATAGCGCGAAGCGTTGTTCCAGATTCGCACGAAGCTTTCCTGCAGCACTTCTTCGGCCAGATCCGGGCGCCCCATGAAACGCAGGGCCACGCCGTGCAGGCGCGGGCCTACGCTGCGGTACAGCGTTTCGAAGGCACGGCGGTCGCCCTGTGAGCACTGGGCCAGCAACTGCCGGAGCTGATCGGTGTCGGCGAGGGTAATGACAAGTCTCCAGACAGGACAGGCGCTGGTTTCGGGTAGTTCACAGGCTAGTTCAGCGACAGCGCTCGTGCCATTCATCAGAGGGCATCCGGGGTTTCACGTTTCATATACGCGACCGGGGCCAGAATGGATGCGCCATGCTCGGAACATGCCGGCGGATACCCGGTCAAACCGGCAGTTTGTCCCTTCGCTGACGAAGGTTCTTCACGCCACAAGAGGATGTCTGAATGAAGATTTCACGCGGTTTTGCCCTGGCATCGCTCCTGACCCTGGCGGCAGGTCCGGTGTTTGCCGGTTTCAGTTTGAATGACGTGGCCGGTGCGGTATCGGGCATGCAGGGCGGGGACAAGGCTGCCGCCGCGGCGCCGACCTCGGAAACCGCCGGTCTGTTGAGTGCCTTGAGCGCGCTGAACGTCACGCCGCAGCAAGCGGTCGGCGGCACCAGTGCCATGCTGGGGCTGGCGAAAAACAAGCTCAGCAACACGGATTATTCCGAGTTGGCCAAGGAAGTGCCGGGCATCGACAAATTGTCGGGTGGCAGCGGCAATCTGGCGGCGTTGAGCGGCTTGCTTGGCTCGTCGGGCAAGTCCGCCGGGCTGGAAAATGCGCTGGGTAATGTCAAGGACACCAATGACCTGAACAACGCCTTCGGTGCGCTGGGCATGGACAGCGGGATGGTCGGCCAGTTTGCCCCGATCCTCCTGCAATACCTTGGTCAGCAGGGTGTCGGTGGTTCGCTGCTGCAAAGCCTGGGCAGCATCTGGGGCACCGGCACCAACGGATGACTCAGCGGCGCTCGCCTTTGAGTTCGGCGATGCGCTGATCCTTGAGGGTCCAGAGCTGGTTGACCCAGTTCTGGACCTTCTCGCGAAACACCGGATCGTTTTCGTAATCACCCTGCCACAGGGCCGGATCCAGCTCGCGGGTCTGGATGTCGATGATCACGCGCGGCACGTTGCCGCTGATCAGGTCCCAGAACCCTGGAATCTTCTGCTGTGGATAAACCACGGTCACATCGAGAATCGCGTCCAGCTGTTCGCCCATCGCTGCAAGCACGAACGCCACGCCGCCGGCCTTGGGCTTGAGCAGGTGGCTGAACGGTGATTGCTGCTGAGTGCTTTTGGCGGCGGTGTAACGCGTGCCTTCCAGATAATTGACCACCGTCACCGGCTGGCGCTTGAACAGCTCGCAGGCGGCTTTGGTGATTTCCAGATCCTTGCCGGCCAGCTCCGGGTGCTTCGCCAGGAACGCCTTGGTGTAGCGCTTCATGAACGGATAATCCAGCGCCCACCAGGCCAGGCCCAGGAACGGCACCCAGATCAGTTCTTTCTTGAGGAAGAACTTGAAGAACGGCGTGCGCCGATTGAGGGTCTGGATCAGCGCAGGGATATCGACCCAGGACTGATGGTTGCTGATGACCAGATAGGAGGTGTCGCTGCGCAGGTCTTCGCCGCCGCGAATGTCCCATTGGGTGGGGATGCACAGGCGAAAGATCAGCTTGTCGATTTCCGCCCAGGTCTCGGCGATCCACATCACCGCCCACGAGGCGTAGTCGCGAAAGCGCCCCGGCAGGATCAGCTTGAGCAGGGCAAACACCATCAGCGGGCCGAAGAGCACGAGGGTGTTGGACAACAGCAGCAGGGTGACGAGACAGCCGGTGAGCAGGCGGCGCATAAGCAACTCTTGGAATACGGATGGGCGCGCCATGATAAGTGGCTTCGGCCGACAGGCCAAATCCGCCGGTGACGAATGTTTCACCTGTGGCTGGCTATGCTGAGCTTCCGGTTCTGTATTGACTGTGCCGGCCTCTTCGCGGGCAAGCCCGCTCCCACAGGGTTGGTGTCGTACATACAATCTGTGAGCGTCGCTGTACCTGTGGGAGCGGGCTTGCCCGCGAAAGCGATTTACGGGCGAACCAATTGTTCGCTGACTGTCTAAAATCTCGCGTCTGACGCCCCCATTTCCCAAGGAAGCCCCTTACGTGAAATCCCTCCTTGCACTGCTTTCCCTCGTTGCCCTGCCGGTGCTCGCCGCCGAACCGACCCTGTACGGTCGTTACGAATACATCGCGCTGCCGGAAATCGGCGGTGAAGTGCTCAAGGCCAAGATGGACACCGGCGCGCTGACCGCCTCGCTGTCGGCCAAGGACATCGAGACGTTCAAACGCGACGGCGAAGACTGGGTACGCTTCCGCCTGGCCACCAAGGACGCGAGCAACAAGGTGTACGAGCACAAGATCGCGCGGATCAGCAAGATCAAGAGTCGCTCGGATGAAGAAGACGAGGGCGAAAGCACCGAAGTGGCCAAGCGCCCGGTAGTCGATCTGGAGCTGTGCCTGGGCGACGTCAAGCGTACCGTGGAGGTCAACCTGACCGACCGCAGCAACTTCAACTACCCGTTGCTGATCGGTGCCAAGGCCCTGCGCGAGTTCGGCGCGGCGGTGAACCCGGCACGACGCTTTACAGCGGACAAGCCCGACTGCTGAAACCAAGTGGTCTCATTGACGTAACGCCGAGCTTGGGGCACCGTTCGCGCACTTAACCCACAGGCTCGGACGCCATGCCTCATATCCTGATTGTCGAAGACGAAGCGGCGATTGCCGATACGCTGATTTTTGCCTTGCAGGGCGAGGGCTTCACCACGACCTGGCTGAGCCTGGGCGCGGCGGCGCTGGAGCATCAGCGCCAGACCCCGGCAGATCTGATCATCCTCGACATTGGCCTGCCGGATATCAGCGGCTTCGAAACCTGCAAACAGCTGCGTCGCTTCAGCGAAGTGCCGGTGCTGTTCCTCAGTGCGCGCAACGCCGAAATTGATCGCGTGGTGGGCCTGGAAATCGGCGCCGACGATTACGTGGTCAAACCGTTCAGCCCACGCGAAGTGGCGGCGCGGGTCCGGGCGATTCTCAAGCGCATGGCGCCGCGTCCGGTCATCGAAGCATCCTCGGCGCTGTTCCGCGTCGATCCCGAGCGCGTACAGATCAGCTATCGCGGCCAGCCCCTGAGCCTGACCCGCCATGAATTCCGCCTGCTGCAATGCCTGCTCGAACAACCCGAGCGGGTGTTCAGCCGCGAGCAACTGCTCGATGCGCTGGGCGTGGCGGCGGATGCCGGTTACGAGCGCAGCATCGACAGCCATATCAAAAGCGTGCGCGCCAAACTGCGTCTGGTGCGTGCCGAGGCCGAACCGATCCAGACCCATCGCGGCCTCGGTTACAGCTACAGCCCGGGGCACAGCTGATGTCGCTGGGGCTGCGGATTTTCCTGGTGTATGTGCTGTTCATCGGCCTCACCGGGTATTTCGTGCTCAACACGGTGATGGAAGAAATCCGCCCCGGCGTGCGTCAGTCCACCGAAGAAACCCTGGTCGACACCGCCAACCTGATGGCGGAAATCCTGCGGGACGATTTCAAGGCCGGCACCCTCAACCAGAATCGCTGGCCGGAACTGCTCCGCGCCTATGGTGAACGCCAGCCGAAAGCGACCATCTGGGGCCTGGCGAAAAACCAGGTCAACCACCGCATCTACGTCACCGACGCCAAGGGCATCGTGGTGCTGGACTCCAGCGGTGTCGCGGTCGGCCAGGACTACTCGCGCTGGAACGACGTCTACCTCACCTTGCGCGGAGAATACGGCGCACGCTCCAGCCGCAGCGATCCGAATGACCCGAACTCTTCGGTGATGCACGTCGGCGCGCCGATCCGCGACAACGGCGCGATCATCGGCGTGGTCACCGTGGCCAAACCCAACAGCTCACTGCAACCCTACGTCGACCGTACCGAACGCCGCCTGCTCGGTTACGGCGCCGGACTGATCGGCCTCGGCCTGCTGCTCGGCGCCCTGCTCTCGTGGTGGCTGAGCCGCGCGTTGCACCGCTTGACCGTATACGCCCAGGCCGTGAGCGAGGGCCGTCGGGTGGCGGTGCCGCACTATCGCGGCGGCGAGCTGGAGCAGTTGGCGACCGCCGTGGAACAGATGCGCACCCAGCTCGAAGGCAAGGCTTACGTCGAGCGCTATGTGCACACCCTGACCCATGAATTGAAGAGCCCGCTGGCGGCGATTCGCGGTGCCGCCGAGCTGCTGCAGGACGAGATGCCGGCGAATCAGCGATTGCGCTTTGTCGGCAACATCGACAGTGAAAGTGCCAGGATGCAGCAGTTGATCGAGCGCCTGCTCGATCTGGCTCAGGTTGAACAGCGTCAGGGCCTGGAAGAACGCGTCGTCGTGCCACTCGCGGCGTTGGTCGATGAAGTCTTGCAGGCACAGACCGCACGGATTGAGGGGCGACAGCTGAGAATCGAACGCGCCATCCCCGCTGATCTGGCATTGCTCGGCGAGCCGTTTCTGCTGCGCCAGGCCTTGGGCAATCTGCTGGAGAACGCACTGGACTTCACGCCACCCAAGGGCTTGCTGCGATTTGAAGCCGAGCGGGTTGGCGCACAGATCGTATTTGGCCTGTTCAACGAGGCCGCGCCCATTCCCGATTACGCGCTGACGCGTCTGACCGAGCGCTTTTATTCGTTGCCGCGTCCTGACAGCGGGCGCAAAAGCACGGGGCTTGGGCTGAATTTCGTCGAGGAAGTGGTCAAGCTGCACGGCGGTTCTCTGCGCATCGATAACCTCGCAGGGGGCGTGCAGGTGCAGTTGCACCTGCCGTGATCCGCCCGGCAAACCGTCGCCCACTCAGGTCGGTGTTGCGGCTTCGCTGATTCTGGCCTTGTTCCGGCGATGCGCCCATTGCAGCGCCGGTCGCTCGACCCAGTGCCAGGAGGCGATGGCCAGCACGATCACGATCAGCGCCGACAGCATCATGGACGGTACGAACGTCAGCGATGTCTTGTTGATCACCAACTGCTGGACGGGAAACGCGTACAGGTAGATGCCGTAGGACAGATCGAATCGACCCCGAATGGTGCGATCGACGTAGAGCAGGCCCACACTCAGGGTGGCCAGGCAGATGCACAGGGTGACGACGACACCGGCCATCGGTGCTCCGATCGCCAGCAAGGCAACCCCGACACAGGCCACCAGCATGATTGCCAACCGGCGCCTGTCGCCCAGCAGTTGCTTGTAGAAGGCCAGCAGCGATCCGGCAAAAAACGCGATGCCGGCACATCCATACACCGCGAGCTTCTGAGTCAGCGCTGTGGCAGGACCGTTGCCCAGCACAAAGGTCGCCACGCAGAACAACGCCAGCAAGGCACCCGCTGCCGTCGCCCGTCGGTACAGACTCAGCACCACCGCCACCAGCAGATAAAAAGTGAATTCGATTTTCAGCGTCCATAGGCTGCCATTGAAAGATTCGCTGAAGATAAACCCGTGAGTAACGGGCTCGATATTCGCCCGGCCGAACAGCGAGATGCGCAGGAAGTCGATCAGGACGGCGGGGCTCGTCACATAGCCCTCGGCAAACAGCGCGCCGGACACAAACGTCATGAGAAAGGCACAAACGATCAGCGCCGGAAAGATCCGTGCGACGCGTTTGCTCAGATAGTCAGTGATGCCGTTGGCGTTGAGGAAGCTGCGGGTGATCAGCAGGCCGGAAATCGAAAAGAAGGCAATGACCGCAATGCCGCCCAGCGAGTTGTAGCCGCTGATGCCCGGCTCTTGCGAACCGCTCAGGGCGAAGTGGTGGCTGACCAGTACCAGAAACGCGGCAAGGTGCCTGATCAGATCGAATGAGTTGTTGCGCAATTCAGTAGTCCTTTATTCCAGTCTTGTCCGTCGGTGCCCGGGAAGTCAGGTGGTGGCTTTCGAGGGAAAGCGTTTTACAGGCTTTTCCACGTAAAGCCCACACAACCTCCATAACAAAATCACACAGGGCTTCCAGACTCGCCTCATTCAAACAAGGGGCGTGGAAATGAACAGAAACCTGACTTTCAAACTCGGGGCGATCGCCCTGCTGATCCTGTTGCTGCTGGTGCCGCTGCTGATGATCGACGGCATCATCGACGATCGCCAGCAACTGCGTGACGGCGTGCTCGAAGACATTGCCAGAAGCTCAAGCTACAGCCAGCAACTCAGCGGGCCGGTGATGGTTGTGCCGTATCGCAAGGTGGTGCGCACCTGGAAGACCAAAGAGAAGAGCGACGAGCGTTACCAGGAAATCGGTGAAGAACGCGGTCGTCTGTATTTCCTGCCGGAGCGCTTTGAACTCGACGGTCAGGTGCAGACCGAGCTGCGCGCCCGGGGCATTTATGAGGCACGGCTGTTTCATGCCGACAACCGTATAAGCGGACATTTCTCGCTGCCGGCACAGTTGGGGATCAAGGAAGATTTCGCCGATTACACCTTCGATGCGCCGTTCCTGGCGGTCGGCATCAGTGACATTCGCGGGATCGAAAACGCGCTGAAGCTGGAGCTGGGCGCGCAACGCCTGGACTTCGTGCCTGGCACTCAGGTCGGCTGGCTGGGCGAGGGTGTGCGTGTGACGCTGCCGGCGCTGGACACCGGCAAGACCACGGAATTGGCCTTTGGCTTCGACCTGCGCCTGCAAGGCACCGGCTCGTTGCAGGTGCTGCCGGTGGGCAAGACCAGCCGGGTGAACCTCGCTGCCAACTGGCCGCACCCAAGCTTCATCGGTAACTTCCTGCCGGCCAAACGCGAGATCAACGATCAGGGTTTCACCGCCGACTGGCAGACCTCGTTCTTCTCCACCAATTTGCAAGAAGCGATGAGCCGCTGCGTGTCGGGCAATGATTGCGAGGCGTTCAACGGGCGAAGTTTCGGCGTGAGCTTCATCGATCCGGTGGATCAGTATCTGAAGAGCGACCGGGCGATCAAATATGCGCTGCTGTTCATCGTCCTGACGTTCGCCGGTTTCTTCCTGTTCGAAGTGCTGAAAAGCCTGGCGGTGCACCCGGTGCAATACGCGCTGGTGGGCGTGGCGCTGGCGTTCTTTTATCTGTTGCTGCTGTCGTTGTCGGAGCACATCGGTTTTGCCCTGGCGTATCTGTTGTCGGCCAGCGGTTGTGTGCTGTTGATCGGGTTCTACGTCTGCCACGTACTGCGCAGCGTGCGGCATGGCTTGAGTTTTTCGGCGGGGCTGGCGGCGTTGTACGGCTTGCTCTACGGCTTGCTGAGCGCCGAGGATTACGCGCTGCTGATGGGCTCGCTGCTGCTGTTCGGTCTGCTTGGTGTGTTCATGGTGCTGACCCGCAATCTGGACTGGTACGGGATCGGGCAGAAACCGGCCAAACCGCTGGAATTCGATATCGGAGCGGTGCAATGAGCCGGTTTGTGGGATTGCGTGAGGAGCAGCGGGAAGCAGAGGTGTTGATGACGCTGATCTTCGCGTCACTTCCACTGGATCCGAAGTGGTGCCATCGCGAGCAAGCTCGCTCCCACAGTAGGTTTGGTTGTGACAGAAAAAGCTGGGGCGAAACCAATCCTGCGGGAGCGAGCTTGCTCGCGAAGGGGCCGGGACAGCCGACCTAAACTTTCGGCATCGTCGCAATCATCGACGGCCGCTGGCTCACTTCAAAGAACCAGTTGGCCAGTTGCGGGTTGGCGTCACGCCAGCCCAGATCCGGGAAGCGAAGATCCAGATAACCCAGCGCACAGGCCACGCTGATCGAAGCGACGTCGAAGTGGCAGGTCAGTTCGGCAATCGCGTCGCGTTCCAGCAAGGCGAGGGCGCGGCGGATCTTTTCGCGCTGGGCCTCTAGCCATTCGTCCCAGTGTTTTTCCGGGGCGCGCAGCACTTGCTCGTAACGCACCATGACCGAGGCGTCCATGATCCCGTCGGCCATCGAGGCCAGGGTCAGGCGCCGCCAGCGGGCCGAACCGTCGCGGGGGATCAGCGGATTGCCGACGTGCTGGTGGTCGAGGTAATCGAGGATCACCCGGCTGTCATGGATGACATTGCCGTCGGCCAGGCGCAGGGCCGGGATTTTGCCCAGCGGGTTGTCTTCGTTGAGGGCGGCGTCCGGGCTCACAGGGCTGAGCACGCAGTCCTGCAGCGCGACGCGATCCTGCTGGCCGGTTTCGTGCAGCAGCACCATGACTTTGCGCACGAACGGGGACAGGGTGTTGTGGAACAGGGTCATGCTGGGAGCGGACATCGGCAGGGTCTCGGTCAGGGGCAATGACGGGCAGCATAGCCTGTCAGCGCCTTGGCTCAAGCCTTTTGTGGGAGCAAGCGCGCTCCCACAGGTTTTTCAGCGGCGTTGCAGCAGTCCGTGCAGGGCAATGGCGGCCGGAATGCCCAGACCCACCCAGCTCAAACCATCCCAGATCCGGTCGCCCAGCAGCGCCGCGAACAGGCCCGCTGCACTCAGTAGCGCGATCAGCAGCGGTGTGCTGAAGACCTTCCAGAAATTCGACTGACGCGGCTTCATGCAGCGGCCTCCGCCGGTTCCAGCACCGGTTTCGCGGCCTTGCGTCGTACCACCCACAAGTACACGCCGCTGGCGAGGACGATGATGGTCAGCACGTCCAGCGTGGCCCAGAGGATCTTCATCGGCATGCCGCCGTAGTCGCCGAAGTGCAGCGGCTGCGACATGCCCATGGCGTCCATGTACCAAGGTCGTTCTGCTACCGCCGTGACTTTCAGGGTGCTGGCGTCGATCAGCACCGGGGTCAGCAGGTGCGAGGTCAGGTGGGTGCCGCCCTTCATGAACACCGAGTAATGGTGCTCGCTGGAGAAGCGGGTGCCGGGGAAGGCGATGAAGTCCGGTTTCATCCCCGGAGTGACGCTGCCGGCGATGTCCAGCACCCGGGTGGCCGGGGCCAGTTGCGTCAGCGGCGGGGCATCGCGGTAGGGCGCGATCAGGGTGGTCAGGGCTTCGGCGCGCCACGCGGCGATCAGCAGGTCGGCGCAGGCACTGATCACGCCGGTCACGCCGACCACCAGTGCCCAGGTCAGGGTCACCACACCGATCAGGTTGTGCAGGTCGAGCCAACGCAGGCGGGTGGATTTGTCCTGGCGCACGGTGCCGAACTTCAAGCGGCGCATGAACGGCAAATACAACACCGTGCCGGACACGATCGCGATCACGAACAGCAACCCCATGAACGCCAGCAGCAATTTGCCCGGCAACCCGGCAAACATATCGACGTGCAGGCGCAGGATGAACAGCATCAAGCCACCGTTGGCCGAAGGCATTTCCAGGGCTTCGCCGGTGCGCGCGTCGAGCATGAAGGTGTGCGAGGAATTGGGCTCGGTGCCGGCGGTCTTGGCCATGATCGTCAGCACGGCATTCGGCTCGTCGTCTTCGAAACCGAAGTACTGCACGACTTCGCCGGGCCGATGCTTCTCCGCCGCTTCGACCAGTTGCGCCAGGTTCAGATGCGGCGTGTCCGCCGGCATCACCCGCAACTCGGGCGCATCGCCCAGCAGGTGGTCGATTTCGTGATGGAAAATCAGCGGCAGGCCGGTCAGGGCCAGCAGCAGCAAAAACACGGTGCAGATCAGGCTGGTCCAGGTGTGGACGAAGGACCAGCGACGAATTGTTTTACTTTTCATTTCATGACCTTCAAAAACACCAAAGCCGTCCACGAGGGACGGCCTGGTTGCAGGGCCTGTTTCAGCTCAGGCGCTTACCACTTGTAAGTGGCGCTGGCGACGACACTGCGCTGGTCGCCGTAGTAGCAATAGAAGCTGTCGCAGGTGGAAATGTAGTCCTTGTCCAGCAGGTTGGTGGCGTTGAGTGCCAGCGACGCGCCTTTGAGGCTGTTGTCCAGACGGCCGAGGTCGTAATGCACGGCGGCGTCGAACACGGTGTAGGCGTCCGCCTTGCCCAGCCAGGTGTTGGCTTTGTCGCCGTAAGTGTTGCCGGTGTAGCGCGCGCCGGCGCCGATGCCGAAGCCGTCGAGCACACCGCTGTGCCAGGTGTAATCGGCCCACAGCGAGGCTTGCTGGTTCGGCATCAGTTGCAGGCGGTTGCCCTTGTCGGCGCCGTTCTGCACTTCGGACTTGGCCAGGGTGTAGGCGGCGATGACTTTCA
The DNA here is from genome assembly GCF_014863585.1 of Pseudomonas gozinkensis. Lineage (NCBI taxonomy): Bacteria > Pseudomonadati > Pseudomonadota > Gammaproteobacteria > Pseudomonadales > Pseudomonadaceae > Pseudomonas > Pseudomonas gozinkensis. The sequence goes on along the minus strand of NZ_CP062253.1, from coordinate 5,984,754 downwards.
GGTTATCGGTAACGTCGGAGACGGCTTCCAGCTCCAGGCCTTTGACCTTCACTTCGCCGGTCTGGCTGGTGATCGATACGCCGTTGACGAACGAGCTGACCGAAACGTTTTTCTGGGTCAGGTCATACACCGCGGCCGTCAGCAGGGTCTTGCTGCCCGGTGGCTGGTACTTGATACCCAGTTCCCACTGCTTGCCTTCGGTCGGTTTGAGCGATTCGGTCGAAGAGGCGTCGGCGCCGCTGGTCGGCTGGAACGATTCGGCGTACGACAGGTACGGCACGAAACCGGAGTCGAACACGTAGCTGATTGCTGCGTTGCCGCTGAAGGCCTTGTCGCGGTCGGTGTTGGTTGCGTTGCTCTTGTTGAACTTGGTGCTGGTGTGTACCCAGTCTTCCCGGCCGCCGAGGGTCAGGCGCCATTGGTCGAGGGCCATTTGGTCCTGAACGTATAGGCCGGTCTGGTAGGTCTTTTGGTCGTAGTCGTAAAACGCGGTCGAGCGTGCCGGACGCACGATTGTCTGGCCGTAGATCGGGTTGAGTACGTTAGTTCCCGGCGTGTCGTCCGAGCCACCGAAGATCGAGATGTAATTGGTGTTGCTGCGCTGGTGATCGAGACCCAAAAGCAAGGTGTGGCGAATGTCACCTGTGGCAAAGTCGGCCTGGAAGTTGTTATCCACGGCGAACTGGCTGATGTCTTCATCAACGATTGTCGAGGAACGTCCGACATTACCCTGATCATCGACTTCGGTGAACGGATACGAGCCAGGCGTCAGGGCCTGGAACGATAGGTCAGATTTGGTGTAGCGCAGGTTCTGCTTGAACTGCCAGGTGTCATTCAGGCGATGTTCGAAGGCATAGCCCAGCGCGTAGTAGGTGCGGTCGTAGTATTCCCAGTCCGGATCGCCCAGATTCTTGTGGTGGGAAACCTTGCCGAACGGCATGTCGATCTTGGTGCCCTGCACCGGCAGGAACTGGCTGGTGATGCCGGTATCGTCGCGGGTGAACTGGGTCAGCAGGGTGAACTTGGTGTCGTCGTCGATGTTCCAGGTTAGGCTCGGCGCTATGTTGTAGCGCTTGTTGTCGACGTGGTCGATCTGGGTGCCGCTGTCACGTACCACACCGCTGAGGCCATAGAGAAACTGGCCGGCGTCGTCGATCTTGCCGGTGCTGGCGAAGTTGATCTGACGGTGGTTGTCGCTGCCGTATTGCAGCTGGATTTCGCTGCTCTGCACATCGCTCGGGCGACGGCTGACCATGTCCAGCAGGCCGCCCGGCGGGGTCTGGCCGTAGACGGACGAGGCCGGGCCGCGCAGCAGGGCGAGGCGGTCGAGGTTCCAGGTTTCCTGTTTCGGGTTGGCGTACACGCCTTTTGGCAGGGGCAGGCCGTCGAGGAACTGAGTCGGTTCGAAGCCGCGCACGCGCAGCCAGTCGGCGCGGGTGTCGCTCCCGTAGCTGCTGGCGGTGATGCCCGGCATGTAGCGCACGGCGTCATCGAGGCTGTGCACGCCACGGTCTTCCATTTGCTGGCGAGTGGCGACCGAAATCGAACGCGGTGCTTCGACCAGCGCGGTGTCGGTCTTGGTGCCGGCGGCGGTGCGGGTGGCGGTGTAGCCTTCGACCGGGCCCCAGGCGCTTTCATAGTTTTCCACGCCGATCACCGACGTTTCCGGCAGGGCCATCACGCCCTCCGGCACGGCGACCAGGGTGTAGGTGCCGGCGCTGCTCTGTTCCAGTTGCAGACCGGTGCCACGCAGGGCCGCGCGCAGGGCGCCGGCCGCGTCATATTGGCCGTTGACCGGCGCGGAGGTCTTGCCCACCGCCAGCGACGGGTTCAGCGACAGCGTGAGGCCGCCCTGGCTGGCGATCTGGTTCAGGGTGGTCGACAACGGAGCCGCCGGCAGGTTGTAGGCGCGCACGCTCGATGCCTGTTCAGCGGCGATCAGTTGGCTGCTGGCCAGCGGGGTGCAGAGGGCAATGGCGACCGCCAGCAAACTGGGGCGCAACAAGGTGTCTAGCGAACGGGACATACGGAGGCTCCTGAATGGAAATATTTCTCAATTGCCTGTGTGCCGGACGAGATTCGAAAAGTGATAGGGCTGGATGAAAATAATTTCGATTAACGAACGACATCGCTGCACAAGTCAGCAGAAAGTCCGTTTTCATGGGGTGTGATGGTTGTTTCTGTCGCGACCTGCTCGCGACAGCGATTGCTCAGGCAGCGCTGAATGTCAGGGCTTCGGATCCGCCTTGGCCACGGTCACCCACCATGGCGTGTGCTGCTCGATCTGCACCGGCAGGGTCGGCAGCAGGGCGTTCAGCGCCTTGTCGGTGTCGTGCAGCGGGAAGCTGCCGGTGATGCGCAGGTCGGCGACTTCCGGCGCAATGCCCAGATGGCCGCGACGATAGCGACCGAGTTCATGCACCAGGTCTTCCAGGCGTGCGTTGTCCACCACCAGCATGCCGCGGGTCCAGGCATCGGCGCCGGGGGTGAGCGCCACTACCGAATCCAGACCATTGTTACGGATCAGCACTTGCTGGCCTTCGCGCAGGATCTGTTCCTGCGGATTGGATTGCGGGTGCGCCGCCACCGCTGATTGCAACACGCTCAGGCGCGTGCCGGCGTCTTCGCGCTTGACCAGGAACCGCGTGCCCAGAGCGCGCATGCTGCCCTCGGCGGTTTCGACGATGAACGGCCGCGCATCGCCGTGACCGGTTTCGACGAGGATTTCACCTTCCTGCAACACGATCAGCCGCTGCTTCTCATCGAAGCGGACATCCACGGCGCTATGGGTATTGAGATTGAGCACCGTGCCGTCGGCCAGGCGAACGGTGCGCTGTTCGCCGGTGGCGGTGCGTTGATCGGCGAGCCAGTAATCCAGCGGCAGATAGCGTTCGCCGGCAAACAACGCCAGACCGACCACCGCCACGACACTGGCCAGCCCGCTGCCCAGCTTGCGCACCCGGCGGCGGATGCCTTCGCGCGATTGCAGCAACGCGGTGCGTGCCGGGCCGTTGGCCACGCTGAAACGCTGGTCGAGCATGCCCAACTGACGCCAGGCGCGAGCGTGTTCTTCGTTGGCTGCGTGCCATTTGGCGAACTCTTCGCGCTCCAGCGGCGTGCTGGAATCGAGAGTCAATTGCCAGGCAATCGCCGCATCCAGCACATGGGCCGGGACCGGTCGGGAACTGGCCGGGCTCATGTCGGCTCACCGTACAACGCGATGTAGCACTGGCGGATGCCCTGGGCCAGGTACTGGCGCACGCGCGGGACCGACACGCCGAGTTTGTCGGCGATTTCGGCGTGGGTCAGGCCGTCGAGGCGGTTATAGAGGAAAGCGGCGCGGGCCTTGGTCGACAGCTTGCCGAGCATGCGGTCGATAGCCTTGAGGTCTTCGAGGATCAGTTGCTGTTCTTCGACCGAGGGCTGCTCGCCCTCGGGGATCAGCATCAGCTCGGTCAGATACGCCTGTTCCAGCGCCGCCCGGCGGAAGTAGTCGAACAACAAGCCTTTGGCGATCGCCACCAGAAACGCCCGGGGTTCGCGGGGTGTCAGCAGCTCATCGCGGCCGAGCAGGCGGACGAAGGTGTCCTGGCTCAGGTCTTCGGCGCGTTGCGGACAGGCCACATTGCGGCGCAGCCAGGCCAGCAGCCAGCCGCGGTGATCGCGATACAACGCACCGACGAGCTCACTGTGAGGGCTTTGGGCTGAAGACACGACGACACCGACTGGGAAGTGTTAACTAACGAGAATTGTTCGCGATTGTGGCAGAGGTGGGAATGGTTAGCAATTGGCCACCGGTCGGGTTGTCGGGCGACAACCCGGATTCAGAACGAATGCGTCTGCTGGCGGCGTTTCCACTGGCTCAGGCGCTGCTGCAGATTCAGCGGGCTGTGGACCTGCTGCTGGCGTGCCCGGCTGAACAGGATCAGCGCCAGTTCTGCCGTGGCCAGAGCATCGGCGCTCGCATGGTGGCGCTCGAAGACTTCGAGCTTGAACCAGTCGATCCACTCGTCCAGCCCCGCCTCGCGAATGTGTGCCTGCGGGCACAGCAGCGGGGCGATCTGCGCCACGTCGAGGAACACTGTCTGCAACTTGTGCCCCAGATGTTCCTTCAGTGCGCGGCCAAGCATGTGCTGGTCGAACGAGGCGTGAAACGCCAGCACCGGACTGTCGCCGATAAACTCCAGCAGCTCGACCAACGCTTCGGTGGGTTCGCTGCCGGCGGCAATCGCGCTCGGTGCCAGACCGTGAATCAACACGCTCGGGCCGAGTTTCAGCTCGCGGCATTGCAGGGTGCGTTCGAACTGCTGACTGAAGTCGATCGCACCGTCCTCGATCACTACCGCGCCAATCGACAGCACCCGGTCCTTGTTCAGGTTCAGCCCGGTGGTTTCCAGATCCAGCACCACCCAACGCTGTTCGCGCAGGCTGCACTCACGCAGTTCGCCGATAGCCGGCAGTTTCGTCAGGCGCTGTTGCAGGTCGTCCGGCACAACGGGGCTGGCCGGACGCAGCCACGAAAACAGGCTCATAGCTGATACCGCAAGGTCAGGCTGCTTTGCAGACGCTGAGCCTGGCGCAGGGATTCACGCAGGATGCGCCGGTCCAGATGATTGAGGCTGTCGGGATCGACCCGGTTCGAGTACGGCAGGTTTTCCCGGGTCTGCAATTGATGCTGTTGCATGCGCGTCTGCTGGATGAAATGATAGGCCTCTTCGTACGCGGCGCCATCCAGCCGGTCGATGACTTCTTTATCCACAAGCTGGCGGAAGCGTTCGAGGGTGTTGTTGGCGTCGATGCCATGGGCCAGCGCCAGTAGGCGGGCGCCGTCGACAAACGGCGTCAGTCCCTGGATTTTCAGGTCCAGCGTGGCTTTCTCTCCGTTCTTGCGGGTCAGCACGAACTCACGGAAACGCCCAACCGGCGGACGGTTGCGCAAGGCGTTCTCGGCCATCATCCGCTGAAACAGGCGATTGTCGCCGACCTGATCGAGAATCCCCCGGCGCAATTGTTCGCAACCCTGTTCATCACCCCAGACCACGCGCAGGTCGAAATAGATGCTCGAGCCCAACAGGTTCTCCGGCGTCGCCTCGCGAATGAACGCGGCAAAACGCCGGGCCCATTCGGCGCGGGACAGGCACAGCTGCGGATTGCCGGCCATGACGTTGCCCTTGCACAGGGTAAAGCCGCATTGCGCCAGGCTGTTATTGATCTGCTGGGCGATGGGCAGCAGCTTGCCGCGAATCTCCGCGGCATGGGCCGCATCCCGCGCGTCGAACAGAATGCCGTTGTCCTGATCGGTGTGCAGGGTCTGCTCGCGCCGGCCTTCGCTGCCGAAGCACAGCCAGCTGAACGGCACGCCGGGATCGCCTCTTTCAGCGAGGGTCAGTTCGATCACCCGGCACACGGTGTGATCGTTGAGCAGGGTGATGATGTGGGTGATCTGGGTCGAGGACGCGCCGTGAGCCAGCATGCGCTCCACCAGTTGGCCGATTTCGCCGCGCAGGGTTACCAGTTGTTCGACTCGCTGTGCGCTGCGAATGGTACGCGCGAGGTGCACCAGATCGACCCGTTGCAGCGAGAACAGATCCCGCTCGGAAACCACGCCGCACAGGCGTCGATCCTTGACCAGACACACGTGGGCGATGTGCCGTTCGGTCATGGCAATCGCCGCGTCGAAGGCGCTGTGATCCGGCGACAGATAAAACGGCGAGCGCGTCATGTGGCGTTCGATCGGCTCGCTGAAATCGCCAACCCCTTCAGCCACTACATGCCGCAGATCGCGCAGGGTGAAAATCCCCAGCGGCGCCTTGTGCTCGTCCACCGCGACGATGCTGCCGACCTGTTGTTCGTGCATCAGCTTCACTGCTTCGCGCAGCGGTGTGGTCGGGCTGCAGGTCACCGGATGGCGCATGGCCAATTCGCCGAGGCGGGTGTTCAGCGAATACTGGGTGCCGAGGGTTTCCACGGCTTTCTGCTGGACTTGCTGATTGACCTGATCGAGCAGGCTGCTGACCCCGCGCAGGGCGAAATCGCGGAAGGTGCCGGAGAGGGCGAACAGCTTGATGAACGCCAGTTTGTTCAGTTGCAGGCAGAAGGTGTCTTCGCCGGCCAGGTGCTCGGTGCGGGTCGCCCGTTCGCCGAGCAGCGCGGCGAGGGGAAAACACTCGCCGGTGGTGATTTCAAACGTGGTTTCGGTGCCGCCCTTGGCCGTGTGCGGGCGCTCGCCGACCACCCGGCCCTGCTTGACGATGTAGAAGTGTTCCACCGGCCCGTCAGCCGGTTTGATGATGCTCTCGCCCTGACCGTAGAAGCGCAGCTGACATTGCTCCACCAGATAGGCCAGGTGGGCGTGTTCCATTTGATTGAAAGGGGGGAAGCGCTGGAGGAATTGCAAAGTGCCCTGAATGTTCTGCAACACCGCGGTTTTCCCTGCCTGGGTGAAGGCGTCCGCTTTACTCATAACCATTACCGCAGTCTTTTTCGAATTGTTGTTGTCGGATCGTTGCAGCCATGGTCGACCCCATCGCGCGGGGTGCCCATTGGACGTAAGTCTAGGTTGGGCATGCCGTTGGGGAGTTTTCGGATATGCCCTACAAAATCGGTCGGAAATTCTTCTGTTCGCCCCTTGGAAAAAAATCCGACGAAGTGCACATTGAAGCTCTGCCCAGCGATGTCTGACCACTGTGCCAGGGGATCGAATTGAAAACGTAGAGAACGCCATGTCCGACCACGATATTTTGAGCGACGCCGAGCGGGAAGCGCTCAGCGCTGTAATGCTCGAACCCGATCTGCCACCGCAGCGTGTATTGATCGTCGATGACGACAAGGACGCCCGGGAGCTGTTGTCGGAGATTCTCGGGTTGGACGGTATTCGGTGCATGACCGCTGCCAGCGGTGAGTCCGCCCTGAAGATGCTCGAAGAGAAACCTTCCATTGGTCTTGTGATCACCGATCTGCGGATGGGCAATGTCGGTGGGCTGGACCTGATTCGTCAGGTGCGCGAGTCGGTACGGGCAGCGATGCCTATCATCATTGTCTCGGGCGATGCCGACGTGAAGGATGCGATTGCGGCGATGCATTTGAGCGTGGTGGACTTTCTGCTCAAGCCGATCGATACGGCGAAGTTGCTGGGGCTGGTCAAACATGAGCTCGGCATAGAGCCTTAGTTGTTCCGGCGCAAACAAAAAAGCCCTGATCGAAAGATCAGGGCTTTTTCATGTCCGGCATCAGCGCAGGTTACAGGCCGTTGGCAGCCTTGAACTCGCGACGACGACGGTGCAGGACCGGCTCGGTGTAACCGTTCGGCTGTTTGGTGCCCTCGATCACCAGTTCGACCGCCGCCTGGAAGGCGATGTTGCTGTCGAAGTTCGGGGCCAGCGGACGGTACAGCGGGTCGTTGGCGTTCTGACGGTCCACCACCGGCGCCATGCGCTTGAGGCTTTCCATCACTTGCGCTTCGCTCACGATGCCGTGGCGCAGCCAGTTGGCGATGTGCTGGCTGGAGATACGCAGCGTCGCACGGTCTTCCATCAGGCCGACGTCGTTGATGTCCGGCACTTTCGAGCAACCCACGCCCTGGTCGATCCAGCGCACCACGTAACCGAGAATGCCCTGGGCATTGTTGTCCAGTTCGTTCCTGATCTGCTCCGGCGTCCAGTTCGGGTTGACCGCCAGCGGGATGGTCAGGATGTCATCGACCGAAGCGCGGGCACGTTTGGCCAGCTCGGCCTGACGGGCGAACACGTCGACCTTGTGGTAGTGCAGCGCGTGCAGCGCAGCGGCGGTCGGCGACGGAACCCAGGCGGTGTTGGCGCCGGCCAGCGGGTGAGCGATTTTCTGTTCGAGCATCGCTGCCATCAGGTCGGGCATCGCCCACATGCCTTTACCGATTTGCGCACGACCTTGCAGGCCGGTGCTCAGACCGATATCGACGTTCCAGTTCTCGTAGGCGCCGATCCACTTCTCGGCCTTCATGTCAGCCTTGCGCACCATCGGGCCGGCTTCCATGGAGGTGTGGATTTCGTCGCCGGTGCGGTCGAGGAAACCGGTGTTGATGAACACCACGCGCTCGCTGGCCGCCTGGATGCAGGCCTTGAGGTTGACCGTGGTACGGCGCTCCTCGTCCATGATCCCGACTTTCAGGGTGTTGCGTTTGAGGCCCAGCACGTCTTCGATGCGACCGAACAGCTCGTTGGTGAACGCCGCTTCTTCCGGGCCGTGCATCTTCGGTTTAACGATGTAGACCGAACCGGTGCGGGTGTTCTTGCGCGAAGTGTTGCCACTCAGGTTGTGCATCGCCGCCAAGCAAGTCACCAGACCGTCGAGGATACCTTCCGGCACTTCGTTGCCGTGTTTGTCGAGGATCGCGTCGATGGTCATCAGGTGACCGACGTTACGCACGAACAACAGCGAGCGGCCGTGCAGGGTCAGTTCACTGCCGTCGACTTTGGTGTAGGTGCGATCCGGGTTCATGGTGCGGGTGAAGGTCTGGCCGCCCTTGGACACGGATTCCGCGAGGTCGCCTTTCATCAGGCCCAGCCAGTTGCGGTAGATCACAACCTTGTCGTCGGCATCGACGGCAGCCACGGAGTCTTCGCAGTCCATGATGGTGGTCAGCGCCGCTTCCATCAGGATGTCTTTGACGCCGGCGGCATCGGTCTGGCCGACCGGGGTGCTGGCATCGATCTGGATTTCGAAATGCAGGCCGTTGTTTTTCAGCAGGATCGCGATCGGCGCATTGGCGTCGCCCTGGAAGCCGATCAACTGAGCTTCGTTGCGCAGGCCGCTGGTGTTGCCGCCCTTGAGGGTGACGACCAGTTTGCCGTCAGCAATCTTGTAGCCGGTGGAATCGACGTGGGAGCCGGTCGCCAGTGGCGCGGCTTCGTCGAGGAACGCACGGGCGAAGGCGATGACTTTGTCGCCACGCACCTTGTTGTAGCCTTTGCCTTTTTCCGCGCCGCCGGCTTCGCTGATGGCGTCGGTGCCATACAGGGCGTCGTACAGCGAACCCCAGCGGGCGTTCGAGGCGTTGAGGGCGAAGCGGGCGTTCATCACCGGAACCACGAGTTGCGGGCCGGCGGTACGGGCGATTTCGTCATCGACGTTTTGCGTCGTTGCCTGGAAATCAGCCGCTTCTGGCAGCAGATAACCGATCTCTTGCAGGAAGGCTTTATAGGCCACGGCGTCGTGCGGCTGACCGGCACGAGTCTGGTGCCAGCCATCGATACGAGCCTGGAAGTCATCGCGTTTGGCGAGTAGGGCTTTGTTCTTCGGCGCCAGGTCGTGAATGACCTTGTCGGCACCTTCCCAGAATTTGTCGGCGGTGAGGCCGGTACCGGGAATGGCTTCGTTGTTCACGAAGTCGAACAGGACTTTGGCGACCTGCAGGCCACCGACTTGAACGTGTTCAGTCATTGCTTGCCTCACTCTGCTCAGCTATTTCGCTTTTCAGCTCTTCAATTTAACAATGAAGCCTCTGGCCATTTAAACCACAAACCCCTTGACCAGTACATGCCATCGCTGGCGGCTGGGTTGGGACCAATCAACGGCTTGGGGGCCTTGCTGACGGGGCTTTCAGGGTTGCGAACGTGCCTTGGGCAGACATCGATCCAGCGTTATGTAGTGCGCGCTGCGGCATACTACATGATGAGTTGCGGTTGTGAAAATCAGACTAATTACGTCGTTCTGCGACCCCATGACGCATTGCGGTCACGGCGCGGAACGGGATGTTCTCAAAAAACCAATGGATTGTTCCAGCTAAATATAAAAAGTTGTACACGATTTGTGATTTCGAGCGTCTGAGGCGTCTGTCGAACGCTTGCCTATACTTGCTTTTCTATAACAAAAGTCATGACAAGAGGGCTGCGCCATGGATCACCTCGTACTCACCGTCTTCGCCCCGGACAAGCCCGGGCAGGTCGAGCGCATCGCCCAATGCATCGCCGAACACGGCGGCAACTGGCTGGAAAGCCGCATGTCACGGATGGCCGGGCAGTTCGCCGGGATCCTGCGGGTCGGTGTGCCGGCAGAGGCTTACGACGAATTAGTCGATGCCCTACAAGCACTGTCGGCACAAGGCATTCGCGTGCTGGTGGCCCAAAGCGGTATCGAGCAGGCCTGCACCTGGAAGCCGATCGCCATGGAACTGGTGGGCAACGATCGTCCGGGCATCGTGCGCGACATTACCCGGTTGCTGAGCGAGCAGGGCGTCAACCTCGAACGGCTGGTGACCGAAGTGCGCCCGGCGCCGATGAGCAGCGAACCGCTGTTCCACGCCGAGGCGATTCTCGCGGTGCCGCTGACCCTGTCGCTGGATGTGCTGCAATCGCGCCTGGAAACCCTGGCCGATGACTTGATGGTGGAATTGGTGCTGCGCACCGACCTGTGAAGACGGATCGGGTTATCCAGTTTAAACGTGCACCTGCCTGTGGATAACCTGTAGAGACTGAGCGCCAGGCCACGTCCGCCGTGGCTTGGCGAAGATTGATCAAAAAACCGCCAGCATTCAGTGACTTGCGCACAAACGGCGGGGATCACGCTGTGGATAACCTTGGGAAGGAACGGTACAGGCCACGAGAACCGTGGCCTGTGGAGGTTTGTGTGTTTTTTGATCAGCTGCGCCGGCGCAGGCTCAGCCATGCATCGACGCTGTACACCGCCAGACCGGCCCAGATAAACATGAAGGCGATCAGTGTGCTGGACGAAAGGTGCTCACCAAACAGCAGCACGGCTTGCAGCAGCACCAAAGTCGGCGCCAGGTATTGCAGGAAACCGAGGGTGGTGTAGGGCAGGTGCCGTGCCGCCGCGTTGAAGCAGACCAGCGGCACCAGCGTCACCGGACCGGCCGCCACCAGCCACCAGGCTTCCGAAGTGGTCCAGAACTCGGCCTGGGCGCTGGTCGCGGTCGGATTGAACAGCAGCCACGCGAGGGCGATCGGCACCAGCATCCAGGTTTCCACCACCAGCCCCGGCAACGCCTTGACCGGCGCCTGCTTGCGGATCAGCCCGTAGAAACCGAAGGTCAGCGCCAGCACCAGCGACACCCACGGCAGACTGCCCACCTGCCAGACCTGCTGCGCCACGCCGACCGCCGCCAGACCGACCGCCAGCCACTGCATGCGCCGCAGGCGTTCGCCGAGGATCAGCATGCCGAGCAGCACGTTCACCAGCGGGTTGATGTAGTAACCGAGGCTCGCTTCCAGCATCCGGCCGTTGTTCACCGACCAGACGTAAGTCAGCCAGTTGGCCGCGATCAAGGTGCCGCTGAGCGCGAGAATCGCCAGGCGTTTCGGGTTGTCGCGCAGTTCCTGCCACCAGCCGGGATGCTTCCACACCATCAACAGCAGCGCGCCGAACAGCGCCGACCACAGCACCCGGTGGATGATGATTTCCACTGCCGGCACTTCGGCGATGGCTTTGAAGTAGAGCGGGAACAGTCCCCAGATGATGTAGGCGCTAAGGCCCAGAATGTACCCGCGACGCGGGTTGGCGGCTTGCATGCAGAATCCTTGCTTAGGCAGCTAACAAAGCAGCGATTGTAAGGAGATTCATCGATCAATGAGTCGCAAAATTGCGAACAGAAAGACAAATGTGGGAGCGAGCCTGCTCGCGATGGCAATGGTCCATTCGGCATCAATGTCGAATGTCGGTCCGCTATCGCGAGCAAGCTCGCTCCCACAGTGGTTGTGGTGAATCAGAAAAGCTTCAACGGCTCTTCATTCAGCGCCGACAGTTGCTCACGCAACGCCAGCACCTGATCGCCCCAATACCGCTCGCTGCCGAACCACGGAAAGCTGCGGGGGAACGCCGGATCGTCCCAGCGCCGGGCCAGCCACGCGCTGTAATGCATCAGGCGCAGGGCGCGCAGCGGTTCGATCAGTGCCAGTTCGCGCGGGTCGAAGTCATGGAATTCGTTGTAGCCGTCCATCAATTCCGACAGTTGTCCCAGACAATCCTGACGGTCGCCGGCGAGCATCATCCAGATGTCCTGCACCGCCGGACCCATGCGGCAGTCGTCGAGGTCGACAATGTGGAACATCTCGTCGCGGCACATCATGTTGCCGGGGTGGCAGTCGCCATGCATGCGGATGTTCTGGTGCGGCGTGTTGGCGTAGACGTCTTCCACACGCTTGAGCAGATCGCGGGCGACGGACTCGTAGGCCGGCAGCAGGCTCTTGGGAATGAAGTTGCCTTCCAGCAGGGTGGTCAGCGAGTCATGGCCGAAGTTCTTCACGGCCAACGCTTCGCGGTGCTCGAACGGTTTGGTCCCGCCGACCGCGTGCATGCGCCCGAGCAACTGGCCGAGGCGATACAACTGGTCGAGATTGCCCGGCTCCGGCGCCCGGCCACCGCGACGGGGAAACAGGGTGAAACGAAAACCGGCGTGTTCGTGCAGGGTTTCGCCGTTGTGGATCAATGGCGCCACCACCGGGATTTCGACGTCGGCCAGTTCGAAGGTGAACTGGTGCTCCTCCAGGATCGCGTCGTTGGTCCAGCGCTGCGGGCGATAGAACTTGGCGATCAGCGGTTCCGAGTCTTCGATGCCGACCTGATAGACGCGGTTTTCATAACTGTTGAGCGCCAGAATGCGCGCGTCGCTCAGAAAGCCGATGCTTTCGACGGCATCGAGCACGAGGTCTGGGGTGAGGGTTTCAAACGGGTGGGCCATGCTGACTCCTGCGCGCAGCAGGCTGCCGCGTCCGGCTCAGCATGGTAGCGCAGATGGCAGGCAGTGAGGGGGTTGGTGTCTGTGGTGACGCTATCGCTGCGATACGGCGACCCGACAAGCCAGCTCCCACAGGTTCAACGCAAACCCTGTGGGAGCGAGCTTGCTCGCGAACGCGGTTTATGAGGCGCCGACGATGCCGCCATCCTCACGGGTGATCGCCATCACCGACGACCGTGGCTTGCCGTTCGGCAGGTGCTCGGGGAAGGTCGAACCGCCGTTCTCGCCCGGGTGCTGAATCCCGACGAACAGGGTTTTCTGATCCGGCGAGAAACTGATCCCGGTGACCTCGCAACCGATCGGCCCGACCATGAACCGGCGAATCTCACCGGTCGCAGGATCGGCGCAGAGCATCTGGTTGTTGCCCATCCCGGCGAAATCACCGGCGTTGCTCGAGTCGCCGTCGGTGAGAATCCACAACCGTCCGGCCTTGTCGAAACCGAGGCCGTCGGGGCTGTTGAACATGTTCTGCGGCGTGATATTCGACGAACCGCCCTTCGGCGTCCCGGCATGGACGCCCGGGTTGCCGGCGACCACGAACAGATCCCAGCCGAAGGTCTTCGAACCGTGATCGTCGCGGTCGGTGCGCCAGCGCAGGATCTGGCCGTAGACGTTCTTCTCGCGCGGGTTCGGGCCACCCACCGGCTGGCCGTCTTCGCCGCGCTTGGCGTTGTTGGTCAGGGTGCAATAAACCTGGCCGTCTTTCGGGCTGACCACGATCCATTCCGGACGGTCCATGCGCGTGGCGCCGACCACACTGGCGGCGAGACGTGCGTGAATCAGCACTTCGGCCTGATCGGCGAAACCGCTGCTGGCGTCGATGCCGTTCTTGCCGTGGGTCAGTTCGATCCACTGGCCCTGGCCTTTCGGGTGATCCGGGTTGCCGTCGCCGGCATCGAACCTGGCCACGTACAGCGTGCCGTGATCGAGGATGTCGCGGTTGGCCTTGGCGTTGCGGTGGTTGATCTTGTCGCGGCTGACGAATTTGTAGATGAACTCGCCGCGTTCGTCGTCGCCCATGTACACCACGGCGCGACCGTCATCGGTCTCGGCCAGTGCGGCGTTTTCATGTTTGAAGCGGCCCAGCGCGGTGCGTTTGACCGGGGTCGATTGCGGGTCGAACGGGTCGATCTCCACGACCCAGCCGTGACGGTTGAGCTCGTTGGGGTTCTTGGCCATGTCGAAGCGCGGATCGAACGGATGCCAGTTGATCTCGCGGCTGGCGGCCGACACGCCGTAGCGTTTCTGCGCCGGGTCGAATTGTTGCTGAGCGTTGCTGCTGCCGAAGCAGTCGGTGAAGTTCTCTTCACAGGTCAGATAAGTGCCCCACGGCGTCTTGCCGTTGGCGCAGTTCTGGAAGGTGCCGAGGACTTTCTTGCCGTGCTTGTCGGCGCTGGTTTTCATCAGCTCGTGACCGGCTGCCGGGCCGCTGATACGCAGCGGCGAGTTACCGTGGATGCGTCGGTTGTAGCGCGAACCCTGGACGAACTGCCACTGGCCGTTCTTGCGCTGGACTTCGATCACCGACACGCCTTCGCAGGCCAGCGCCTTGCGCACGTCTTCGGCCGATTGCGGCATGCCGCCGTGCGGATAGAGGTAGCGGTAGTTGGTGTATTCGTTGTTGATCGCCATCAACGCGCGGTTTTTCTCGCCCGGGAATTCGAACAGGCTCATGCCGTCGTTGTTGTCGCCGAACTGCACTTCCTGTGCAGCCGCGGTGCCATTGCCGCTTGGGTCGAAGGCCGGGCCGTTCTTGTGCAGGGGCTGGCCCCAGCTGATCAGCACCGACGACTTGTAGCCCTTGGGCAGGCTGATGACGTCGGTGGTGGCAGCCGGAATGCTGTCGAAGCCGAGCAGACGGCTATTGCCGGCGCTGACACTGGCGGCCAGCACGCTGCGGCTCAGCAGGTTGCCGCCGAGGAACATTGCCGCGCCGCACAGCGCGCCGGCGCTGATGAATCCGCGACGGCTCAGGCCGACCATTTTTTCCAGGTCTGTGGATTGGTTTTCTTCTAATAGGCTCACATCAGGCTCCCTGCATGGTTTTGGCAGCCACCTTAATGCGGGTCGATGACGCTTTCGTTGCAGCGCTCTTTAGAGCGGTGTTCCGAGCAGCACATTGGACGGGGAAAACTGCACCTGCACCGGTTGCTCGACCGTCAGGCCACGGGTGCGCAAGTCCAGCGGTTCGGCCAGCGCACACAGGGTCTGGCCGTTGGGCAGGGCGATGCGCACTTCGCTCGGGCCGTCCTCGGCGTCGAGAATCGCCTCGATCCGACCGCTCAAAAGGTTGTGGCCGACGGCAGGCGTGGCCTCTGGCGCGAGCAGTTCGAGCCAGCCGGCCTTGATCAGCGCCACCACTTCAGTGCCCGGTTGCAGCTCCAGATGCACGGTGCTGTCGTGGGTGATCTGCGCGTCGATCGACAGGCCTTCGGCCAGTTCGAGGCGGATGAGGTCGTTGCGGCCCTGGCCTTCGATCAGCACGACTTTGCCGTGCAGCTGATTGCGCGCGCTGGTTCTGAGCATCAGCCGACCGAGCAGGTCCAGATCGCTGGCGTCCTCGGCCGCTTCCAGCACCTGGGCCTGCAAGGCTTGCAGCTTTTGATACAGGCGCAGCACCCGTTCGCCTTCGCTCGACAGTTTGGCGCCACCGCCGCCCTTGCCGCCGACCGCGCGCTCGACCAGAGGCTTTTGCGCGAGGTTGTTCAGCTCATCGATGGCATCCCACGCCGCCTTGTAACTCAGGCCGGCGCTCTTCGCGGCGCGGGTGATCGAACCCTGTTCGGCGATGTGTTGCAGCAAGGCAATGCGCTGCGGGCGGCGGACGATGTGCTGGGACAACAGGGAGGGCAGGGACATGGCGGACGCTTTGTGCTGAAGGGTTGAGGGAGGACGTTGGCGGCTCGAGGCGTATCCGTCAAGCCGCGTCGCCGGGTTTTGGCGTGCGGGCCAGGCAGTACACATCCACCCGCGCGGCGCCGGCGTCTATCAGCAAACGGGCCAGCGCCTGGGCGGTGGCGCCGGTGGTCAGCACGTCGTCGACCAGGGCCAGGTGCCGGCCTTGCACCTGGGCATCGGGGCTCAAGGCGAAGGCGTGACGCAGATTGCGTTTACGGGCCTTGGCGTCGAGTGATTGCTGGGCGTCGGTATCCTGCACGCGCAAAAGGCTGTGTTCCTCGCAAGGCAGGTCGAGTGACTTGCCCAGCCACTGCGCCAGCATCGCCGCTTGATTGAAGCCGCGCTGGCGCAGGCGTTTCGGAGCAAGTGGAACCGGCAGCAGGGCGTCCGGGCGAGGCAGGTCTTCTTCGAAGCGATGTTGCAGGAACTCGCCGAGAACGTCGGCGAGCAAGTGGCCAAGCGGCCATTTGGCGTTGTGCTTGAAACGGGTGATCAATGTGTCCACCGGAAAGCCATAAACCCATGGCACGGCCACCTGTTCAAAGGCTGGCGGATCCTGCAGGCAGCCACCACAGGTAAGCCCGGCAGCGGGCAAGGGCAGGGCGCACGTCAGGCATTGATCGCCCAGCCACGGCAGATCGGTTTCACAGGCGGTGCAGATCGGGATTTGCGCGTCTGCAGGTTCATCGCACAGCAAGCAGTTTTGTTTGTTTTTTAACCAGATGTAAACCGGTCTTTCGCAGAGTGGTTGACAGCGCATTTCTCTTCCTTAAATATGCCGAACATCCGTGTCGTGCCTGTGGGTATTCCGTTTCCCCAGGCGCCAGCCAAGCATAACCAAGGAAACGCCCATGAGCGCCAGCACCACTGCCACCCTGCGTCACGACTGGACTTTGGCCGAAGTCAAAGCACTCTTCGTTCAGCCATTCAACGACTTGCTGTTCCAGGCGCAAACGGTGCACCGCGCGCATTTCGACGCCAACCGCGTCCAGGTGTCCACCCTGCTGTCGATCAAGACCGGCGCCTGCCCGGAAGACTGCAAATACTGTCCGCAGTCCGGTCACTACAACACCGGTCTGGAAAAAGAAAAGCTGATGGAAGTGCAGAAAGTCCTCGAAGAGGCTGCCCGCGCCAAGGCCATCGGTTCGACCCGTTTCTGCATGGGGGCGGCGTGGAAGCACCCGTCGGCCAAGGACATGCCTTACGTGTTGAAGATGGTCGAAGGCGTGAAGGCCATGGGCCTGGAAACCTGCATGACCCTCGGTCGCCTCGATCAGGACCAGACCCAAGCACTGGCCAAGGCCGGGCTCGACTACTACAACCACAACCTCGACACCTCGCCGGAGTTCTACGGCAGCATCATCACTACCCGTACCTACAGCGAGCGTCTGCAGACCCTGGCCTACGTGCGTGAGTCGGGGATGAAGATTTGCTCCGGCGGCATCCTCGGTATGGGCGAGTCCCTTGATGACCGCGCCAACCTGCTGATTCAACTGGCCAACCTGCCGGAGCATCCGGAATCTGTGCCGATCAACATGCTGGTGAAAGTTGCCGGCACGCCGTTGGAGAACGCTGACGACGTCGATCCGTTCGACTTCATCCGCATGCTCGCCGTGGCGCGGATCCTGATGCCGCAATCCCACGTGCGCCTGTCCGCCGGCCGCGAAGCGATGAACGAGCAGATGCAGGCCCTGGCGTTCTTCGCCGGCGCCAACTCGATCTTCTACGGCGACAAACTGCTGACCACCGCCAACCCGCAGGCCGACAAGGACATGCAACTGTTCGCACGTCTGGGCATTCAGCCGGAAGCCCGCGAAGAACATGCCGACGAAGTGCATCAGGCCGCCATCGAGCAGGCGCTGGTGGAGCAGAAGAGCAGCGAGCAGTTCTACAACGCGGCGGTGTAAAAACCTGCGCGGATTCCTCTGAAGGAATGCAAACCCCTGTGGGAGCGAGCTTGCTCGCGAAAGCGGTGCTTCAGTCGACATTGATGTCGGATGTGAATGCCTCTTCGCGAGCAAGCTCGCTCCCACAAGGGATCTGTGTCACTTGAATGTCGAGGCTTGCATGTCTTTCGATCTCGCCGCACGCCTTGCTGCCCGTCGTGCCGAAAATCTCTATCGCCAGCGCCCATTGCTTGAAAGCCCGCAAGGGCCAGAAGTGGTGGTCGACGGTCAGCCGTTGCTGGCGTTCTGCAACAACGATTACCTGGGCCTGGCCAATCATCCGCAAGTGATCGAAGCCTGGCGCGCCGGTGCTTCGAAGTGGGGCGTCGGCGGCGGTGCTTCGCATCTGGTGATCGGCCACAGCGGCCCGCATCACGAATTGGAAGAAGCTCTGGCTGACCTCACCGGGCGGCCCCGCGCGCTGCTGTTCACCACCGGTTACATGGCCAACCTCGGCGCGGTCACCGCACTGGTCGGGCAGGGCGATACGGTGCTGGAAGACCGGCTCAATCATGCGTCTTTGCTGGATGCCGGATTGTTGTCCGGCGCGCGCTTCAATCGTTATCTGCACAACGACGCCGACAGCCTCGCCAAGCGTCTGGAGAAAGCCACCGGCAATACGCTGGTAGTCACTGACGGCGTGTTCAGCATGGACGGCGACCTCGCCGATCTGCCGGCGCTGGCCCGGGAAACCAAAGCGAAAGGCGCCTGGCTGATGGTCGACGACGCCCACGGTTTCGGCCCGCTGGGGGCAAACGGTGGCGGGATCGTCGAGCATTTCGGTTTGAGCCAGGAAGACGTGCCGGTGCTGGTCGGCACGCTCGGCAAAGCGTTCGGCACGGCGGGCGCGTTCGTCGCCGGCAGTGAAGAGCTGATCGAAAGCCTGATCCAGTTCGCCCGGCCGTACATCTACACCACCAGCCAACCGCCGGCGCTGGCCTGCGCGACGTTGAAAAGTCTGGAACTGCTGCGCAGCGAACACTGGCGTCGCGAGCATCTACAGACGCTGATCCGCCAGTTCCGCCACGGCGCCGAACAGATCGGCCTTGAGTTGATGGACAGCTTCACGCCGATCCAGCCGATCATGATTGGCGATGCCGGTCGCGCCGTGCGGTTGTCGCAGATGCTGCGCGAGCGTGGGCTGATGGTCACTGCGATCCGCCCACCGACCGTGCCTGCCGGCAGCGCGCGGTTGCGGGTGACGCTGACCGCCGCCCACAGCGAGGCACAGGTGCAGCTATTGTTAGAAGGACTGGCCGATTGCTTTGCGCAACTCAAGTCGGAGCCAAGCCATGCGTGATCGCCTGATTCTGCTACCGGGTTGGGGCCTCGGGGTTTCTCCGCTGGAACCGTTGGCGGCTGCGCTGCGTGGGCTCGACGAACACCTGACGGTGGAAATCGAACCACTGCCGGAGCTGGAATCCAGCGATCCTGCGGACTGGCTCGACGAACTCGATGAGCGCATCCCCCAGGACGTCTGGCTGGGTGGCTGGTCGCTGGGCGGCATGCTGGCCTCAGAGCTGGCGGCGCGGCGTGGTGAACATTGCTGCGGCTTGCTGACGCTGGCGAGCAATCCTTCTTTTGTTGCCCATGACCAGTGGCCGAGCGCGATGCCGGGGGAAACCTTCGATGCATTTCTGGCCGGTTGCAGCGCTGACCCGCGTCAGATCCTCAAACGTTTTTCGTTGCTGTGCGCTCAGGGTGCGCAAGATTCTCGCGGTTTGTCGCGGCTGTTGCTTGGCGGCGCGCCGAACACTTCACCGGTGGCGTTGATGGCGGGTCTGGAGTTGTTGGCGCAGATCGATACACGCAATGCCTTGCAGGTGTTTCGAGGCCCGCAATTGCATCTGTTTGGCGGTCTGGACGGGCTGGTGCCGGCGGAAGCCGCGGGCGAGTTGTTCGCCTTGCTGGCGGATGTCGAGGTCGGGCTGATCGAGCAGGCCAGCCATGCGTTTCTTCTGGAAGACCCCCACGGTGTGGCGGGTGCGATCCAGGCGTTTTTAAGTGAGTGCGGTGATGACTGATTTGTCTCTTGCTGCGCTACCCGGCGGCTTGCCTGACAAGCGCCAGGTCGCGGCTTCTTTTTCTCGCGCAGCCGCCAGCTACGACAGCGTCGCCGAGTTGCAGCGTGATGTCGGCACGCAGTTGCTGAATCGTCTGCCGGTGGATTTTCGGCCGGCACGCTGGCTGGACCTGGGCTGCGGCACCGGGTATTTCACTCGGGCACTGGCCGAGCGGTTTGGTGAGGGGCTGGCGCTGGATATCGCTGAAGGCATGCTTAATCACGCGCGGCCGTTGGGTGGGGCCATGCACTTTATAGCTGGCGATGCCGAACGTTTGCCGTTGCAGGATTCGACCTGCGATCTGATCTTCTCCAGCCTCGCCGTGCAGTGGTGCGCGGACTTCGAAGCGGTGCTCGGCGAAGCGTTTCGGGTGCTGAAACCGGGGGGGATTTTCGCGTTTGCTAGTCTTTGTGTAGGGACGCTGTATGAATTGCGCGACAGCTGGCGTCAGGTCGATGGCCTGGTGCACGTCAACCGCTTCCGCGAGTTCGCCCGCTACGAGCAAATGTGCGCGACCAGTGGTTGGCGTACGGTCAGTCTGGAGAATCGGCCGCATGTCCTGCATTACCCGGATGTGCGCAGCCTGACCCACGAACTCAAGGCCTTGGGCGCGCATAACCTGAACCCTGGCCGGCCGGGTGGTTTGACCGGGCGGGCGCGGATTCTGGGGCTGGTCGAAGCCTATGAGCAGTTCCGTCAGCCGCAGGGCTTGCCGGCGACTTATCAGGTGGTCTACGCCGTGTTGGAGAAACCCTTATGAGCGCAGCCTATTTCATCACCGGAACCGACACTGACGTCGGCAAGACCACCGTCGCCGCCGGGTTGCTGCACGCTGCGCGGTCGGCGGGGCTGAGTACGGCGGCGGGCAAACCGGTGGCGTCCGGTTGTGTGGTGACGCCCAGAGGTTTGCGCAATTCCGATGCGCTGGCGTTGCAGGCCGAATGCTCGTTGCCGTTGACTTATCAACAGGTCAATCCGGTGGCGTTCGAGCCGGCGATCGCGCCGCATCTTGCGGCACGAGAGGCAGGTGTGGCGCTGACCGTGCAATCGTTGCTGGCACCGATGCGCGAGATTCTGGCCATGAACGCCGACTTCACGCTGATTGAAGGGGCGGGTGGCTGGCGGGTGCCGTTGGCGGATCAGGACAATCTGTCGGACCTGGCCATTGCGCTGAAGCTGCCGGTGATTCTGGTGGTCGGTGTGCGTCTGGGTTGTATCAGCCATGCACTGCTGACGGCCGAGGCGATTGCCCGGGACGGGCTGCAACTGGCGGGATGGGTGGCGAACATCATTGATCCGAAGACGTCGCGGCTGGAGGAAAACCTGGCGACACTGGCCGAGCGTATTCCGGCGCCTTGCCTGGGGCGGGTGCCAAAACTCAAGGCCGTCAGCGCCGAAGCGGTCGCCGATCACTTGCAACTGGATCTGCTCGACTGATTTTGGCTATGACAAGGCACTGTGCCATTAGTGTTTTTGACGGGTGTTTTTCTGACGCCTCTGGTTCAATGGCACCCATTGATCCTTCCCAAGGATGAGAGCTCCCATGGAAATCTCCGGAAACACAGCTTTTTATGCAGGTCTGAGCACCATTCAGACCGGGCAGAACCGCGTTGATCAGGCCGCCAGCCAGATCGCCAGCAGCACCATCGAGCGTTCGGTCACCAGCCAGTCTTCGGAAGTGCAGGTCGATCGTCTGCGTTCCGTGGATCGCGCCCAGCAATCGGACCTGGCGAGCAACATGGTCGAGATGGCCCAAGGCAAGTTTCAGGCGGAGCTGGGCGTGAAAGTCGCCAAGGCTTCCGATGAAATGCTCGGTACGATCATCGATACCTTCGCCTGATTTTTTGATCTGCGCTTTGCCAGACGCCGCGACTGTTCGCGGCGTTTTTCGTTGTAAGTCCTTCTCCCTCAACTAATCTTTTTTCAGTGCACATGGCTCGGTCGGGCGCATGTCGCGCTGCTGTGTCCGGCGTTCGGAAAATGCGATGACGAACGGCAAAAGATCGACGCTTGACAAGATTTCGGCGTAAACGTATGTTTCAAACAACTGTTTGACCGTCACAACAAATCAATGCGGTCGTTCATTCCCGGTTACATCAGCAGAGGTTTATCGCTATGCCTGACTACAAGGCCCCCTTGCGTGATATTCGCTTCGTTCGTGACGAACTGCTCGGCTACGAAGCGCACTATCAGAGCCTTCCAGCGTGCGCAGACGCAACGCCGGACATGGTTGACGCCATTCTCGAAGAGGGCGCCAAGTTTTGTGAGCAGGTGCTGGCACCGCTGAACCGCGTGGGTGACACCGAAGGCTGCACCTGGAGCGAGTCCGGCGTGAAAACCCCGACTGGCTTCAAAGAAGCCTACAAGCAATTCGTGGAAGGCGGCTGGCCGAGCCTGGCCCATGACGTCGAGCACGGCGGTCAGGGTCTGCCTGAGTCGCTGGGTCTGGCTGTCAGCGAGATGGTCGGCGAAGCCAACTGGTCGTGGGGCATGTACCCGGGCCTGTCGCACGGCGCGATGAACACCATCTCCGAGCACGGCACCCCAGAGCAGCAAGAAGCCTATCTGACCAAACTGGTCTCCGGCGAATGGACCGGCACCATGTGCCTGACCGAGCCGCACTGCGGCACTGACCTGGGCATGCTGCGCACCAAGGCCGAACCTCAGGCCGACGGCTCCTACAAAGTTTCCGGCACCAAGATCTTCATCTCGGCCGGTGAGCACGACATGGCCGACAACATCGTCCACATCGTACTGGCCCGCCTGCCTGATGCACCGGCCGGCACCAAAGGCATCTCGCTGTTCATCGTTCCCAAGTTCATGCCGAATGCCGATGGCACTGTTGGCGCTCGCAACGCGGTGAGCTGCGGTTCGCTGGAACACAAGATGGGCATTCACGGCAACGCGACCTGCGTGATGAACTTCGACGGCGCGACCGGTTTCCTGATCGGCCCGGCGAACAAGGGTCTGAACTGCATGTTCACCTTCATGAACACCGCACGTCTGGGCACCGCGCTGCAAGGTCTGGCCCACGCCGAAATCGGCTTCCAGGGCGGCCTGAAATACGCTCGCGATCGCCTGCAAATGCGTTCCCTGACTGGCCCGAAAGCGCCGGACAAAGCCGCTGACCCGATCATCGTTCACCCAGACGTACGCCGCATGCTGTTGACCATGAAGGCATTCGCCGAAGGCAACCGTGCGATGGTGTACTTCACCGCCAAACAGGTCGACATCGTCAAATACGGCGTGGACGAAGAAGAGAAGAAGAAAGCCGACGCACTGCTGGCCTTCATGACTCCGATCGCCAAAGCGTTCATGACCGAAGTCGGTTTCGAATCCGCCAACCACGGCGTGCAGATCTACGGCGGCCACGGCTTCATCGCCGAGTGGGGCATGGAGCAGAACGTTCGCGACAGCCGCATCTCGATGCTGTACGAAGGCACCACCGGCATCCAGGCACTCGACCTGCTGGGCCGTAAAGTGCTGATGACTCAAGGCGAGGCTCTGAAAGGCTTCACCAAGATCGTCCACAAGTTCTGCCAGAACAACGAAGGCAACGAAGCCGTCAAAGAATTCGTCGCACCGTTGGCAGCACTGAACAAAGAGTGGGGCGAGCTGACCATGAAGGTCGGTATGGCCGCCATGAAAGATCGCGAAGAAGTCGGCGCGGCCTCCGTGGACTACCTGATGTACTCCGGTTACGCCTGCCTGGCCTACTTCTGGGCCGACATGGCGCGTCTAGCTGCCGAAAAACTGGCTGCCGGCACCACCGACGAGGCGTTCTACACCGCCAAGCTGCAAACCGCGCGCTTCTACTTCCAGCGCATCCTGCCGCGTACCCGTACGCACGTGGCCACCATGCTGTCGGGTGCCAACAACCTGATGGACATGAAAGAAGAAGACTTCGCACTGGGCTACTAAGCCTTAACGCAGTCCTTCCAAAAACCGCTGCTCCTTCGGGGGCAGCGGTTTTTTTGTGCCCGGATTTCCCCAATCCCGGGGCTGATTCCCCAGCATTGATGAAGTCGCTGATCAGCCGAACCCCTGCGCTTATTGATTCAAAATGTTTCCAGAAGAGTGGCCAATTAATTGCACTGCCCGATTTACCGGTGCTAACCAGAACTGCCTGCTCAAAGAAGCAAGACGCCCGGCACTTAACAACCACAGTCAGGGTGAAGCCTATGAACATCAGTCGACTCGCTCGTTTGACCTTCTGGTTACCCATCGCGCTGTCAGTCCACAGCGCATGGGCCGCCGCCCCCCCCGAGGTCGATCCCCCGGTGCCGGAAGTCCCTTCGCTGCAATCGTTGCGCGGGATGGTGCCCCCCGATCCGTCCGGGACCGAAGGCGGACGCAAGGTCGACCTGATGACCGACTACGTGCTCAATCGCCAGGCCGCGATCCTGCTGGGCAAGGCGCTGTTCTGGGACATGGAGATCGGCAGCGACGGCTCCACGGCCTGCGCTTCGTGCCACTACCACGCCGGCGTCGACCACCGCATCACCAACCAGCTCAACCCCGGCCAGGCGCACACCAACGCCAACGTCGCGTCGATCTTCAACAAACCGTTTGTGGCGTCGGACATTCCCGGTGACGTGGCGTCCTACGCGACGTTGTCCGGCGGCAAGGGCGGCCCGAACTACACGCTGAAGAAAACCGACTTCCCGACCCACGTGCTGAGCAATCCTCTGGAGCGCAACTCGCCCATCGTGTACTCGACGGACGACGTGGTCGGCTCGCAAGGCGTGTTCGACGCCAACTTCGTCAAACCCAATCAGCCGCGTTTCGACAAATGCACTCAGCAACCGGACGGTCTGTTTCAGGTCGGCGGCATCAACGTTCGCCGCAGCACCGGTCGCAATGCGCCTTCGGTGATCAACGCCGCGTTCAACGTGCGCAACTTCTGGGACGGCCGGGCCAACAACGTGTTCAACGGCTTCTCGCCATTCGGCAATCGCGACCCGGATGCCGGGATCTACGTGACCAGCGAACGCAGCACGGTCGCAACCAAGGTCCGGCTGGCGCTCAACGATGCTTCTGCCGCTTCGCAAGCCGTCGGCCCGCCCGGCAGCCCTGTGGAAATGTCCTGCGGTGGCCGTACCTTTGCCGACATCGGCCGGCGGATGCTCGACACGCTGATGCTCAAGCAGCAACGGATTTCGTCTACCGACTCGGTGCTGGCCCCAGTATCCGGCGCACGGCGTCCGACCTATCGCGAACTGATCAAGAACGCCTTCCAGCCCCGGCTGTGGAACGCCACGCAAAACGTTCTGGTGGGCGGTGCGCCGTATACGCAGATGGAGGCCAACTTCCCGCTGTTCTTTGGTCTGGCGATCCAGATGTATGAGGCCACGCTGGTGTCCGATCAGGCGCCGATCGATGCCTACCTGCAGGGCGATCACACCGCGATGAACGCGCAACAGGTCGAAGGCATGAACCTGTTTCTCGGCAAAGGCAAATGCGTCAATTGCCACGGCGGGCCGGAGCTGACCAACGCCGCCAGTCGCCTGCTGATGCATCCGCGCGAACGCATCGAACGGATGGTGATGGCCGACAACCTGACCACCCTTTACGACAACGGTTTTTACAACACCGGTGTACGCCCGACTTCGGAAGACCTCGCCCTCGGCGGCGCGGATGCGTGGGGCAATCCATGGTCGTTCACCCGGCAGTACAACAGCGTGTTGCAGGGTGGCCGTTCGGTGGATCCGCTGGACGTCGATGTCTGCACGTTCGAGGCGCCGTTGAGCGCAGCGATTCCGTGCGATGCCTCGCTCAAGCCGAATGTCGGTTTCCGCGACTCGGTCGACGGCGCATTCAAGACTCCGACCCTGCGCAACATTGCCCTGACCGGGCCGTACTTCCACAACGGCAGCCGCTCGACGCTCAAACAGGTGATGGAGTTCTACAACCGTGGCGGTGACCGGCGCGGGGAAGACGCCAATAACACCAGCGGTTTCGAGCATCCGTCGGTGAACCAGCACAACACTTCCAACCTCGACCCGGACATGACGGCGCTGAACCTGACGCCTGACGAAATCGACGCCGTGGTGAAATTCATGGAAGTCGGCCTGACCGATCCGCGCGTGGCGTGGGAGCGCGCACCGTTCGACCATCCGTCGCTGGTGATTCCGCAGGGCCACATTGGCGACGAGAATGCCGTGACCCAGCGTCCGGCCAGTCCGAAAGTCACGACCCGTCAGGCGATGGATGCATCGCTCAATCTCAAGCCTTACGGTGCTGAAGGCCGGCCGGCGGCAGAGGGGCCATTGCAGCCGTTCTACAACGATCTCTGAGCAGAAACGCACACCATGGCCATCAAGAATGATGGCCATGGTGGCCGTCCAGCGGTCATTCCACAAAAAACCTTACTGAATTACTCAGCAACCGCCGATTTCGGCCGTTAAAGAGACAGCCTGTGATCTGGATCACATTGTGTGTGCTTAACTGGCCATATTGCAGGCACAATGCCATCTCTTTGCCATGACGGGTCGGAGCTTTTCCCCTTGCCGCGTTCTTCCGCTGTACGTTTCAGTCATTTCCTGCCTTCACTGCTGTTGTTGCTCGCGGGGTTGGCGGCTGCGTACGTCAAAGACCTCAACGTGTTCTTCACCTCGCTGTTCAACGTGTTGCCTACCCTGGTGTTGCTGTTGGGCGGTTCGTACTGTGCGGTTTACCGACGCCAGCGCGAGCTGTTTCTGATGGTCACGGTGTACATCGCCTACTTCCTGCTCGACACCCAGACCGACTATTACCGCGACAACGGCAAGGTGCGCGAAGACGCGGCCGTCGTCTTTCATCTGGTCTGTCTGCTGTTGCCGCTGTTGTTCGGGCTGTTCGCCGCGTGGCAGGAGCGCACGCACCTGTTTCAGGACATGGTCGCGCGCTTCGCCGTGCTGCTGGCCTTTGGCAGCGTGGCGCTGGGGCTTGAGCAAAGTTACCCGCAGGCGTTGCTGATGTGGCTTTCCGAGATCCGCTGGCCGGCGCTGCACGGCGCGTGGATGAGCCTGATCCAGTTGTCGTATCCGGTGTTCATCTCGGCGTTTCTGCTGCTGGCCTGGCAATACTGGCGCAACCCGCGTCCGCTGCACGCGGCGCAACTGGTGGGGTTGCTCGGGGTGTTCTGGATGCTGCCGAAAACCTTCATCCTGCCGTTCACCCTGAACATCATGTGCAGCCAGGTCATGCTAATGATTGCTGCAGCGGTAGCGCATGAGGCTTATCAAATGGCCTTCCGCGACGAACTCACCGGCCTGCCGGGCCGCCGCGCACTCAACGAGCGCATGCAGCGTCTGGGGCGCAACTATGTGCTGGCGATGAGCGACGTCGATCACTTCAAGAAATTCAACGACACCCACGGCCACGACGTCGGTGACCAGGTCCTGCGACTGGTCGCCAGCAAACTGTCCAAAATCAGCGGCGGCGGTAGGGCGTATCGCTATGGTGGCGAGGAATTCGCCCTGGTGTTTGCGGGCAAGACCCTCGAAGAGTGCATGCCGCACCTGGAAGTCATTCGCGAGTCGATTGCGTCCTACAACATTCAGCTGCGAAATCAGGAAAGTCGCCCGCAGGATGATCAGCAGGGCCGTCAGCGTCGCTCGGGTTCGGGCGCGTCCAGCGTGTCGGTCACGGTCAGCATCGGCGTGGCCGAACGCCTGGAACAGCGCACTCCCGAAGAAGTGCTGAAATCCGCCGACCAGGCGCTCTACAGCGCCAAGGGCGCAGGGCGAAACTGTGTGATGGCATTCGGGCAGAATCGCCGTGGCGCGGTGCGCATGGACAGCGCCGCAGGTTGAGTGATGACGGCGCATTCAGCGTCTGGACAGTGATTGTGGGGCAGGGTGGCCGGCAGTAGGTTGAAGCAATCTGCTGAAGGAGAAGCCACCATGCCCGAGTACAAAGCTCCCCTGCGCGACATGCGCTTTCTGATCGACCACGTCTTTGACTTCCACACTCAGTACGCGGCCCTTGGCGCCCACGACGCCAGCCCGGACATGATCAACGCGATCCTCGACGAGGGCGCGAAGTTCTGTGAGAACGTTTTGGCACCGCTCAATCGCAGCGGTGACGAAGAGGGCTGCCATTTCGACAACGGCGTGGTGACAACGCCTACAGGCTTCAAGCAAGCCTTCGCACAATACGTGGAAGGTGGCTGGCACGGTCTGGCGGCAGATCCGGCTTACGGCGGCCAGGGCCTGCCGAGTTCGCTGGGACTGGTGATCAGCGAAATGGTCGCCTCCAGCAACACCTCGTGGGGCATGTACCCGGGCCTGACCCACGGCGCCATGTCGGCGATCCATGCCCACGGCACCGAGGAGCAGAAAAACACCTACCTGCGCAAACTCACCGCCGGCCAGTGGACCGGCACCATGTGCCTGACCGAAGCCCATTGCGGCACCGACCTGGGCATCATCAAGACCCGCGCGGTGCCTCAGGCCGACGGCAGTTATGCAGTGACCGGCAGCAAGATTTTCATCTCCGCCGGCGAGCACGACATGAGCGACAACATCATTCATCTGGTGCTGGCCAAACTGCCGGACGCGCCGGCGGGGACCAAAGGGATTTCGCTGTTTATCGTGCCGAAATTCCTGCCCGATTCCGCCGGTGAGGCGGGCGAGCGCAATGGCGTTTCCTGCGGTTCGATCGAGCACAAGATGGGCATCAAGGCCTCGGCCACTTGCGTGCTGAACTTCGACGACGCCAAAGGTTTCCTGATCGGCGAGCCGAACAAAGGCCTGAATTGCATGTTTACCATGATGAACCACGCGCGCCTCGGCACCGGAATGCAGGGACTTTGTCTGGGCGAAGCGAGTTTCCAGGGCGCAATCAAATACGCCAACGATCGCTTGCAGATGCGTGCTCTGACCGGCGCCAAAGCCCCGGACAAACCAGCCGACCCGATCATCGTCCACCCGGACGTGCGGCGCATGCTGCTGACCATGAAAGCTTTCAACGAGGGCAACCGCGCGCTGACCTATTTCACCGCGCAAATGCTTGATGTCGCGCACCTGAGCCCGGACGCCGAGGCGCGTCAGGAGGCCGAAGACCTGTTGGCGTTCCTGACCCCGATCTGCAAAGCGTTCATGACCGACACCGGGCTGGAGGTGACCAATCACGGCATGCAGGTGTTTGGTGGCCACGGATTTATCCGCGAGTGGGGCATGGAGCAACTGGTTCGCGATTGCCGGATCGCGCCAATCTACGAAGGTACCAACGGCATTCAAGCGCTGGATCTGCTCGGGCGCAAAGTGCTGGGCAGCCAGGGCAAGCTGTTGCGCAATTTCACCAAAATCGTCCACAGGTTCTGCGCCGCCAACGCCGGGCATGCGCAACTGGGCGGGTTTGTCGCGCAGCTCGATGGCCTCAATCAGCAGTGGGGCGAGCTGACCATGAAGGTCGGCATGGCCGCGATGAAAAACCCGGATGAAGTCGGCGCCGCGTCGGTGGATTACCTGATGTACAGCGGTTACATCGTTCTCGGCTACCTGTGGCTGCGCATGGCACTGGTTGCCCAGGCGCAGCTGGAGTCGGGCGAAGGGGACGGCGATTTCTGCCAGGGCAAACTGGCGACGTGCGAGTTTTACTTCAAGCGCCTGTTGCCGCGTACCGCTGCGCATCGTTCTGCGATCGAGGCGGGCAGCGATTGCCTGATGAAACTGCCGGCCCAGTTGTTCGCGCTGTAACACGCCCCTGTTAAACAAAAGAGCCCGCTGATTGCGGGCTTCTTTATGGTTGACTGTCGGTGACTAAAAATAACAAAACAGTCACTGCCTGACCCTATGTGTCGCAAAAGTTGTTGGGTTACACTCCAGCTCAACGAAAACACCCTTCCACGAATCACCTGTTTAGATCTTTGCGAGGTTTGCCATGGCTGACTACAAAGCGCCGCTGCGCGATATGCGCTTCGTCCTCAATGAAGTGTTCGAAGTCGCCAAACTCTGGGCCGAACTGCCGGCCCTGGCCGAGACCGTGGACGCGGAAACCGTTGAAGCCATTCTCGAAGAGGCCGGCAAGGTCACCAGCAAAAGCATCGCGCCCCTGAGCCGTGCCGCTGACGAAGAAGGCTGCCACTGGGCCGACGGTGCCGTCACCACGCCGGCCGGTTTCCCACAGGCCTATCAGACTTATGCCGAAGGCGGCTGGGTCGGCGTCGGCGGTGATCCGGCCTACGGCGGCATGGGTATGCCAAAAGCCGTGTCGGCTCAGGTCGAAGAGATGGTCAACTCCGCCAGCCTGTCCTTCGGTCTGTATCCGATGCTGACCGCCGGCGCCTGCCTGTCGATCAACGCCCACGCCAGCGAAGAGCTGAAAGCCGCTTACCTGCCGAACATGTACGCCGGTGTCTGGGCCGGTTCCATGTGCCTGACCGAGCCGCACGCCGGCACCGACCTGGGCATCATCCGCACCAAGGCCGAGCCTCAGGCCGACGGTTCCTACAAGGTCAGCGGCACCAAGATCTTCATCACCGGCGGTGAGCATGACCTGACCGAAAACATCATCCACCTGGTGCTGGCCAAGCTGCCGGACGCACCGGCAGGGCCGAAAGGCATTTCGCTGTTCCTGGTGCCGAAGTTCATGGTCAATGCCGATGGCAGCCTGGGCGCGCGCAACCCGGCGAACTGCGGTTCGATCGAACACAAGATGGGCATCCAGGCGTCCGCCACCTGCGTGATGAACTTCGACGAAGCCGTGGGGTATCTGGTCGGCGAACCGAACAAGGGCCTGGCCGCGATGTTCACCATGATGAACTACGAGCGTCTGGGCGTCGGCATCCAAGGCCTGGCCACCGGTGAGCGCTCGTACCAGAACGCCATCGAATACGCCCGTGACCGCCTGCAGAGCCGTTCGCCGACCGGCGCGCAGAACAAGGACAAGGTCGCTGACCCGATCATCGTTCACCCGGACGTGCGTCGCATGTTGCTGACCATGAAAGCCTCGAACGAAGGTGGCCGGGCGTTCTCCACCTACGTGGCGATGCAACTCGACACCGCCAAGTTCAGCGAAGACGCCGCCACCCGCAAACGTGCGGAAGATCTGGTGGCCTTGCTGACGCCAGTGGCCAAGGCGTTCCTGACCGATCTGGGTCTGGAAACCACTGTCCACGGTCAGCAGATCTTCGGCGGCCACGGCTACATCCGTGAGTGGGGCCAAGAGCAACTGGTGCGTGACGTGCGCATCACCCAGATCTACGAAGGCACCAACGGCATTCAGGCGCTGGACCTGGTGGGTCG
The DNA here is from genome assembly GCF_014863585.1 of Pseudomonas gozinkensis. Classification (NCBI taxonomy): domain Bacteria; kingdom Pseudomonadati; phylum Pseudomonadota; class Gammaproteobacteria; order Pseudomonadales; family Pseudomonadaceae; genus Pseudomonas; species Pseudomonas gozinkensis. Next base: position 5,953,889 of record NZ_CP062253.1, on the reverse strand, counting down.
CAAGATCGTCGGTAGCGGCGGCGCATTCTACAAACTGTTCGCCGACGAGATCCGCCATTTCACCGCGACCGCCAGTGCCGATCTGGGCGAGTTCACCAAGCCGCTGAATGACGCCGTCGGCACCCTCGACGAGTTGACCTCGTGGTTGCTGGATCGGGCGAAAACCAACCCGAACGAAATCGGCGCGGCATCGGTCGAGTATCTGCAAGCGTTCGGCTACACCGCTTACGCGTACATGTGGGCGCTGATGGCCAAGGCATCGCTGGGCAAAGAGGCGCAGGACGATTTCTACGCGAGCAAACTCGGCACGGCGCGGTTCTATTTCGCCCGTCTGCTGCCGCGGATTCACTCGTTGAGCGCGTCGGTCAAGGCCGGCAGCGAGTCGCTGTTCCTGCTGGATGCTGCGCAGTTCTGATGATGTAACGTCATGTAAGCGATCTCTTACATGACGTGCTGCTGTTCTCCCATAGGCGTAGATTGGATCCAGAGCTAATCTACTTTCCATGGACGTCGCGCAGGAAGCGCAAAGCAACAACACGGACACGTAGGATTCTGCCAGGGTGGCGGAGTGAAATGGATGTCAGGGAAACAGTCTGCAAAGCCCCGCTTCGGCGGGGTTTTCTTATGCCCGCAGAAAAGCTTTCAGCTCAGTGCGTCCAGTGGCGGCGTACCTTTCAGCGGTTTGTCCTCACGCTGCATCACCTCTTCCAGCAACGTTCGCAGCAAGGCCAATGGTGCCTGCTGGCGCTGCACATCGCGACACACCAGCCCGACCTTCAACGGCACGCGCGGCTCACTCAACGGTTTCCACAGCAGATCCTGATCGTCGTACTCCTTTTGCGAACGACCGGGCAGCACCGTCGCCAGACGCGTATGTGGCAGGCTGTCGAGAATGCCCACCATATTGTTCAGTTCTGCCTGCACTTGCGGTCGACGTCCAAGACTGGCCAGTTGCGCTTGCCAGATCTGGCGGATCTGGAATTCCTCGCCCAGCAACAACATCGGCAATTCAGCGGCCTGACTCATCGAGACTTTCTTGAATTCCCGCAGCGGATGATCCGCCGGGATGACCAGCGTCAGTTCATCTTCGTACAGCATCACGCCGTGTAGCCCCGGCTGGCGTGGCGGCAGATAACTGATGCCGATGTCCAGCGAGCCATTGAGCAGGCGCCGCTCGATCTCCAGCCCCGTCAATTCGTAAATCTGTACCACCAGATGCGGCTGCGCCTTGCGCACTCGCTCGAGCATTTGCGGCACCAGGCTGGTGTGCACGGTTTGCAGCACGCCGATCGCCAGCGTGCGCAGTGCCTGACCCTTGAAGTTGCCCAGCGCCTCACGCGCACGCTGCATGCCGTCGAGCAGTGGCAAAGCGTGGTTGTACAAGGTGTGGGCGGCGAGGGTCGGTAGCAGGCGCTTGCTGCTGCGTTCGAACAGCGTGACGTCGAGGTTCTGCTCCAGTTGGCGGATCTGCTGGGACAGCGCCGGCTGGGAGATCGACAGACGCTCGGCGGCGCGTCCGACATGACCTTCTTCGTAGACCGCGACGAAATAACGCAGTTGTTTGAAATCCATAAGTAACACTTATCAAAAATGCTGGGAAATCGAAATGGCCGGCAGCCGTGTGTGAGCCTAGTCTAACCGCATTCACGAGGCTTACAGGGCCGGAAAGCGCAATGACCAGCGTTTGTTTCGATAGTGTTTACATAGGCAGTTCAAAAAACCTCGATCGAGGTTTTTTTCAATGAATCTGTTCAGTTTGCGGCGCCAGACGCCGAGCCTCGATGACCTGGCTTTTGAAACCCATGAATCGAAGGTCGCTGATGGCCTGAATGCCGAACGTCTGATGCCCAGCGTCGAACGTCCGCAGCAGGTATTCGTTCGCGGCCAAGGCTCCTGGCTGTGGGACAGCAATGACCGCGCCTACCTGGACTTTTCCCAGGCCGGAGGCGCCAACAGCCTCGGTCACAGCCCTTCGGCACTGGTCAAGGCCATCGCCAACCAGGCCCAGGCCCTGATCAATCCCGGCTTCAATCTGCACAACCGCGGCATGCTCAGTCTCGCCGAGCGCCTGTGTGCGAGCACTGCAAGCGATCAGGCGTATCTGCTCAACAGCGGCAGTGAAGCCTGTGAAGCGGCAATCAAACTGGCGCGCAAATGGGGCCAGCTGCATCGTGGCGGCGCCTCGCGGATTATTGTCGCCAGACAAGGTTGTCACGGACGTAGTCTGGCGACGATTTCGGCGTCGGACAGTTGCAACTTGCACAACCGCTTCGCACCGTTGCTGCCGGGTTTCGATCTGGTGCCGTTCAACGACCTGCCGGCGTTGCATGCAGCGGTCGATGCACAGACCGTGGCAATCATGCTTGAACCGATCCAGAGCGATGCTGGGGTGATTTCAGCGACCGAACATTACCTCAAGGGTGTCGAACGCTTGTGCCGTGAGCTGGGGATTCTGCTGATTCTCGACGAGGTGCAGACCGGCATCGGCCGCTGCGGCACCTTGCTCGCCGAACAATCCTACGGCGTGCGCGCCGATATCGTCGTGCTCGGCAAAGGCCTCGGCGGTGGCGTTCCCTTGGCGGCGTTGTTGGCGCGAGGCAAGGCCTGCTGTTTCGACTCGGGTGAGTTGGGCGGCACTCATCACGGCAACGCGCTGATGACCGCCGCAGGGCTGGTGGTGCTCGACAGCGTGCAGGATCGCGCATTCCTCGAACAGATCCGGGACAACGGCCAGCACCTGCGCGAAGGGCTCGCCCGTCTGGCCCATCGTTATGAACATGGCGAGTTACGCGGACAGGGGCTGTTCTGGGGGCTGACCCTGTCGGAAGACTCCGCCGAGGCCGTCGTCAAAGCCGCGCTTCACGAGGGCTTGCTGCTCAACGCCCCACAAGCCGACTGCCTGCGCTTCACCCCGGCGCTCAACGTCAGCAAGGCCAACATCGACGAAATGCTCCTGCGCCTGGCTCGCGCCTTCTCCCGGGTACGCACTGCGCAACTGCAATGCCGCAAAGGGATTGCCGTCTGAGCTGAAATTTCCTACCCGAATTCAAGAACCGTCTCGCGGTATAACGCACGCCCCACGCCTGATTCTTTTGGCGTGGGGCGTTTTTTTGTGGCCGGGTAATGGCAATCAGATGGCGAGATTGCGGTTTGCACTGAACCCTGACGAACGGCACGGGTCGATTAGCTTGTATGGCTCGGGTGAGCCAACCCCCAATCAGGAGCTGCCCCATGGACTTTATCCGCATCATCATCGCCATTCTGTTGCCGCCTCTGGGTGTGTTTCTGCAGGTCGGGTTCGGCGGCGCGTTCTGGCTGAACATTCTGCTGACGCTGTGCGGTTACATCCCGGGGATCGTGCATGCGGTGTACATCATCGCCAAACGCTGAGTTCTGCGGCGCCAGATAAATTGCTATCGCTGGCAAGCCAGCTCCCACAGTAGTCTCGGTCGTACATGAATTTTGTGTACACCAAACAACCTGTGGGAGCTGGCTTGCCAGCGATTGGGGCGACAAGGATCCTGGAGGTGGCAGCGGATTTCAGTCCCCCAAACCCATCACCCGCCGATAAAACTTCCACTCCTGCTCCAGCGCGTGGGCCTGATTGGCGGCCCGGCGGAAGCCGTGACGTTCGTCGGCGTAGTAATGCGCTTCGACCTCAATGCCGTTCTGCTCCAGGGCCGCGACCATGTCGCGGGTCTGTTGCGGCACGACCACGGCGTCCAGTTCGCCCTGAAAGAAAATCACCGGTACGCGAATGTTGCCTGCGTGCAGCAACGGCGTGCGGGCGGCGTAGCGTTCGGCATCTTTCTCGGGATCGCCGATCAGCCAATCCAGATAATCGCCTTCGAACTTGTGCGTCGCGCGGGCCAGTGCCACCGGGTCACTGACGCCATACAGGCTGGCGCCAGCGCGGAACACTTGATGGAACGCCAGGGCGCACAGCGTTGTGTAGCCACCAGCGCTGCCACCACGGATAAATGCACAGTCGCCGTCGATCATGCCGCGATCGTTCAGGTAGGCCACCACCGCACAGGCATCCTCGACATCCACTGCGCCCCAACTCAGATGCAGGGCTTGCCGATACTCCCGGCCATAGCCGCTGCTGCCCCGGTAGTTGAGGTCGGCGACGGCGAAACCGCGTTGCGTCCAGTACTGGATGCGCGGATCAAGCATCGGGTAGCAGGCCGACGTCGGACCGCCGTGAATGAACACCACCAGCGGCGGTTTCTCATCGCCATTGGTGGCCGGGTAAAAGAACCCGTGCGCTTCACCCAAACCGCTGGGATAGCGCAGGGTTTGCGGGCGGCTGATGCGCTCGGCGGGCAACGGTGCAACACCGCCGGCCAGGACGTTCACTTCACGCGATTCGCGATCAATGGCGATCACCGCTGAAGGGCTGATCGGTGAGGCGGCAATGCAGTAAATGAATTGATCATCGACAGACACATGACGGAAGCGGCTGTAGTCGCCGGTGAAGTCTTCGCCGTTGAGCGCCAGACGCCCGAAACCGCCTTCGCTCCAGCTCGCCAAGAAGTTTTCGCCGATGGGCAGCCAGGTGCAGCCGCCGAGTTGCCATGGGGCTGGTGCGTGATCGGCTTCGGCGCTAGCTAACGGTTGCAAACCATTTGCCGACTCGACCCACGGTTGCCAATACCCACCACGATCTGTCAGGCAGCCCAGTCGGCCATTGGCATCGAAACGCGGTTGCTGGATCGACTCTTCAAACGCTTCACCCGCCACACAACGCGGGGCGGAAAATCCATTTGACGAGCGCTCGGCGAGCATCAGCCGGCTGGACGTCCACGGCTGATGCGGACGGCTCCACTCGATCCACGCCAGGCGCCGGCCGTCCGGGCTGATGATTGGCGATGCATAAAAATCCGCGCCTTCAACCAGCATATGGCGGTCGCCACTCGCCAGATCGATAGCCACCAGCCGATGGCAATCACCGTTCTCTTCAACAGCCAGCACCTGCCCGTGGGCAAAATGCAGATCACCATATCGGCATTCCCCGGACGTCAGCGCCACGGGCTCGCCGTCCAGCGTTTGTCGGTACAGTTGCTGGTCCGCCTCGTTAACGAAAACCACCCCGTCAGGCGTCAGACAAAACGCTCCACCGCCATATTCGTACACCCGGCTGCGCACGCTGAAACCCGCAGGCGTCAGACATTTCGCCACGCCATCGTGCCAGTGCCAGATCCGGCAGGCGGCATCTGTCGGGCGATATTCATTCCAGAACAAACCATGGGTGCCGAGCTGCAATTCGGCAAAATCCACGCCTGCAGCAACGGCGGCGGTGGCGCTGAAAGGCTCAGCCTTTGGCGATGAGGCGCGAGTTTCGTTCATTGCGAAAGGCCAGTTGTTCGATGGTCTGGGTGGCGTGCTCGGCTTCTTCGCGGGCCTTGAGGATCACACCGTGATGTTCGGACTTGCTGCATACCGGATCGGCATTACTTGCATCGCCGGTGAGCATGAAAGCCTGGCAGCGGCAGCCGCCGAAATCCTGTTCCTTTTCGTCACAGGAGCGGCACGGCTCGGGCATCCAGTCATAACCGCGAAAACGGTTGAAGCCGAACGAGTCGTACCAGATGTGCTGCATGCTGTGATCGCGCACATTGGGAAATTGTACCGGCAGCTGTCGGGCGCCATGACAGGGCAGGGCGGTGCCGTCCGGTGTGACCGTCAGAAACAGACTGCCCCAGCCGTTCATGCAGGCTTTCGGGCGCTCTTCGTAATAGTCCGGGGTGACGAAAATCAGCTTGCACGGATGCCCTTCGGCCTCCAGTTTGGCGCGGTATTCGTTGGTGATGCGTTCGGCCCGCACCAGTTGCTCTTTGGTCGGCAACAGGCCAACACGATTGAGCTGCGCCCAGCCGTAGAACTGGCAGGTGGCGAGTTCGACGAAGTCGGCCTCCAGCGCAATGCACAGCTCGATGATGCGGTCGATCTTGTCGATGTTGTGCCGATGGGTGACGAAGTTCAGCACCATCGGATAGCCGTGGGCCTTCACGGCGCGAGCCATTTCCAGTTTCTGTGCAAAGGCCTTTTTCGAGCCGGCGAGCAGGTTGTTCACTTGCTCGTCGCTGGCCTGGAAACTGATCTGGATGTGATCGAGCCCGGCCTTCTTGAAGTCGCTGATCTTCTGCTCGGTCAGGCCGATGCCGGAAGTGATCAGGTTGGTGTAGAAACCCAACTGGCGAGCTTCACGGATCAGCTCGGCGAGGTCCTGACGCACCAGCGGTTCGCCCCCGGAAAACCCCAGTTGCGCCGCGCCCATTTCCCGCGCCTCGCGGAACACCTTGATCCACTGCTCGGTGCTCAGCTCTTTGCCCTGTTCGGCGAAATCCAGCGGATTGGAGCAGTACGGGCATTGCAGCGGGCAGCGGTAAGTCAGCTCGGCGAGCAGCCACAGCGGCAAGCCGATTTCCGGTTGCACCGATGACTCAGGCAAGTTCGATCCAGTGCTGCGCACGGGCAACCTCCATGAATTGCTCGATGTCGTCACCGAGCTCGGGCACGCCGGGGAACTGTCTGTCGAGTTCGGCGATGATTGCCGCGACGTCCCGTTCACCGTCGATCAGGCCGCCGATCAGCGCGGCGCTTTCATTGAGCTTGATCATGCCTTCCGGGTACAGCAGCACGTGGCCTTTCTGGGCCGGTTCGTACTGGAAACGGTAGCCGGGACGCCAGGTCGGGGTCTTGCTGCGGTCGAAACTCATAAGGCGATTCCTTTATGCCAGACCCGTTGATCGGTGACGCTGTGATACGGCGGGCGGTTCAGTTCGTAAGCCATGCTCATGGCATCGAGCATGCTCCAAAGAATGTCCAGTTTGAACTGGAGAATTTCCAGCATGCGTTCCTGACCTTCGCGGGTCTTGTAGTGCTCCAGCGTAATCGCCAGGCCATGCTCGACATCGCGCCGGGCCTGACCGAGACGGGTGCGGAAATACTCGTAGCCGGCCGGGTCGATCCACGGGTAATGCTGCGGCCAGCTGTCGAGACGCGACTGGTGGATCTGCGGCGCGAACAGCTCGGTCAGCGAGCTGCTGGCGGCTTCCTGCCAACTGGCGCGGCGGGCGAAGTTGACGTAGGCGTCGACGGCGAAACGCACACCGGGCAGCACCAGCTCCTGGGAACGCAATTGATCAGGGTCGATGCCGACGGCTTGGCCGAGGCGCAGCCAGGCTTCGATGCCGCCGTCCTCACCGGGGGCGCCGTCGTGGTCGAGCAGGCGCTGGATCCACTCGCGGCGAATCTCGCGATCCGGGCAATTGGCGAGGATCGCCGCGTCTTTCAGAGGGATGTTCACCTGATAGTAGAAGCGGTTGGCGACCCAGCCCTGAATCTGCTCGCGAGTGGCCCGGCCTTCATACATCGCCACGTGATACGGGTGATGAATGTGGTAATAGGCGCCCTTGGCGCGCAGGGCCGCTTCGAATTCTGCGGGGGACATTGGAGTGTCAGTCATGTCTGTTCTCCGGAAACAACCGTTGGTTTCTTTGGTGTCTGTCAGGACGCCTTCGCTGGCAAGCCAGCTCCCACAAGGTTGCGTGGCGTACGCAAAACCTGTGGGAGCTGGCTTGCCAGCGATGAGGCCCTCAGCTACAGCACAATACTCATGCCGTCATACGCCACTTCAACATTGCGCCGAACCAGTTCCGCGCGCTCCGGGGAGTCTTCGTCGAGAATCGGGTTGGTGTTGTTGATGTGGATAAGCACTTTGCGCTGCTCGGGAAGCTGTTCCAGCACTTCGAGCATGCCGCCGGGGCCGTTCTGCGCCAGGTGGCCCATTTCGCGACCGGTGCGGGTGCCAACGCCACGGCGCTGCATTTCATCGTCGTCCCACATCGTGCCATCCACCAGTACGCAGTCGCTGCCGGCCATGATTTCCAGCAGCGGCGCGTCGACCTTGCCCAGGCCCGGCGCATAGAACAGTTTGCCGCCGGTGCTGAGGTCTTCGACGATCAGGCCGATGTTGTCGCCCGGGTGCGGGTCGAAGCGGTGCGGCGAGTAGGGCGGTGCGGCGCTGCGCAGTGGCAGCGGTGTGAAGCGCAGGTTCGGGCACGCGGCGACGGTGAAGCTCTGGTCGAGTTCGATGCGGTTCCAGTCCAGCCCGCCGTTCCAGTGCTTGAGCATGGTGAACAGCGGGAAACCGGTGCTCAGGTCTTCGTGGACCATGTCCGTGCACCAGACCTGATGCGGGCAGCCTTCGCGCAGACTGAGCAGGCCGGTGGTGTGGTCGATCTGGCTGTCCATCAGGATGATCGCGCTGATGCCGGTGTCACGCAGGGCACGGCCCGGTTGCATCGGGGCGAAGCTCTGAAGCTGCGCGCGGATGTCCGGCGAGGCGTTGCACAGCACCCAGTTCACGCCGTCATCGGAGATTGCGATGGACGATTGGGTACGGGCCTGGGCATTCAGGCTGCCGTCGCGAAAACCGGCGCAATTGACGCAGTTGCAGTTCCACTGCGGAAAACCGCCACCGGCGGCCGAACCCAGAATCTGGACGAACATGAACGCTCCATCATTTCAACGCTGAAAATAAAACGCCCCGGCGAGCCGAGGCGTTGCACTGCAGTGTTCTGCTTGAGGCAGGACTCAGCGGCTGGCGAAGTACATGGTGACTTCGAAGCCGATGCGCAGGTCGGTGTAAGCAGGTTTGGTCCAGGCCATCGGGTGACTCCTTCTTCAGGTGGGTGAGATAGCGCTATCCATAGGTATAGTCCACGGCAGCGCAGGGATGTTCCAAATAGTTAGGTGGCTATGTTACTCAAAATTTCAGGGGGTTGGCCCGTGAATCTTTGAGAAAGCTCCTTGCAGCCCCGGTAATGATCATTTTGCCGCTAGCCATGGCGCGCCTGGCGCAGAGTCGTTGGACAGGCCGTGCCAGCCGCCTTCGGCGTGGATCAGCCGTTGTGCGGCGGCCAGCAATGCCGGGCGATCCAGTTGAGCGATGGCGTTGCGCAATTGCATCAGATAATCCGACGAGTGGCCGGCGAGACGGGCCTGCCACAGGAACTCGGCCGCATCTTTGCCGGACAGGGCGCTTTCACCGAACTGATCGGCAAGCGTCTGGCGTTGCTGTGTGAGGCTGGCGTCATCGAGTTGTTCGATAAGGGCCGGCAGGCCATCGAGAAACTGCTGAATGTGATTGAGCAATTGCGCTGCGGTAGCCGAGGGCGATTGCACACCGAACAGCAATCCGGTCTGACCGTGGAACTGACGCAGGCCACTGAACACGGCATAACCGAGTTGCAGTTCGACGCGCAGGCGTTGGTAGAACGGCGTCTGACACAGGTGCGCGAGCAGGCGCCACGCGGCTTCGTCGGCGATTTCGCGGCTGGCGGTCGCGCAGAACAGCAACAAGGCGTGTTCGCTGGACGCGCTGTCGATCTGACTCCACCGAAATCCGGCGTTGATGGCAGAAGGTGCGGGAATTTGATTATCCGGGATGCCTGGGATACGACTCAGGGCCAGGCCCATGCCGGATTGGGTTTGTGGGTTGAGCCCCAAAGCCAGACCGTCCCAGCGGGAAGTTGTCCACAGGTGCGCGGCGTCATCGGACTCACTTACCGCTGGCAGGCACTTTTCGGGCAATGCCTTGAGCAGTTGGCGGATCGGCATCAGCGCAGGTTGCGGCTCGCTTTCAGCGGAATCTGCGCCCACTTGTGTCAGAGAGTTGAGCGCGTGCTCCAGCACCGCAGGCAGCGTGTCCTGCAGGCCAGTGAGTTTCAGCAGCCACTGATCAGCCGTGGCGCTGAAGGACAACTCGACCCCGGCCTGACGTGCGTCATCAGACACCTCCCGCAGACTGCGTTGCAGTTTCGCTTGCAACTCGGCCGTGGCCGCTGCTTCCGTCTGCCAGCGCACATACACCGCACCTGCGTCACCGTTATCCGGCAGCGCCTGGCTGAATTGCATCGGCGAGCGTTCGCGGCGGGTGCGCGAGCGATCCTGAGCAAATGTGCGCAGGCCTCGGTGGGCGCTGGTCTGGCCGCGGATGAGGCCGGCGTTGGCCAGTGGTTCGGCTGTACGCAAAAACGGGTTGGCAGCGGGCAGATGCCAGTGGCCGCTAAAGTTATCCACAGTGCCGATTTTGCCGAGAATCACTTTGAGCGCCGTAACGGCCGATTCGGACAGGCCGCTTTCGAGTTGTTCGCTGTCGAGTCGCACCCGTTGCAGTGCGCCGCTGACCTGCTGCTGACGTTGAAGCTGTGCCGAATACTCCTCGCGCAGTGTCGGCCAGTTCTGCTGCGCTGCGAAGAAGCTCAACCAGTCGATACATTCCGTTCGAATGGTGTCGAGTGACGCGGAGGGGGCGGTGAACTCAAGGTGTAGCAAGGCTTGCCCGGAAAACTGGTATTGCACACAGGCCTGCAAACCATTCGCGAGACCTTGATTTTGCAAATGCGCGAGCAACCCACCGGGTTTGGCGTTATTCAACCAGTGGCAGAGAAACGCCAGCGCTTCGGCCGACGACTCCGGCAAGTCCTCCAGCGCAAACAGCAGATCGCCGCGTCGCTTGCCGACCTGTTGATAACTTGCCTGTGGGGTGTCCATCAAACGAGCCGGGGCCGCCTGTGCAGTTTTATCCCCAGCCGTCAGCGCGGCGGCAAACTGTTCGGCCAGCGTGCGCAGCTCTTCCGCACTCTGCGGCCCGACCAGACTCAGGATCATCTGCCCGGTGCGGTAAAACTGCTGGTGGAAGTCTTTCAGTGCCTGCTGAAACTCCGCTTGTTCTACCGGCAGGCTATCGCGGTTTCCGGCATGAAAACCGCGCAATGGATGCTCCGCTGACAACCCCTCGAACAGCGCCTCTTTCTGCTGAGCCGCAGCATCCTGCGACCACGCGACAAACTCCGCCTGCAACACTTCCCGTTCCCGCAACTGATCGTCCGTACTCATACGCGGATGGGCGAGCAGGTCTGACAGACGCTCCAGCCCACCACTGAAGGACGCTGGCGACAATTCAAAGAAGAAATCGGTGGTGCGCTCGCGAGTGCTGGCATTCATCTGGCCGCCATGCCTTTGCACGTAGGCCATCAGCCCTTGCTGTGCAGGAAAACGCTCGGTGCCGAGAAACAGCAAATGCTCAAGGAAATGCGCCAGCCCCGGCCACGCCAACGGCACATCGTGACTACCGGCATTCACCCGCAACGCAGCGGCGCTGCGCTTCAGGCCGGGCACGTGACGCAGAGTTACACGCAAGCCGTTGGCCAGGGTTTCGGTGTGGGGGCGGGGGTGAGTCGGGGCAGGCATGGGCACTTCCAGAACTGTGAAGTGCCAATGCTAGCGGATTAGCGCTTGTTGAGCGCGTCGTAAAGTTCGGGGCGGCGGTCGTTGAAGTAGCGGTTGGCGCTGCGCGAGTCGACCATCAGCTGGCGATCCAGCTCACCGACGATCAAGGCTTCGTCCAGTCCGGCCTGGGCGATGCGGCTGCCGTCCGGCGCGGCAATGCTGCTTTGCCCGCAGTAATGGATGTCGCCTTCGTGGCTGCAGTAGTTGGCGTACGCCACGTAGCACTGGTTTTCGAAGGCGCGGGAGCGCACGGAAACATCGGCAATGAAGTCGAAAGGAATCATGTTCGCCGTCGGCACCAGAATCAGCTCGGCGCCCTCAAGGGCCAGGCGTCGGGCGTTTTCCGGGAACTCCAGGTCGTAGCAGATCAGGAAACCGAGCTTCCAGCCGTTGAGCTCGACGATGGGAAACTCGCCATCGCCGGGGCTGAACATCGAACGGTCCAGATCGCCGAACAGATGCGTCTTGCGGTAATTGCACAGGCGTTCACCGTTCGAATCGATCAACTGCACGGCGTTGTAGATCTGTCCTTCGGCAGTGCGCTCAGGGTAACCGTAAAGAATCGCCAGACCGGCAGCCTTGGCTATTCGTCCGACCTGCTGCGCCCACTCACCGTTGTAGACCTCGGCCAATGTCGCGACCGCCTCCTTGCCGATGTTGTAGCCGGTCAGGAACATCTCCGGCACCACCAGCAGGTCGGCGCCTTTGGCCTCCATCGCCAGTTGATGCAGGCGCTGGAGATTGGCGGCAGGTTCCAGTGGCAGCGGTGGACATTGGTAAAGGGCTACACGCATCAGGGATTCCTCTTACTCGGGCAGGGCGATCGGGCCGATGTCGTTGAACACATCACCCGGGCCGGGGTTCTCTTTATGTGTGGACCCGCCGAAGTGCTTCATGATTCCCCACACCGCGTTGAGCGACGTCTGCACCGCGCCTTCGACCCATGCTGGCGTCCACGATACGTCGTCGCCGGCGATGAAGATCCCGCGCTGCTCCGGCGGCATGTCGTCCTGCATGAAGTGCGCGTACATGCGCTGGTTGTAGCGATAGTGGCCGGGCAGGGCGCCCTTGAATGCACCGAGGAAATGCGGGTCGGCTTCCCACGACACGGTAATCGGATCACCGATGATCCGCGCGGCGATGTCGACTTTCGGGTAGATCTTCTTCAGCGCATCCAGCGCCAGCTTCACGCGTTTTTCCACCGGATGCGGGAGCATTTTCAGCGCATCGCTCATCCACGAGTACGACAGGCAGATCACGCCCGGCTTGTCGTCGCCGTTGTCGAACAGGTAAGTGCCACGGGTCAGGCGATCGGTGAGGGTCATGCTCATCAGGTCGCGGCCGGTTTCCGGGTCCTTGTCCTTCCAGAACGGACGGTCGACCATCACGAAGGTCTTCGACGATTGCATGTAGCGGGTGCGGTCCAGCGCCATCCACATCTTCTGCGAGAACAGAGTTTCGTCGCATTCGATCTGAGTAGTCAGCAGCCAGCTCTGGCAAGTGGTCAGTACGGCCGCGTATTCGCGGGTGTCGCCGTTGTTGTCGGTGACAGCGAATCGTCCGTCAGGCGCGTGGGCGATTTTCTTCACCCCTGAGCGTGGCGCGCCATGGTGCAACGACTTGAGGGTGGTGCCTTGCGGCCAGTGAACGCAGCGCTCCGGCGCATGACGCCAGATGCCCTGCGGCACTTGTTCCACACCGCCGACCACCAGGTGCTGGTGATCGTCGCAGTTGGTCATCACCACACGGAAGATTTCCAGCATCGAGTTGGGGAAGTCCGAGTCCCAGCCGCCGGTGCCGAAACCGACCTGGCCAAACACTTCGCGGTGATGGAACGACAGTTTGGCGAAGGCTTTCGACGTGGCGACGAAGTCGTAGAACGTGCGGTCGTCCCACAGTGGCACGAGGGTGTTCCACAGCTCTTTGAGGCGCGGCACATCGCGGTCGCGGATCGCTTGCTGGATATCGGCGAATTGCGAGCCGGCCTCAAGCGCGTCGGCCCAGGCGTCCGCCACTTCCTGGAACAGTGCAGGAAGATCCTTCAGGCTCTGTGCGTAATGGGTTTTGCCTTCCAGGTCGATCACGGTGCTGCCGGAGGCCGGCGTCAGCGGGTTGGGGAAGGGCTTGGTCTCGAGGCCGAGTTTGTCGACGTAGTGATAGAACGCGGTGGACGATACCGGGAAGCGCATGCCGCCGAGCTCGGCGACGATGCCGTCAGTGCCATTGAACGCCTGGGAGCGCAGACGGCCGCCGAGCTTCGAAGCCTCATAAACGACGGGTTTCAAGCCGAGTTTCATCAACTCATAAGCCGCCACCAGACCGGCGATACCCGCCCCGACGATTGCCACTTCGGCACCGTGGTTGTGCTCGGGAATGCTGCCCAGACCGGCCGGGTGTTCGATCCAGTCGTCGAAGGCGAAAGGAAAGTCCGGGCCGAAAATGGTGACTGGTTTCTTACCGTCTGCAGGATGGCGATTGTTCTTGTTCATGGCTGACCTTGCTGGCGACCCGACGCGGGATGCGCGTCTGAGTATAGGAAAAGATGCCAGCCATTCTAGGGAGCGTAGAACACGTTAATAAGACGCAAAGTGTCGTCGTTTTGAGTGCTTGTGCTGCAATCTGACGATTCTATTGGTCAGACTGGATGCCCGCGATCAATCTTGCTGCTGAGGATGATCGAGGTCGTGGTTTTCTCCACACCGTCTACGCTGCCGATCTGATCGAGAAGCTGATCGAGCTGCTCCGGGGAGTCGGTCCGCAGCCACGCCACATAATCAAATTCGCCACTCACCGCACACAATTGCTGTACCTGGGCCATCACGCTCAACCGGCGCAATACCTCTTTACCGGAGCGTGGCTGCACTTTGATCCCGACATAGGCCTGCAACCCGCCGTCCACTACACGCTGGCCCAGTCGTACACCGTAGCCGGTGATGACCTTGGCCTTTTCGAGCCGCGCCAGCCGCGAAGTCACGGTGGTACGGGCGATCCCCAATTGCCGGGCCAGCATCGCCACGCTCTCGCGGGCGTTGATTTGCAGGGCAGCGATCAGCTGACGGTCGATTTCATCGAGCACGGGTGGGCGGATGTCGGGCAAGGGCAGGCTCCAGCGGTACGGATCAATGGGGTCGCATGTTACAGGCTCGCCACGCGAGGCGCTTGTGAGCGCTGATTGAGCGGCGGGGGATTAGGCAGCCACCGGATCGGGGGATTTTACTGAAACAAAAGAACGGACAAATGATTTGACTTGCCTGCTGCCATTTATCAAAAATGGCCTCAAGAGCGCGAAATCTGCTGCCTTGCAGGGCTTCAGCAGGCATAGGTACCTCAGCGATGCTGCAACATCGGTGTAAGGTGAGACCTCTTCATCCCATTTCCTGAGGATGCCAATATCAGGATTCAAATATTCAAGGGGAGCCAACAGGCTCCCCTTTTTGTTTGTCCTGAAGAACGTATCTCTTGTAGAGAAGTTCGCCCTGGCGGTGCTTGTTCATCGCTCTTGCCGGGGCATGCATGACGTTCCACAGGACGTGCCCGTGCCTGACATCTACCACCACGAGCATGTCATTCTTTGCCTCGTAGGCATTGATGAAGGCCATGCGGTGCGGCTGAGCGAAGCCCCCTGGCCAGCGTACGCAGGTCCGGCAAAGCTAAGTCGATCCATGTTTGTTGGCCGCTCGATTCTTTTATCAGTGGCGCAGCATTCACGAGCATGAAAGTAATCCTTGGCGAACAGCGGCGCCCGGAGATTACTCGTTCGGAGAAAAGGCCAACAAGGCCGAAAACCGAGTGAAAACACAGCTTGGGAAATAACCTACAGACCTTGCGGTAGTCTTCCGAATATTGCGCTTGTGAAGAACGTAAACGCCAAACGACAGGCGAAAAAAAGCCGCGCGAGTGCGCGGCTTTTTCATGTTTGGTGGGCCCACACGGACTTGAACCGTGGACCAAAGGATTATGAGTCCTCTGCTCTAACCAACTGAGCTATAGGCCCTCAGTAGGCCGCGGATTATAGCGACGGTTTCTCGGCTGTGCTATCCGAAAAATCCGATACGGCTATGCGAAGAAACGTCGCGGCGAATTCTTCGGGTGGCAGTGGCAGGCTGACGATGTAGCCCTGAATCTGTTCGCAGCCCTCGGCGGCGAGGAATTGTTGCTGGGCCTGGGTTTCCACGCCTTCGGCGATCACGGTGAATTGCATGCTGCGACCCAGGGCGATGATGGCGCGGACAATTGCCGCGTCGTGGGGGTCGTCGGGCAGGCCGCGAACGAAAGACTGGTCGATCTTGAGGATGTCCAGTGGCAGGCGCTTGAGATAACTCAGCGAGGAATAACCGGTGCCGAAGTCGTCGATAGCCAGTTGCACGCCGAGGTGCTTGAGCTGGTGCAACACCGCCAGCGCTTCTTCGGCCTGGCTCATGATGAAGTTTTCGGTAATTTCCAGTTGCAGTAATTCCGGCCGCAGGCGGTTGTCCTTGAGCAGTTGCTCGATGCGTCCCAGCAGGTTCGGCTGGCGCAGTTGTGCGCCGGCGAGGTTCACCGAGAGCGGGCCGAGGGATTCGTAAATCTGGCCCCACTCAAACATTTGCCGGCAGGCGGTCTCCAGCACCCAGTCGCCGATTTGCAGAATCATCCCGTTCTCTTCCGCCAGCGGAATGAAGTGCTCTGGCGGCACTTCGCCGAAATTCGGGTGGCGCCAGCGGATCAGGGCTTCGGCCCCGACGAGACTGTGATCGTCGAGGCTGATTTTTGGTTGGTAATAGAGGTACAGCTCCTCGCGCTCGATGGCCCGGCGAAGTTCGTGCTCCAGCGCCACACGCTCGCTGGCCTGGGCGGTGAGGTCGCGGGTGTAGCTTTCGACCCGGTTGCGGCCCTTGGCCTTGGAGCGGTACATCGCGGCGTCCGCGTTCTTGATCAGGGTCGCGACATCGCAGCCGTCTCGTGGGTAAAGACTGGTGCCGATGCTGGCGCTGATGAAGAACTCATGCTCACCGGCCTGGAATGGCGCGCCAAAGCAGTTCAGCAGTTTGGTGGCAATGTTGTCGGCATCACCGGGTTGTTGCAGGCCCGGCAACAGAATGATGAATTCGTCGCCACCCAGGCGCGCGACGGTGTCGATATCGCGCAGTTGCTCCTTGAGGCGCACGGCGATGCCCTTGAGCAGCAAATCGCCGACGGGGTGACCGAGGCTGTCGTTGATATGCTTGAAACGGTCGAGGTCGAGAAACAGTACTGCGCCCTGGCCGCCGTTTTCCTGCTGGCTGTTGAGTGCCGTCAACAGGCGACTTTCGAACAGCGTGCGGTTCGGCAGGCCGGTGAGCGGGTCGTGATGCGCCTGGTAGTCGAGTTTGGCCTGGGCGTGCTTGAGGCTGGAGATATCGGCGAACACCGCAACGAAGTGGGTGATGAACTTGTCGCGGTTGCGCACGGCGCTGATGGTCAGCCAGCTCGGGTACAGCTCGCCGTTCTTGCGCCTGTTGGAGATTTCGCCTTGCCAGTGACCTTCGTCGGTCAATTGATGCCACATCGCCGCGTAAAACGCGCTGTCGTGCAGGCCGGAGGCCAGCAGACGCGGGGTGTGTCCCAGCGCTTCGCTTTCGCTGTAACCGGTGATTTCGGTGAAGGCCCGGTTCACCGCGCTGATGTGTTGCTGGGTATCGGTAATCAGCACGCCTTCTGCGGTGCTCTCGAACACGGTCGCAGCCTGTTGCAGTTTTTCCTGCATCAGGTGGCGTTCGGTGATGTCTCGGGCGATGGTCAGCATGCAGTCTTCGTCGCCGATCGGCAGCGGACGACTGGACACCTCGCAGAGGCGGATCTGCCCGTCGCTGCGGCGGATGTGGCAGCTGAAGTCGCGAACGAATCCGTCGCGGTGCAGCAGGTCGAGCATTTGCTTGCGTTCGTTGAGGTTGACCCAGATACCCAGGTCCAGCGCCGAGCGATCCACCGACATGGCGCTGTTGAAGCCGGTGATGCGACTGAAACCTTCGTTGACCTCCAGCAACAGGCCATCACTCTGGCGCGACAGCAGCAGGCCGTCCGGCGACGCGTGGAAGGCCTTGGCGAACTTTTCTTCGGAGGTTTGCAGCTGCTGTTGGGTTTCCTTGAGCTGGGAGATGTCGCGCACGACCACAACCAGTGCCGGTGTGGTGTCGAGTTCGAACGGCTCGGCGGAAATCAGCCCGGTAAACACCTGGCCATTGTTGCGACGAAAGGGCATCTCCAGGTTGCGAATGCTGCCGGCCTGCAAGCGCTGGAGCAAGCCCGGACCGACTCCCGGAATGCCCCAGATATTGAGGTCGGTGGCAGTCTGGCCTATCACTTCTTCGGCCTTGAGCCCGATCTGTTCTTCAAACGCTTCGTTGACCTCCAGCAGGCAGCCGTCCGAGAGCCGGGCGATGACCAGAATGTCCGGGCATTGCTGGAATACCGAAGCGAACTTCTGTTCCGACAGGCGCAACGCCTCTTCAGTGCGCTTGGTTTCGCTGATGTCGATCATCAGGCCGCGCATTACCGGTTCGTGGCCGTGTTCGATCAGGCTGACGATGTCGCGCACCCACAAGCAACGGCCGTCGGCGGTGATCACCCGGTAATCGAGGCTGTGATCGCGTCCGGCCAGCACCTCGTGATCGCAGAAACTCTGGGCACGAGTCAGATCCGCCGGGTGAATGATGTTGCGCCAGAAGCCTGGAATCAGCCAATGAGATAACGGATAGCCGAGCAGATCTTCGGCGTGGGGCGAAACATAGCTGTAGGTGAAGTCGCTGATCCGCGCTTCCCAGGCGATGGCCGAGAGACTCTCCACCAGTCCGCGATAGTGGTATTCGCTGCTGCGCAGTTCCTGTTCCAGGTCGATGCGTCGGGCGATTTCCGAACTCAGGCGACGGTTGATGCGGATCACGACCGCCAGCACGATGACCAGAAGCGAGAGGCCCGGTAAGCCGTAAACCAGCAGATCCGACCAGAATGTCCGGTGATCGAGGACGTTGCCCACCCAGTGTTCCTGAATGCTGCTGACTTCCTCCGGGGACATGTCGGCCAGCACCTTGTCCAGAATCCCCACCAGCATTTTGTTGTCCCGAGGGACGCCCATCGCCAGTTGGTAGCGATAGGGGGTCTCGCCGCTGACGTATAAGCCGTCGAGCTTGAGCTGGCGCAGGCTCCAGACGCTGGAGGCCAGGTCGCCGACCACGGCGTCCACTTCATCGGTGGCCAGGGCCTGCAATGCGGAACTCACGTTGGGCATCGCCACCAGGTTAAGGTCGGGATGATGAGTGCGCAGCAGCTCATGGGGTGCATAGTTTTCCACTACGGCGATTTTCAGGCCGTAGAGATCCTCGAGCTTGCGCGGCTGCGGGCCGCCGACGTGGGCGAGGATGACGATCGGAAAGTCGAGGTAAGGGCGGGTGAATGACAGGTAACTCTGGCGTTCCGGGGTGGACATGATGCCCGGAAGCAGGTCGATCGTGCCGTTTTTCGCCTGTTCGAGCACTACGGTCCAGCTCACCGGCTCGATGGGGGTGAGTTTGATCGCCAGGCGTTGACGAATCACATCGATATAGTCCGCTGCCAGGCCCTGATAGCGGTTCTGGTCGTCGCGGAACTCGAAGGGTGGCCACGACGCATCGACACCCAGGCGCAAGTCCGGGTGAGCCGCCAGCCAGCTACGTTCTTCATCGGTCAGAGTCAGCGCGTCAGCCGTTGCGGTCCAGATCATCAGTGACAGCAAAAAAAGCACGGACGCCAGTCTGGGCATAACGGTCTCGTTATGGCTCGGGGGAATGTTTCGAGTGTAGACGGGCTGTGCGCGGGGGAGGGCGGTGCGAGGTATTTAATCTGCTGTAAAAACAAAACCCCCGGCCTGGGCCGGGGGTTCTGGTGTTACTCGTCGAGGAAGGAGCGCAGATGCTCGCTTCGCGTCGGGTGGCGCAGCTTGCGCAGCGCCTTGGCTTCGATCTGACGGATCCGCTCACGGGTCACGTCAAACTGTTTGCCGACTTCTTCGAGCGTATGGTCGGTGTTCATGTCGATACCGAAACGCATGCGCAGTACCTTGGCTTCACGGGCAGTAAGGCCGGACAGCACTTCGCGGGTCGCTTCTTTCAGGCTCTCAACAGTGGCGACATCGATTGGCGACTGCATGGTCGAGTCTTCGATGAAGTCACCCAGATGGGAGTCTTCGTCATCACCGATCGGGGTTTCCATGGAGATCGGCTCTTTGGCGATCTTCAATACCTTGCGGATCTTGTCCTCAGGCATTTCCATGCGTTCACCCAGCTCTTCCGGGGTCGGTTCGCGACCCATTTCCTGCAACATCTGCCGGGAAATACGGTTGAGCTTGTTGATCGTCTCGATCATGTGCACCGGAATACGGATGGTGCGAGCCTGGTCGGCGATCGAGCGAGTGATCGCCTGACGGATCCACCAGGTGGCATAGGTCGAGAACTTGTAACCACGACGGTATTCGAACTTGTCCACCGCTTTCATCAGACCGATGTTGCCTTCCTGAATCAGATCGAGGAATTGCAGGCCACGGTTGGTGTACTTCTTGGCGATGGAGATCACCAGACGCAAGTTCGCTTCAACCATCTCTTTCTTCGCGCGGCGGGCCTTGGCCTCACCGATCGACATGCGACGGTTGATGTCCTTGATCTCGGCGATGGTCAAACCGGTCTCGGTTTCCAGTGCGGTCAGCTTCTGCTGGCAACGGATGATGTCCGGTTGCACGCGGGCAATGGCTTCGGCGTACTTGCTCTTGCCTTTGGCCAGGGCGTCGGACCAGCTTTCGTCGACTTCGTTGCCAGGGAACTGACGCAGGAAGTCGGCGCGCGGCATACGTGCATCACGTACGCACAATTGCATGATCGCGCGCTCTTGCTGACGCAGACGATCCAGGGCACTGCGAACACGCTCGACCAGGGCTTCGAATTGCTTCGGCACCAGTTTGATCGGCATGAACAGCTCGGCCAGGGCCAACAGTTCGGCAATTGCCGCCTTGTTGTGACGACCGTGCTTTTTCAGGGCCTTGCGGGTGATTTCCATCTGGTCGGCCACGGCGCCGAAGCGCTGTGCGGCAATGACCGGATCCGGACCGCTTTCGGCTTCTTCTTCGTCATCGGAAGCTTCGGCGTCATCGTCCTCGGAATCGTCATCCGCTTTCGCGGCCTTCGCGTCGATCGGCGGCGGCACTTCGGCGGCAGGCGGCGTAATGCCGTCGTCCGGGTCGATGTAGCCGCTCAGAACGTCGGACAGGCGACCACCCTCGGTGGTGACGCGAGTGTACTCGGAGAGAATGTGGTCAACCGTGCCAGGGAAGTGCGCGATGGCGCTCATCACTTCACGGATGCCCTCTTCGATACGTTTGGCGATTTCGATTTCGCCTTCACGAGTCAGAAGCTCGACCGTACCCATTTCACGCATGTACATGCGCACCGGGTCAGTGGTGCGACCGATATCGGTCTCCACCGCCGCCAACGCAGCGGCTGCTTCTTCCGCAGCGGCCTCGTCGGTATCGGCGTCGGCCAGCATAAGGGCGTCCGCATCCGGAGCACTCTCGTGTACGGGGATCCCCATGTCGTTAATCATGCGGATGATGTCTTCCACCTGCTCCGGATCTGAAATATCCTCGGGCAGGTGGTCGTTGACCTCGGCGTAAGTCAGATACTTCTGCTCACGACCCAGTTTGATCAACTCAATAATACGAGACTGCTGTTGCGCTTTTCCGGACATAACACCCTATCCACTGAAGGTCTTGGCGGGCAAAAAACAAGCCGAGGATTATACCTGAGCTATGACCTCACGCGCCAGTTGAGGTCGGGTTTGATGCGGAAACATTGCGACTTAAAAGGTCGCGCAGTTGATTTTTCTCTTCGGCACTCAGTTCGCTTTGACGCGCTTTCCTGAGCAGTTGTTCCAGATTTCGCTCGCGTTGGCGGGCTGACAAGCTAGTAATGGTGTCGAAAAACTGTTGTTCAAGGTTGTCTCCGTCAATCAGCCATTCCTTTTCCGCCAATGCCTTTAACAGGCGACCCTGTTCGGTTCCGTGCCATCGCGCGATCAACTGAAATGAGTTTAGCTTGGGATTCTTCTGTACGGCTTCGAGCAGTGCCACCAGCAGTTGTGCGTTGGTCTGGTTCTCGTCCGCGAAGTGCCCGGCGTCTTCGACTTTTTCCGCCAGCTGAGGGTGATGCAACAAGGTCCTCAGAGCGGCCAGAGTCGGTGGTTCGACGGCGGCCGGCACACGTGGGGTGCGGGGCTGGTCTCGATCGCCGCCACGCTTGCCATTCTTGTCCCACGGTTTCTTGTCCCATTTCTTGCCGCCGGCACCGGATTTCTTTGGCGTCCATTCCTGCTGCGGCACGTACATGTCCTGTGCCTGCGGCTGATGGTAGTCGCTGTAGTCCGGCATGGCGTCGTAATCGATGCCCGGGTCGTAGGCTGGCGGCGCTTCCTGCGGAGCGCTCTGGGCCAGCTGACTGACGCTTTCGCTGCTCAGGCCGGTGATTTCGGTGAGGCGCTGACGCATCAGAATGCGCAGGTTGGCGCCGGGAACCTTGTCGATCAGCGGTGCCGCGAGCGTGGCCATATGGGCCTTGCCCTCGAGCGAGCGCGGGTCGGCTTCTTCGGTGAGTTGCTGGAAGAAGTAGTCCGCCAGCGGTTGTGCATGCTGATTGATCCGGGCGCGGAAGGCGTCAGTGCCTTCGGCGCGAATCAGCGTATCCGGGTCTTCGCCTTCGGGCAGAAACAGGAAGCGTGCGCGGCGTCCGTCCTGCAGGCTGGAGAGTGTTGCTTCCAGTGCGCGCCAGGCAGCGTTGCGGCCGGCCTGGTCACCGTCGAAACAGAACAACACGTTCGGCACGACGCGAAACAGACGTTTGAGGTGTTCTTCGCTGGTGGCGGTGCCCAGTGTCGCGACAGCGTTGCGCAGGCCTTGCTGGGCGAGGGCGATGACGTCCATATAGCCCTCGACGACGATGATTTCGTCGAGGTTGCGATTGTTCTTGCGGGCTTCATACAGGCCGTAGAGTTCCTGGCCTTTATGGAAAACCGGAGTTTCCGGCGAGTTCAGGTACTTTGGCTTGTCGTCGCCGAGCACCCGTCCGCCGAAAGCGATAATCCGTCCACGGGTGTCGCGGATCGGGAACATCACGCGGTCGCGGAAGCGGTCATAGCGTTTGCCGGTTTCGGCGTTCTCGATCAGCAGGCCGGCGTCGATCATGGCTTTCTGCTGCAAGGTGTCGCTGCTCAAGTGTTTGAACAGGTTGTCCCAGCCCGGCGGTGCGAATCCGAGACCGAAGTCTCGGGCGATTTCGCCGGTCAGGCCGCGCCCCTTGAGGTAGTCCACCGCTGCCTTGCGTGCCGGGTGGCTCTTGAGTGCCTGCCGATAAAAGTCGGCTGCGGCAGTCAGTAACGGATATAGCGGTGAATCGGTCGGCTGGCGCGGTTTGCTCGAGCGACCGCCTTCCTCGCGTGGGACTTCCATGCCGGCGGCTTTGGCGAGGTCTTCGACGGCCTGGGGGAAGTCCAGGTTGTCGTGATCCATCAGAAAGCCGAGGGCGTTGCCGCCAGCGCCGCAGCCGAAGCAGTAATAGAACTGCTTGTCGGGGCTGACGCTGAACGACGGGGTTTTCTCTTTATGGAACGGGCAGCAGGCGGTGTAGTTTTTGCCGGCCTTCTTCAATTGCACGCGCGAGCTGACCACGTCGACGATGTCGGTGCGGTTCAGAAGGTCGTCAATGAAGCTCTGGGGAATCAGCCCGGCCATGGCGTTCTCGTCTGCGCTGTAATGGATCCGATGCGAAAGGCAGCCGGACGCGGGTCATTGAGTGATGCGCGCACAAAGGGCTGCTCGACCGGTGTCGTTTGCGTAATCGCTGTCGGGAAGTGTATCTGCCGAAAATCCACTGACGTTAGTACTCATCAGTCTTCGACTATTCGAAAATGTTGCGCTGAATCCGCTGACGGCCTGTAATCGGCCTCGGATAGCTCATGAAGCGGGCACGCAAGCAGGTGCCTTGGGCTGATCGTCGTAAGAGGAATCAGTGGGTGTGCTCGTCAGTAGCCTTGAAAGGCTCGTCAGAAAAGACGTGCACCGCTGGCAAAAGAGCCAGGCCTGACGCGGTGAAGCGGGTTTGTCTCGGTCGCATCTGCGGCTTCGACGGTGAAGCATCAAGCGTTTTACGCAAATGCCATTAGCCCGGCTGAGGGCCGGGCTTGGCAGAAGCTTGCTACGATCGTCTGTGTATTAGTACAGACGAACGGCGCGGCGCTGTTCGCGCTGAACTTTCTTGGCGTGACGCTTAACAGCAGCAGCTGCCTTGCGCTTACGCTCAGAAGTTGGCTTCTCGTAAAATTCGCGGCTACGAACTTCAGCCAGTACACCGGCTTTTTCGCAGGAGCGCTTGAAACGACGCAGAGCTACGTCGAAGGGTTCGTTCTCTTTAACTTTGACGGCTGGCATCCAGAGCTACCTTCATTCATTACCGGGGTCAACATCCTCGCGGCAAAAGAGCACTTGAAGACGTCGGTTTTTAAGGGTTGCGGATGTTAACCCCTCATCGCTCGGAATGCAAAGCCTCTGATCGAAAACCGCTGGTCGGGGCATCACGCGGCGACTATTATGCGCGCCTTCGAATTCAGCCTAAACAAGGCGCAAACCCATGCTAGTACTGGGATTAGAAACTTCCTGCGACGAAACCGGCGTCGCTTTGTACGACAGCGAACGCGGCCTGCTGGCCGACGCGCTGTTCAGTCAGATCGACCTGCACCGCGTCTATGGCGGCGTGGTGCCGGAGCTGGCCTCACGCGATCACGTCAAGCGCATGCTGCCCCTGATTCGTCAGGTGCTGGCCGAGGCCGACTGCGTGCCAACCGAGATCGACGCCATCGCCTACACCGCGGGTCCTGGCCTGGTCGGGGCGCTGCTGGTGGGTGCGTCATGCGCCCAGGCGCTGGCGTTTGCCTGGGGTATTCCGGCGCTAGGCGTGCACCACATGGAAGGCCACTTGCTGGCGCCAATGCTGGAGCCGAAACCGCCGGAATTCCCGTTCGTCGCTTTGTTGGTCTCCGGTGGTCATACGCAGCTGGTTCAGGTCGATGGCATCGGCCGATACAGCCTGCTCGGCGAGACGCTGGACGATGCCGCGGGCGAAGCTTTCGACAAGACTGCAAAAATGATGGGCCTGAATTATCCGGGCGGACCGGAAATCGCCAAGCTGGCAGAGAAGGGCGTCGCAGGGCGTTTCACCTTCCCGCGTCCGATGTGTGATCGCCCGGGCCTGGATTTCAGCTTCAGCGGCCTGAAGACCTTCGCCCTCAATACCTGGCAGCAGTGCGTCAGTGCCGGGGACGACAGCGAGCAAGCCCGTTGCGACATCGCGCTGGCGTTCCAGCAGGCCGTGGTGGAGACTTTGACCATCAAGTGCAAGC
Organism: Pseudomonas gozinkensis; assembly: GCF_014863585.1. Taxonomy (NCBI): domain Bacteria; kingdom Pseudomonadati; phylum Pseudomonadota; class Gammaproteobacteria; order Pseudomonadales; family Pseudomonadaceae; genus Pseudomonas; species Pseudomonas gozinkensis. Next base: position 5,929,160 of record NZ_CP062253.1, on the reverse strand, counting down.
GTGCCCTGAAGCAGGCCGGCATGAAGCGTCTGGTGATCGCCGGCGGCGTCAGTGCCAACAAGGCGTTGCGTGTTTCGCTGGAGAAAATGCTCGGCGACATGAAGGGCGATGTGTTCTATGCCCGTCCCGAGTTTTGCACCGATAACGGCGCGATGATCGCGTTTGCCGGCTGCCAGCGTTTGCAGGCCGGTCAGCAGGAAAGTCTGGCGATCAGCGTGCAGGCGCGCTGGCCGATGGAGCAACTGTCGGCGCTGTGATGAGCGGCGCTCATGTGCGGTATTTAAAAATGCCGTTCGCGCCCGGCGAACAGGTCGCGTAGATTGCCCCGGTGGCGCCAGACGATCAGCAGGGTCAGCGTGCTCATCGGCAACAGCGCTGCCGGTTCCTGCCAGGCCAGCAACGGCAGGGTCAGGGGGGTGGCGATCAACGCTGCCAGCGAGCTGGTGCGGGTCAGGTAGAACGTCAGCAGCCAGGCGCACACGGCCAGCAGCGCTGCGGGTGGATACAGGCCCAGCAGCATGCCGGCCGCCGTGGCGACGCCCTTGCCGCCGCGAAAGCGGAAGTACAACGGGAACAGGTGACCGATCACGGCGCAGACGCCGATCCACGCCTGATCCTGCAGCGAAAGGCCCATTGCCGAAGCGATCAGCACCGGCAGCAGGCCTTTGCACAGATCACCCAGCAGGGTCAGTATCGCGAGTTTGCGGCCGGCCAGGCGCAGCATGTTGGTGGCACCGGCATTGCCCGAGCCACTCATTCGCGGATCCGGATTTCCGGTCAGGCGGCTGAGCAAAATGGCGAAGGACAGAGAGCCGAGCAGGTAGGCGAGGATCGCCAGTAACCAAAACATGCTAACTATTCCGGGCGAGGACGCCCTGATTCTAACGGCGCATTGCGCCCTTGTCGTGCAGCGGAGAAAAGTGCTTGGACAGAGTGTTTATCGAGGGCCTGGAAGTCGACACCGTGATCGGTGCCTACGACTGGGAGCGCGGCATCCGACAGTGCCTGCGTCTTGATTTGAGCTTCGCCTGGGACAATCGCCCGGCTGCCGCCGGTGACGACCTGACCCTGGCGCTCGATTACGCCAGTGTGTCCACGCGGATCCAGGCTTTTGCCGAGCAATCCCAGTATCAACTGGTCGAGACCTTCGCCGAGCGTCTGGTTGAAGTGCTGATGAATGAATTCAAGATCACCTGGGTGCGCCTGAAGCTGACCAAGCCAGGTGCCGTACCGGCCGCCAAGGGTGGTGTGGGTGTGGAGATCGAGCGCGGATGTCGCTGACTCAGGTCTATCTCGGGCTCGGTAGCAATATCGAGCGCGAAACCCATTTGCAGGCCGGCCTGGATGCCTTGTCCACGTTTCTGGTGGATATTCGCTGTTCGCCTGTGTTCGAAAGCCAGCCGGTGGGGATCAAGAGCGGACCGTTCTTTAACTTCGTGGTGGCGGCTTTGACCGATCTGCCGTTGATCGAACTGGATCGCCGCTTGAAGTTCATTGAAGCGGACAACGGTCGCTATGCGCCGGATCGCAAGGGCTTGCCGCTGGATATCGACGTGTTGTTGTACGGCGATCTGGCCGGCAACTTCGACGGGCTGATCCTGCCTCGTGCGGAAATTCTGAAGAATGCTTTTGTGCTGTGGCCGCTGTCTTTGATTGCGCCGGATCGGGTGCATCCCGGTGTAGGAAAAAGCTTTGCCACATTGTGGGCCGAGGCGCAGATCGATCAGGTGCTGGCACCGGTCGGATTTGAGTGGCGCGGTACTCAGCTCACGCCTTCAGATCTTTCTTGAACAGTCTGATCCGCCCTCCCGAGGGCGGATCAGGTGTTTTCAGGACGACGCCGATTCCTTGTAAGCCTTCAACGCCTTGAGTCGTTCGCGCTTGAGCGCCTCGCCCAGTTCCGGGCCTTTGAATCCCTTCTCCAGCAACGGCTGAACCGCCACACCGCGCGCCACATCGGCCGCGCCTCGCAGGTAATCCGCCTGTGGATAACTGCGCTGCTCAAGTCCTTTTCGGCCTCGGGCATCCATCTCGCAGGCGACGATAAATTCTTCGAAACGCTGTGGTCGGCGGTAAACGTCGAAGCTTTGCAGCAACTCGAGCAAAGTCGAAGCTTTCAACTCCAGGGCGCGATGCCCGTGGGTGTGATATTGACCGACCAGCAAGGCCAGCTCCTGACAGTCCTTCGGTGCCTTGAAGCGTTCGTTGACCGCTTTGATCAACTTCAGGCCTTTGTGCTCATGAGCGATGTGTCGCGGCCATTCCTCCTCTGGAGTCAGCCCTTTGCCCAGGTCGTGCAGCAGGCAGGCCCAGCGCACGGTCAGCGGTTGCTTGTGCAGGGCTGACTGCTCAAGCACGCTCAGTGTGTGAATGCCGCTGTCGATTTCCGGGTGATGGGCTTCCGGCTGCGGCACGCCGAACAAGGCATCGACCTCAGGCATCAACACTTTCAAAGCGCCGCAATCGCGCAGCACCTGAATGAAGACTTGGGGCTGTTCTTCCATCAGTGCGCGGGAAATCTCTTTCCAGCTGCGTTCAGCGGTCAGGGCTTCCAGTTCCCCCGATTCGCTGAGCTGGCGCATCAGCTCCAGGGTCTCGGGCGCTACCTTGAAACCCAGCTCCGCGTAACGGGCGGCAAAGCGCGCAACACGCAGAACCCTGAGCGGATCTTCGGCAAACGCGGGGGAAACGTGACGCAGAACCCGGTCTTCGAGGTCGCGCTGGCCGTGGTAGGGGTCGGTCAGGTTTTGCTCGTCGTCCTCGGCCATGGCGTTGATCGTAAGGTCACGGCGGATCAGGTCTTCTTCAAGCGTAACCTCGGGGCTGGCGTGAAAGGTGAAACCGCCGTAACCGCGACCGCTCTTGCGCTCGGTGCGGGCGAGTGCGTACTCCTCGCCGCTTTTCGGGTGAAGAAAAACCGGGAAATCCGCACCGACCGGGCGAAACCCCTTGGCAAGCATTTCTTCCGTAGTCGCGCCGACCACCACCCAGTCGATATCGGTGACCGGTTTGCCCAGCAGGCGATCACGAACTGCACCGCCGACCTTGTAAATCTGCATAAAAAACCTCCGTTGGCCCGACAGGATAACCCTTGCGCCGGACTTTCGGAGGCCTGAACGGGATCAAAGATGAATGACGGCCAGGTCGAGTCGACCGTAATCCCCCTCGTTGTGTTCGCTGCGGGGCGGAACATGATGGGTCTTCATGATCTGGTCGCCCTGCAGGGTCTCCAGATGAATGTCGAAGCCCCACAGCCGGTGCAGGTGTTTTAGGACCTCCTCGGTGGAATCGCCCAGCGGTTTGCGGTCGTGTTGCTGGTGGCGCAGGGTCAGCGAGCGATCGCCGCGGCGGTCGATGCTGTAGATCTGCACGTTCGGTTCGCGGTTGCCCAGGTTGTATTGCGCTGCGAGCGTTTCGCGAATGATCCGGTAGCCGCCCTCGTCATGGATCGCGGGCACCAGCAGGTCGTCCTTCTGATCATCATCGAGAATGCTGAACAGCTTGAGGTCGCGGATCACCTTGGGTGACAGGTACTGCAGGATGAAACTCTCATCCTTGAAGCTGCTCATGGCGAACTTGATGGTCGACAGCCAGTCGCTGCCGGCGATTTCCGGGAACCAGCGGCGGTCTTCCTCCGTGGGTTCTTCGCACATGCGCCTGATGTCGCGATACATCGCAAAGCCCAGCGCATACGGGTTGATGCCGTTGTAATAAGGGCTGTCGAACCCCGGCTGGAACACCACGCTGGTGTGGGACGTCAGGAACTCCATCATGAAGCCGTCGGTCACCAGGCCTTCGTCGTACAGGTCGTTCATCAACGTGTAGTGCCAGAACGTCGCCCAGCCTTCGTTCATCACCTGGGTCTGGCGCTGTGGATAGAAATACTGGGCGATCTTGCGCACGATCCGCACGATCTCCCGTTGCCAGGGCTCCAGTAGCGGGGCGTGTTTCTCGATGAAATACAGGATGTTCTCCTGCGGTTCGGCCGGGAAGCGTGCGTTGTCCTTGTCGCTGTACTTGTCAGCGCCTTTGGGAATGGTGCGCCACAGGTCGTTGATCTGCTTCTGCAGGTGTTCTTCGCGATCCTTCTGCCGACGTCGCTCTTCCTCGGCGGAAATCGGGTACGGACGTTTGTAGCGGTCGACACCGTAGTTCATCAGGGCGTGGCAGGAGTCCAGCAGATCCTCCACGGCATCAATCCCGTGGCGCTCCTCGCACTGCATGATGTACTGCTTGGCGAACACCAGGTAGTCGATGATCGAGCTGGCGTCGGTCCAGGTGCGAAACAGGTAGTTGCCCTTGAAGAAGCTGTTGTGGCCATAGCACGCGTGCGCAACCACCAGTGCCTGCATGCAGATGGTGTTTTCTTCCATCAGGTACGCGATGCACGGGTCCGAGTTGATCACGATCTCGTACGCCAGCCCCATCTGCCCGCGGCTGTAGGATTTCTCGGTGCTGAGGAAGTGTTTGCCGTAGGACCAATGGTGATAGCCCAGCGGCATGCCGACCGAAGCGTAGGCGTCCATCATTTGTTCGGCGGTGATCACTTCGATCTGGTTGGGGTAGGTATCCAGGGCATAGCCGGCCGCGATACGGGCGATTTCGCGGTCGTACGTCTGGATCAGCTCGAATGTCCATTCCGAGCCGGTGGAAATGGGTTGGCGCTTCTGCTCTTTGGCGGTCTTGGCGGTCATGTCGCTAACCTGCGCTGGAAGAGTTCACGGAAGACCGGATAGATATCCCCGGCCGAGACCAGTTGCTGCTGGGCAAAAGTGTCGGAAAAAGCTTCGGCGATGCGCTCGTACTCGTACCACAGGGCCTGATGTTCGCGCGGGGTGATCTCCACGTAAGTGTAGTACTGCACGAACGGCATGATCTGGTTGATCAGGATGTCGCGGCAGATCGGCGAGTCGTCGTTCCAGTTGTCGCCGTCGGAAGCCTGGGCGGCGTAGATGTTCCATTCATTGCTCGGATAGCGCTCGGCCATGATCTCCTGCATCAGTTTCAGGGCGCTGGAAACGATGGTGCCGCCGGTCTCGCGGGAATAGAAAAACTCCTCTTCGTCCACTTCCCGGGCACTGGTGTGGTGGCGGATGAACACCACGTCGATTTTGTCGTAGTTCCGCTTGAGGAACAGGTACAACAGGATGAAAAACCGTTTGGCGATGTCCTTGGTCGCCTGGGTCATGGAGCCGGAAACGTCCATCAGGCAGAACATCACGGCTTTCGAGCTGGGGTTCGGCTGCTTGATCAGCAGGTTGTACTTGAGGTCGAAGGTATCGAGGAAGGGCACCCGGTGGATGCGTGCACTGAGTTTCTCGATTTCGGCCTCGAGTTCCTGAATATCGCCGAAGTTATCCGGTTCTTCGCGTTTCAGTCGCGCCAGCTCCTCTTTGACCTCGCGTAGTTTCGCGCGACTGCTGCCCGACAGGGCAATACGTCTTGCGTGGGCGGAACGAAGGGTACGGATGATGTTGATCCGCGACGGGTTGCCCTCGTTGCTGATCCCCGCGCGTACGGTCTTGAAAGTGTCCGTGCCGGTCAGGTTGCGCTTGACCAGGTTGGGCAATTCGAGATCCTCGAACATGAATTCGAGGAATTCTTCCTGGGTGATCTGGAAGACGAACTCGTCCATGCCTTCGCCGGAGTTGCCTGCCTTTCCAGGTCCACGACCACCACCGCCGCCCGGCGGACGGGCGATGTGTTCACCTGCGGTGAATTCCTTGTTGCCGGGGTGAACCACGGTCTGCTTGCCGCCGCGACCATGGTGAAGCACCGGTTCATCGATATCGCGACCGGGAATGCTGATCTGCTCGCCGTGCTCCATATCGGTGATGGAACGCCGGCTGACCGCCTCTTCGACAGCCTTCTTGATGTGGTCACGGTAACGCCGCAGGAAGCGCTGACGGTTCACCGTGCTCTTGTTCTTGCCATTGAGACGTCGGTCGATCACATAGCTCATAGGCCCCTCCGGGGAGCTTCAAGTCGTAAGCTTCAAGCTGCAAGCGAAAACGCCTCAGATCCCGAAGTGGGGACTTATCCGCCGTTCGCTTGCAGCTTGTTGCTAGAAGCTTGCAGCTGCCTCACTGCGATTTTCTGACCCGCAGATACCACTCGGAGAGCAGTCGTACCTGTTTGTCGGTGTAGCCGCGTTCGACCATTCGTGTAACGAAGTCGTTGTGTTTCTGTTGATCCTCTTTGCTGGCCTTGGCGTTGAAGCTGATGACTGGCAGCAGGTCTTCGGTGTTCGAGAACATTTTCTTCTCGATGACCACCCGCAGTTTTTCGTAACTGAGCCAGGTCGGATTCTTGCCGTTGTTGTTGGCCCGGGCGCGCAGTACGAAGTTGACGATTTCGTTGCGGAAATCCTTCGGATTGCTGATGCCGGCCGGTTTTTCGATTTTTTCCAGCTCCTCGTTGAGGGCGACGCGGTTGAGGATCTCGCCGGTTTCCGGATCGCGGTATTCCTGATCCTGAATCCAGAAGTCCGCATACAGCACGTAGCGGTCGAAAATGTTCTGGCCGTACTCGCTGTAAGACTCGAGGTAAGCGGTCTGGATCTCCTTGCCGATGAATTCGATATAACGCGGTGCCAGGTACTCTTTCAGGTAACGCAGGTAACGCTCGCGGGTCTCGGCCTGGAACTGTTCCTGTTCGATCTGCTGTTCCAGCACATAGAGCAGGTGAACCGGGTTGGCGGCGATTTCATGCGGATCGAAGTTGAAGACCTTGGACAGGATCTTGAACGCGAACCGGGTCGACAGACCGTTCATGCCTTCGTCGACGCCCGCTGCATCGCGGTATTCCTGAATCGACTTGGCCTTCGGATCGGTGTCCTTGAGGTTTTCGCCGTCATACACGCGCATCTTCGAATAGATATTGGAGTTTTCCGGCTCCTTCAGGCGTGAAAGCACAGTGAACTGGGCCAGCATCTTCAGGGTGTCCGGCGCGCAATGGGCTTTGGACAGGGAGCTGTTGAACAGCAGCTTGTCGTAGATCTTCACTTCGTCACTGACGCGCAGGCAGTACGGCACCTTGACGATGTAGATCCGGTCGATGAAGGCTTCGTTGTTCTTGTTGTTGCGGAAGGTGTGCCACTCCGATTCGTTGGAGTGGGCCAGCAGAATCCCGGTGAACGGGATCGCGCCCAGGCCTTCGGTACTGTTGTAGTTGCCTTCCTGGGTGGCGGTCAGCAGCGGGTGGAGCACCTTGATCGGTGCCTTGAACATTTCGACGAATTCCATCAGGCCCTGGTTGGCCCGGCACAGCGCACCGGAGTAGCTGTAGGCGTCGGCGTCGTTCTGCGGGAATTCTTCGAGTTTGCGGATATCGACCTTGCCCACCAGCGCGGAGATGTCCTGGTTGTTTTCGTCACCCGGTTCGGTCTTGGCCACGGCGATCTGGTTGAGGATCGACGGGTACAGCTTGACCACGCGGAACTGGCTGATGTCGCCGCCGAATTCGGCCAGGCGCTTGGTGGCCCATGGCGACATGATGGTGTTCAGATAGCGCCGTGGAATGCCGAAGTCTTCCTCGAGGATCGCGCCATCTTCGGTGGCGTTGAACAGACCCAGGGGCGATTCGAATACCGGCGAGCCCTTGATGGCATAGAAGGGCACTTTTTCCATCAGTTGTTTCAGCTTCTCGGCCAGGGACGATTTACCGCCGCCGACAGGGCCGAGCAGATAGAGGATCTGTTTCTTTTCTTCCAGGCCCTGAGCGGCATGGCGGAAATACGACACGATCTGGTCGATGCATTCTTCCATCCCGTGGAAGTCTTCAAAGGCCGGATAGCGGCGGATCACCTTGTTGGAGAAGATTCGCGACAGCCTCGAATTGGTCGAGGTGTCGAGCAGTTCCGGTTCTCCGATGGCCATTAAAAGACGCTCGGCGGCGGAAACGTAGGCACTGCGATCCTTTTTGCACAGTTCCAGGTACTCCTGCAGGGAGAATTCTTCCTGGCGTGTGGATTCGAAGCGTTGTTGGAAGTGGCTAAAGATACTCATGACGTCACCTCGCTCGATACGTGGAGCCGACGCCGGATCACTCAGTCGATGCTGGCAAGCAGCCGCGATGGCAGCTGTTGTTTACCCCCCAGAACCCTTCCACGATCGACAATCGCGGAAGTCACTCCCGATGACCCGTGCGCCGGTGTACCGGCTCTCCCCTGTTTTGGATGGCCTGGGCTTAAGGATAGTTGGGAATTCGGGAGGTAAAGGCGAGATACGTAATTAGTTGTCTCAGACCGTTCGTCTGCTACCGCGCAGACCCACGGCAGCCGGGGCCTGCACGTTACAAAAAAATTATTCGGAGGTGCCTTGCGCGGTTTCCGTAGGAAAAGTCGTACGCCACAGTTCAAAGCCGCCGTCCATGCTGTAGACGTCGGAAAAGCCCTGGCTCACGAGATACGCCGCGGCACCTTGGCTTGAGTTGCCGTGGTAGCAGACCACGACCGTGGGGGCATCGAGGTCTGCGCCCTGGATGAAGGCGTGAAGGGAGTGATTATCCAGGTGCTTCGAGCCGCTGATGTGCAGTGCGGCAAATGTTGCCGGGTCACGGACGTCGACGACCACGGCACCTTGCTCGCGCAGGGTCTGGGCCTGTTCCGGGGGGATACGTTTGAATTCGCTCATGGCGGGCTCCTGTGGCTCGGCTGAAAACGCAGTCTAGCGCGGGGCGCTGACGGGAGAAGATTCGGTGATCAATGGTGCGACGGTGGGCAGGACGGCCCCGTGTTCGTCGCATTTGCATGACAGGCGTTCGCCACTGTCGACATTCATCAGGGTCAGGCTGCCGCCCCACACGCAACCGGTGTCGAGGGCAGAAATACCGGGTTCCTGGACGTTGCCTTCCAGCGCCGCCCAGTGACCGAAAATGATCCGCAGGCCACGGGTCTTGCGTTCCTTGTGCTGGAACCAGGGTTTGTAGCCCGGCGGCGCGGTATCGAGGCCTTCCTTGCTCTTGAGGTCGAGCTTGCCTTCGGCGGTACAGAAACGCATGCGGGTGAAGTAATTGGTGATGACTCGCAGACGCGTCACGCCTTTGAGGTCGCTGTCCCATTTCGCCGGCTCGTTGCCGTACATGCCGTCGAGGAAGGGCGAAAGCAGGTTGTCGTCACGCAGCGCGGTCTCGACTTCCTCAGCGTACTTGAGCGCTTTGCGCAGCGACCATTGCGGCGGGATGCCCGCATGCACCATGGCCACTTCGCGCTGCTCGTCGTAATGCATGAGTTTTTGCTGGCGCAGCCACTCCATCAGTTCGGCGCAGTCCGGCGCTTCAAGGATTTCACGCAGCGTGTCGGACTTTTTCATGCGCTCGATGTTCTTCGCCGCCGCCAGCAGGTGCAGATCGTGATTGCCGAGGACGCAGACCAGCGAGTCGCGCATGCCATAAAGGAAGCGCAGGGTTTCCAGCGACTGCGGGCCCCGATTGACCAGATCGCCGACCAGCCACAGGCGATCGAGGGTCGGGTCGAACGCGACCTGCTTGAGCAGGCACTTGAGCGGTTCGAGGCAGCCTTGCAGGTCGCCGACGGCATAAGTCGCCATCAGTGCAGGGCTCCGGGAACGGCGAGGCGGAAGGGCTTGATGATTGCGTCGAAATGCTTGCCGTCGTCGGCGACCATTTCGTAAGTGCCTTGCATGGTGCCGACTTTGGTGGTCATCACTGTGCCGCTGCTGTAGGTGTGACTTTTGCCAGCGCCGATCAACGGTTGCTGGCCAACCACGCCGGCGCCTCGCACTTCTTCGACATGCCCGTCGCCATCGGTGATGACCCAGTGCCGCGACATCAGGCGGGCCGGTTGTTCGCCGTTGTTCTGCACGGTGATGGTGTAGGCGAAGGCAAAGCGCTCGTGCTCGGGTTGCGATTGGTCTGCCAGATAGTGGGTAACGACACTGACATCGACCTGGTAGCGAGGATCGGACATGCAAAAGGCCTTAAAAACGAAGCGGGACGCGGGGCTTAGCTGATCGGATTCAGTCTAGGCAAGTATCGGGCAGTAGACCAGAGTTGGCGTCCCGCCCGATAGCGATGATTGCTTGTCAGTCGGCTTCAGGCGCTTTCGCCGGCTGCTCGGCGAGCTTGTCGGCCAGGCGCACGAACGCGGCCAGATCGAGTTGCTCCGGTCGCAGGCTGCCATCGACGCCGGCGGCTTCGATTTCGGCATTGCTCAGCAGTTGCTTGAGGGTGTTGCGCAGGGTCTTGCGGCGCTGGTTGAAGGCTTCACGCACCACACGCTCGAGCAGGCGATGATCCTTGGCTGGGTGCGGCAGCACCGCGTGCGGCACCAGACGGACGATCGCCGAGTCGACTTTCGGCGGCGGATTGAACGCACCCGGGCCGACGTTGAACAGGTGTTCGACCCGGCAATGGTACTGAACCATGATCGACAGACGGCCCCAATCGCCGCCACCGGGGCCTGCGGCCAGACGCTCGACCACTTCCTTCTGCAGCATGAAGTGCATGTCGCGGATGATTGAGGCATTGTTCAGCAGGTGGAAAATCAGCGGCGTGGAGATGTTGTACGGCAGGTTGCCGACCACGCGCAGGCTGTTCGGCGCAGCGTTCAGGCTGTTGAAGTCGAACTTCAGTGCATCGCCCTGATGCAGGTTGAAATTGCTCTTGCCGGCGAACTGCTGGTTGAGGATCGGGATCAGGTCCTTGTCCAGCTCCACCACGTCGAGTTGCGCGCCGGAGTTGAGGATGCCGGCGGTCAATGCGCCCTGGCCCGGGCCGATTTCCAGCATCCGGTCGTCAGGCTTGGCGCTGATGGAGCGCAGGATGCGGTCGATGACGCCGGCATCGTGCAGGAAATTCTGGCCAAAGCGTTTGCGCGCCTTGTGTTGGTATTGCTCGGTCATAAACGGGTCTCGGCCATCTGGTAGGCGGTTTCCAGGGCGACCTGCAGGCTGCCGGTGTCGATCTTGCCGCTACCGGCCAGATCCAGGGCGGTGCCGTGGTCGACCGAAGTGCGGATGATCGGCAGGCCCAGGGTCACGTTGACCGCTGCGCCGAAGCCTTTGTACTTCAGCACGGGCAGGCCCTGGTCGTGGTACATCGCCAGCACTGCGTCGCAGTGCTCCAGATATTTGGGGGTAAACAGAGTGTCGGCAGGCAGCGGGCCACGAAGGTCCATGCCCTCACCGCGCAGGCGCTCCAATGTGGGTTCGATGATGTCGATTTCTTCATGGCCCAGGTGTCCGCCTTCGCCAGCGTGCGGGTTGAGTCCGCAGACCAGGATGCGCGGTTGGGCGATGCCGAATTTTTGGTGCAGATCGGCGTGCAGAATTCGCGTGACCCGTTCCAGCCGCTCCGGCGTGATCGCATCGGCGATCTCGCGCAGGGGCAGGTGAGTGGTGACCAGCGCCACGCGCAAACCGCGGGTAGCGAGCATCATCACGACCTGGGCAGTGTGGGTCAGGTCGGCAAGGAATTCGGTATGGCCGGAAAAGGCGATGCCCGATTCGTTGATCACGCCCTTGTGCACCGGGGCGGTGATCATCCCGGCGAAGTCGCCGTTCAGACAGCCATTGCCGGCGCGGGTCAGGGTTTCAAGGACGAATGCGGCGTTGGCCTTGTCCAGTTGCCCGGCGACCACGGGGGCGCTGAGTGGGGTGTCCCAGACATACAGGCTGCTGGCCGGCGCCGGAGCGTCCGGCCAGTTGCCCGGTGCGACTTCCAGCAGACTGACGGCCAGCCCCAGCTGCTCGGCCCGCTCTTGGAGCAGGTCGCGGCTGGTGATGGCAATCAGGGGGTGTGGCTGGGCTTGCGAGGCGAGCAGCAGGCAAAGGTCGGGACCGATGCCGGCCGGTTCGCCGGGTGTCAGCGCGAAACGCTTGGGTTTCACTGCGCTGCCTGGTCTGCACCAGGGAGTTTGATCTCTACGTACGCTTCGTCACGGATCTGACGCAGCCAGGTCTGCAGCTCTTCGTCGTATTTGCGGTTACGCAGTACGGTCATTGCCTGCTGCTCGCGAGCCTGTTCGGTGCTGTCAGTGGCGCGACGGCCGAGGACTTCCAGAACGTGCCAGCCGTACTGGGTCTGGAACGGCTTGGACAGCTGACCTTGCGGGGACTTGGCCATCACGGCGCGGAATTCCGGTACCAGTGCGTTCGGGTCGATCCAGTTCAGGTCGCCGCCGTTGAGAGCAGAACCCGGGTCTTCCGAATACTTTTTGGCCAGTTCAGCGAAATCTTCGCCGGCTTCGATACGGTTGTAGAGCGACTGGGCCAGTTCCTTGGTCTTGGCTTCGTCACGAACCGGACTAGGCTTGACCAGAATGTGGCGCACATGTACTTCGTCGCGCATCTGGCTCTCGCCACCGCGCTTTTCCAGCAGCTTCAGGATGATGAAACCACCCGGGGTGCGTGCCGGTTGAGTGATGTCGCCAGGCGTCATGCTGCTCAGCTCGCGGTCGAACGGCGGTGGCAGTTGAGCGGCTTTACGCCAGCCCATATCGCCGCCTTCGAGGGCGTTGTCACTGGCGGAGTTGGCTACGGCCATCTGGCCGAAGTCAGCACCTTGCTTGAGTTGCTGATACACCTCCATCGCCTTGCGTGCAGCACTCTGAATCGCTTCGGAGTTGGCGCTTTCCGGGGTCGGAATCAGGATGTTGGCCAGGTGCAGTTCTTCGGACAGTTGCATCTTGCCCAGGTCGGAGGCGAGGAAGTTCTTCACTTCCTGTTCCGATACCTGAATGCGCTCAGCCACGCGACGCTGACGGACACGGCTGATGACCATTTCACGACGGATCTGCTCGCGGGCATCTTCATAAGAGAGACCGTCACGAGACAGGGCGACGCGGAACTGGTCCGGGGTCATGTTGTTGCGCTGGGCAATGGTGCCGACTGCCTGGTTCAGCTCTTCATCGGTGATACGGATGCCGGAGCGCTCGCCGATCTGCAGTTGCAGATTCTCGACGATCAGGCGCTCGAGCACCTGTTGATCCAGTACGCCCGGAGGCGGCAGACCGCCGCCGCGTTTGGCGATGGTTTGCTGAACTTCGTGGACGCGTTGATCCAGCTGGCTCTGCATGACCACGTCGTTGTCGACGATGGCCACCACTTTATCGATGGACTGCACCGCGGCGTTGGCCGCGGTACCCAGGAACAGCGCGCCCAGCATCAGCGGGCGCAGACAATCAGAAAGCTTGGTCTTCACGTTGACGATAACCTTGGATGCCTTTGTCGAGGAAGCTCTCTACCTTGGCGCCGGTGAGGCCGCCGAGTCCCTTCAGAACAATTTGGAGGAAGACGCCGTGGTCGCCTTTTTCGTTTTGCGGAGCTTCCTGACTGAATTCATCGTAGGAAACCCAGTAACGGTTGATCAGGCGCAGTTTCCAGCAGCAGTTGTCGTACTCGAAACCACCGAAGGCTTCCAGTGTACGGTTGCGGTTGTAGTCGTACTGCCAGCGGCTGATCGCGCTCCACTGTGGAACGATCGGCCAGATGACCGAGAAGTCATGCTGCTGGATCTTGTAGTAGTCCTTCACGTAGCCAGGCTGGCCAGGCGTGCCGTAGTCACCACCACCCACCGACCATTTACCGGTGTTCTGGTCGTAGCGGACCTGGTCGTTGCGATAGCGATAGCCGACGTTGACCACCTTGTTCGGGTTGTCTTCAGGCTGATAGTGGAACATCGCGCTGCCGGAACGCGGGCTGCGGCTGTCCGGGTCCCAGTTGTAGTCGGCAGTGGTGCGCCAGTCGCGGTTCCAGCGGTATTCGTACTCCAGCGCGTATGGCGAGACGCTGGATCTGGCGTCGTCGCGATCGTTGAACGCGATACCCGGGAGTTGAACCTTGCGGTCCTTGAAGTACAGCGCCTGGCCGACGCTGATGCGTTGACGCTCGAATCCGTCATCTTCGATCCAGCGGCTGGTCACGCCCAGCGAGAGTTTGTTCTCGTCGCCGACACGGTCGGAACCGGAGAAGCGGTTGTCGCGGAACAGCGAGGCGTAGTTGAAGGTGTACTCGCTGGTGTCGAATACCGGAATGTCTTCCTGGTCCACCTCAGGTACATAGAGGTAGAACAAACGTGGTTCCAGCGTCTGGCGGTAGTTCTTGCCAAAGTAGGATGTGTTGCGGTCGAAGTACAGGCCGCCGTCAACGCTGGCGATGGGCACGCCGCGACTCTGGTTGCTGTCGAAGGTGCCGTCGAGCTTGTTTTGTTCTGCGGTCTGGTTGGCAATTTGCGATTTGCCGGTCCCGTCCAGGTCCAATTGATACTGGGTGTATTGATACTTGAGCGATGGCTTCAAGAATCCGTAAGTCCAGTTCATTGGCAGGCTGACACCTGGCTTCAGGTTCAGGCGATCACCGTTGGCGCGGGCCAGACCAATCACATTGGTGTCCAGCCGTGGTGCGGAAGTACCGTCTTCGTTGATGAAGTCGCCGTTTTTCAGATCACGATCGAAACGGACGATCTCGGTCTCGTAGTCGAAATTCAGACCTTCGGGGTGATACGGCAGCTGACCATTGAAGGTGATCTGCGGCAGGCGGTCATACGGTGTGATGTTCGATACGGTTGCCAGCTGGTACGCCTGGGCGTTCAAACGGGCGGTGTAGCTGTCGCCGCGATAGGTGACCGAGCCCTGCTGGTTCACGTAGTCGGCACTTTTCACGCCAATCTGGTCGGTCTGCAGATCCTGGAAGTAGTACGGATCGCTGATCTTGGTGTAGTCGACCTGGGTGAACACGCGGGAGTCGAGACCACCCTTGTGCTGCCAGTTGTACATGTAGCGATTCTTTTGGTAGTCGGTCTGTTTGCTGCGCTCGGTTTCCTCGTCGTTGAGGTACGCCGCACCGAACTGACCTTCGCTGGACTTGGTGAGGTAACGGAATTCGCCTTCCATCAACAGACCGCGTTTGGCCATGTAGCGTGGATACAACGTGGCGTCGTAGTTCGGTGCCAGGTTGAAGTAGTACGGGGTCACCAGCATGAAGCCGGTGTCGCTGCCGGTGCCGATGGTCGGCGGCAGGAAGCCCGACTGACGACGATCGTCGATCGGGAAGTAGATGTACGGCGTGTACAGGACAGGAATGTCCTTGACCCGCAGTGTCACGTTGGTCGCGGTACCGAAACCGGTGGCAGGGTTCAGGGTGATGTTGTTGCCCTTGAGCTGCCACGCATTGCTGTTCGGTTCGCACGTGGTGTACGTGCCGTCCTTCAGACGGATGATCGCGTTTTCGGCACGCTTGGCGTACAGCGCGTTACCGCGGATGCGCGACTTGTGCATCACGTATTCGGCGTTGTCGACCTTGGCTTCACCGGTGTCCAGCTGCACATCGGCGTGGTCGCCGACGATCAGCGCACCGTTGTCGCGAATGCGCACGTTGCCCGCCAGTTCACCACGGCTTTCGGCCTGATACAGGTTGGCCTCGTCGGCCTCGACCTGCATGCTGCCCTGACGCATGACCACGTCACCGGCCAGACTCGCAACCTGCGAATCCTGCTGATAACGCGAAGCCTTGGCGCCGATGAAGGTCGGAGCGTCACTTTTATTCGTCTTGTCATTCATGCCAGGACGAATCGGTTCGATATAGGAACCAGAGCAGTAAGGACCGGTCTCGGCCAGTTGGGCGGCGGTGAGCTTCTCGCGCGGAACCCAGTCGAGGTGACTGTAGTCTTCGCTACGGGATTTCAGGCCGCGGCCCTTGGACTCGGTAACCAGTACCGGCTTGGGCCCGGACTCCGCAGTGGAGCCGCTCTCGGCCGCGGCTTCGCCAGCAGCACTGACGGCACTGCCGTCATGCACCGGACGCGGCGGCAAGGCAGCGGCCGGCGTCTTCGGCGAGCAGGCCCAGCCACCCGTTGCCGAGACGGCGCAGTCATACTGCTCGGCGGCAACAACGAATGAACTGGCCAGAGGTTGCATAGCCAGCAGACTGCCGGTTACCAACAACGGAAATTTTTTACGAAACGCGGGGGATTTCAATGCCATCTTATTAGTCCGGGCTTCCTGCGTGCCATCTGCCCGCGGTGTGGGCCGCACGCCTCTCGATGGTCTGAAAAAGATGCTGGATAATAAAGCATGACCCGCTTGACGGCTAGCGCCGTCGGAGACCCTTGCAATGCCTGATCAAGATGTACGCTTGCAACACCTGAAAGTTTGGCTCGATGAACAGCTGGCAACCCTTTTTGCAGATCAGGGCTGGGGCGCCGTACCCCCGGCCACGTTGACCGCAGCCAGCAGCGACGCGAGTTTCCGCCGGTATTTCCGTTGGGAAGGCGCGGGTCGCAGCTTCGTCGTGATGGACGCGCCGCCGCCTCAGGAAAACTGCAAACCGTTCGTGGATATCGCCTTTTTGCTGGCGAAATCCGGCATCAACGTGCCGAAAATTTATGCCGAGGACCTCGAACGCGGGTTTCTTTTGCTCAATGACCTGGGCAACAAGACCTATCTGGACGTGATCGACAGCGAAAATGCCGACGCGTTATTCAGCGATGCCCTGCAAGCGCTGCTGGCTTTTCAGCAACTGCCGATGGTGGCACCGCTGCCGAGCTATGACGTCGCATTGTTGCGCCGCGAGCTGGAACTGTTCCCCGAGTGGTACGTGAAACGCGAGTTGGGCGTCGAGTTCGATGCAACCCAGCAGCAACAGTGGCAAAAAGTCAGCGAGCTGCTGATCGACAGCGCCCTGGCCCAGCCGAAAGTCCTGGTGCACCGCGACTACATGCCGCGCAACCTGATGCTCAGCGAACCGAATCCCGGCGTGCTGGATTTTCAGGACGCCGTGTATGGCCCGGTGACCTACGACGTGACCTGTCTGTTCAAGGACGCATTCCTCAGCTGGCCTGAAGAGCGTGTGCGCGGCTGGCTGGAAAGCTACTGGCAACAGGCGTTGGCGCTGAACATCCCGGTGCAGCCGGACTTCGAAGAGTTCCTGCGCGCCAGCGACCTGATGGGCGTGCAGCGCCATCTGAAAGTCATCGGCATCTTCGCCCGCATCTGCCATCGCGACGGCAAGCCGCGTTACCTTGGCGATGTACCGCGTTTCTTCTCTTATATAGAAGCGGTCATCGCGCGCCGTCCCGAGCTGGCGGATCTGCAGGCACTGCTCGCCAGCCTGCGTGGTGGAGTGACGGCATGAAGGCAATGATCCTGGCGGCAGGCAAAGGCGAGCGGATGCGCCCGCTGACCCTGACCACCCCCAAACCGCTGGTGCGAGCCGGTGGCGTGCCGCTGATTGAATACCACCTGCGTGCCCTCGCGGCGGCAGGTTTCAATGAGATCGTGATCAACCATGCCTGGCTCGGACAGCAGATTGAAGATCACTTGGGCGATGGCTCGCGATTCGGCGTGTCGATCCAGTACTCGCCGGAGGGCGAGCCGCTGGAAACCGGCGGTGGAATTTTCCGCGCCTTGCCGCTGCTGGGCGAGGACGCGTTTCTGGTAGTCAACGGTGACATCTGGACCGATTACGACTTCAGCGTGCTGCATCAGCCGATCACTGGCCTGGCGCATCTGGTGCTGGCGGACAACCCGGCGCATCACCCGACAGGCGATTTCACCCTGGCCGACGGCCAGGTGCGTGATGGCCAGGCCGAGGCAGCGACCCTGACCTACAGCGGCATCGCCGTACTGCATCCGCAGTTGTTCGACGGCTGCACTGACGGTGCCTTCAAGCTGGCGCCGCTGTTGCGAAGAGCCATGGCGGACGGGCAGGTGACCGGCGAGCGACTGAAAGGTCACTGGGTCGATGTCGGTACGCACGAGCGTCTGGCCGAAGCTGAAGCCTTGATAGAAGCGAGTCGCTGATATGTTGTGGCCAGGGACTCTGATTGGAGCCGGAGCAGGTTTTGCTATCGCCAGCATTCCGGGGGCCATGCTTGGGGCTTTGTTGGGGCAGGCGCTGGATCGGCGCCTGCATTTGCAGAGCTGGGGGCATTTGCGGGAAAAACTCGGCGGCCGGCCGATGCTGCGCAACGACGAACTGTTGTTCGTGTTGCTCGGGCGTCTGGCCAAGAGCGACGGGCGGGTCACGGACGGTCACATCCAGCAGGCGCGTCAGGAAATGCGCTCGCTGGAAATGAGCGATCCGGCACAGCGCCGGGCGATTGCTGCATTTAATCGCGGCAAGTCCGGCAACGACAATCTGCGCGGTTATCTGCGGCGGTTGAGCGCTCAACCCCATGCGGCCGAAGGCGTGTTGCGCGCCTGCTGGCGGATGGTCTGGGCCGACGGCCGGGCCGGCGTCAGTGAGCGTGAGTTGCTGGCGAGGTGGGGCAAATGGCTGGGCTGGACGACGCACCAGATCCAGGCGCTGGCGGCGGATTACGAGCCGCACAAGCGTCCGATCGTCAGCGCGGCGGTCAGCTATCAGGAGGCAATGCGTCTGCTCGGCGTATCAGCCACCAGTGAACCGGCGCAGATCAAACGTGCCTATCGACGCCTGCTCAGCCGGCATCACCCGGACAAGGTCGCCGGGACAGGTGCCACGCCGGCGCAAGTGCGTGAGGCCACCGAGAGGACCCGCGAATTGCACAATGCCTACACGTTGATTCGCGAACGGCGGGATTTTCGCTAGGCATAAAAAAATCGCAGCGTCGGGCTGCGATTTTTTTGTCTGCGTTTTTAGTCCGGGCTCTTCAGTCCGGGCTTTGCGGATTCAACCAGCCACGCACCCGGCGGAACAATTGTTCCTGCTCGGCCTTGTTGTCCGGCAGCGCTTTAAGTGCGACCTGACTGAACGCGGACGTCTTCAGCCGTTTGCTCGCCTGCATGCGCTCCAGCGCCGCGTTGCGGTCCAGCGCCTTATCCATATAGAAAATGTCGGCTGTCGGCAGCTTCAGGGTCGGTGTCAGTTCCACCAGTTCCGGCTTGGCCTTGACCGGGGTCTGCGCCGCTACCAGCATCAGCTTCTCGACCTGCGAGTTCTGTCTCTCGCTCATGTAGCGCGCCGCCCAGTAGGCGCCGGTGCCGTGGCCGAGGACGACGATGCTGCGCGCGCTCTGTTGTTCGGCGTAGGCCAGTGCTGCGTCGATGCGGGCGAAGATTCGCTCGGCGTCGGCCTTGGACTGTTCCTCGGTGGATTCAGCAACGACCTTGTCCGTCACATCGGCTTCGCCGCCGGCGGCTTGTTCGATCGGCTCGGCGGTGGTGGAATCCTTGCTGCCCGGGTCGGCGGTTTTCGGTGCGGCGGGGGCTTCGGCCACGCGCGGTGCGATGGCATCGCTTTGCAGATCGGGCAGGGTGATACTCAGGCTGCTCCACTCAACGTCCGGCAACTTGCGGCGCAACGGGCCGATCGCCTGGGGCCAGTCGGCGGTCTCGCCGGCACCGGGAATGAGGATCACCGCGCCTTTGGGTTCGGCGGTGTTGGCCGGTTTCCACAAGGCGAGGAAGGTGTCGCTGCCGGCTTGCAGTTGCTGTTGTTCCTGGGCCGGAACCTTGCGTTCGAGTGCCGCGGCTTCTTCCTGACTACGCTCAAGCAGTGGCTGGCGTTCGACCGGTTTTTCTTCGGCGGCTTTTTCTGCGGCGGGGGCAGGTGCCGGATCCGCGGCTTCGACGGAAAACGCACAAGGCAGGATCAGCGACAGGCACAATGCTGGCATTGCCAGGCGATAGACAGGGGGCATCGGTTATTCCAGGCCAGAAGTTATCCCGGCAGCCTAATGGGTTGGTCAGAATTTGTCAGTGTATGAGACTTCAATGATGCGTTTTTGCTGCCTGTGGGTTATCGGCTGTCTGGCGTTTCCCTTGATGGGCTGGGCGGCGCCTGCGCCACCGAGTCACCTCGCGCGGTTGTCGGCGAGCGAGCAACAGTGGCTCGCACAGCACAATGAGTTGCGCGTGGGCCTGGTGTTGCAGGCGCCGTACGCGCAATACGACCGGCGCTTGCAGCGGCTGTCGGGGGCCAACGTCGAAGTGATGAAGGCATTGGCCAAGGCGCTGAATGTCGAGCTGAGCTGGCGCAACTTTCAGGATCTGGCACAACTTGAGGCCGCTGCCCGGGAAGGCGAAATCGACATCGCCCCGGGCTTGACCCAGACCCCGGGCGGGTTGCGCTTGTGGCAGTTTTCCGACCCGTATATGCGTGTGCCGCAACTGGTGGTCAGCGACCAGAAGAGCAGCGCGACCGTGGAACTGGAAAAACTCGACAGCCAGACCCGCGTGGCCGTGCGCATGCCCGGCGTCACCGCCGATTACCTGCGCGGCAACTATCCCCACCTGAATCTGCAAGGCGTACCGATGGAACGTCAGGCGCTGCAACTGTTGCTGAGTCAGCAGGCGTCCTACGCGGTGGTCGATGAGGCGCAGCTCGGGCGGCTGTCGGCGGAACCGGAGTTCGCCGGGCTGGTGGTGGTCGGTGACATCGGTTTGCCGCAACTGCTGCGCATCGGTACCCGTCGTGACTGGCCGGAACTGGCCGGTATCGTCGAGAGCGCCTTGCGCGCAATCCCGGCCAAGGACCTGGAGCGTCTGCATGCGCAGTGGCTGCAACCCAAGTATCCGCGGCTTTCCGAGTCTCCGGGCTTCTGGCAGAACCTGAGTCTGTTGTTCGCGGTGCTGCTGCTCAGTTGCGTGGCCATCGTGTTCTGGCAACGCCGCCAGCAGCGCAACCTTGAACAACGTCTGCTCGACGCGCGCGAAGACATCGCCCTGCGCGCCGCCAGTGAAGAAGCCCTGCGCCTGACTCAGTTTTCCATCGACCAGAGCACCGTCGGCATTCTCTGGGTCAACTGGGACAGCCATGTGCGCTACGCCAACCGTGCGGCAGAAAACATGCTCGGTTATCCACAGGGCGCCATCATCGACCGGCCGTTGATCGACTTCGAACCGGGCCTGCACATGGACCGCTGGCTGAACCTGTGGAAACGCGCCCGGGCCAGCGAAGAAGGGCCGCTGAGTTTTGAAACCAACTGTGTGCGCGCCGATGGAAGTGTGCTGCCGGCCGACGTGTCGTTGAGCTTCCTGCGTTTTCGCGATGGCGAGTACCTCGTGGTTTATCTCACCGATGTCACAGAGCGTCGCCGTGCCCTGGCTGCGTTGCAGGAAAGCGAGGCGCGGCTGCAAGGCATCGCGGCCAATGTACCGGGGCTGGTGTTCCGCCTCGAGCGCGCGCCGGTGACCGGGCAGATCGACTTCGCTTACATCAGCGAGGGCAGCGAGAGTCTGGTCGGCTACGCGCCGGCCGCCATCGCCCATCGCGACATGGGCCTGCGCAGTCTGGTGCATCCGGATGACCGGGCCGCTTATCACCAGACCCAGGATCAGGCGCTGGACACCGACAGCGACTGGTCGTGGCAAGGCCGGATCCTGACGCGCCAGGGCGAGCAGCGCTGGGCCGAGATCAAGGCGATCACCCGTCAGCTGGAGGGCGGTGCCTATGTCTGGGACGGCATCGTCTGGGACATCACCGAAAGCAAACGCATCGAACTGGAACTGGCGGCCTCCCGCGAACAACTGCGCGAATTGTCGGCGCACCTCGAAAGCGTGCGGGAAGAGGAAAAAGCACGCATTGCCCGCGAAGTCCACGATGAACTGGGGCAAATGCTGACGGTATTGAAACTGGAGACATCGATGTGCGAACTGGCCTACGCGCAACTCGACCCGGGTCTGAACGAGCGGCTGAACAGCATGAAGCGCCTGATTGCCCAGTTGTTTCAACTGGTGCGGGACGTGGCGACGGCGCTGCGCCCGCCGATCCTCGATGCCGGGATCGCCTCGGCGATCGAGTGGCAGGCGCGGCGGTTCGAGGCGCGCACGCAGATTCCGTGTCTGGTGCAGGTGCCGGACAACCTTGCGCCGCTCAGCGACGCCAAGGCCATCGGCCTGTTCCGTATTCTTCAGGAGGCGCTGACCAACGTCATGCGCCATGCCCAGGCGCATACTGTGGAACTGACGCTGGCGCAGGAAGGGGACGAATTGTGTCTGACGGTCAGCGATGATGGCGTAGGATTTGTCGCCGCTGCCGGCAGGCCGACTTCGTTCGGACTGGTGGGCATGCGCGAGCGGGTGTTGATCATGGGCGGGCGGTTGGTGCTTGAAAGTGAGCCGGGGGATGGCACTCGTCTGGTGGTGTGGGTGCCGGTGGATGAGGTCTGATGATTTTGCGGTGTCTGGACTGACGCCTTCGCGGGCAAGTCGAATCGTCGCACCGCCGCTCCCACAGGGATTTGTGTTTGCCTGAATCTGGAGAAGAAAAGTGATCCGTGTACTGGTAGCCGAAGACCACACCATTGTTCGCGAAGGCATCAAGCAATTGATCGGCCTGGCCAAGGATCTGCAAGTGGTGGGGGAGGCGAGCAATGGCGAGCAATTGCTGGAAACCCTGCGCAACGTGCCCTGCGAAGTGGTGCTGCTGGATATCTCGATGCCCGGCGTCAACGGGCTCGAAGCGATTCCGCGGATCCGCGCGCTGAACCATCCGCCGGCGATTCTGGTGCTGTCGATGCACGACGAAGCGCAGATGGCCGCCCGGGCACTGAAGATCGGCGCCGCCGGTTATGCGACCAAGGACAGTGATCCGGCGCTGTTGCTGACGGCGATCCGCAAGGTCGCGGCGGGCGGGCGCTACATCGACCCGGAGCTGGCCGACCGCATGGTGTTCGAAGTCGGCCTGACCGATGCGCGGCCGCTGCACTCGTTGCTGTCCGAGCGCGAGTTCTCGGTGTTCGAACGCCTGGCCCAGGGTGCCAACGTCAACGACATCGCCCAGCAACTGGCCCTGAGCAGCAAGACCATCAGCACCCACAAGGCGCGGCTGATGCAGAAACTCAACATCACTTCCCTCGCCGAGCTGGTGAAGTACGCGATGGAGCACAAGCTCCTCTGAACCACACCTCTGTCCACAGTGGGAGCGAGCGTGCTCGCGAAGAGGCGGTGTCAGTCAGAAAAGATGGCGACTGACACACCGCTTTCGCGAGCAAGCTCGCTCCCACAGGTTTCTGCATCGATCCTGCGATATTGGGCATATCTCTTAGCGACACACGCTTTTGCTTGTTATTGAAGCTTGCAGCTCAGCGCTCTCCCCTGCCTTATCCATTAGCGTCATCCTTGTAGGGCAATCCCTACCCCCGGACTTCCATCCGGCTGAGGCGATTCTCTCCTGCGCCCCGATTTGCGTGACTGTGAGCAGCCACTAGGCTTAATCCCACAGCAGTCATCAATAACAAAGGTGTGGGTATGAGCCAGGTCGAATCAAACGCAGGGGCCAGCGATGTGCTGGTCAGCTTTCGTGGAGTGCAGAAGAGCTACGACGGCGAGAACCTGATCGTCAAAGACCTCAACCTGGACATCCGCAAGGGCGAGTTCCTGACCCTGCTCGGGCCGTCCGGCTCCGGCAAGACCACCAGCCTGATGATGCTCGCCGGTTTCGAAACCCCGACCGCCGGTGAAATCCTCCTGGCCGGTCGGGCGATCAACAACGTGCCGCCGCACAAGCGCGACATCGGCATGGTGTTCCAGAACTACGCGTTGTTCCCGCACATGACCGTCGCTGAAAACCTCGCGTTCCCGCTGACCGTGCGTGGCATGAACAAGAGCGACGTCAGCGACAAGGTCAAGAAAGTCCTGAGCATGGTCCAGCTCGATGCGTTCGCATCGCGTTACCCGGCGCAACTGTCCGGCGGCCAGCAACAGCGTGTGGCTTTGGCCCGTGCGCTGGTGTTCGAGCCGCAACTGGTGCTGATGGACGAACCTCTCGGCGCTCTCGACAAACAGCTGCGCGAACACATGCAGATGGAAATCAAACACCTGCACCAGCGCCTCGGCGTGACCGTGGTCTACGTGACCCACGACCAGGGCGAAGCCCTGACCATGTCTGACCGCGTTGCCGTGTTCCATCAAGGAGAGATCCAGCAGATCGCCCCGCCGCGCACCCTTTACGAAGAACCGAAAAACACCTTCGTCGCCAACTTCATCGGCGAGAACAATCGCCTCAACGGTCGCCTGCTCAGCCAGAACGGCGAGCGCTGCGTGGTCGAGCTGGGGCGCGGGGAAAAGGTCGAGGCGCTGGCGGTCAACATCGGCCAGACCGGCGAGCCGGTCACCCTTTCAATCCGCCCGGAGCGCGTCAGCCTCAACGGTTCTAGCGATCAATGCGTCAACCGCTTCTCCGGGCGGGTGGCCGAATTCATCTATCTGGGCGACCACGTCCGGGTGCGCCTGGAAGTCTGCGGCAAGACCGACTTCTTCGTGAAACAACCGATTGCCGAGCTCGATCCAGCGCTCGCGGTCGGCGACGTGGTTCCGCTTGGCTGGCAGGTCGAGCACGTTCGCGCGCTCGATCCTCTTCTAGAGGCGCACTAAAACGCCCCGCAATACCAACACCAACCCTGCACGTGGAGAGAACAATAAATGTTGAGATCCCTGAAGTTCACAGCCCTGACCCTGGGCCTGATGGGTGCGGCCAGCGCAATGGCCGCAGGTCCTGATCTGACCGTGGTTTCGTTTGGCGGGGCGAACAAGGCAGCGCAAGTCAAAGCCTTCTACGCACCGTGGGAAGCGGCGGGCAACGGCAAGATCGTCGCTGGTGAGTACAACGGTGAGATGGCCAAGGTCAAAGCCATGGTCGACACCAAGAGCGTGTCCTGGGATCTGGTAGAGGTTGAATCGCCGGAACTGTCCCGTGGCTGCGACGAAGACATGTTCGAACAGCTTGATCCTGCGCTGTTCGGTAAATCCGAAGACTACGTCAAAGGCGCGATCCAGCCGTGCGGCGTGGGCTTCTTCGTGTGGTCGACCGTGCTGGCCTACAACGCCGACAAGCTGAAAACCGCACCGACCAGCTGGGCGGATTTCTGGGACACCAAGAAATTCCCGGGTAAGCGCGGCCTGCGCAAAGGCGCCAAGTACACCCTCGAATTCGCACTGATGGCCGACGGCGTTGCGCCGAAAGACGTCTACAAGGAACTGGCCAGCAAGGGCGGTCAGGATCGCGCGTTCAAGAAACTGGATGAGCTGAAACCGAACATCCAGTGGTGGGAAGCCGGCGCCCAGCCGCCGCAATACCTCGCTTCCGGTGACGTGGTCATGAGCTCGGCCTACAACGGCCGGATCGCTGCGGTGCAGAAAGAATCCAACCTGAAAGTGGTGTGGAACGGCGGCATCTACGACTTCGACGCCTGGGCCATCCCGAAAGGCCTGGACGCCAAGCGTGCCGAAGCGGCGAAGAAATTCATCGCGTTCTCGGTGCAGCCGCAACAGCAGAAGACCTACTCGGAAAACATCGCCTACGGCCCGGCCAACTCTCAGGCAGTGCCATTGCTGGACAAGGCAATCCTGAAAGACATGCCGACCACCCCGGAAAACATCGCCAACCAGGTGCAGATCGACGTCAGCTTCTGGGCTGACAACGGCGAGCAACTGGAGCAGCGCTTCAATTCCTGGGCTGCGAAGTAAGCACGCGACCCTGCAAGGGCGGCTCGCCTCACCCTTGTGGGAGCGAGCTTGCTCGCGATGAGGCCACCCCATTCAACATCTTCGTTGATTGAATGACCGCATTCGCGAGCAAGCTCGCTCCCACAGGCTGCGGTGTTCCAACACAACAGCGGCGGTTCACTGCTTCTGTAACGATCAAAGATTTGCGGAGTACGTCATGGCCATCGCCGTTCCCCTGAACGAGGGCAACAGCCCCACCTTGAAGCAGCGGCTCAAGCACGCCGAGCGGGTCAATCGCTGGAAGGCCCAGGCGCTGATCGCGCCGCTGGTGCTGTTTCTGTTGCTGGTGTTCCTGGTGCCGATCGTGGCGCTGCTCTATAAAAGCGTCGGCAACCCGGAAGTGGTCGGCGGCATGCCGCGCACCGTGACCGCGATTGCGGCGTGGGACGGCCGAGGCCTGCCCGCAGAACCGGTCTACAAAGCCGCCAGCGAAGACCTCGCCGAAGCGCGCAAAAACCAGACCCTGGGCGATCTGTCCAAGCGCCTGAACATGGAGTTGGCCGGCTATCGCAGCCTGCTGACCAAAACTGCCCGCTCGCTGCCATTCGCCAGCGAACCGGCCTCTTATAAAGAAGCGCTGGAGGGCCTCGACGAGCGTTGGGGCGATCCGGCCTACTGGCAAGCGGTGAAGCGCAACACCAGCAGCATCACCCCGTTCTATCTGTTGGCAGCAGTGGATCACCGCATCGATGATCTCGGCGAAATTGCCCCGGCGACTCCGGATCAGGCGATCTACCTCGACATCTTCGCCCGGACTTTCTGGATGGGCCTGATCATCACCGTGATCTGCCTGGTGCTGGCCTATCCACTGGCGTACCTGTTGGCCAATCTGCCGTCGCGTCAAAGCAACCTGCTGATGATTCTGGTGCTGTTGCCGTTCTGGACCTCGATCCTGGTACGGGTCGCGGCGTGGATCGTGTTGCTGCAATCCGGCGGATTGATCAACAGCGCGCTGATGGCGATGGGCATCATCGATAAACCGCTGGAGCTGGTGTTCAACCGCACCGGGGTCTACATCTCGATGGTGCACATCCTGCTGCCGTTCATGATCCTGCCGATCTACAGCGTGATGAAAGGCATCTCGCCGACTTACATGCGCGCCGCGATTTCCCTCGGTTGCCATCCGTTCGCCAGTTTCTGGCGGGTGTACTTCCCGCAGACCTACGCCGGTGTCGGCGCCGGTTGCCTGTTGGTGTTCATCCTCGCCATCGGCTACTACATCACCCCGGCGCTGCTCGGCAGCCCGAACGATCAGATGGTCAGCTACTTCGTCGCGTTCTACACCAACACCAGCATCAATTGGGGCATGGCGACCGCACTCGGTGGACTGTTGCTGCTGGCGACCGTGGTGCTTTATCTGATCTACAGCTGGCTGGTGGGCGCCAGTCGCCTGCGCCTGAGCTAAGGGGAATTTGAAATGCTGAGTCCTTATATGTCGCCCGTCGAGCGGGTGTGGTTCTACAGCTTGCGGATCCTCTGCGGCTTGATCCTGTTGTTCCTGATCCTACCGGTGCTGGTGATCGTGCCGCTGTCGTTCAACTCGGGCAGTTTTCTGGTGTATCCGCTGCAGGGCTTTTCGCTGCACTGGTATCAGGACTTCTTCGCCTCGGCGGAATGGATGCGCTCGCTGAAGAACAGCATCATCGTCGCCCCGGCCGCGACCGTGCTGGCGATGGTCTTCGGTACGCTGGCGGCCATCGGCCTGACCCGTGGCGACTTCCCCGGCAAGCCGCTGGTGATGGCGCTGGTGATTTCGCCGATGGTGGTGCCGGTGGTGATCATCGGTGTGGCCAGTTACCTGTTTTTCGCGCCGCTGGGCCTGGGCAACAGTTTCTTCTCGCTGATCGTGGTGCACGCGGTGCTCGGTGTGCCGTTCGTGATCATCACGGTGTCGGCGACGTTGCAGGGGTTCAACCACAATCTGGTGCGGGCGGCGGCCAGCCTTGGCGCCTCGCCGCTGACCACGTTCCGTCGGGTGACCTTGCCGCTGATTGCGCCGGGGGTGATTTCCGGTGCGCTGTTTGCCTTTGCGACCTCGTTCGATGAAGTGGTGGTGACGCTGTTCCTCGCAGGTCCCGAGCAAGCGACGTTGCCTCGGCAGATGTTCAGCGGGATTCGCGAGAACCTGAGCCCGACGATCGCGGCGGCTGCGACTCTGCTGATTGCCTTCTCGGTGATTCTGCTGCTGACGCTGGAGTGGTTGCGTGGGCGGAGTGAGAAGCTGCGTACTGCCCAGGTCTGAACCAGCTCGATATTGCTCCCTCGCTCCGCGTTCCCGCTCCCGAATGGAACGCGGAGCGTCCCGGGCTGCATTCCCACGCGGAGCGTGGGAACGATCAGTGTGCGGTCAGTCATTCATGCGCTGAATGACAGACAACCCGAATTCCCCAGCTACGCTTGTGCTCAGCTCCCACATCTATAAGAGGCTGCGCACGATGAGTCTTTCCTCGTTCAAGATTGCTCACAAACTGATCACCGGCGCCGGAGCCATCGAGCAACTGTCGGCCGAGCTCACGCGGCTGGACATCGATAACCCGCTGATTGTCACCGATGCCGCGCTGGTCAAGTCCGGCACGGTTGAGCTGGCGCTGGCGCAGATCGGCGAGCGCGAGTACGAAATCTTCGACCGGGTGCTACCCGATCCGGAGATCGCCATCGTCGAGGACTGCATGCGTGTCTACCGCGAAGGCGGGCATGACGGGCTGATCGGTCTCGGTGGCGGCAGTGCCATCGACATCGCCAAGAGCGTCGCGGCATATGCCGGTTATCACGGTGCGCTGGAAGATCTGTTCGGCGTCGATCAGGTACCGCGCAAAGGCCCGCCGCTGATTGCGATCCCGACTACCGCCGGCACCGGTTCTGAAGTGACCAACGTCGCCATACTTTCGGACAAGGTCGCCCAACTGAAGAAAGGCATCGTCAGCGATTACCTTTTGCCAGACGTGGCGCTGGTCAGCCCGCAGATGACCCTGACCTGCCCGCGCAGTGTCACCGCCGCCAGTGGCGTCGATGCGCTGGTGCATGCCATCGAATCCTACCTGTCACTGAATGCCTCGCCGATCACCGATTCGCTGGCCATCGGCGCAATCAAATTGATCGCCCGGTCCTTGCCCAAGGCCTACGCCAATCCCTCCAACCTGCAGGCCCGGGAAGACATGGCCACCGCCAGCCTGATGGCCGGCATGGCGTTCGGCAATGCCGGGGTTGGCGCGGTGCATGCGCTGGCGTATCCGCTGGGTGGGCGTTTCAACATTGCCCACGGCGTCAGCAATGCGTTGCTGCTGCCGTATGTCATGACCTGGAACAAGATGGCCTGCGTCGAACGGATGCAGGATATCGCCGAAGCCATGGGGGTGAAGACCGCTCATCTGAGTCTCAATGAGGCCGCCGACAGTGCGGTCGCTGCGATGACCGAACTGTGCGCGGCGGTAGAAATTCCGCTGGGCTTGCGCAGTTTCGGCGTGCCCGAAGAAGCGATCCCGGCCATGGCGGTAGAGGCCGCGGGAATCGAGCGCCTGATGCGCAACAACCCGCGCAAGCTCAGTGCCGCCGACATCGAGAAGATCTACCGGGCGGCGTACTGAGAACCCGCCGGTCATCGGTCATGGCACAACCCAATCATCGCGGTCACGGTGCGCGCGCGGAAACTTGAGGTATACAATGCGCGCCATCGTGATTTAGCTCAGAAAAGGTGCGTCATGCAGCCCTTCGTTATTGCTCCGTCGATTCTCTCCGCCGACTTCGCCCGCCTGGGCGAGGAAGTGGACAACGTTCTGGCCGCCGGTGCCGACTTCGTTCACTTCGATGTCATGGACAACCACTACGTACCGAACCTGACCATCGGCCCGATGGTCTGCGCCGCACTGCGCAAGTACGGCGTGACCGCGCCGATCGACGCGCACCTGATGGTCAGCCCGGTGGATCGCATCGTCGGCGACTTCATCGAGGCCGGCGCCACCTACATCACCTTCCACCCGGAAGCCACGCTGCACGTCGATCGTTCGCTGCAACTGATCCGTGAAGGCGGCTGCAAATCCGGCCTGGTGTTCAACCCGGCGACCCCGCTGGACGTGCTCAAGTACGTGATCGACAAGGTCGACATGGTCTTGCTGATGAGCGTCAACCCGGGTTTCGGCGGGCAGAAATTCATCCCCGGCACCCTCGACAAGCTGCGTGAAGCGCGGGCGATCATCGATGCCTCGGGTCGTGACATCCGCCTGGAAATCGACGGCGGCGTCAACGTTAACAACATCCGTGAAATCGCCGCTGCCGGCGCCGACACCTTCGTGGCCGGCTCGGCGATCTTCAATGCGCCGAACTATCAGGAAGTCATCGACAAGATGCGTTCCGAACTGGCGCTGGCTCGCCCATGAGCGGATTTGAGCAGCTGTTCCCGGGGCAACTGCCGCGGTTGGTGATGTTCGATCTGGATGGCACGCTGATCGATTCGGTACCCGACCTGGCGGCGGCGGTGGATAACATGCTGCTCTCCCTCGGGCGCAAGCCTGCCGGTATCGAGTCGGTGCGCGAGTGGGTCGGCAACGGTGCGCCAGTGTTGGTGCGCCGCGCTTTGGCCGGTGGCATCGACCATGCCTCCGTGGATGACGTCGAAGCCGAGCATGCGCTGGAAGTTTTCATGCAAGCCTACGGCGCCAGCCATGAGCTGACCGTGGTCTATCCCGGCGTGCGCGATACCCTCAAATGGCTGCACAAGCAGGGCGTAGCCATGGCGCTGATCACCAACAAGCCGGAGCGTTTTGTCGCGCCGCTGCTGGATCAGATGAAGATCGGCCGCTACTTCAAGTGGATCATCGGCGGCGATACCCTGCCGCAGAAGAAGCCTGACCCGGCGGCGCTGTTCTTCGTCATGAAGATGTCCGGCATCCCGGCCTCGCAATCGTTGTTCGTCGGTGATTCGCGCAGCGACGTGCTGGCGGCGAAAGCGGCGGGGGTCAAGTGTGTTGCGCTGAGTTATGGCTACAACCATGGCCGACCGATTGCCGAGGAATCCCCGGCGCTGGTGATCGACGATCTGCGCAAGCTAATTCCCGGTTGCCTGGATACGGCCGCTGAGATAACGTTGCCCGACGCTTCTCAATCCCCTTCTGGAAACGCCATCGTGGTGGTCACCCGCAAACTCTGGATGAAAGTCATCAAGGCCCTGGCCCGCTGGCGTTGGCGCGCCTGACTTGTTCCTGGCCGGCCTGCCGGCGCGTTTGCACACCTGACTGATTTGCACCTCACACCACGAGGCACCCTATGATCCGCGAAGAATTCCTGCGTCTGGCCGCTGACGGCTACAACCGCATCCCGCTGGCCTGCGAAACCCTGGCCGACTTCGACACGCCGCTGTCGATCTACCTGAAACTGGCCGACCAACCTAACTCCTACCTGCTCGAATCGGTGCAGGGCGGCGAGAAATGGGGCCGTTACTCGATCATCGGCCTGCCATGCCGTACCGTGCTGCGGGTTCACGACCATCACGTGAGTATCACCGTCGATGGCGTCGAGACCGAAAGCCATGACGTTGAAGACCCGCTGGCCTTCGTCGAAACCTTCAAGGCCCGCTACAACGTGCCGACCATTGCCGGTCTGCCGCGCTTCAACGGCGGTCTGGTGGGCTACTTCGGTTATGACTGCGTGCGCTATGTAGAGAAGCGCCTCGGCAAATGCCCGAACCCGGATCCGCTGGGTGTACCGGACATTCTGCTGATGGTCTCCGATGCGGTGGTGGTGTTCGACAACCTCGCCGGCAAGATGCACGCGATCGTGCTGGCCGATCCGGCTCAGGCCGATGCCTTCGAGCAGGGCCAAGCGCAATTGCAGCAACTGCTGGAAAAACTGCGTCAGCCGATCACTCCGCGCCGTGGCCTGGATTTCAGCAAGCAGCAGGCGGCCGAGCCGGTGTTCCGCTCCAGTTTCACCCAGGACGACTACGAAAAAGCCGTCGACACCATCAAGGAATACATCCTCGCCGGTGACTGCATGCAGGTCGTGCCGTCCCAGCGCATGTCGATCGACTTCAAGGCTGCCCCGATCGATCTGTACCGCGCGCTGCGTTGCTTCAACCCGACGCCGTACATGTACTTCTTCAACTTCGGCGATTTCCACGTCGTCGGCAGTTCGCCGGAAGTGCTGGTGCGGGTCGAAGACAACCTGATCACCGTGCGCCCGATTGCCGGCACCCGTCCTCGCGGGGCCACCGAAGAGGCAGACGTGGCGCTGGAAGAAGACCTGCTGTCCGACGACAAGGAGATCGCCGAGCACCTGATGCTGATCGACCTCGGTCGCAACGACACCGGGCGCGTATCGGAAATCGGCTCGGTGAAGCTCACCGAGAAGATGGTCATCGAGCGTTATTCCAACGTGATGCACATCGTGTCCAACGTGACCGGCCAGTTGAAAGCCGGGCTGACAGCGATGGACGCGCTGCGGGCGATCCTGCCGGCGGGCACCTTGTCCGGCGCGCCGAAGATCCGTGCGATGGAAATCATCGACGAGCTGGAACCGGTCAAGCGTGGCGTCTACGGTGGGGCGGTCGGTTACTTCGCCTGGAACGGCAACATGGACACCGCGATTGCGATCCGTACTGCCGTGATCAAAAACGGCGAACTGCACGTGCAGGCCGGTGGCGGCATCGTCGCCGACTCGGTGCCGGCGCTGGAATGGGAAGAAACCATCAACAAGCGCCGGGCGATGTTCCGTGCGGTTGCGCTGGCCGAGCAAACCCCGGACTGAGTGATTGATGCTTCATCCATAAAAAAAACGCGGCGCCTGTGAGGGCGCCGCGTTTTTTATGGCCTGCGAATCAGAAGTCGAGCGCTACGCCGACGTTGATCCCTTGCTGGGTGAAGTCGTCATCCTTGCGGATGTCGTAGCTGGCGCGCAATGCCAGATCCTTGGTGAGGTTGTGGCTCACGCCCAGGTTCAGGCGGTTCAGGTTGGTTTGAGGGGCATAGCCGGCCAGGGTGTAGCGATTGTTCGGCAGGCTGTTGAGGTTCATCGTCACATTCTGGGTGTCGTCGTTGTACTCGCGCTCATGGGCCAGTTCGCCGAACACCTGGGTCTGCGGGGTGATCTGGTACTTGCCCTGGAACCCAAGGCCGAGACGGCGGGATATGCGCGACTGGTCATCGAACGTCAGCGCGGTGGAGTCGGCGCCGTTTTCCGAATAACCATCGACTTCAACTTTGGCAAAGTCGGCACTGACGAATGGCGACAGGTGCCATGGGCTGCTCGCTTCTGGCGCAATGTCGTAACCCACGCGTCCACTGAAGGCCAGAACATAGCCGTCGGTATCGCCTTTCTCCCCGCGTTCGTTGACCCCCAGCTGGAATTTGCGTTTGAGGCTGTCGTAATCCAGATGCCCGGCGGTCACGGCGGCGTCACCCCACCAGCGGTTCTGCTGGTACTGGGCGAACGCGGTGCCGAGGTAAGTGTTCAGCTTGTAGTCCGAGTCGTTGTCGCCGGCCTCGAGTTTCTGATTGTAGAAACCGGCCGCCACGCCCACGCGCCAGGCGTCGTTGAGACGGTAGCTGCCGCCGATGTTCAGGTTGTAACCGTTGCCGTCGGCGCTGGCGCCGCTGCGCTGGCTGTCGAAGTCCTGATGCTGGCCGCCACCGGCGACAATCGCCCGCCATTGGCCAACGGTCTGCCAGTTTTCCCAATCCGCCAGCCACTGGTTGCGCAGTTCATCCTGGTGCGAGCGCAAGGTGCCTTGGGCCATTTGCGGAAGCAGGGTCGCTTCCCATGGCGCGGCCAGCAGCGAGTAGGCGTAATCGGCAATCAGGCGCTGCCCGGCTTCGGTCGGGTGGACGGCGTCGTTGTAGATCAGCTTGGTCGGGTCCGGGGTGACGCTGTTGATCCCGTATCGGGCGTTCTCCGTGCAGCTGTTGCCGCTGAAGCAGGTGCCGACCAGGTTCTGGTCGGTTGCCAGACCGAACTGCGCCGGATTGGCGAACGCTTCTTTGAGCAGTACCGGGACGTTCAGCGGAATGACGTTGGCATTGACGCTCTGCAGCTGGCTGACCAGTTCGGTGTTGAACTGGGCGCTGAGTTGCGAGGTGAAAGCCTGCAGCGGCGAACCGTTGATGGCCGGGGTCAGGCCGATGTCCGGCAACAGCCAGACCATGATGTAGCGGGCGCCGGCGCCTTGCAGCGTGCGTACGCTGTCGACCAGTCGATCGGCGGCGGCATTCGCTTGAGGAAGACTGGTGACGCGGCCCTGGAGGAAATCGTTGCCGCCCCCGGTCAGGTAATACAGGGCATTCGGGTCGGCACGGAAACCGTTCGACGGCAGATAACCGGCGCGGGTGCGTTCGCCGGTGGCGGACTGGCTGGTGATCGAGTCGAGAATCTGGTCGGTGCGATAGCCGCCCACGGCCCAGTTGTTGCCATCCGGCAAACCTTGGTCGGGGCGTACGGTAGAGGACGAGGCGGCGGTCTGATCCGGGGTGAAGCCGAGACGGCCGCCGAGCAATTGGGTGGCGTTGAGCGAGTAGAACTCACCGCTGCCGTCCTGATAGTTCGGGCCCGTGCGGTTGGTGAAGCGTTTGCCCGATCCGGCGGGACCGCCGCTGTCGGTGAAGGTCCCCGCGTCGCTGAGACTGTCGCCGAAGACCACGAAATTGGAATAAGGGTTGGGTGCGGCATTCGCCTGGGCGCAGGCCATCGCGAGCAGGCATCCGGCGAGCGGTACAAACAACGTCTGTTTGATCATGAGCAAGTCCGTTTATTTATTGTTGTAGTGAACGAAACGACAGTACCAAAAACTTCCGGCGTTTTGCCATCGGTCGTCAACCCTCCGATTGTTTTATCCCCCACGACCCCGGCCATATTGCACGCTCCGTCCAGCTAAGTTACTGTGCCGAAACGTATGAACGAGACCTTCCCCGTGTTGATCACCAGCAAACTTCTGGATCAAGTCATCAAGGCACACGCCCGCTGGCGTTGGCGCGCCTGAATCTTTTCTGCCGGCCCCGCCGGATCTGTATCGCTTTGCCTTCCTTGCCCGTTTGAAATGCCGCTGTGCCGATGCGACCTGCGCGTCCGACAGTGTGCAGCGCCCTGGCAAGTCATCCGAAGGCTGTCTTCAAGTCAGAATTCAAGAGGTTCGAAACGCCATGTTGCTGATGATCGACAACTACGACTCCTTTACTTACAACGTTGTGCAATACCTCGGCGAGCTGGGGGCCGAGGTCAAGGTGGTGCGCAACGACGAACTGACCATTGCCGAAATCGAAGCACTCAACCCTGAGCGGATCGTGGTATCCCCGGGCCCGTGCACACCGACCGAAGCCGGTATCTCCATCGAAGCCATCAAGCATTTCGCCGGCAAATTGCCGATCCTCGGTGTCTGCCTCGGTCACCAGTCCATCGGCCAGGCTTTTGGCGGCGATGTCGTCCGCGCCCGCCAGGTAATGCACGGTAAGACTAGCCCGGTATTCCACGAGGACAAGGGCGTGTTTGCCGGTCTGAACCGCCCGCTGACCGTCACCCGCTATCATTCCCTGATCGTCAAACACGAAACGTTGCCCGATTGCCTGGAGCTGACGGCGTGGACCCAGCACGATGACGGCTCGGTCGACGAAATCATGGGCCTGCGTCACAAGACCCTGAACATCGAGGGCGTACAG
This sequence comes from Pseudomonas gozinkensis, assembly GCF_014863585.1. Classification (NCBI taxonomy): domain Bacteria; kingdom Pseudomonadati; phylum Pseudomonadota; class Gammaproteobacteria; order Pseudomonadales; family Pseudomonadaceae; genus Pseudomonas; species Pseudomonas gozinkensis. The sequence continues at coordinate 5,894,141 of NZ_CP062253.1, read as the reverse complement.
TTCCACCCGGAATCGATCCTCACCGAGCAGGGCCACGAACTGTTCGCCAACTTCCTCAAACAAACCGGCGGCACGCGCTAAGGACTTTCCATGAATATCAAGACAGCCCTGAGCCGTATCGTCGATCACCTTGACCTCAGCACCGATGAAATGCGCGACGTGATGCGCGAAATCATGACCGGCCAATGCACGGACGCGCAGATCGGTGCGTTCATGATGGCCATGCGCATGAAGAGCGAAAGCATCGACGAGATCGTCGGCGCCGTGTCGGTGATGCGCGAATTGGCGGACAAGGTCGAACTCCAGACCCTCGACCGCGTGGTCGATGTGGTCGGCACCGGCGGTGACGGGGCGAACATTTTCAACGTGTCGACCGCGTCTTCCTTCGTGGTCGCCGCAGCTGGCTGCACCGTGGCCAAACACGGTAACCGTGCGGTATCGGGCAAGAGCGGCAGCGCCGATCTGCTGGAAGCCGCCGGCATCTACCTCAACCTGACCCCGGTTCAGGTGGCGCGCTGCATCGACAACGTCGGTATCGGTTTCATGTTTGCCCAGACCCACCACAAAGCCATGAAATACGCCGCCGGCCCGCGTCGCGATCTCGGCCTGCGCACCCTGTTCAACATGCTTGGCCCGCTTACGAATCCGGCCGGTGTGAAACATCAGGTGGTGGGCGTGTTCACCCCGGCGCTGTGCCGGCCGCTGGCTGAAGTCTTGCAGCGCCTGGGCAGCAAGCACGTGCTGGTGGTGCATTCGAAGGACGGTCTGGACGAGTTCAGTCTGGCGGCGCCGACCTTTGTCGCCGAGCTGAAGGACGATCAGATCACCGAATATTGGGTCGAGCCGGAAGATCTGGGCATGAAGAGCCAGAGCCTGCACGGTCTGTCGGTCGAAGGCCCGGAAGCGTCGCTGGCGCTGATCCGCGATGCACTGGGCAAGCGCAAGACCGAGAACGGTCAGAAGGCTGCCGAAATGATCGTGCTCAATGCCGGTGCGGCGCTGTACGCCGCCGATCTGGCGACAAGTCTGAAAGAGGGCGTGGCACTGGCCCACGACGCTCTGCACACCGGTCTTGCTCGGGAAAAACTCGAGGAGTTGGGTGCCTTTACCGCGGTATTCAAAGTGGAGAATGAGGGATGAGTGTACCGACGGTTCTGGAAAACATTCTGGCCCGCAAGGTTCAGGAAGTCGCCGAGCGTAGCGCCCGTGTGAGCCTGAGCGAGCTGGAAAGTCTGGCCAAGGCGGCCGATGCACCCCGTGGTTTTGCCCAGGCATTGCTGGCGCAGGCCAAGAAGAAACAACCGGCAGTGATCGCCGAAATCAAGAAGGCGTCGCCGAGCAAGGGCGTGATCCGCGAGAACTTCGTTCCCGCCGACATCGCCAAAAGCTACGAGAAGGGTGGGGCGACCTGCCTGTCGGTGCTGACCGACATCGACTACTTCCAGGGCGCCGATGCCTACCTGCAACAGGCCCGCGCCGCGTGCTCTCTGCCGGTCATCCGCAAGGACTTCATGATCGATCCGTACCAGATCGTCGAAGCCCGTGCCCTGGGCGCCGATTGCGTGCTGTTGATCGTCTCCGCGCTGGATGATGTGAAAATGGCCGAACTGGCGTCGGTCGCCAAAGACGTCGGCCTCGACGTGCTGGTGGAGGTGCACGACGGCGATGAGCTGGAGCGCGCGTTAAAAACCCTCGACACGCCGCTGGTCGGGGTCAACAACCGCAACCTGCACACCTTTGACGTGAGCCTGGAAACCACCCTCGACCTGCTGCCGCGCATTCCGCGCGATCGTCTGGTCATCACCGAGAGCGGGATCCTCAACCGTGCCGATGTCGAGCTGATGGAAATCAGCGACGTTTACGCGTTCCTGGTCGGTGAAGCGTTCATGCGCGCCGAAAGCCCGGGCATCGAGCTGCAGCGTCTGTTCTTCCCGGAGCGCGGCGTGCCGGTGAGCGGTTCGACCCTCGACTGATCAAGTCTTCGCAGGCGCCCGTCCCCTGTGGGAGCGGGCTTGCCCGCGAAGGCGGCATAAGATTCACCTCAGACTCAACGTCCTATGGAAACCTTATGATCCCCACTTCCCTGACCATCGAAGCCGGCCTGCAAGCCGAACAGGATCTGCTGGCCTCGGTCTGCGCTGGTGATGCCGAATTCGGCTTGCTGTTCTGGCAGCCCAGCGATCGCGCTTTGGTCATGCCTCGCCGTTTGAATCGCTTGCCCGGATTCGATCCCGCCTGCGAAGTCTCCGCTGCTGCCGGTTGGCCGGTGCTGTTGCGTGAAACCGGCGGCGAACCGGTTCCGCAATCGGCTTCCACCATCAACATTGCACTGGTCTACGCACCGCCTCGCAGCGAAGGCGATCTGAACCGCATCGAAACCGCTTACCGGCGGCTGTGCGATCCGATCTGCGAGTTGCTGGATGAGTTGGGTGGCACTTCGTCGTTGGGTGAAATCGACGGTGCATTCTGCGATGGGCGCTTCAACGTCAATCTCGACGGTCGCAAGATGGTAGGTACCGCCCAGCGCTGGCGTCAGAGTCAGGGCGGTCAGCGTCCGGTGGGTTTGGTGCACGGTGCGATGCTGGTGGATGACGAACGTGAGTCGATGGTTGCGGCGGTCAATCGCTTCAACGAAGCGTGTGGTCTGGAGCAGCGGGTACGTGCCGCCAGTCACATCGCTCTGCATGAAAAATTCCCGGCGCCCCATGCACTGGCGCGTCTCGATGAGCTCTTTCGTCTGATGCTGGCGCAGATCTACACCGGCTGAGCATTCGAGCTCAGCGAGTGCCGAAGACCACCATGGTCTTGCCTTTCACATCCACCAGGTTGCGCTCCTCAAGATCCTTGAGCACGCGACCGACCATCTCCCGTGAGCAACCGACAATCCGGCCGATTTCCTGACGGGTCACCTTGATCTGCATGCCGTCCGGGTGGGTCATCGCGTCCGGTTGTTTGCACAGCTCCAGCAAACAGCGAGCGACACGACCGGTGACGTCGAAGAACGCCAGGTCGCCGACCTTGCGGGTAGTATTGCGCAGGCGTTGTGCAATTTGTCCGCTGAGCACGTAAAGAATGTCCGGATCCTGCTGCGACAATTCACGGAACTTGGAGTAGCTGATTTCCGCGACTTCGCATTCAACCTTGGCCCGCACCCAGGCGCTGCGCTGTTGTTCCTGGCCGGCTTCTTCGAACAGACCCAACTCGCCGAAAAAGTCCCCGGCATTCAGGTAGGCGATGATCATCTCGCGGCCGTCGTCGTCCTCGATCAGGATCGTGACCGAACCCCGGATGATGAAGTACAGCGTATCCGAGCGATCCCCGGCGCAGATGATGTTGCTCTTGGCCGCGTGACGCCGGCGCTGGCAATGCATCAGCAGCTTGTCGAGGTTCTTGATTTTGGGTGTGGGGGTAATACCAACCATGGTTGTATCCCGAAAAGACTGCACGGTTATATTTGGTTTTTATATGAGGCGCTGAGGCGGTCGCTACACAGTCTGGCAAAGGCGCCAGTGAATTGGCGCCAGCTTACCAGACACTTCGTCGAAATTTCGAGAAATCACCTACGTTAAAGGTGGATTCGTCCTAGGAACCTGCTCGCTGTCCCGGCGGGGCCCTGTGCTAAGCTGGCGACCCTTTTTTCTACAGTGGAGTCTTGGCGATGAAGGCACGCATCCAATGGGCTGGCGAAGCCATGTTCCTCGGCGAATCCGGCAGCGGTCATGTCGTGGTCATGGACGGTCCGCCGGACGCCGGTGGTCGTAACCTGGGTGTCCGCCCGATGGAAATGCTCCTGCTGGGTGTCGGCGGTTGCAGCAATTTCGACGTGGTCAGCATTTTGAAGAAGTCCCGTCAGGCCGTTGAAAGCTGTGAAGCCTTTCTGGAAGCCGAGCGCGCGACCGAAGATCCGAAGGTGTTCACCAAGATCCACATGCACTTTGTGGTCAAGGGCCGGAGTCTGAAAGAAGCCCAGGTCAAACGGGCCATCGAACTGTCTGCCGAGAAGTATTGCTCGGCCTCGATCATGCTCGGCGCGGCCGGCGTAGCGATCACCCACGACTACGAAATCGTCGAACTCGGTTGAAGCGACATTCAACTATCATAAAAGCAGTGCAGACTCTGGCGATCCCCCGCTGACGTCTGCATAATGCGCCACTTTTTTCAGGGCCGTGATCAGTCAACCGACGGGTCATCCGCCTGAACAGATAACCAAAATCGCCATCGCGAAGAGGTGTTAACCGTCCTACGCAGGTGCGTTGTTCGCACTTGACGGGCATGCTTGATCACGCGGCCGTGCCGCATACATAGAGAGTTTTTAACGGTGAAAAGCAAACTCAAGCTCCACGGGTTCAATAACCTGACAAAGACCTTGAGCTTCAACATCTATGACATCTGCTACGCGGAAACCCCGCAAGACCAGCAGGCTTACGTCGAGTACATCAATCAAGAGTACAACGCCGAACGCCTGACGCAGATCCTCACGGAAGTTGTCGAAATCATTGGTGCCAACATTCTGAACATTGCGAGTCAGAACTATGAGCCTCAGGGTGCCAGCGTCACGATTCTGATCTCGGAAGAGCCGGTGACCCCGACCGAAAGCCAGATCGAAGAGTCCCCGGGCCCGTTGCCCGAAATCATCCTGGCCCACCTCGACAAGAGCCACATCACGGTGCACACCTACCCGGAAATCCATCCGGATGCCGGTATCGCGACCTTCCGTGTGGACATCGACGTGTCGACCTGTGGTGTCATTTCACCGCTCAAAGCGCTCAATTTCCTCATTCACCAGTTCGATTCGGACATCGTGACCGTGGATTACCGTGTGCGCGGCTTCACCCGTGACGTTGAAGGCAACAAGCACTTCATCGACCACGAGATCAACTCGATCCAGAACTACCTCTCCGAAGACACCCGCGACGCGTACCAGATGACCGACGTGAACGTGTACCAGGAAAACCTGTTCCACACCAAAATGCTGCTGAAGAACTTCGAACTGGACAATTACCTGTTCGGCGATGCCACCAGCAACCTGTCTTCCGAGCAACGCGCTCAGGTGACCGAGCGTGTGAAACACGAAATGCTGGAAATCTTCTACGCGCGCAATATGCCGAGCTAAGAAATCCGGGCACAAAAAAAGGCGACTGCTTTGCGGCAGTCGCCTTTTTTATGGGCGTTTTTCAGATCCGGTAAGTGCTCTTGGTCATCACTTTGGCCAACAGGCTCATGCCGAACTTCACCGGCGCCGGGAAGCGGAAGCCGCCGGCCTCCAGTGCGCTTTCCGCGTGATGTTCTTCATCTATACGCATCTGTTCCAGAATCGCCCGGGATTTTTCATCCTCGGCCGGCAGTTGTTCCAGATGCTCGTTCAGATGCTTGCACACCTGATGCTCGGTGGCGGCGACAAACCCGAGACTGACCTTGTCGCTGATCAGCCCGGCGACCGCGCCGATCCCGAACGACATGCCATAGAACAGCGGATTGAGCACGCTGGTATGGCTGCCCAACTGATGAATGCGCTGTTCGCACCAGACCAGATGATCGATCTCTTCTTCGGCCGCATGCTCCATGGCCTCGCGCACCTGCGGCAGCTTGGCGGTCAGCGCCTGGCCCTGATACAGCGCCTGGGCGCAGACTTCGCCGGTGTGGTTGATGCGCATCAGACCGGCGACGTGGCGGGTGTCCTCATCGCTCATCTGCACATCGGGCTGCACGATTGCCGGCGACGGACGGTACGGCTGGCCGCTGAAGGGCAGCAAGGTACGCATTGCGGCATCGGCTTGCAGCAGAAGACGATCAATGGGCGAGTAGTGACGTTGGGTAGTCATGCTGACCTCCGGGAAGAATCTCGGCGGCCAGTTTAACCGAATCGGCCGGTGAAGGTTTGCGCTGGGTCATGTGGGAGCCGGGCGCTCCCACCGATCTCCGGGTTGAATCAGCCCGGAGGCCAGTTCATCTGGCGTTGACCGAGTACGTGCATATGTATGTGGTAGACGGTCTGCCCACCCTTTTCATTGCAGTTCATCACCACCCGGAAGCCTTCCTCGCAGCCCAGTTCCAGCGCCAGACGCTGGGCGGTGAACAGGATGTGTCCGGCCAGTGCCTTGTCGTCTTCGGTCAGGTCGTTGAGGGTGCGCACCGGTTTCTTCGGGATCACCAGAAAATGCACCGGCGCCTGTGGGGCGATGTCGTGGAACGCCAGAACCTGGTCGTCCTCGTAGATGATCTTCGCCGGGATTTCCCGGTTGATGATCTTGGTGAACAGAGTATCCACAGCTGTTTTCTCCGTTGTTTGGGCTGGCCTGAGTGTACCCACGGGGGAACACCGCGCCCAGCCATTTGCCTGCCGGCCCTTCAGCGCGGGCAGTAAGCCTTGTTGACCATGCCGACAATCGTGCGATTGAGCCAGCGCGAACCGAGCCGTGGCAGAAAGGCGAACCAGCGGTTTCTGCGCCCCGGAATGATGATTGCGCGGTTTTTCTCCAGGGCGCGCACGGTATACAGCGCGACCTCCTCGGGACTCATCAGCAGTTTGCTGGCGTTGAGCTTGTCGTTGTTCAGTTGCGCGGTGCGAAAGAACGCGGTGCGGGTCGGGCCGGGGCACAGTACCGACACCTTGACCGCGCATTTCTTCAATTCCACCCGCAGTGCTTCCGAGAAGTGCAGAACATACGCCTTGCTGGCGTAATAGGTGCTCATCCAGGGCCCGGGATTGAAGGCTGCCACCGACGCGACGTTGAGAATCTGCCCGCCACCCTGCAGCGCCATGCTGTTGCCGATGGCATGGCAGAGGCGGGTGAGTGCGAGGATATTCACTTCGATCAGGTCCTGTTCGGTCATCCAGTCCTGGGCCAGGAACGGGCCGCAAGTACCGATGCCGGCGCAATTGACCAGCAGATCGATCTGCCGGTCGCCTTCTTCCAGCTCCAGCAGGAAACCGGACAGGCGCAGCGGCTCGCCGAGGTCACAGGCACGGAACAGCACCTCCACGCCGAAGCGCTGGGTCAGTTCAATCGCAATGCTTTCCAGCTGATCACGCTGGCGGGCCACCAGAATCAGGCTGCGGCCACGGCGTGCTAGGGCCTCGGCCATGGCCAGGCCGATACCGCTTGAGGCGCCGGTGATCAGAGCGTAACGGGTCATGCAAATCTCCATCGCAACAGCGCCGCGCCGTGGACGCAGGTGTCACGGCGGGGCGCGTTGTTCATTCTTTCGCAGAGTCTACAGGGGCGAGGGCGGCTTCGGCTGCATCGTCTGCCGAATTCGCGGCGGGTTCGACTTCGACATCGATTTCATCGGTGGTCACCGAACCGCTTTCATAGCTGCTTTCAAGACTGCTTTCGTACTCTTGCTGGATGGCGGTGATCCCGCCCAGCATGCCACCCACAAAAAACAGTCCGATAAACACGATCCACAGCGAGCACAGCACTTTGACCGCCGTGCTGTTCGGCGGAGGCGGTGGGCCATAGCGATTGGCGCCGGTATTGCCCGGCACGACCATGATCACCAGCGGGAAGAAACTGCCCACGAAAGGCACCAGCGTCAGCAGCCAGAGCCAACCGGACCAGCCAATGTCGTGCAAGCGCTGGATGCTGAACAGGATGCCGACGATCGCGAAGGCCAGAAACAGGAAGAAGGCGAGGAGACCGCCGATGATCAGGCCGGTCGTCGAGTCGGCGCTCACCAGGCCCAGGCCGATCAGCGCGAACACGCTGACGATTGGCAGGGCTACCAGGCTCAAGACCATCGACCATGCCAGGTAACGCAAGCGGCCGATCCGACCTTCGACGCTGAGCGGTTTGAGAAGCGCGAATGCCGCCAGGCTTTCACCGACGGCGGCGCGAGGGGGCGCATAAGGCGAGTCAGGCTCCGCGACGGCGGCGCTTTGCTCGTGGACATCCGACAGGTTCAGCTCGATGGGCGTTTCGGTTTCGATCCGGGCATCGATCCCTGTCTTGCCCAGCGCTTGCAGATAAGTCTGCGCATCGCTGTGCGAAAGATCACGCTTGAGCGCGACGGTGCGACCATTGAACAGGCGCTCGATGGCGGCGACATCGCTTTTGAACAGATCGGCCAGTTTGAGCTTGGCCGTGGTGATATCGACGCCGGGCTGGAGCGCGCCGTCGAAAACGATCTTGTAACGGGGTTCGCTCATGGCCGAGGCATCCTTGTCGCGAGATAAATTGAGTCTAAGGCCAGTCAGACAGCGACTGGCCGGGTTTCATTCAACGTGGCCAGCGTTTCGGCAGTTGCGCTGCGTGCTCCAGGGCCTGGCGGTACTCGGCATCTAGACGCGCTACCAGTTGATCCACGCTTGGCAGATCGTCGATCTGCCCTACGCCCTGACCCGCCGACCACACGGTTTTCCAGGCCTTGGCTTCGTCGTTGATCGGCTTGAGCTTGTCGCCGAAGTTCACTTCACCCTTGCCTTGCAGGGCTGCCATGTCGAAACCGGCAGCCTCCAGGCTTTGACGCATGAAACTGGCCGGTACACCGGACACGGCAGGAGTATGAATGATGTCGGCGGCTTTGGCAGTCAGCAGCATCTCCTTGTAGGCGTCAGGCGCATGACTTTCAGTGGTACCGATAAATCGCGTCCCGAAGTAGGCCAGATCCGCGCCGAGCAGTTGTGCGGCGAGAATCTCATGTCCATGGTTCAAACATCCTGCAAGCAACAGGGTCTTGTCGAAGAACTCGCGGATCTCGGCGATCAGCGAAAACGGGCTCCAGGTCCCGGCGTGCCCACCGGCGCCGGCTGCAACAGCGATCAAACCATCGACACCGGCCTCGGCAGCTTTCTCGGCATGGCGGCGTGTTGTCACATCGTGGAAGACCAGGCCGCCGTAACTGTGCACGGCGTCTACCAGTTCCTTCACCGCACCAAGGCTGGTGATGACGATGGGGACTTTGTGTTCGACGCAGATGTTCAAGTCAGCCTGCAGGCGCGGGTTGCTGTGGTGGACGATCAGGTTCACCGCGTACGGCGCCGGGTTCTCCAATGTCGCCAGCCCTGCTTCGATCTGCTCCAGCCAGGCCTTGAAGCCGCTGCTTTCGCGTTGATTCAGCGCCGGGAAGCTGCCCACCACGCCGTTGCGGCAGCACGCCAGCACCAGTTCGGGATTGGAGATCAGGAACATCGGTGCCGCTACTACGGGCAGGCGCAGACGTTGTTCGAGCAGAGCGGGCAGCGACATCGGAAGTACCCCGGAAAGTTGTATTTGTTGAAGTTAGAACGGCTTGACCACGACCAGAATTACGATAGCCAGCAATATCAGAACCGGCACTTCATTGAACCAGCGATAAAAGACATGGCTGCGGGTGTTCTCGCCACGGGCGAAACGTTTTACCTGCGCGCCGCACATGTGGTGATAACCGATCAGCAGCACAACCAGCGTCAGTTTGGCGTGGATCCAGCCACCGCTGCTGAAGATGCCAGGGTTCAGGTAGATCAGCCAGCCGCCGAAGATCAGCGCGGCGATCATCGCCGGGCCCATGATGCCGCGATACAGCTTGCGCTCCATGATGCTGAAGCGTTCCTTGCTGATCGTGTCTTCACTTTGCGCGTGATAAACGAACAGTCGCGGAAGATAGAAGAGGCCGGCAAACCAGCACACGATGCTGACGATATGTAGCGCTTTGATCCACAGATAGAGCATTTTTGGTTATTCCCTGATTCACGGTAGGCCGGATAGTAGAGGCTTGAGCGTCCGCACGTCACCTTGACGGTTGTCGCAGGGGCGCGCGGCCCCTATTATCGACGGCTTTCCAGTGGGTTCGTTGAGGGCAGGTTTATGGTCAAGGTCGGTATCGTCGGCGGCACGGGTTACACCGGTGTCGAACTGCTGCGTCTGTTGGCACAGCATCCGCAAGCAGAAGTGGTAGTGATCACTTCCCGATCCGAGGCCGGTCTGGCCGTGGCTGATATGTACCCTAACCTGCGCGGTCACTACGACGGTCTCGCATTCAGCGTGCCAGACATCAAGACCCTGGGCGCTTGCGACGTGGTGTTCTTCGCCACTCCGCACGGCGTTGCCCACGCACTGGCCGGCGAACTGCTGGCGGCCGGCACCAAGGTTATCGACCTGTCGGCTGACTTCCGTCTGCAGGACGCGGATGAATGGGCCAAGTGGTACGGCCAGCCACACGGCGCGCCGGAGCTGCTGGACGAGGCGGTTTACGGTTTGCCGGAAGTCAATCGTGAGCAGATCAAGAAAGCACGTCTGATTGCAGTGCCGGGTTGCTATCCGACCGCTACGCAACTGGGTTTCCTGCCGTTGCTTGAGGCGGGCATTGCCGACACTTCGCACCTGATCGCCGACTGCAAATCCGGTGTCAGCGGCGCCGGTCGTGGTGCTGCCGTAGGCTCGCTGTACTCCGAGACGTCGGAAAGCATGAAGGCCTATGCGGTGAAAGGTCACCGTCATCTGCCGGAAATCCGTCAGGGGCTGCGTCGTGCAGCGGGCAAGGATGTCGGCCTGACTTTCGTGCCGCACCTGACGCCGATGATACGTGGCATTCACTCCACGCTCTACGCGACCGTGGTGGATCGCTCGGTGGATCTGCAGGCGTTGTTCGAGAAGCGTTATGCCAATGAGCCGTTCGTCGATGTGATGCCGGCCGGCAGCCATCCGGAAACCCGCAGCGTGCGCGGTGCCAACGTCTGCCGCATCGCGGTTCACCGTCCCCAGGATGGTGATCTGGTGGTGGTGCTGTCGGTGATCGACAACCTGGTCAAGGGCGCGTCGGGTCAGGCGGTACAGAACATGAACATCCTGTTCGGACTGGATGAGCGTTTTGGTCTGTCCCACGCCGGCATGCTGCCGTAACGGCTGATCTTGCTTGGTAAAAAGGCCCGTCTAACGGGCCTTTTTGCATTCTGGTCGGTTGATCAGCTTTATTGATATACCGTAACAATAGTTGACCGATTTTCTAGGACAAGCGGATAATGCGCGTCATCACGCATTATGGCGGCGTAACGCCGGGAGATAGTCAGCATGAGCGTCGAATCCTTCACCCCCACGGCTTTGCAATTCACTCAATGTGCCGCGCACAAGGTGAAGAGCCTGGTCGATGAAGAGGGGAATGATCGCTTGAAGCTGCGCGTATTCGTTACGGGCGGCGGTTGTTCAGGGTTTCAGTACGGCTTCACCTTCGATGAAGATGTTGCCGAGGACGACACCATTGTCGAGCGCGAAGGCGTCAGTCTGGTGGTCGATCCGATGAGCTTCCAGTACCTGGCGGGTGCCGAGGTGGATTATCAAGAGGGTCTGGAAGGCTCGCGTTTCGTGATCAAGAACCCGAATGCCACCACCACTTGTGGTTGCGGCTCCTCGTTCTCGATCTGACCGCGTTTCACCGAACACAATAAAACGCCGCAGAACCTCACGGTTCTGCGGCGTTTTGTTATCTGCGATTTGTCAGTTGGGGTAGATGGCGCCGAGTACGCGCAGGCCTTTGGCGCCGGTGACGCTCGGGCGGTTGGCGGCAATGCCTTCCAGACAGCAGTGGGCCAGCCAGGCGAAGGCCATGGCCTCGACCCAGTCCGGATCGACGCCGTGGGTCGCGGTACTGGCGACTTTTGCGTTGGGTAGCAGGTCGGCCAAGCGCTTCATCAGCGTGGCGTTGTGGGCGCCGCCCCCGCAGACCAGGAGCTCTTCGGTATTCGATTGAGCGCTTTGCAGTGATTCCACGATGGTCAGTGCCGTCAGTTCGAGCAGTGTCGCCTGTACGTTTTCGGGTGCGAAACCTGGCAGGCGCGACAGTTGCTGCTCCAGCCAGGGTAGGTTGAAGACTTCGCGGCCGGTGCTCTTCGGGCCTTGGGTCAGGAAAAACGGATCGCTGAGCAGGGCTTTCAGCAGGGTCGGTTCAACCTTGCCGCTGGCTGCCCACTGCCCGTTACGGTCGTAGTTCTCGCCCCGTTGCTGATGAATCCAGGCATCCATCAGCACATTCCCCGGCCCGCAGTCGAAACCGGCTACAGGCTTGTTCGGCTCAATCAGACTGAGATTGCTGAAACCGCCGACATTCAGGACCGCGCGGTTGCCGGTACTCTCTACGAATAACGCTTCATGAAAAGCCGGGACCAAAGGGGCGCCCTGGCCGCCGGCGGCCACATCGCGACTGCGGAAGTCACTGACGACTGTAATGCCTGTCAGCTCGGTCAGCAGGGCGGGGTTGCCGATCTGCACGGTGAAACCGCGTGCGGGTTCGTGGCGAATGGTCTGGCCGTGGCTGCCGATCGCGCGAATGGCTTCAGGCTTGAGCTGTTGTTGTTCGAGGAGGGCATGGATCCCTTGCGCGGCGAGCTTCACCCAGTTCTGCTGGGCAATCGCCGAGCGGGCGATTTCGTCAGGGCCGCTGGCGCACAAGCCAAGCAGCTCGGCGCGCAGGGTTTCAGGCATGGGGATGTAGTGCGTGGCGACCAGATTGATCGCCGAGGATTGCTCGATCAGGGCGATGTCCAGCCCGTCGAGACTGGTTCCGGACATCACGCCGATATACAGAGCCATGGCTTAACGTTTGCTCGAAGCCAGCATGGTGGCTTTTTCCTGGTCCATGCGAGCCATCAATGGCTGGCTCTGCGCCAGGAAGCGAGCGCGTTCGGATTTGGCGATCGGATCGGCCATCGGCAGCTTCTGGCCCAATGGATCGACGTGAACACCATTGACCTGGAACTCATAGTGCAGGTGCGGGCCGGTGGACAGGCCGGTGGTGCCGATGTAACCGATTACCTGGCCCTGTTTGACGGTGCCGCCGGTCTTCACGCCCTTGGCGAAGCCCTGCATGTGGCCATACAGCGTACGGTAAGTGTTGCCGTGCTGAATGATCACGGTGTTGCCGTAACCGCCGCGACGACCGGCCAACAGCACTTTGCCGTCGCCGGCAGCCTTGATCGGCGTGCCGCGTGGAGCGGCGTAGTCGACGCCTTTGTGGGCGCGGATTTTGTTGAGGATAGGGTGTTTGCGGCCCATGGAGAACTTCGAGCTGATGCGGGCGAAGTCCACCGGTGTACGGATGAACGCCTTGCGCATGCTGTTGCCATCGGCGGTGTAATAGCTGCTGTTGCCCTGCTTGTTGGTGTAACGCACGGCGGTGTAAGTCTTGCCGCGGTTGGTGAATCGGGCGGACAGGATCGGACCGTTGCCAACGGCTTTGCCGTTGACCACTTTCTGTTCATAGATCACATCGAACTCATCGCCCTGACGAATATCCTGAGCGAAGTCGACGTCGTAGCCAAAGACACTGGCCATGTCCATGGTCAGACTGTGGGACAGGCCTGCGCGGGCAGCGGACTGCGACAGCGAGCTGTTGATCACGCCGTGTACATAGGCGGTGCGAACAGTCGGTTTGGCGGTAACGCGGTTGAACACATAACCCTTGTCGTTCTTGGTCAGGGTGATGGTTTCAACGTCGCTGACCTTACTGTGGAGGTTGGTCAGCTGGCCTTGTGGGTTCAATTCGAATTCGAGTTTCTGGCCATGTTTGAGCTGGCTGAACTGTTTGGCTTGTTTATCGCTGGCCAGCACTTCATGGACGGCCGCGGCCGGGAGGCCGACTTTCTCGAACAGTGTAGAAAGCGTATCGCCCTTGGAGACGATCACTTCCCTGTGATTTGGGGCCTTCTTTTCTTCGACTACCGGTGTCGGCGCTGGTGCAGCCTGAGCGGATTGCTGCGTCTCTTCGGCGCTGTTTTCGATCTGTGCGAAAGGGGAGGCTGCTGGCTCATTTGTGGCTTGAACGGCGTCAGCAGCGTCTTGATCTTGTGTCAGTTGTTCAGCAGGACTTTCCAGTTCAAGGCTTAGCGTTGTCTTTTTGGCTTCAACATCGCTGGATGGAAACACCAGGAGCGCCAGGCTGAGAAGGGCGGCGATCCCACTTGCGGCGAGCAGGTGGGTCTTCGGGTAAAGCGGTGGCGCTTTAGACGGTTCAGTGGTCATAAGTAATTTGACTTTGAAAAAGATGAATTGGAAAAGATGAATGACATGATGAAGATGAAATAACTGTATAAAATATAACCAAATCATCTCTGAAGCAAGTCTGTGGGCTCCCTGTCCGTGGATTGGTGTCCGTGCGCCGGGCAAAACTTGTATTTGGTGCGCGATCTTGTATGGTTGGTTCCCTTTGAATCTGAGCCTTGCGGGTCTGTT